>DASYQD010000060.1:0-73579 GCA_036005845.1 Thermoanaerobaculia bacterium | reverse complement strand
CGGCGAGCGCCTCGGGCAGCACGATCGAAACCTCGTCTTCGGTGCGCGTGATCGACCAGAACGGCAGCCGCAGCACCCACTCCGGCACCGCCTGCGACGGACCGAGGCGACAGACGGCGAGGAGGCCCGGCAGCACCTCGAGCGTGAGCGGCGGCTCGGTCATCGCGGCGGCGACGTTACCAGCGCCGCGCGGCGTGCGCGGCGTGCTCACGAACCTGCCGAGCCGCGGCCGCTGCGCCGCCACCAGAGCATCGCCAGCACGCCGCGGAAGAGGAAGGCGGCGCCGAGCACCCAGTAGAAGACCGCGATGCGCAACGTCCAGGCGAAGACGAGGATCGCCGCCGCGAGCGCCCAGAAAAACGTCTCGCCGAGGAGTGCCTGCCCCCATTGCGGCCGCACGCCGCCCGGAGGCAACCGCGGTCGCCACGACGGCAGCAGACTGGGCACCGCGGCCTTGAAAGCGCGGTATCTCTCGCCGCCGGCTGCGTCGAGCGCCGCCTCCTCGCGGCCGATCAGCCGCAGCGTGAACACCGTGAGCCCGACGAGCAGCACGACGGCGCCCGTGCGGCTCGCCAGCGCCGCCAGGCCGACGCCGGCGAGCAGGATGCCGAGGTAGAGAGGATTGCGCAGGTGGCGATACGGCCCGTCGGCGACGAGACGATCGGCATGCAGCGAAGCGTCGTGAACGACCTCGGTGTGCAGGTAAGCGGCGGCCCAAGTACGCAACCAAGCCGCGAGCACGGCGACGCCGCCGGCAGCGAAAAGCACGGCGCGCAGCGGCGCGAGCGGCACCAGCCGCGCGTCATGCAAGTCGCGAACGACGCGTACCGACCACGTCGCGGCGTTCACGTGATCGAACGTGTAGCAACTGAAAGCGACGCCGAAGATCGCGAAGTACACCCAGAACCGGTGCCGGAACTCCCACTCGGCGGCACGCACCCGGGCAGAGTACCGCGAATGCGCGGAGGCACCCCCCTACCGCCCGTCCCGCCGCTGCGCGGACGTCGTGGAATGAGCGCCTCCTCGGCTTGCCGGGGGAAACGTGCCTATCGCGTCCGTCTAAGAGATCACCGGCTGCATCTCGCCGTCGAGGCCGTCTTGGTATCGGACCCGTCCGATGCCGCGCAATCGCACAGACAGCCCGTGGTGAGGGAGGCGGGGGAGGACTTGGGACCTTGCCACAGGCATTGGCGGAGGGGGTGGGATTCGAACCCACGGGCCCCGCGAAGGGCCAGCGGTTTTCAAGACCGCCGCTTTCGACCGCTCAGCCACCCCTCCGCGGCCGAGGATCTTAGCCGCCCTGCCCCGATGAGGCGCGCGAAGGGCGCCAGCTCATGTCGCGCCGCCCGCTGTCAGAAAGCAGGCGCGGGCGGCGAAGAACCTGTCGCGACCCGAGCGATCGCCGCCGGCCACAGCGGCGGCAGGTGTCGGCAATGCTGATCTTGGACTTCGATTCTGTTTCCAATCTCGGGGGTGAGCTGCGGGGGATCCTCGAGTCCATCGGCGAGCACGTCGAGCTGCGACAGCTGCCGAGACGCGAGCAGATCGAGCCGCAAGACCTCACCGGGCCGGTGGCGTCGCCATGCCCGGCCGCGATCCTCCTCGTCCTTCCGGCCGCCGTGATGGCGGCGCCGGAATCCCTGCTCCGCTCGGTGCGGCGGCACGCTCCCGAGGCGCCCATCGTCGCCGTCACCGCCGGCGGCGAGCCGGGAGACATCCTCCGCCTCCTCGAGCTCGGCGTGCACGACTTCATCTCGGCTCCCTTGCGGGCCTGGGACGTCCTGCCCCGCGTCTGCCGGCTGGTCGGGCGGGCCCGCGGCCCCGGCGCCGGCGCCGGTGTCGGCAAGCTCCGTGAAGTGCTCGGGCTGCGCCACCTGCTCGGCGAAAGCCCCTCTTTCGTCGCCGTCATCGAGAAGATCCCCCTCGTCGCGCGCTGCGACGCGAGTGTGCTCATCTGCGGCGAGACCGGCACCGGCAAGGAGCTCGTCGCGCGTGCCATCCACTACCTGAGCCCGCGCGCGAAGAAACCTTTCCTCGCGGTCAACTGCGGCGCCGTGCCGGCCGAGCTGGTAGAGAACGAGCTCTTCGGTCACGAGCGCTCGGCGTACACCGGCGCCTTCACCGCGCAGGCGGGCGTCGTCCAGGAAGCGGAAGGCGGCACGCTGCTGCTCGACGAGATCGACGCGCTCCCCCTGCTCGCCCAGGTCAAGCTCCTGCGTTTCCTCCAGGACAAGGAGTTTCGGCCGCTCGGCTCGACGCGGGTGCAGCGAGCGGACGTGCGCATCCTCGCCGCCGGCAACGGCGACCTCGAGGGCGCGGTGCGCGACGGCCGGCTGCGCCAGGACCTCTACTACCGGCTGCACGTCATCCCGCTCCATCTGCCACCGCTGCGCGAGCGCCGCGACGACATCCCGCGGCTCGCCCGCCATTTCCTGTGCAAGCACGCCGTCGCCGCGCGCCCGGCGGAGCTGTCGCCGCGCGCCCTGCAGGCGCTGCTCGACCACGACTGGCCCGGCAACGTCCGCGAGCTCGAGCACGCCATCGAGCGCGCCGCCGTTCTCTGCGCGGACGAAGAGCTGATCTGCGAGCGCCACGTGATGCTGCCGCGGACCGCCGACTGCGTACCCACCGACGCCGAGAGCTTCCGGCGCGCCAAGGCACGCGCGGTCGCCAGGTTCGAGGCCAGCTACGTGCGCGAGCTGCTGGTCACCCACCAGGGCAACATCAGCCGCGCCGCGCGCGCCGCCGACAAGAACCGCCGCGCCTTCTGGGAGCTCCTGCGCAAGCACGGGATCGACGCGCGCAGCTTCCGCGGCGGCGACGCCGTGGCGAAACCCACGCGCCTGTAGGACGAAATGGTCCTGGCCGGCAAACGCCGGCGAGCACGAGGGTTGCCGCTGCCGACCACGCAGCGCTACGTCGCTGCGCGGAGGACGGAAACATCCTAGGAAAGGGTGCGAACCGCGGTGTTTCGCGGCCTTTCGGCGTGGCACTGGCGTTGCTCTTCGGCGCCCCCGACCAATGCACGACCGTGAGTGATGGACGAGATCTCGCTGCGCGTCCTTTCCTACCTGGCGGAGAACCCGGAGGCGACCGACACGCCCGAGGGCATCGCCACCTGGTGGCTCCTGGAGCGCGAGATCCGCGACCAGTCGGCCGCCGTCGAGCAGGCGCTTGCGAGGTTGGTGATCGACGGCTGGCTCGTCGCGGCGCAAGCCGCCGGCTCGGGCGTTCGCTATCGCCTCAATCCGGCGCGGGCCGCGGCGGTCCGGTCGCTGCTCGGTGGAGGCTCGTGATCGCTTCCGCCGCGCCGCCCAACGTCGGAGCCCCAGGGCCCTACGCGTCGAGCTGGGAGCACCTGGGCGAGGAGCTGCGATGGCTCGACCACCTGCTCCACCTGCACCTGCTCGACCGCCGCGGCGCCGCAGTCGACGACCCGCTTGAGCCCTTCCGCGGTCTCGTGATCTCGGAGCAGGAGGTGCTCAGGCTGCTCGCCGCAAGCGGCTTGCCGTCAACCGCCGGCCGGCGCGAAGCCGGCGATGCGCGCCTGCCGGCCACCGTCGCCGCCGCTCTCGACGAGCAGGCATTGCGCATCGCCCGCCGCCGTGACGCCAGCGCCCGCGCCGGCGCCGAGCTCACGCTGCCGCGCCTCTCCCGCATCTTCCGGCTCGGCCCCTTCGAGGAGCGCTGCCTGCTCATCTGCCTGGCGCCGGAGGTCGACCGCAAGTACGAGAAGCTCTACGCCTTCCTCCAGGACGACGTCACCCGCAGGAAGCCAACCGTGGGGCTCGTCCTCGAGCTCCTCTGCGGCTCGCCCGAGGAGGCCTTCGCTGCCCGCGCCGCCTTCGAGCCACGGGCCGCGCTCTGCCAAGGGCGGCTGCTCCAGGTCGACGGCAACGGCGGGCCCTCCGGCCTGCTCTCGCGCTCGCTCAAGCTCGAGGACCGCATCGCCTCCTTCCTGCTCGGCTCGGCGACGATCGCGCCCGCCGTTCAGGAGGTCGCCGAGCTGCTCATGCCTGGCGCCGCGCCGGAGGTTCTCGCCTGCAGAGACCTGCGCGAACGGCTCGGCGCGCTCGTCCGCGAGCGCCTCGGCGCCGCCGAACCCGCGAGCCTCGTCATCTACCTGCACGGCCCGTACGGCGCCGAGAAGCTGGCGGTGGCCCAGGCGGTCTGCGCCGACCTCGGCCTGCCCCTCCTCGTCGCCGACGTCGAGCGCATGCTCGGCGAGCCGCGGCCCTTCGAGGAGACGGCCTGGCTGGTGGCGCGCGAAGCGGTGCTGCAACCGGCCGCGCTCTGTCTGCGCGCCTTCGACCGCCTCTTCGCGGAGGAGCAAGGTCAAGCGCCGCCGCGCGAGAAGCTGCGCGGGCTGCTCGCGGCGGTGCAAGCCTCCTCGCGCCTGACCATCCTGCTCGGCGAGCGCCCGTGGAGCCCCGCCGGCGCGCTTGCCAGCCTCGATGGTTTCGTCGAGGTCGGGCTCGGCCCCCCCGACGCCGCGACCGCGCTCGCGGTGTGGGAAGAGCGGCTGCGAGCCGAGCCGCTCGCATCCCCGGTCGACGCCGGCGCCCTCGCCAGCCGCTTCCGGCTGACGCCGGGCCAGATCCGCGACGCGGTGGCGCTCGCCGGCAGCCTGGCGCGCTGGCGCTCGCCCGCCGACGGCGCGGTCACCGCCGACGACCTCGCCGCCGCCTGCCGCGCCCAGGCCGGGCTCAAGCTCTCCAAGATGGCGCGCAAGATCGAGCCGGGCTTGGCCTGGCAGCAGATCGTCCTGCCGCCGGACCAGCTGACGCAGCTGCGTGAGATCTGCGACCAGGCCGGGCACCGCCACGTCGTCTTCGGCGCCTGGGGCTTCGGCCGCCGGATGTCGCTCGGCAAGGGGCTCAACGCCCTCTTCTCGGGCCCGCCCGGGACCGGCAAGACGATGGCCGCCGAGGTGGTCGCCCACGAGCTCGGGCTGGACCTCTACAAGATCGACCTCTCGCAGATGGTGAGCAAGTACATCGGCGAGACCGAGAAGAACCTCGACCGCGTCTTCGCCGCCGCCGAGAGCTCCAACTCCATCCTCTTCTTCGACGAGGCCGACGCGCTCTTCGGCAAGCGCTCCGAAGTGCGCGACTCGCACGACCGCTACGCCAACGTCGAGGTGAGCTACCTGCTGCAGAAGATGGAGGAGTACGAAGGGATCGCCATCCTCGCCTCCAACCTGCGGCAGCACGTTGACCAGGCCTTCCTGCGCCGCCTCGCCTTCACCGTCCACTTCCCGTTCCCCGACGAGGAGAGCCGGCGGCGGATCTGGGAGGGCGCCTGGCCCGCCGAGGCGCCGCTCGACGCCGACGTCGACTTCGCCGCGCTGGCGCGCGAGTTCCGGCTGGCCGGCGGCAACATCCGCAACATCGTGCTCGCCGCCGCCTTCCTCGCCGCCGCCGAGGGCGGTCGCGTGCGGCAGTCCCACCTGCTGCGCGCCACCCGCCGCGAGTACCAGAAGATGGGCAAGACGATCGCGGACGTCGAGGCGACGCCGTGATCGCCCACCTCGACAACCTGCTGCGGCATCTCTTGATCGACCGCATCGTGGAGCTCACCGCGGTCGACCAAGTCGGCTTCCAGCCGCCCGACCAGGACTGGCGCAACCACGTCGGCACCCTCGCCGGCATCGCTCTCAACGTCTACCTGATCGCGCTCACCGAGAACCGCAAGCTGCGCTCCAACGAGCGCGAGCGGGAGTACAGAAACGGCGGCGCCTACGACACGCGGACGCCGCGGCGGCTCGACTGCCACTACCTGATCACCGCGTGGAGCCCGATCGTGCCGTCGCCGCTCGTCGAGCCGGTGCTCGACGAGCACGCGCTGCTCTACCAGGTCGCCGCCGTGCTCACCAACGCCGAGCCGATGGTGCCGCGCCGCATCTACGCGCCGGCGCCGCTGCCGGGCGGCTTCCCGGCCGCCATCGCCGACGTCGAGCTGCCCAGCATCGTGTTGATGGCGGAAGGCGTGCCGCAGATGTCGGACTTCTGGAGCACCGTCGACTGGCGGTGGAAGCCGGCGGTGAACCTCACGGTGACGCTGCCGTTGATCTACGAGCAGCAGCTCTCGGGTCCGCTCGTCACCACCCGCATCACCGAGTACCGCCAGAGCGGCAGCGCGGCGGCCGCCGAGGTGTGGATCCAGATCGGCGGCCACCTGCGCAGCGGAGCGCCGCCGCAGCCGGTGGCCGGCGCCTGGGTGCGGCTGGAGACGCCCGGCAACCTGCCGCTGCAGACCGCCGAGACCGACGCCGCGGGCCGCTTCACCTTCGCCGAGCTCGCCGCGGGCCCTTACGTGCTGCGCATTCGTGCCCCCGGCTTCGCCGAGGTCACCCGCAACATCCAGGTCCCGTCCGCCGCCGGCGGATACGACCAAGAGATCTAGACAGGAGGAACTCTGATGCCCACGTATGACACCCCCGGCGTCTACATCGAGGAGCAGACCGGTCCCGGAGTGATCGCCGGCGTCGGCACCAGCACGGCGGCCTTCGTCGGGCCGGCGCGGCGCGGGCCGCTCCTCGAGCCCAGGCGGATCAGCAGCTACGAGGAGTTCCTGAGCCTCTACGCGGCGACGCACACGGACGGGACGCTCGACCCGTTCATCACCTCGCCGCGGCGGTTCTACCTGGCTCAAGCGGTGCGGGGGTTCTTCCTCAACGGCGGCCGCCAGGCCTACGTGGTGCGCGTCGGCACCGCCCGCGCCACCACCTGGGACGTCGCGAACCGCGACAACCAGGTGGCTTTCGGCATCCAGGCGCAAACCGAAGGCGTGGCCGGGGACCTCATCACGATCGCCGTCCAGGAGGCGCACGCCACCGGCAGTCCCGGACCTGCCGTGGCGACCGGCAGCGCCGTGACGCAGAACGTGAGCGGCATCACGGTGACGCTGGTCGCCGGGCCCAACCCGTTCCGCGTCGGCGACGTGGTGGCGGAGAACCTCCCGGTGCAGACCAACGACCGCGCCACCATCACCGCGATCAGCGGCAACACCCTGACCCTCAGCGCGCCGATCAACAACCTCGTCAGCGGCGAGACCATCCGTATCGCCCACCTCTTGCCGTCGCAGTCCAGCGTCCGGATGGTGAACACCGCCGGTCTGTCGCCGGGCAGCGTGGTGCTCATCGACGGCCGCGACGCGGCCGACGCCGCCGACGTCACCGACCACGCGATCGTCGAGAGCGTCGACGCCGCCGGCTTCGTCACCTTCGCCTCCTCGCCGGCGCGGGCCAACACCTTCAGCCTGGCGCCAGCGGCGGCGGCCGACGTACCGACGCTCACCTCGCAGGAGTTCCGCCTCCTCGTCACGCCGCCGGCGAGCGCGGTGCAGAGCTTCGACAACCTGTCGCTCGATCCGCTGCACCCCGGCTATGTCCTCGCCGCGGTGACCTCCGACCGCGTGCGCATCCTGCCGCCGGCGGCGCCGCCGACGACGGCCGGCTTCCCGGGCCGGCTGATCAATCCAGCCGCCAACGTGCCGATCACCGTCGCCGGGCAGGACGACAACGCCGGCGGCGTCGCCCTCGCCAACTTCGAAGCAGGCCTCGCGGCCCTGCGCAACATAGACGACGTCAACCTCGTCTGCATCCCCGACGCCGCCGACCATGCGGACCGCATCGCCATCCAGCAGGCGATGATCCAGCACTGCGTCGACTTGAAGGACCGCTTCGCGATCCTCGATTCGCGCCGCGGCGCGCCGCCTTCCGGACCGGGCAGCGTCGAGGACCAGCGCGCCACCGTCGAGTCCCCGAGCGGCTTCGCGGCGCTCTACTACCCGTGGCTCGAGGTGCGCGATCCGCTGAGCGCGGTGGTACCGCCGGCCACCATGCTCATCCCGCCCTCGGGCCACCTCGCCGGCGTCTACGCGCGCACCGACGGCGAGCGCGGCGTGCACAAGGCCCCGGCCAACACCGACGTGCGCGGGGTGCTCGGCCTCGAGCGCCGGCTCAGCGACGGCCAGCAGGGGCCGCTCAACCTCCTGGGCGTCAACGTGCTGCGCGTGTTCCAGGGCTCGAGCACGGTGGTCGTCTGGGGCGCGCGCACGACGGTCGACCCCGACGTCAACGACTGGATCTACGTCAACGTGCGGCGCCTGCTGCTCTACATCGAGGAGTCGATCGAGGAGGGCATCCGCTTCGCCGTCTTCGAGCCCAACAACCTGGCGCTGTGGGGCAAGCTCAAGCGCACCATCGGCGAGTTCTTGACCCGCGTCTGGCGCGACGGCGCGCTGTTCGGCGCCAAGGCCGAGGAAGCTTTCTACGTGCGCATCGACGAGGCGCTCAACCCGCCGTCGACGCGGGCGCTCGGACAGCTCTACATCGAGATCGCCGTCGCCCCGGTGCGGCCGGCGGAGTTCATCGTCGTCCGCATCGGCCTGTGGGACGGCGGCGCGGAAGTCACCGAAGGCTGAGCGGAAACCAAAGGAGCAACCGACATGCCTCCGACTGGGCTATTGGTCGACCCGTACGGCAATTACAACTTCCGCGTCGAGATCGACGGCATCACGCGCGCCGCCTTCCAGGAGGCTAGCGGCTTCGACTCGTCGATCGACGTCGTCGAGCACCGCGAGGGGGGCGAGAACACCACCCTGCGCAAGCTGCCGGCGATGACCAAGTACTCGAACATCACCCTCAAGTGGGGCACCACCGACGACCACGACCTCTACGACTGGCATCGCCAGTGGGTGACCGGCGACCCGGCGGCGCAGCGCAAGAACGGCTCGATCGTGCTGCTCGACCGCGCCGGCCAGGAGAAGGTGCGCTGGAACTTCGTCCGCGCCTGGCCCGCCAAGTGGACCGGTCCGAGCTTCAACGCCGAAGGCAACGACGTCTCGATCGAGACCCTCGAGCTCGCCCACGAAGGGCTGGTGCGGGCCTAGGTCCTAGACCGAGGAGGACGCCATGCTGCAGACCGAATACGACTTCACGCTGCCGCTCGGCTACGTCGACGGCGAAGGCAACCTCCACCGCGAGGGGGTGATGCGCCTGGCCACCGCAGGCGACGAGATCCTGCCGCTCAAGGACCCGCGCGTGCAGAGCAACGAGGCGTATCTGATCCTCATCCTGCTGTCGCGCGTCGTCACCCGGCTGGGCGCGCTCGGGCAGGTAAACCCCAAGGTGATCGAGAGCCTCTACGCCGCCGACCTCGCCTACTTGCAGGAGCTCTACAACCGCATCAACCACGACGGCAAGCCCGCCCTGCAAGCGGTCTGTCCGCAGTGTGCGGCGCATTTCGAGGTGGAGATGAACGGCGCGGGGGGGTCCTAGGCTACCCCCTCGCTCCGCTCTACGAGGAGGTAGCTTTCGTGGCTTTTCACTTCCACTGGCCGCTCGAGCGGATCCTCGAGCTCGAGCACGGGGATCGGCGGCGGTGGGTGCAGGAGATCTCGGCGATCAACCAACGCCTCAACGGCGACTGACGGCAGTGGAGACGGCGGCACCATGACGGACGCGCGTCGAGTGATGAGGTGGACGGCGACGCTCTCGCGGCGGCGAGGGTGGCGCCGGTCGTCGGCCTCGCCCGCGAGCCGCTGGCAGCGGTGGGTGGAGGACCTCCTCGGCCGCCACCTGCGGCGAGCGGCGCGGCCGGGAGGGCCGGCACGCGTGCTCGCACGGCCGCTCAGCGGCGTGGGCGAGCGCTGGCTGCTCGCCTCGCGGACGCTCCTGCCGCAGATCCGCCTCGCCATTCAACCGCTGCTGCGGGCGACGCACTGGCAACGCGGTACCGTGCGGGAGGTTCACCACCAGCGCACGACGGTGCGCAGCGAGCGGACGACGCTCGAGCGTGTGCTCGCGGGCGAGCGGCCGGCGCCGGCCGCACCGGCGCCGGCGTCGATGGTGCTCGCGGCGCAACGCGAGGCGGCTGTGGCCGGGGCGTCGACGCCGGGCCGCGGGATCGTTGCGCGAGCCGCCGCGCCCGCCCTGCTGCCGCCGCTCCAGCTGGTGCTGCAGCGGTTGCGCGAGCCGGAGCGCGCGCTCGGCACCGCATCGGCGGTGCGCCGGGAGCACGCGACGGCGGCCCGTCCGCAGCTGGCGCGGCGCCTCGCCGAGAAGGCGCGGCGCGTGGAGGCGGGGCTGGTGCCCGCGGCGCCCCGGCTGCTGGCGCGACATGCGGCTGCCGCCGCCCGCGAGAGCGGCGATGCCGCCGCTGCGCCGCGCGGCGCGCGCGCCGTTCCGACGCGATGGACCGACCCGGTGTCCGCCTTCCCGGCCGCGCCGCCGCCGCCGATCAGCGTCGATGCCGTGGCCGACCGCGTCCTGCAGCAGATCGATCACCGCCTCCTCGCCTGGCGCGAGCGCACCGGGTCCTGATCCGAGGAGGTCGCCGAGCATGGGACTCGCCAGGGCACGCATCACGATCGAGCACACGGGGCGCTTCTTCGAGGTGATGTTCAACCCCGAGGAGTACACGCTCAGCCGCGAGAACAATTTCGCCTCGCAGGCGGTGCCGGGGCTCTCCTCGCCGCTCTTGCAGTTCGTGCACGGCAACTTGCGCACGCTCGAGATGGAGCTCTTCTTCGACACCTTCGAGCAGCACCGCGACGTGCGCGAGGTGACGCAGACCATCGTCGGCCTGCTCGACATCGACCCCGAGCTGCACGCGCCGCCGGTGCTGCGGGTGGCCTGGGCGTCGCTGCAGTTCCGCTGCGTGCTGGCGCGGGCGAGCCAGAAGTACATCCTCTTCTTCGAGGACGGCCGGCCGGCGCGGGCGCGGCTCACCGTCAGCTTCCAGGAATACGTCGATCCGGGCCGCGAGAACCGCGAGGTGCGGCGGCAGACGGCGAGCTTCAGCAAGGCGCACGCGGTGGTGCAGGGCGAGACGCTCTCCGCCATCGCCGGCCGCTTCTACCAGGACCCCACGGCGTGGCGGCCGATCGCCATCGAGAACGGCCTCGACGATCCGCGGGCGCTGGTGACGGGCCGCACGCTGCTCGTCCCGCCGCTGCCCTTCCTAGATCCGGAAAACGGCGAGGTGCTGCGGTGACCGCGCTCTTCCCCGCCTACGCGCCCGAGTACCGGCTGCGCATCAACGGCAGCGAGCTGCCGGCGGCCGTGCGCTCGACGGTGACCAGCGTGCGCTACCAGGACGGCCGCAACGCCGCCGACCGCGTCGAGGTGGGCTTCGCCAACCCCGACCTGCGCTGGCTGCAGCGCCACATCCGCGGCCTCGGCTTCAGCCCGCCCACCGGCATCAAGATCGGTCCCCTCCGCGTCGCCGACGCGGCGCCCGACGGCACCTTCGACGTCGACAACTCGCTCGAGCTGGCGATCGGCTACGCGCCCGATCCGCTCGAGGACGTGTTCGTCGGCGACGTCACCGGCGTGCAGGCGAGCTTCCCCAACGGCGGCATGCCGACGCTGAGCCTGGTGGCGCACGACCGCCTGCAGCGGCTCGCGGAGGGCAAGCGCGCCCGCACCTTCGGCTTCATTCCCGACGCCATCGTGGCCGCCGTCCTCGCCGCCGAGAACCTGCTGATCCCCGCCATCGACCCGGCGGTCGCCGCGGCCTCCGTGCTCAAGTTCGCGCTCGGCATCGTCCCCGCCGGCTCGGCTGGAATGCGCCAGGGCGCCGAGAGCGACTTGGTGTTCTTGCAGCGGATCGCCATGCAGTACGACGCCGACTTCTGGGTGGAAGGCGACGTCCTCTACCTCTCCCGCTTCATCAAGGAGCAGGAGCCGCGGCTGGCGTTGACCTGGGGCCAATCGCTGCTCGACTTCTCGCCGAAGGTGAGCACCGTCGGCCAGGTGGCGGCGGTCACCATGCGCTTCACCTTGCGCGAGATCCCGTTCACCTTCTCGGTCTCGGTGTTCTGGGACTTCGACCGCGAGGCCGTCGGCATCTCCGTCTTCCCGGGCGGCGGAGCGGCCGCGGTCGCCTTCACCGGGGCCGGCGACGTGACGATCGATCGGCCGATCCGCACGCCCCTCGACCTGGCCGCCAACGCCCTCGTCATCTACCACAAGCTGCGCCAGAAGCTGAACAACCGCCTGACCGGCAGCGGCTCGGCGATCGGCGACCCGCGCATCCGCGCCGGGGCCATCGTGCGCCTGGAAGGGCTCGGCCCGGACTTCAGCGGCGACTACCGCGTCAAGAGCGCCACCCACTCGCTCGACGGCAGCGGCTACAAGACGAGCTTCGAGGTCTTCAAGGAGATCCTGCCGTGATCGAAGAGACGCTCACCGAGATGGCCGAGCGGGCGGCGGACCGCGACGACCGCTTCTACGGCGTCGTCACCGGAACGGTGATCAACGTGGCCGACCCGATGTTCCTCGGCCGCGTCCAGGTGCAGCTGCCGTTCGTCGATCCCGCCGAGATTTCGTCCTGGGCGCGCGTCGCCGTCCCCATGGCCGGCATCGCCAGCGGCCACTACTTCATCCCCAACATCGGCGACGAGGTGCTGGTCGCCTTCGAGCACGGCGACATGACCGCGCCCTACGTCATCGGCAGCCTGTGGACCGCCACCTCGCCGCCGCCGCTGCCCTCGCCGCTGCCGCAGGTCCGCATGCTCAAGACGCTCACCGGCAACATGATCATGATCACCGAGCTGCCGCCCTCGATCACCATCCAGACGGCGACCGGCAACACCATCCTGATGTCGCCCGCCGGCATCCAGATCACCGCCGGCACCAGCATCGTCAACATGACGCCGGACGGCGTCACCGTCACCGGCGCCAACGTCAACCTGGTCGGCACCGCCGCCATCAACCTGACGGCGCCCAACGTGACGATCAACGGCGCCGCCGCCACCAACGTGCAATCGGGCGGCGTCTGCAACGTCACCGCGCCGCTGGTGAAGATCAACTGAGGTCGGCGGGGAGCCCATCGCATGCCGTTCGCCGCGCGCGTCACCGATCCCAGCGGACACCCAGGGATGATCTCCGGCCCCGGCGTGCCCACCGTGCTCATCGGCGGCCTGCCCGCCGCCGTGCTCGGCGACCTCCACACCTGCGCCATGCCGCCCCTGGCCGGGCCGCACCCGCCGTCGCCGATGGTCAAGGGGAGCGCGACAGTCCTCATCGGCGGGCGGCCGGCGGTGCGCATGGGCGACATGTCGGGCTGCGGCGCCCCCATCATCCTCGGACATCCGACGGTGTTGATCGGAGGTTGAGGACGTGAACGGCCGCGCCCACGATCCGAGCCGCGCCTTCCTCGGCACCGGCTGGGCCTTTCCGCTGCGCCTCGCCGCCGGCGGCGCGCTGGCGAGCGTCGCCTACGAGGAGGACATCCGCGAGTCGATCCGCATCATCCTCGGCACCCGCCGCAACGAGCGCCTGATGCGGCCCGACTTCGGCGCCGGCCTCGAGGACTTCGTCTTCGAGCCGGTCAACCCGACGACGATCGCCGCGCTCGCCAAGCGGGTCGAGGACGCGCTCATCGACTGGGAGCCGCGCATCGACGTCGACGAGGTGGTGGTGAAGTCCGACTCGGCGCTGCGCAACCGGCTGCTCATCGGCATCGACTACCGCGTGCGCTCCACCAACACCCATTACAACCTCGTCTTCCCCTTCTACCTCGACGAAGGAACGAGCGAGTGAAGGCGTCCCTCCTCCGTGCGCTCGATCCGCGCACCGCGCAGCAGGTCCACGCGGAGCTGCTCCTGCGGCGGCCGGCCTACGTGCCCGACTGGCTGCCGTCGGTCGACGGTCCCGACGCCGCGCTGGCGTGGATCGCCTCGCGCTACGTCGAGACGCTGCTGCAGCGCCTCGACCTGGCGCCGGAGAAGAACCGCCTCGCCTTCCTCGACCTGTTGGGGATCGACCTCGTGCCGGCGCAGGCGGCGCGGGTGCCGATGGTCTTCCAGATCGGCGGCAAGGCACTGCCGGTGACGCTCCCCGCCGGCTCGCGGGTGGCAGCGCCGCCGCCGCCGGAGAGCACCCAGCAGATCGTCTTCGAGACCGAGCGCGCCGCCGGCCTGTCGCCGGCGCGCCTCGTTCAGGTGGTGAGCCTGTGGCCGGGACGAGACCAGTACTTCGACCACAGCGCCGATCTGCTCGGGGGGCGGCCGGTGCGCGCCTTCGCGCGGTCGCTGCTCGCCGACACGCCGCACGCGATCTACATCGCCCACGACACGCTGCTGCACTTCGACGCCAAGGTACAGCTCGACGTTCAGCTGGAGCTCGTCGAGCCGTCGAGCGAGCCGCTGTCGATCACCTGGGAGTACTGGGACGGCCAGGTGTGGCGCGGCTTCAAAGGGATGCGGCCGGGCTGCGAGGGCAAAGCCGAGACGAGCGGCGACGGCACCCGCGGCCTGACGCGCAGCGGCCGCGTCCGCCTCGAGGCCGACTGCGCCGAGACCAAGAAGACGACCGTCGGCGGCATCGAGGCGTACTGGATCCGCGGCCGCCTGACCGAGCCGCTGCCGCTCGACCCCACGCAGGTGCTGCCGGTCGTCGACGACGTCAAGCTCTCCATCCACGTGGCGCGGCCGCTGCCCGAGTCGGAACCGACGGCCCTGTCCGGCACGCTGCTGTTCCTCCATCTCTCGCCGATCGAGCCGTTGCCCGAGCCCGAGCTGGCGCCCAAATCACTCGCCGCCGCGGCGGCGGACGCGTCGTCGTCGAGCTCGCCCGAGGGCGGCCTGGAGCCGGAGAAGGCGTACTTCGGCGCCGAGAAGCTCGACACCAGCAAGGCCTTCTATCCGCTCGGGCAGGCACCCAAGCCGGGCGACGCCTTCTACCTGGCGAGCGAAGAGGTCCTGAGCAAGCCGGGCGCCGAGGTGACGGTGCGGGTGAACAAGATCGTGCCGCCGGCGGTGTCGTTCACCACCACCAACACTCCGCTCCATCCCGAGCTCGTGTGGGAGTACTGGAACGGCCGCGGCTGGGAGGCGCTGCTCGACGTCACGTCCGACGCCGACGCGAGCGGCGATCCCGAGCACTTCACCGGCAGCGGCGCCTTCCGCTTCCGCGTCCCCGACGACGTCGCGGCCACCAAAGTCAACGACCAGGAGGGCCTCTGGCTCCGCGCCCGGCTCGCCACGGACAACTACGCCATCCTCGCCACCGCCACCTTTCAGACCGGCAACGGCACCAACACCATGACCTACGTCGTGCCCCAGCCGCCGGTGCTGGCGGAGCTGCGGCTCGGCTACGCGTGGGAGTACGGGCCGTTCCCCGCCGAGCGCGTGCTCACCTACAACGACTTCGCCTACGCCGACCGCAGCGAAGAGGCGCGGTGGCCGGGGCTCGTCTTCGCGCCGTTCGCGCAGGTGAGCGGCTCGACCCCGGCGCTCTACCTCGGCTTCGACATGAAGCTGCCGGTCGACCGCCTGAACCTCTTCGTCGACGTCGAGGAGAAGCGCGGCGACGTGCGCGGCCCCGACCTCGTCTGGGAGTCGTGGAACGGCTTCGACTGGTCGCGCCTCGTCGTCGACGACGAGACGTCGAACCTGCGGGTGCCGGGCATGGTGTCGCTGATCGGGCCCGAGGACGCGAAGCCGGCGGCGCGCTTCGGCACCTCGCTCTTCTGGCTGCGCGCGCGGTTGAAAGAGGACGGCCCGCCCGGCGAGCCCGCGATCCTCGGCCTCTTCCCCAACGCGGTGTGGGCGTCGCAGTGGGAGACGGTGACGGACGAGCGCATCGGCACCGCCTCCGGCCTCGCCCATCAGGCGCTCCGCTTCCGCCGCTTCCCGGTGCTCGTCGGCGAGCAGGTCGAGGTGCAGGAGCTCGCCGGCCCGCGCGCCAACGTCGAGTGGCGCATCCTCGCCCGCGATCTGCTCGGCGAGCCCGCCCTGCGCGAGCTCGAGGAGCTGCTCGCCCGCGAAGGCAGCGAGACCGAGGTCGAGAAGACGCCGCTGCGCTTGCGGCGCGACCGCAACAAGCGGGTGATCGAGGCCTGGGTGCGCTGGGAGGTGCGCGAGGACTTCTTCCGCTCAGGGCCGCAGGACCGCCACTACGTGCTCGAGCGCTCGCGCGGCCAGCTCTCCTTCGGCGGCGGCGAGCAGGGGCGCGTGCCGCCGCCGGGCGCGGCGGTCGTCGCTCGCCGCTACCGCACCGGCGGCGGCTCGCAGGGCAACGTCGCCGCCGGCGCCGTCAAGCAGGTGCTCGCCGGCGTGCCCGGGGTCGAGAAGGCGTCGAACCCGCGGCCGGCCGAAGGGGGAGCGGACGCCGAGACGGTGGAGACGCTCGCCGGCCGTGGGCCGCTCACCCTCGCCCGCCGCGGCCGCGCCGTCACCGCCGCGGGCATCGAGTCGCTCGCCCGCGAGGCGTCGCCCGCCGTGGCGGTGGCGCGCGTGGTGCCGACCCTCGATCCCTCCGGCCGCAAGCGGCCCGGCTGGGTGACGCTCATCCTCATCCCGCAGAGCGAGGAGCCGCGCCCGTGGCCGTCGCTCGGCCTGCGCGACCGCGTGCGCCGCGCCGTCGCCGAGCGCGCGGGGGCCGACTTCACGGCCGCGCTGCACCTCCACGTCACCGGCCCCGACTACCTGCCGGTCGACGTCGAGGCGACCGTCGCGCCGCTCGATCCCGCCGACGCCGGCGGCGTCGAGCAGCGCGTGCGCGCGGCGCTCGAGTCGTTCCTTCATCCGCTGCGCGGCGGTCCCGAGCGCTCGGGCTGGCCGGCGGGCCGCGACGTCTACATCTCCGACCTCGCCGCCGCGCTCGAGCGGGTGGAAGGGGTCGACTTCGTCCGCGAGCTGCACCTGCTCCTCGACCGCCAGCTCCAGGGAGAGCGCGTGGCGGTGCGCCCGGACCGCGTCGTGGCCGCCGGGACGCTGCGCATCAAGTTGGTGTGAGGAGACGCGATGGCTCTGCCGCTGCCCAACCTCGATGACCGCCGTTGGGTCGACCTCGTCCAGGAGGGGCGCTCGCTCATCCCGCTCTACGCACCGGGCTGGACCGATCACAACGTCCACGACCCCGGCATCACCCTCGTCGAGCTGCTGGCGTGGGTGGCGGAGATCGAGCTCTATCGGATCAACCGAGTGCCGGCCTCGCATCGGCGGAAGTTCTTGTCGCTCGTCGGCATCGAGCCGCGGCCGCCGCGCGCCGCACGCACCGTGCTCGCCTTCTCGGCCGCGGCGTCGGGCGTCGCGGTGCCTGCCGGCTTCGAGCTCGAGGGCGCGGATCTTGGCGGCGTGCGCACCGTCTGGCGCACGCTCGAGCCGCTCACCGTCAGCGGCGTCGGCGTGCAAGCGATCCAGAGCGGCGACACGGGCGCGATCGAGGACCTGACGCCGCGCTGGCGGCGCGGCGAGGTTGTGGCGCCCTTCGGCGTCGAGCCAGGACCGGGAGCCGCGCTCTACCTGGGCTTCGACGAGGCGTTGCCGGTCGGTGCCGCGGTGACGCTCTACCTGCGCTTCGCCGGTGGGCGCTCCGGCTGGGACGAGCGCCAGCGCCTGCTCGAGGAGGCGCGGCGCGCGCTCGAGCGCTGCTCGCCGCCGGGCCCGGTGTCTCCCTGCCGTTGCGGCGAGGCGAGGGACGGCGACGCGGCCGCGCCCACGCCCGCAACGGCGTCGAACGACACGGTGCCGCCGCCAGCCGCGGCGCGCACGGCGTGGGAGCTCCAGGTGGCGCCCGGCGTGTGGCGACGGCTCGACGCCGAGGCCGGCGAGGTCGCCGACGACACCCGCAGCTTCACGCTCGACGGCCGCGTCGTCATCGCGGCACCGGTCGCCACCGTCGCGGCGCGGGTTGGCGCGGTGAAGACGCCGCTCCACTACCTGCGCTGTCGTATCACCGGCGGCACCTACGACGCCGCGCCCGCGCTCGCGCAGGTGGTGATGGACGGCGTCGCCGCCGAACAATCGGAGGCGGTCGAGGAGCCCATCGGCTCCGGCAACGGCGAGCCGTATCAGCAGCTGGCCGTCACGAGACCGGTGATCGCCGACGGTGAGGTCGAGACCACGGTCGTCGAGAACGGCGTCCCCGTGTCGTGGTCGGCACGGCCGGACTTCGACGTCTCCGGGCGCGCCGGCTCCCACTTCGTGCTCGCCGCGCAGCGGGGGCAGCTCACCTTCGGCGACGGCGACGCCGGCCGGCGGCTGCCCTCGGGCGCGCTGGTGCGCGTCGGTTACCGCTCGACGCGGGCCGCCGAGGGCAACGTGCCGGCCGGTCTGCGGTGGCGCCCGAAGAGCGGCGCGCCGGGGCTCGCCGCCACCAACCCGGTGCCGGCCGAAGGCGGTGCCGCGGCGGAGAGCCTGGCCGCCGCGGCGGCGCGCGCCGTCGACTCGGTCGAGCAGCCGCTGCGGGCGGTGACGCTCGCCGACTACGAAGCCATCGCGCTCGCGACGCCCGGCGTGCGGCTCGCGCGCGTCGCGGCGCGCGCCAACCTCGATCCAGCGCTGCCCTGCCTGCAGGCGATCGGCGTCGTCACCGTCATCGTGCTGCCGTTCCTGCCGCAGCGCCGGCCGTTCCCCAGCGCGTTCACCCGCCGCGCCGTGGCGCGCGCGTTGGCGCGCCACCGGCTGCTCGGCACGCGCATCGTGGTGGTGGGACCCGAGTACGTGGAGATCGCCGTGCGCGCCCGCGTGCAGCCGCTCGTCGGCGTCGACCCGGCGGCGCTGCGCGCGCGCATCGTCGAGACCGTCGACCGCTTCTTCCACCCGCTCACCGGCGGCCCCGACGGCAAGGGGTGGCCCTTCGGGCGGGACGTCTATCGCTCCGAAGTGCTGCAGCTCATCGACGAGGTGCCGGGCGTCGACCACGTGCTGGCGCTCGAGCTGATCGCCGGCTGTGCGTGCGAGGGCGGCGTGTGCGGCAACGTCTGTGTCGGGCCGATCGGCCTGGTCGCCGCCGGTCGGCACGAGATCACGGTCGGCTGAGGCGGAGGTGACGACGACCATGATCGCCGATCCCCACGAGCTGCAGCGCCTCCGCTACGTGCCGGACCAGGACCTGCTGTCGCGTGACTTTCGCGACCACGCTTCCTACGAGGAGCAGCTGCGCTGGTCGCACAACCGCGCGATGCACGGCGCGTTCGGCGTGCGCTACGGGCTGCAGGTCACGCTCGACTCGAGCGTGCTAACGAAGCCGCGGGTGAAGGTCGAGGGCGGCCTCGCCTACGACGCCTTCGGCCGCGAGCTCATCCTCCAGCGGCCGGCGACGGCGCCGGCGCCGCAGCGCGCGCCGGAGGATGCGACGCTCGTCCTCGTCCTCCGCTATCGCGACGAAGGCGGCGCGCGTGCCGCAGGCAATCTCGCGGGCGCCGGCTGCGGTGCGCCGGCGCCCGCCGCCGCCGAGCTCGCCTGGCTGCCGGCCTGGCGGCTGCGGCCGCTCGACGGCGTGCCGCTCGGGCGCCTCTTCCAACGCGGCGGCGCGGTGCGGCTCGATCCCGACTTTCGCCAGCCGATGGCACGGCCGTTGGCGAAGCCGCGGCTGGGCCACGGCAGAACCGTCGCCGGCGCCACCGCGTGGCAGCTGTGGCAAGTCGACGCCGGCGTCGCCGGACAGGCGCAGCGCGTCGTGCTCGGGCTGCAGGTCGCGATCGACACGCACGCGGCGGGCTTCACCCAGCCTCCCTGCTACTTCGCCTGGCTGCAGGGCGGCATCGTGAGCGAAGACGCGACGGGAGTGCTGCGGCGGTTCCTGCAGCCGCTCCTTTGCCATCTCGCCGAGCAGACGCTGACGGGCTTTCGCTTCCGTGTCGTGCCCTTCGGTCTGTCGACCGTCGGCAAGGGCAACTTCCTCCTCGCCGCGGCCCGGCGCCAGCTCGCGGTCTGCTGGCTCGGCATCCAGATGCGCACCGACGACCTCCCCGAGGTGATCCATGGGCATCCTTGACGAGACGGCCTTCGTCGAGCGGCTGAGCTTCTTCAACGGCCAACGGCTGTTCGCCGACGACCTGCAGGGCATCGAGGCCTTCCACCGCGAGATGCGGCAGCTGCACAACGTGAGCCTCCACCAGCCGGGGATCGGTCGCGGCCTGGCGGTGAGCGGCAAGCGCGACGACCGCGAAGTGCGGGTCGGCCCCGGCTACGCGCTGGACTCGCTCGGCCGCGAGATCGTGCTCACGCGCGACAAGGTCGAACCGGTGCCGCCGGTCGCCGCCGAAGACGACGGCCAGTCGGTCTTCTTCGACCTCGTCGTCTCCTACCCCGCGGACGAGCTGCTCGAGGAGGCGGAGACGCGCGAGGGCATCTGCCTGCGGCGCGGCGTCGTGCGGCGGCGCGAGGAACCGGTGCTCTGCTGGGTGCGGCTGCGGCGCGACGGCGCCGAGCACCTGACGCCGCTCGACGAAACGCTCAAGCAGGAGGTCGCCCGGGGCTTGCGCATCGTCCTGGCGCGCGTCGAGGTGCTCGAGTGCCGGCTGCGCCAGGACGTCTCGCTGGCCGAACGGCGCAGCGCCCGCCTGGCCTGCCAGCCCTACATCGCCTGCGGCTCGCAGGACATCGACTGGGTGGAAAATTCGGATGCGGAGCGCGGGATCGTCAGCCTGACGGCCGCGATCGATACCTCCGCCGCGGGCTTCCAGACCACCCCCTGCTACTCCGTGCGCCTCGACGGCCAACGGGTGACGCACGACCCTCTCAACCTGGTCTTCGATCTCCCCCCGTCGGTGCGAGATGCGAGCCCCGTCGGCTTCACGATCGAGATCCTGATCGTGGCGGTCGGCGCGGTCCGCGAGACGAAGCCGTGGAACGACTGGCAGGCCGTCTGGATGGGAGTCGAGTAGATGGACGACGCCGCGGGCTTCCTCTACCTCAACGTCGCCAACCGCTGGCCGGCGTTCCGCTGGCGCGGCCTCGAGCTCGACGCGGGCGGCGCGCTGCGGCTCGCCCACGTGCCGCTGCTCGCGGTGGCCGACGCCGCGCTCGCCGAGCTGCCGGCAGCGGACGGACCCGCCGGCATCGCGGTCGGCTCGGACGGCACCGTCTTCTTCACCGATCCCGCAGGCGACCGGCTGCTGCGCATCGATCCTTGCGACGGCGCGACCTGTCCGCTGTCCTGCTTCGGCGGTACGGGCGAGCTGCCCGGCCGGCTGCGCGCGCCGCGCGGGCTGCTCTTCCATCCCACGCGAGGCGTCCTGGTGGTGGCCGACGGCGGCAACCATCGCCTGCAGCTCGTCGACCCCGCGACCTTCCAGCTGCTCGGCATCTGGGGCGAGCCCGGGACGGAGCCCGGCCAGCTCGACACGCCGTGGGCGCTGGCGGCCGACGCCGCCGGCAACGTCTACGTCGTCGACCATGGCAACAGGCGCGTGCAGAAGTACGGGCCGGGCGGCGACGTCGACGCTTCCTTCTGGCAGCGCGCGGCGGCGGCAGGGCTCGAGCAACCGGTCGGCGTCGCCGTCGGCGGCGTCGACGGCAGGGAGGAAGTCTTCGTCCTCGACGCCGGGGCCGCGCGCAAGGCCGTCTTCGCCTTCGACACCGCGGGCCAACCGCAGGGCTCGTTCGACGTGCCGCTCGCGGGCCCGCTCGCTCTGCTCTTCGCCGGCAGCTCGCTCTACGTCGGCGACGCCGCCGGCGGCGGGCTGCTGCGGCTGCTGCTCGATGGCACCGCGATCGGCGAGGCCGAGGGCTTCGAAGGACCGGTGGCGGCGTTGGCTGTCGACGGCTCGGGCGGCCTGTGGCTCCACCCGGGCGGCGCCGCGACGCCGGTCCGGTTGCTCCTCACCGGCGGCTACGTGCGCAGCGGCGTGCTGTGGGGCGGACCCTTCGGTCCTGGCTCGCGGCCGGTGCTCTGGCACGAGATCGAGACCCGCGGCGGCGCGCTTGCCGCCGGCGCCCACCTCCAGGTCTACGTGCACGCGGCGGCGTCGGCGACGCCGCCCGACGACCCGCTGCCCTCATCCTACGCGCCGTTCGGCGCCGGCTGGAGCCCGCTGCCCCAGGACGCGCTCCGCGGCCTCCTCCGCGTCGCCTCGCCGCGGCTCTGGATCGGCGTCCACCTCGCCGGCGAAGGGCGGCACACGCCGGTGCTCGAGCAGGTCCGCGTCGACTACGACCCCGAGACCTGGTCGCGCCACCTGCCCGCGATCTACCGCACGCAGGCGAAGGACCCCGAGCTCCTCGAGCGCGTCCTCGCCCTCTTCGAGAGCGAGTTCACCGACCTCGACGAGCAGATCGATCGCCTGCCGCGGCTGTTCGATGCGGCGGCGGCGCCGGCCGCGTGGCTGCCCTGGCTCGCCGGCTGGCTGGGCATCGACCTCGACGAGACCTGGCCGGAGGAGACTACGCGGCGCGCCGTCGCTTGCGCCTACGCGGCGGCGGCGAGACGCGGCACGCCGGCCGGGTTGCGCGAGGCGGTGCGCTTCGCGACCGGCGTCGACGTGCGCATCGTCGAGCCGGTGCTCGGCGGCGGCTGGTGGGCATTGCCGGCCGACGACGCAGCGTCCGCCGGGCGCGGCCGGCTCGGCTTCGACACCGTGCTCGCCCCCGCCGAGCTCGACGGCGCCGTCGTCGGCACCACGGCGGTGCTCGACGGCTCCTACCTCGCCGGCGAAGGCGGGCTCGGCGCTCACCTCTACGAAACGGTGGCGCACCAGTTCTGCGTCCAGGTCTACGAGCGGCAGACCGCCTCGCCGCACCGGCTCGCGCAGCTGCGCGCCGTCGTCGAGCGCGAGAAGCCGGCGCACGCCACTTGGCACCTGTGCGTCATCGCTCCGCGGCTGCGCGTCGGCCTGCAGTCGAGCGTCGGCATCGACACCGTCGTCGGCGCGCCTTCGCCGGCGCGGCGGCTGGGCCGCGGCCCGGACCTGGTGCTCGGCGGCGCGGCGGCGGGCCGGCTGGGCGAGAGCAGCATCGGCACCGGAACGCGGCTCGGCTCGACGATCGTCGAAGGGCCGTAGCAGACATTGAACGAGGAGGACCCCATGGCTGTCACCGACACCCAACCGGCCAACCGGGCGCTGCGCGCGCCGGTGCGCAACCGCTACTTCTACGGCAAGCTGCTCGACGTCTACCACTTCCAGCTCGAGACCGACTACATGAACGCCAAGCGGTACCTGCTCAACCGCCTGGTGTCGGGTTACGGCGTCGTCTGCGGTCTCGACGTCGAGTGCGAGCCCGACGGCCAACACGTCGCCGTGCTGCCCGGCGTCGCCATCGACAAGTGGGGCCGCGAGATCATCGTTCCCGAGCGCACCTGCGTCGCCATCCCGCCCGAGCTGCTCGTCCCCAGCGGCGGCGAAGGGACCTACCGGCCGCCCAAGCAGGGCTACGGGCAGGGCGAGGACCGCGAGGAGGAAGGCACCTTCCGCCTGCTGCTCTGCTATCACGAGTGTGACAGCGACCCGACGCCGGTGCTCGGCGGCGACTGCGGCACCGTCGAGGAGTGCGCCGCGGGAGCGATCCGCGAGCGCTACCGGATCACCTTCAAGGAGGGGCCGGCGCCGCCCATCCGCCTCCACTGCCGTGTCCCCGACGTGTTCCGCGGCGACCGCCTCGACTACGAGGTGCTCGCCAAGCACGTCAGCCAGAGCTGTCCCGAGCCGCCCGTCAACCCGTGCATCCCGCTCGCCAACATGCGGCCCGGCGAGCACGGCTGCGACGCCGAGAGCGTCGACATCACCGTGCGGCCCATCGTCTATTCCAACGACCTGCTGCTCGAGGTCATCCTCTCGCTTCTCGCCGAGGAGCGGGACGAGCAGCACCGGCACAAGTGACTGACGAGTGACCCCGACCAGTGACCCTGCGCAGTGAACCGAACGAGGTGAGCGATGAGAACGTCGACCTCCTGTAGCTGCCATTCAGGACCCGACCCCTGCGCCGCCGGCGTCATCGAGCGGCCCTGCTACTACCCGGGGCAGCTGCTCACCCCGGCGGAGCTGACCCTCGAGCAGCAGTACTTCCGCGACAAGCTGCGCCGCCACAACCGGCTGCTCCACGGCTGGGGCGTCGTCTGCGGCGCCGCCGTCTGCCGGCTGGCGGAGGAGCGTGCGGTGCGGGTCCGCGGCGTGCCCGCGGGGAACGACGTGGAGCGGTCGTCGCCGACGGCGGGCAACGCCGCCGCGCGACGGTGGAAAGTACGCGTCACACCGGGCTACGTCCTCGGGCCTTACGGCGACGAGATCGTCATCGACCGCGAGCAGGTCGTCGACCTGCGCAGCTGCGGCCAGACGGGAGCGAGCGGCGAGCACGGCGAGCCGCCCGATCCGTGGTGCATCGACGTCCACGTGCAGCGCGAGCCCGGGCCGCTCTACGTCGCCGTCCGCTACCAGGAGACGAAGAGCCGACCGGTGCGCGCGCAGCCCGCCGGCTGCGGCTGCGACGAGACGCAGTGCGAGTACTCGCGCTGCCGCGACGGCTACGAGATCTGCGTGCTCCCCGACCTGCCGCCTAGCCACGAGGACCCGCCGAAGCTCGACCACCTCTTCGAGGGGCCGCTGCCGGGGTGCCCGCCCTGCCCCGACGACCCGTGGGTGGTGTTGGCGCGGGTGGAAATCGACGCCGACGGCGAGATCCTAAGGCTCGACAACTGCTCGGTGCGCCGCCAGGTCCTCGCCCTCGGACACCTGTGGTGGCGGTGCAGCGGCGACGCCTGCGCCATCGAGAGCATCGAGGTGACGGATGGCGATCCGGTCGTGGGCGGCACCTTCACGGTGCACGTCAAGACTGCCTACGCAATTCCGGACCAAGTCGAGGCGAGCCTCGGCGACGAGACCGAAATCAAGATCTCCGAGCTCAGCGTCCTCGGCGATCACCGAGCGCTGACCTTCAAAGCAGAGGTGGCGAACGCCGCCAAGCCCGGACCCCGGACGTTGGAGATCCGCGAGAAGGGCGGCACCAGTCGAGTGATCGCCGCCCGGGGCGACGCGGTGGTGATCCGCGCCCGTGAAACGGCGCCTCCGTTACCGGCACCCCCCAAGCCTCTACCACCGTCGCCGACGCCGCAGCCGCCTGACGGCACCGCGAAGCCGAACGAGCGCGCGCCGCAGTCGCCGAAGACGGCCGCGCCAAGGGCTCCGCGGGGCAAGGGCAAGACGGAAGGCAAGTGAGCCGGCCGGCCCGGCAAGGAGGAGCGCCATGACCCTGTCGTCACTGCTGCGGGTGCTGCCGGCCGATACCGCGGTCGCCGCCGCCGAGCCGGTCTTCCGGTTGACCAACCGCACCGTCTACTTCAACGGCAACTGCGAGCAATGCCGCCCGCATTGCGGCGCCCTCTGCTGCACCGGCTACGGCTTCGTCTCGCTCACCGAGGAAGAAGCCAAGAGCGGCCGCTATCGCTATAAGGAGGCTGCGGAGAGTTGCGACTGCGCCATGTGCCAGCGCATGCGCGAGGCCGGGGTCAAGTACACGCTGCTCAAGCAAGCGGATGGCAGCTGCATGTACCTCGACGGCGAGCGCCGCTGCGGCATCTACGAGGACCGTCCGGAGACCTGCAGGAAGTACAACTGCCGGAACATCCCCTTCCGGCTGAGCCTGCCGTAGCGCATGAGCGAGAAGACCTCGACCGCGGCCAAGGCGAGCGAGCCGGCGTCGCGCGGCGCGCGGTCCGAGTCGCCGCCGCCCGCGGCCCTCGGGTTGGTGTCGACGCTTCTCGGCCTCCAGCAGGCCACCGGCAATCGCAGCGTCGGTCACCTTCTCGGCGGCGCGCTCCTCCAGCCCAAGCTGCGGATCGGGCCGCCGGGCGACGCCTACGAACGGGAGGCCGATCGCATCGCCGAAGCGGTCCTGCGCCAAGGCGACCCGTCGCCGGTGGCGATCTCGGCGGTGCGCGGCGGAGCCGGCGTGCAGCGCATGTGCGCCGACTGCGAGGAGGAGCTCCTCCAAGGCAAGGCGGCGGTCGGCGACGGTCTGGTGCAGCGCGAGTGTCATTGCCACGACGAGGAGCTGGTCCAGCGTCAGTGCCGCTGTCACGAAGAAGAGCAGCTGGTCCAGCCGAAGTCGGACTCGCCCGTGCCGTCGCCTCCCGCGTTCGAAGGACGCGTCGCCGCTCTCCAAGGCGCGGGTCGGCCGCTGCCGACGCCGGTCAGAAGCGTTTTCGAGCCACGCTTCGGGCATGACTTCGGGGCGGTGCGCGTGCACACCGGCGCGGCAGCGGGCGAGGCGGCGCGGGCAGTCGGTGCGCGCGCCTTCACGGTCGGCAACGACGTCGTCTTCGGCACCGGCGAGTGGTCGCCGGAGACGGCCGGCGGCCGTCGCCTGCTCGCCCACGAGCTCACCCACGTCGTCCAGCAGACGCCGCTGGTGGCGCGGCGCAAGCCGCTGCTGCAGCGATCGCCGCTTGCCGGCGAAGCCACTGCGGAGCCTGCCGCTCCCGCACGCGAGCAGCCAACTCCTCAGCCGGCGCCGGAGCCCACCCCGAGCGCACCCGAACGCGCCTCCGAAGCCTCGCCGGCGGAGCCGGCTCTAGCGGACCCAGCTCCGGCCCAGCAGGCGCCCGCCGCAACGGTGATCGTGGACGATGACGCGGTCGAGGTCGGCGAGGGACAGATGAGGAAGAGCGACTTCCTCGCCCGCCTGCGCCCCGAGGTTTGCGGCGCCGCCGAGACCGGTCTCGCGGGTACCGAGCACGAGGCGAACGGCTGCCCGGTGATCGATTTCTGGTTCGGTTACTACGAAGGTCAAAGCGCCGAGCGTCTCAACCGTGACCTCGGCCGCTTCGTGGAGGCGGCAGGGCCGCGCCCGACGACCGCCGACGAGTACATCGCGCTCATCGCCGATCGTGTTCGCCAGGGCGTGACAACGTGGGCGCAGACTGGCGAGCTGAGTGGCGTGCCCGGCGGCATACCGCTGCCCGGCATGAACCTGCCCGGCTTGCAGGGTGCCACAGCGGCCTTGTCGTCGCTCGGCGGCGTCTTCTTCAAGGCGCTGCCCGGAGGCGCCCGGGACCCCGGCAGCCCGCAGGCCCTCCGTAGCCAGCTCGGCGCCGGCCAGCCGCTCGACGGCGGCACTCGCTCGCGCATGGAGTCCGTCTTCGGGCGCAGCTTCGCGCACGTGCAGGTGCACACCGATGGGCCCGCTGCGGCGCTGTCCGACCGTCTCAACGCGCGCGCCTTCACGGTCGGTGAGCACGTTGCCTTCGGCGCGCAGCAGTACCGGCCCGGAACTCTGGTCGGCGACGCGCTGATGGCCCATGAGCTGGCGCACGTGGCGCAGCAGAGCGGAGCGGCGGAATCGCAGCAACCGCTGCGAGTCGGCGATCCTTCGTACGGCGCTCTCGAGCGCGATGCCGACTTGGCGGCGGTGGGAGCGATGGCGTCGCTGTGGGGGTTGCGACTGCCGGGGCTCCGCCTACCGCAGCGGGCGACCCCCAGGCTGAGCTCCGGGCTGCGCCTGCAGCGCTGCAATTGCGGCAAGAAGCGCAGCACTTGCGGCATCAACGTCGCCGGCGTCCATGAAGTGAACCACTACTGCGCCGACTACGTGCCCTCCGATGCGCCGTCCTGCGGCGATTTCCCCGCGCCCAACCTTGCGCTCACCGCCAGCGGCGGGGCAGCGGGCGCGACGCTGCAGTGGAGCATTACCAAGGGCGCCGACAAGGCCGCGATCGACGGCGCCAGCACGGGCCCCAGCGTCGCCATCAAGGGAACGGCGAAGAGCGTGGCGAAGGATGACGTCACCGTCGAGGTCACCGACGGGAAGTGCTCGACCCCGCATCTGGTGACCGTGCGACAGCCGAGCAAGATGGTAGCAACGGACACTCCCACCTCGGGGCCGACGTTCATCAAGACGGTCATCGTCTACACCGTGCAGGACCAGTTTGACACCGCGATGGGCGCCGGCATCTGCGTAGACGAGACGATCACCAAGTGCAAGGAGAGCCACGCGGCGGCTTTCACCTTCGGCGACGCGGCGACGAACGTCGACGGTGAAGTCATGGACACGCTGAGCGCCGCATCACCGGCAGGGCTGCCGGCCGGCTTGTGCATCAAGCTGGACCAGGACATCACCGCGGGCGGGTGTGGGCCGCTGCTGCAAAACACGATCGTCTTCCGGAACGCCGGCATCACTCTGAACCGGAACAGCAACTGCGCCGCGGGGGACCCATGTCCGTGAGCGGGGCCGGTCCGCAAGCAGTGGACGAGGAAGATCCTTGAGCGAGAGTGGGGAGCTCGATGGCCTACGCAGGTCTTGCCCTCCAGGCACCAGCTTGGTAGGGCCGAGGGACGCGAACGGGCTCGAGATCACCATCGATGGCCGCCCTGAGGCGGCGTGCATGCGCCCCGACGGGACGCGCCACGGACCTTCGGTGACGTGGCACGCCAACGGTGCGCGAGCCGCGGCCGGTGAGTACCGCGAGGGGCTCAAGGAGGGTCCCTGGCGCTTCTGGCACAGCAACGGGCAGCTCGCGGGTGGCGGCAGCTTCCACGAGGGCAAGCCGACCGGGCCGTGGACGACATGGCACGCCAACGGGCGGCAGGAGTCCGCGGGCTCCTACGTGAATGGCCTCCACCATGGCCGTTTCACGCACTGGGATGCCGAAGGACGGGTGGTCAAACTGCTCGACTACGACCACGGCACTTTGATCGCGACGAGCGCGTAGCCGGCGGAGAGAAACCTGGTGGAGCCGCGGACCTTCGCCGTCGTCAGACCCACGTTCCGGCTCGGCGGGCGCCGCTGGCCGTTCTACGGGTTTTTCGTCTGCACTGGCATCACGGCAGGAGCACTCTTCGCCGTCGCTCTCGGGTTGGCGACCGGCCTCGCGATGCTGGCGCTGGTGGTGGGAGTCGCCTCCGGGCTGGTCGCCGCCGGTGCGCTGGCGCTCACGACGGAACTCTTCATCCGCAGAGAGACCTACACCTTCTATCACTATCAGCTCGCCGTCCTCGCGGCCGGGGCCGGCGGCCTCGCGCTCGGCGGTCACCCGCTCCTTCCCTGCCTCGACGTCATCGGTCCCGCCCTCGCGCTGGTGCAGGCGTTCGGCAGGTTGGGCTGCCTGATGGCTGGCTGCTGCCATGGCCGGCCGCATCGCTGGGGCGTGCGCTATGGCGGCGAGCACGTCGAGCACGGGTTGGACAGTGCGTTCCTGGGCGTTCGCCTGTTCCCCATCCAAGCAGTCGAGTCCCTCTGCCTCTTCGCGCTCGCCATCGCGGGGGCAGCCAGCGTGCTTTCCGGCCGGCCCGCGGGCACCGCGCTCGCCACCTATCTCGTCGGCTATGGCGCGCTGCGCTTCGCGTTGGAGTTCGCGCGCGGCGACGCCGCGCGGCCCTACGCGCTCGGCTTCTCCGAGGCGCAGTGGACGGCCGGTCTCGTCGTGATGGGAACGACGATCGCCGAGGCGGCGGGCCTACTGCCGTTCGTGCGCTGGCATCTGGCGACAGCGATCGCGCTCGCCGTCGCTACGGCGATGGTGACTCTCCATCGGCGGCTGCGGCCCACGCATCGCTTCTTCGCGGCGCGCCACGTCTCCGAAGTCGCCGCCGCGCTCGTCGAGCTCGCGGCGCGGCCGGTTGCCGCGAGCGGAGCGCCGTTGGTGTCCTGCACCTCGCTGGGGCTCCGGCTGTCGGCCGGTGCTCTTCACCACAGCCGCGCCCACTACGCCCTCTCCGGCCGCGACGAAGCGCTGACCGAGGCGGCGGCGAAAGGCGTGGCGGCGCTGATACTGCGCCTGCGCCACCCCGCCGCGTCGAGCCGGTTGATCCGCGGCGACCACGGCGTGTTCCATCTGCTGGTAGAGCCCCGAGGTTGAGGCGTCGTCCGCAGCATGGCCAAGCACGAGCAGCGGACGCGCAAGCCGTCATCCCACGTTGGAGAGGGGAAGTCACCTTCACCGGCAAGTACGCACGCGCCCGTCTCGTCCCTCCTCGACCTGCAGCGCGCGAGCGGCAACGAGGCGACGGGTCGGGTGATCGGCGGCATGCTGGTGCAGGCCAAGCGGCGCGGCGCAGCCGACGTCGAGACGCCGCCGCCTACGGGGACCGTCGAGCCGAGCTCGCGACCGGCCGCCGACCGCGAGCTAGAGCCCGCTGTTGAGACCAGCCGCGACGAACCGGCCGCCATGGTCGTCGTCGACGACTCGACGGAGACCCCCGCGCCCGGGCAGATGAAGAAGAGCGAGTTCCTCGCCCGGCTGCGGGCCGAGGTCTGCGCCGCCGCCGAGGCCGGGCTCGCCGGCACCGAGCACTCGGCCCAGGGCTGCCCGCTGATCGAGTTCTGGCTCGGCCGCTACGAAGCCGAGGGTGTCGATCGCATCAATCGCGACCTGCCGCGCTTCGCCGGCGAGGGCCCGCGGCCAACGACGGCCGAGGGCTACGTCGCGCTCATCGCCGCGCGCGTGCGCACCAGCGTCGAGACCTGGGCGCGCACCGGCGAGATTACCGGCGTCCCGCCCGGCATCCCGCTGCCGGGGATGGGACTGCCGGGGCTCGGCGCGCTGGGCGGTCTAGCAGGTGGAGTGGGTGACTTTACCGGCGGCCTCGGCGGGCTCGGCGGCATCTTCTTCAAGGCCAACTCGGGAGGGCCGCGCGATCCCGGCGATCCGCGCGACCTGCGCGATCAGCTCGGCGAGGGCCGGCCGCTCGACGGCGCGGTCCGTTCGCGGATGGAGTCCGCGCTCGGCCGCAGCTTCGCGCGCGTGCGCGTGCACGACGACGGCAGCGCCGCCAGCCTCGCGTCGCGGCTGGACGCCAAGGCATTCACCGTCGGCGAGCACGTCGCCTTCGCGCCGCACAAGTACCGCCCCGGCACGCTTGCCGGCGATGCGCTGCTCGCCCACGAGCTCGCGCACGTGGCGCAGCAGGCCAACGGTGATGCCGCCGCCGCTGCCGCGGGCGCAGCCGGCTACCAGCCCCTCGAGCGCGACGCCGATCTCGCCGCCGCCGCCGCGACGATGTCGCTGTGGGGCGGCCGCCAGTCGCTGCGGCCGGCGCCGCGGCTCGCCTCGGGCCTGCGGCTGCAGCGGTGCCGAAGCTGCGCGCAGACCCACGAGGAAAAGCAGGTCGAGGGCGCGGTGCCGCAGCAGATCCTCGCCGGCAGCGGCTTCGACCGCTTCCTGCCCGCCTTCGAGCAGGCGCTTGCCGGCGCGGGCGATCTCGCCGCGGCACAGCAGGTCGTCGACGATCACGGTCACGAGCTCTGGCGCGTCGCCACCCAGCGCGCGCAGACCGCCACCGGCGCGAATACCGACGACCGCCCGCTCTACTGGGCCCGTCTCCAGCTGACGCGCGCGCTGCGGCGGTGGGAGCCAAGCTTCAGTCTCAACGACACTGACCGCGAAGCGTTGATCCAGCGGCTCGAGCGCACGTCGCGCGGCATGGACACCGCGCGGTTCCCCGGCACCGCGGGCAACAAGCGCATCCTCATCAGCGGCTTTGACCCATTCCAGCTCGGCCCCGACCCCAGCCGTGGCAACCCTTCCGGTGCAGCGGTGTTGGCGCTGGACGGCACTCAGGTGAAGAACGGCAGCGTCACCGGCGACGTCGAAGGCGTCGTCTTCCCGGTCCGCTTCGCCGACTTCGACGCCGGCGTCGTCGAGGGCTTCTTCGGTCCTTGGCTTTCGACGCCCAATGCCGTCGACATGGTGATGACGATCAGCCAGGGCGGCGACGCCACGGAGGTCGAGCGGTTCGCGGGGCGGGGCCGCTCCACCCCCGCCAGCGACAACCTCGGCGTGTTGACCGGCGGCACTCCGACGGCGCCCGTCGAGCCGGGAGGCCTGCGGCCGGGCGGCCCGGAGTTCCTCACCTCGGGGCTCGAAGAGACGCCGCCGGGAGGGGGCCTGTCGCCGGCCGACCGCATCCGCGGCGAGCTCGGGAGGAGCGCGCCGCTCTCCGGCGAGACGGAGTTCACGCAGCTCCCGGCGGCTCCCGCCGGCGCCACCCAACCCACTCCCGGCGCGAGGGCGGTCGAAGGGTCCGGCGGGGGCTACCTGTCCAACGAAATCTTCTACCGCACGAGCCTCCTGCGGCGCCAGAACAAGTCGACCATCCCGCTCGGCCATCTGCACGTCCGCGCGCTGAGACCCGAGACCGGCTACCGCACGCCCGGGCTCTTCGCCGCCGCGCGCGATGCGATCGTCGCCACCGTCAAGCGCATCCTCGAGGCTGTGCTGCCGGGGCTGTGAGCCCGGCTGGGAGTAGCCATGCCCTGCACCCGCTCGCGAGCCAAGGGAAGCACGCCGACGGCGCCGGGCGGAAATCGCCGGCAGGCCGCACCCTCCGCAAAGGCCTCGCCGATCCTCGAGCTGCAGCGGACGGTGGGCAATCGCGCCGTCGCGTCGCTGCTGCGATCAGGACGGCCGGCGCAGGAGGTCGAGCTCAGCCATCCCGCCGACGTCACGGAGCAAGAGGCGGGCCGGGAAGCCGAGCGCGCGTCTCGCACCGCGCTGGGGGAGACGGGGCCCGCCGCGCCGGAGCGCGACGGAGGCGACGGCCCTGACCTTCCTCGACACCGAGCGCCGCATCCTCGGCGGCTTCCAGGACGACAACATGGCGCGCGAGATCGTGCGCCGCTGGCAGCCCGGCGACAGCCTCTACATCCTGCCCGTGCGTCGCAAAGTCCTCCTCATCGAAGAGATGCTCGACGGACCGACCCTCGACGACGACGAGCAGGCGATCCTGACGCTGCTGCGCGGCTCGACCGACGCCGAGCTCGCCGAGGTGCTGGCGAAGGTCGGCCGCCGGCGGTTGCTCGACGACTTCCACGGCGAGGAGCTCGAACAGCTCGAGTCGCTGCTCGCCGCGCGCGAGGGCAAGGCGCGGGTGGCCAAAGAGGAAGGTTTTCCCCGCGACACGGTGCTCGAGCTCCAGCAACGTTTCACCTCCAACGCCGCGCTCGAGCACGACGTGCGGCTCAACTGCATCCTCATCGTCCGCGAGCGCGGTCTCCGGGTTCCGGCGCTACGAGAAGGCCGGCTTCGACGGCTTCATCACCGACCGCACCAAGCAGGGAACAGCATGCGCGCCGACAAGGGCAAGAAGTGGGAGGCATCGCTCAAGATCTGGAAGTTCCAGCTTCGCTGATACGGCCGAGCGAATCTGGTAACAGCCAATCGGCTGTTCCGGCTGATCGCCTGTCCGACGATCGCTGACTTCTCGGTCCACCGGCAGGGCCAAGGCGCCGGAAGCTCGAAATTACGCCCGATTTGCGCCTCGACGGGTCACAGAAGTCTCTCGCGCGGGCTCTGTGTGGCCAGAGTGGGCCAAAAGTGGACAAAAGTGGCCCGAACACTCTAGACTCCCACCTCAGGCACCTGTCGACACCACCACTGCGGGAGCGGCATGTTTCGAGGCAGCGCATCGGCGACCGTCGACGATCGAGGACGGCTCAAGATCCCTACCGACTTCCGGCGCCAGCTGGAGGAGCGGTGGGGATCCGAGGTTTTCATCACCTCGCCCTCCGCCGAGTCGACTCGCATCTACCCGCTGCCTGTGTGGGAGGACCTCGAGACGAAGCTCCTCGCCATGCCGAAGTCCGACAAGGCGCGCAACCGTTTTCTCGAGCGCGTCAACTACTTCGGCGCGCAGACGCGGCTCGACCCGCAGGGCAGGGTGTTGATCCCGGCGCTGCTGCGCGACAAGGCGGCGATGAGCGGCGAGGTGGTGGTGGCGGGGCGCATCGACTATCTCGAAGTGTGGAACCACGAGCGCTTCACGGCGCGCCTCGAGTCCGAGCCGCTCACCGACGACGACCTGCAGGCGCTGAGCGAGCGCGGCTTCTAGCGAACGCGGCCGGCGGCCAACAGCTCTTTGAATCGTCATGTCGCCGATCCACCGGCCGGTGATGGTGGAGGAGGCCGTCACGCTGCTCGCTCCCGAGCGCGGCGGTCTCTTCGCCGATTGCACGGTCGGGCTGGGCGGCCACGCCGAGGCGCTGCTGCGCCGCGGCGAGCGAGCGCGCCTCCTGGGTCTCGATCGCGACCCGCAGGCGCTCGCGCTCGCCGCCGAGCGGCTGCGGCCATTCGGCGAGCGCGTGCGGCTGGTGCGGGCGCGCTTCTCGGAGCTCGAAGCGGCGCTGGGGGAGGAAGCACTCGAGGGAGGAGTGCTCGCCGACCTCGGCGTCTCGTCGCTGCAGCTCGACTCGGCCGAGCGCGGCTTCAGCCTGCAGCAGGAAGGGCCTTTGGACATGCGGATGAGTGGAGGCAACGAGAAGGGTATCGACACGGGGGGAGGAGAGGAATCCACATCGGCGTTCGACCTCGTCAACGAGGCGCCGGAGGAACAGTTGCAACAGATCTTCAGCGAGTTCGGAGAGGAGCGGATGGCGCGCCGCATCGCGCAGACGATCGCGGCGGCGCGGGTGCAGCGGCCGGTGCGCACGACGCGCGAGCTGCGCGAGCTCGTCTACCGCGCCAAGGGCGGACGGCGCAAGGAGGGGCGGATCGATTCCGCCACGCGCGTCTTCCAGGCGCTGCGCATCGCCGTCAACGAGGAGCTGCAGCAGCTCGAGCGGCTGCTCGGCGAAGCGGTGCGGCTGATGCGGCCCGACGGCCGGCTGGTCGTCATCTCGTACCACAGCCTGGAGGACCGTATGGTGAAACATCGCCTCAAGGCCTGGGCCGACCCGCTGCGCGACCCGACGACCGGGCGCCAGCGCGAAGAGGATCGCATCGTCGAGCTGCTCACGCGCAAGGCGATGCGGCCGAGCGAAGCAGAGATCGCCATCAACCCGCGGGCGCGCTCGGCGCGTCTGCGCGCCGCGCGCAAGCTGGTGTGACGCCGCGCCAGTGAACGAGCACGCGCCGATGCCCGACCACCCCTCCCGCGCCGGACCTCTAGCGAGCAGCCGCTTGAAGACCCCCTACCTCCTCCCCCGCCCGCCGCGCAACCGCTACCTGGTGCGGCAGCGCGACCGCCGCCGCATGCGCGAGCTCGGCCGCGTCGCCGTGGCCGTGCTCGTCGTCGGGCTTTCGCTGCTCGGCTACACCTGGGTCCACCTCGAGCTGCTCGGCAGCGGCTATCGCGTCGACGGTCTGGAGACGAAGCTCCACGAGCTCGAGCGGCGCGAGCGCCACCTGCGCCTGGAAGAGGCGTACCTGTCGAGCCCGCAGCGCGTCGAGGCGCGGGCGAGCCGGGAGCTGGGGATGAAGCCGCCCGAGCTGTCGCAGCTCGTCTTCGCGGGCGGCGCGGCGGCCGCCGCCGCGGCGCCCGTACCGCCGCCGCCGGTGCCGCCGAGCGCGGCGGCGCCTGCCGCACCGGCCGCGCCCAGCACGGCATCGCCGCCGAACGGAGCGGCGACGCCGTGACCTCGCGCGGACCCTTCGCGGTCGCCGCCGCGGCGCTCTGGTTCGCGGCCCTCGGCGCGCGCCTCTACTGGCTGCAGGTCGAGCGCCACGACCACTACGCCAAGAAGGCGGCGCAGCAGCACCAGCGTGTGCTCGACCTCGAGCCGCCGCGCGGCACGATCTACGACGCACGCGGCCGCGTGCTGGCGGTGTCGGTCGACGTCGAGTCGGTGACCGCCGACCCGCAGGCGGTGGTCGACGCGAAGACGACGGCGCACCGCCTCGCCACGGTGCTCCACCTCGACGCCCCTGAGCTCGAGCAGCGCCTGCGCTCCGAGCGCGACTTCGTCTTCGTCGCCCGCAAGCTCGACCCGCCGGTGGCCGACGCGGTGCGCGCGCTGAACCTGCCCGGCATCCACTTCGTGCGCGAGAGCAAGCGCTACTACCCGATGCGCGAGCTCGGCGCGCAGGTGCTCGGCTTCGTCGGCACCGACCACAAGGGCCTCGCCGGCTTGGAGGCGCACTACGACCGCCTGATCGCCGGCCGCGCCGGCCGCCGCACCGTGCTGCGCGACGCGCACCGGCGCACGCTGCTGTCGCCGCGGCTCGCCACCGTCGAGGCGCTGCCGGGCGCCGACTTGCACCTCACCGTCGACGCCACCGTCCAGTACATCGTCGAGAAGGAGCTCGCCGCCGCGGTCGAGAAGAACCACGCCCGCGGCGGCACGGCGCTGGTGCTCGACCCGCAGACGGGCGCCATCCTCGGCATGGCGACGATGCCATCGTTCGACCCCAACCGCTTCGCGGAAGCGCCACAGGGACGGTGGAAAGTGGGCGCCGTGACCGATGCCTACGAGCCCGGCTCCACCTTCAAGATGGTCACCGCCGCGGCGGTGCTGGCGCACGGGCTGCTCACGCCTGACGACGTCCTCGACTGCGAGCAGGGCGGCATCACGCTCGCGGGCGTGCTGATCCGCGACCACGACCGCTATGGCCGGCTGACCGTGCGGCAGGTGCTCGCCAAGTCGAGCAACGTCGGCATGATCAAGCTGGCGCTGCTGCTCGGCCAGCAGCGCCTCTACGAGCAGGTGCGCGCCCTCGGCTTCGGCGAGCGCACGGCCGTCGACCTCCCCGGCGAGAGCCCGGGCATCGTGCGTCCGCTGCGTTCCTGGTCGCCGCTGTCGAAGGCGTACGTGTCGTTCGGGCAGGAGGTGTCGGTGACGACGCTGCAGCTCGCGCGCGCCATGGCGGCGGTGGCCAACGGCGGGCGCCTGCTGCGGCCGCACGTCGTCGCCAGCGTCGAGGGCGAGCACGGCGTCGAGCGGCTCGACGAGCCGTTCGAGCAGGGGCAGGCGCTGACCCCCGCGGTGGCGACGCAGCTCGAGGAGCTGCTCTCCGAGGTGGTGCGCGCCGGCACGGGTCGCCAAGCGGCGATCGACGGCTACCCGGTGGCGGGCAAGACGGGCACGGCGCAGAAGGTGGTCGGCGGCCGCTACTCGCACCGCTACTTCGTGTCGAGCTTCGTCGGCTACGCGCCGATCGGCGATCCGCGGCTCGTCGGTGTCGTGGCGCTCGACGAGCCGTGGCCGGTGTACTACGGCGGCCTCGTCGCGGCGCCCGCGTTCGCGTCGATCGCGCGGCAGGTGCTGCTCTATTGGGGCGTGCCGCCGCAGCCGGGCCTGGCGCCGCCGCCGGAGCCTGCCGAGCCGCTCGCGCCGGAGCTGATTCCGCCGTCGCAGCCGGCGATGGGCGCGCCGACGGTGCAGCTCGCGAGCGCGCCGCCGCGGGTCGTCGGACCCCAGGCGCAGGCGCCAGCGACGCTGCCCGGTCTCGAGGCCGGCGAGGGCGATGCGCTCGACGGGCCCGCCAGCGCGTCGTGGACCGACGGAGCGAGTAGTCCGGATGAGCTCGCGGCGCCGGCGCCGTTCACGCCCGTCGCGGCAACGCAGACCACGGTGACCGTGGTCGGCCGCGCGGCGACCGTGGCGCCGCCGGTTGCCGCCGCCGCTTCCGGTGGAGCCGGCGGAGGCGCGCACTGATGCGCTTGCCCGAGCTGTTCGCCGACCTGCCGGTGCTCGGCGACGTCGAGGCGCCGGTCGAGGTCTCCGGCATCCAGCACGACTCGCGCGCCGTCGAGGTGGGCGACCTCTTCGCCGCGCTGCCCGGCGCGCGCTTCGACGGCCGCCGCTTCGTGCCCGACGCGCTGCAGCGCGGCGCCGTGGCGGTGCTCGCCGCGGCGCCGGCGGAGCAGCCGGTCGACGTGCCGTGGCTGCTCACCGAGGAGCCGCGGACGCTGCTCGGCCCGCTCGCGCACCGGCTCTACGGCCGGCCCGATCTCGAGATGACGATGGTCGGCGTCACCGGCACCAACGGCAAATCGACGGTCGTCTGGATCTGCCAGGCGGTGCTCGAGGCGGCGGGGAAGCCGGCCGGGCGGCTGGGCACGATCTCCTACGCGTTCGGCGACTTCGAGCTGCCGGCGCAACGCACGACCCCGGAGGTCTCCGACCTCGTCAAGCTCCTGCGCGCGATGCGCGACCGCGGCGCGCAGGCGGCGTGCATGGAGGCCTCGTCGCACGCGCTCGTGCTCGAGCGCTTCGGCGAGACGCGCTTCGACGTCGCCGTGCTCACCAACCTGACGCGCGACCACCTCGACTTCCACGGCACGATGGAGGACTACTACCGCGCCAAGCGGCGGCTCTTCACCGAGCGGTTGAAGGCGGACGGCGTCGCGGTGGTCAACGTCGGCGACGCGTACGGCGCGCGCCTGGTGAGCGAGCTCGGCGGCGGAGCTCGCCGCGGCGACAAGCCGCGTCTCGTCACCTACGGCGAAGGCGGCGACGTGCGCGCGCTCGAGGCGACGCTCGATCCCAAGGGGATCCGCGGCCGCGTCGCCACGCCGCGCGGCGAGCTGCGCCTCGACACGCCGCTGCTCGGCCCGTTCAACCTCGAGAACGCGCTGGCGGCGATTGCCGTCGGCGAGGCGCTGCAACTGCCGCACGACGCGGTCGCCGCCGGCCTACGCGACGTCAAGCCGGTGCCCGGCCGCATGGAGCCGGTCGACCTCGGCCAGCCGTTCCCCGTCTTCGTCGACTACGCGCACACTGACGACGGCCTGCGCAACGCGCTGCAGGCCGTGCGCGCCATCGCGCCCGACCGCAAGCTCGCCGTCGTCTTCGGCTGCGGCGGCGACCGCGACCGCGGCAAGCGGCCGCTGATGGGCCGGGCGGCGGGCGAGCTCGCCGACCTCGTCGTCGTCACCTCCGACAACCCGCGCAGCGAAGACCCGCAGTCGATCATGGCGGCGATCGAGGAGGGCGTGCGCGCGAGCGGCAACGGCAACTACCGCATGCTGCCCGACCGCCGCGACGCCATCCACCGCACGATCTCGATCGCCGCGCCGGACTGGGCGATCCTCATCGCCGGCAAGGGCAACGAGACCGGCCAGGAGATCGCCGGCACCAAGCATCCGTTCTCGGACCGCGACGAAGCGGTCCACGCCCTGCAGGAGCGCGCTCATGCGGCGAACGGTGGCTGAGGCGGCCGTCGCCATGGGTGGCGAGATCCTGCGCGGCGATCCCGACGCGCGCTGGACGCGGGCGAGCCTCGACTCGCGCCGGGTCGAAGGCGGCGAGCTCTTCTTCGCGCTCCGTGGCGAGCGGGTCGACGGCCACGACTTCGTGGTGGCGGCGCTGCAGCGCGGCGCCGCCGGCGCGGTCGTCGAGCGCGCGGTCAAAGTCGACAACGGCACCGAGGCAGCCGCCGGCGGTGGTCCCGCCACCGGCGCCACGCCGCTGATGCCGAGCGGCGCGCTGATCCGCGTGCCGAAGGTTTACGACGCGCTCCACGCGCTGACCCGTGCCGTGCGCCGCGAGGTGCCGCAGCACCTCGTCGGCATCACCGGCTCGTCGGGCAAGACGACGACGAAGGAGCTGCTGGCGCTCTGCCTCGGCCGCAAGTACCGCGTCAGCAAGAGCGCCGGCAACCTCAACAACCTGCTCGGCTTCCCGCTGACTCTGCTGTCGACGCCCGAGAACACCGAGTGGCTGGTCGCCGAGATGGGGATGTCGCTCTCCGGCGAGCTGGCCGAGATCAGCCGCATGGCGCGGCCCGACGTGGCGCTGTTCACCAACGTGCGGCCGGTGCATCTGGAAGGGCTGGGCTCGCTCGAAGCGATCGCCGCGGCGAAGAGCGAGCTGCTCGAAGGGCTTGCCAACGACGGCCTCGTGGTCGCCAATGCCGACGACCGCTGGGTGCGCTGGATCGCGGCGCGCTGGACGACGCGCGGCAACGGCCGTGTCGTCTGGTACGGCGGCGACAGCGAGTACCGCATCGAAGGCGTGACGGCGCGCAACGTGGCGGCCGCAGGCCGCCGCGCAGATGAGACTCAGCCGGGTGGCACGCGCTTCCGGTTGGTGACGCCTGAGGGCGCGGCCGCCGTGGAGCTGCCGCTGCATGGCGCCTACAACGCCGAGAACTTCCTCGCCGCCGCCGCCTGCGCGCACACGCTCGGAGTGCCGCTCGCGGCGATCGTCGAGGCCGCGGCGTCCGCGGCGCCGGTGGGCGGCCGCGGCGCCGTGCGCGCGCTGGGCAACGGCGCGACGCTGATCGACGACAGCTACAACTCCAACCCGGTGGCGCTACGCCGCGCGCTCGAGAGCGCCCGCGCGCTGCCGGGCAAGCGCCATTGGGCGGTGCTCGGTGACATGCTGGAGCTCGGCCCCGAGGCGCCGCGCTTCCACCGCGAGGAGGGCGAGGCGGCGGCGCGGCTCGGCTTCGCGCCGGTCGCCGGCGTCGGCGAGCTGTCGCGCGCGCTGGTCGAAGGCGCCGCGGCCGGCGCCGAATCCCATTGGTTCTCCACCGCGGCCGAAGCGGCGGCGTGGGCGAAGGCGCAGCTTCGGCCCGGCGACGTGGTGCTCGTCAAGGGCTCGCGCGGCGTGCATCTCGAGAAGGTGGTGGCCGCACTCCTGAGCGACGCGCCCGGCGAAGCGGAGGGCGGGCACTGATGCTCTACCACCTGCTCTTCCCGCTCGCCGACCGCTTCCGGGCGTTCAACGTCTTCCGCTACATCACCTTCCGCTCGGCGGGCGCGGTGCTCACCGCGATGCTGCTGTCGTTGCTGCTCGGTCCGGCGTTCGTGCGCGCGCTGCGGCGGCTCTCCGTCGGGCAGAACATCCGCGAGCTCGGCCCCAAAGCGCATCAGGTGAAGGCGGGGACGCCGACGATGGGCGGCCTGCTCATCCTCTTCGCCTGCGTCGTGCCGACGCTGCTCTGGGCGCGGCTCGACAACCCCTACGTCTGGATCGTGCTGGCGGTGACGCTCGGCTTCGGCGCCGTCGGCTTCGTCGACGATTACAGGAAGGTGAGGCGCGGAAAGAACCTCGGCCTGACGGCGCGGGCGAAGCTGCTCGGCCAGCTCCTCGTCGCCGCCGGCGCCGGCGTCGCCCTGCTCATCCTGCGCGGGCGCGCCGTCGACCACTTCCCGTACTGGGAGCCGGGGAGCCAAGCCGTGCTCACCTTCCCGTTCTTCAAGAACGTGGTGTGGGCGATCGGCTGGGGTTACCTGCTCGTCGTGCTGCTGGTGCTCGTCGGCGCCAGCAACGCCGTCAACCTGACCGACGGCCTCGACGGCCTCGCCATCGGCGCCACCATGATCGCCGCCGCCACCTACGCGGTGTTCACCTACGTCGCCGGCAACTTCCGCGCCGCGAGCTACCTGCAGGTCGCCTTCGTGCCGCAGGCGGCCGAGGTGACGGTGTTCTGCACCGCGCTCGCCGGCGCCAGCCTCGGCTTCCTCTGGTTCAACGCCCACCCCGCCGAGATGTTCATGGGCGACGTCGGCTCGCTGGCGCTCGGCGGCGCCATCGGCACCGTCGCCGTGCTCTGCAAACAGGAGCTGCTGCTGGCGCTCGTCGGCGGCCTCTTCGTGATCGAGGCGCTGTCGGTGATCGTGCAGGTGGCGAGCTTCAAGCTCACCGGCAAGCGCGTGCTGCGGATGTCGCCGCTGCACCACCACTTCGAGCTCGTCGGCTGGGCGGAGCCGAAGATCATCGTCCGTTTCTGGATCCTCGCGTTGCTGTTCGCGCTGGTGTCGCTTTCCACTCTGAAGTTGAGATGAGTGGCCTGATCGTGCCCTGGTCCGACGCCCCCTGGAACCGCGTGCTCGTCTACGGGCTCGGCCTGTCGGGCCGTGCCGCCGCGAGCTTCCTGCGCCGCCGCGGCGTCGAGATCGTCGGAGTGGACGCGCGGCCGCCGGAGCAACTCGAGCTGGGAGCGCTGACCGGCGATGCCGGCGTCGAGGTGCTCGCGGGCGGCGAGCCGGCGGCGCTGCCGGCGGGCGTCGACGGCGTCGTGCTGTCGCCGGGCGTGCCGGGCGACCGGCCGCTGCTCGCCGACGCGCGTGGGCGCGGCGTGCCGGTCGTCGCCGAGGTGGAGCTGGCGTTTCCGTTCCTCGGCGGCCCCGTCGTCGGCATCACCGGCAGCAACGGCAAGAGCACGACGACGGCGATGACCGGGCACCTGCTGAAGAACGCCGGCGTGGCCGCCGAGGTGTGCGGCAACATCGGATTGCCGCTCACCGAAGTGGCCGACGGTGCGCCGGGCCGCACCTTCGTCGTCGAGCTGTCGAGCTTCCAGCTCGAAGCGACCGACACCTTCCGGCCGCGCGCGGCGGCGCTGCTCAACCTCTCGCCCGACCATCTCGACCGTTACGCGGACATGAGCGCATACGCGGCGGCGAAGCAGCGGATCTTCCGCCGCCAGCAAAGCGACGACGTGGCGGTGCTCAACGCCGACGACGCCGCGGTGGCGGCGCTGCCGGTGCCGTCGCATCGGCGCTGCTTCTCGCGCAGGCCGGAAGTCGTCGATGGCTGCGCGCTGGTCGGCGAAGCGGTCGTCGAGGCGGGCAGCGGCCGCGAGCTGTTCCGCGCCGGCGACGTGCCGCTGCCCGGACCGCACCACCTCGAGAACGCCATGGCGGCGGCGCTGCTGGCGCTTGCCGCCGGCGCACCGGCCGAATCGCTGCCGGCGGGACTGCGCACCTTCAAGGGCCTGCCGCACCGCACCGAGCCGGTCGGCGAAGTCAACGGCGTGCGCTTCTTCGACGACAGCAAGGGCACCAACGTCGGCGCCACCGCCAAGGCGCTCGAGGGGTTCGCCGACGGCACGGTGCACCTCATCCTCGGCGGCCGCGGCAAGGGCACGGGCTTGGGCAACGAGCTGCGCGAGCTGATCCGCCGCAAGGTGCGGCGCGTCTACCTCATCGGCGAAGAGGCGCAGCGCTTCGGCCGCGAGCTCGACGGTGTCGTCGCGCTCCATCGCTCCGAGCGGCTCGAAGTCGCCGTGCCGGAAGCGGCCTCGTCGGCGCGGCCGGGCGACGCGGTGCTCCTCTCGCCCGCGTGCGCCAGCTTCGACCAGTTCCGCAACTACCACCACCGCGGCGAGGTGTTCCAGCAGCTCGTGCGCGACCTGGCGGCGAAGGGGGCGAGCCACCGTGGCTAAGAAGCTCGCCTTCGACAAGCTCCTCTTCACCACGGTGCTGGTGCTCGTCGGCTTCGGGCTGGTGATGGTCTACTCGGCGAGCGCCGCCATCGCCCGCGAGAGCGGCTCGGCGTGGAACCCCTTCCTCGTCAAGCAGGCGGTGGCCGCCGTCGTCGGCGTGGCGCTGATGCTCGCCGTCATGCACCTCGACTACCGGCGGCTGCGCGAGCCGTGGGTCGTCTATCTGCTGCTGCTCGGCGCGCTGGCGCTGCTCGTCGCCGTGCTCTTCGCGCCGCAGCTCAACTACACCCACCGCTGGCTCTTCCTGGGCGGCGTCTCGGTGCAGCCGTCGGAGATCGCCAAGCTGGCGCTCGTCGTCTTCCTCGCCTACCAGCTCGAGAGGAAGCCCGACCGTGTCAACCAGCGCGAGCTGCTGGTGCCGGCGCTCGGCGCCGCCGGGCTGATGGCGCTGCTGGTGCTGCTCGAGCCGCACATGTCGGCGGCGCTGGTGCTCGCCGGCGTCACCTGCCTGCTGCTCTTCCTCGCCGGCCTGTCGTGGCGCTACATCGGCGTGGCGATGGCGATCGTGCTGCCGGTGGCCGCGGCGGCGGCGTGGCTCTCGCCCTACCGGCGCCTGCGGCTGCTCACCTTCCTCGACCCCGAGCGCGATGCCCAGGGCAGCGGCTACCAGATCATGCAGTCGCTCATCGCCGTCGGCTCGGGCGGCGTCTTCGGCCGCGGCCTCGGGCACGGCGCGCAGAAGCTCTACTTCCTGCCCTATCCGCACACCGACTTCATCTTCTCCATCGTCGGCGAGGAACTGGGGCTCATCGGCGCGCTCGGCGTCCTGGCGCTCTTCGCCGTCGTGGCGTGGAAGGGTGCGCAGGCGGGGATGCGGGCGCCCGACGCCTTCGGCCGCTACCTGGCGTGGGGGCTCACGGGGCTGGTCGTCATGCAGGCGTTGATGCACTGCTCGGTGGTGGTGTCGCTGCTGCCTTCGACCGGCGTGCCGATGCCGTTTCTCACCTACGGCGGCAGCGCGCTGGTGACGGCGCTCGTCGCGAGTGGGCTGGTTCTAAACGTGTCTCAACATGGCTGAGCCGACGACCTTCACCGCCCGGCTCGTCGACGGGTTGCATGTGCTGCTCGCCGGCGGCGGCTCGGGCGGCCACGTCTTCCCGGCGCTGGCCGTGGCCTCGGCGCTGCAGAAGCGCGGCGGGCGCGCCACGTTCGTCGGGAGCCCGCACGGCTTCGAGGCGAAGCTGGTGCCGGAGCGCGACATCCCGTTCCACGCGCTGCCGGCGAAGCCGGTGCTCGGCCGCGGCCCGCTCGACAAGGCGCGTGCGGGGGTGACGCTGCTGTCGTCGGCGTGGCGGGCGCGCGGGCTGGCCAAGGAGCTGCGGCCCAACGCGGTGCTCGGCACCGGCGGCTACGCCTCGGCGGCGCCGGTGCTCGGCGCGCGGCTCGCGGGCTGCCCGGTCGTGCTGCTCGAGCCCAACGCCGATCCGGGCAGCGCCAACCGCGCGCTGTCGCGCTTCGCGGAAGGCGCCTGCGTCGCATTCCGCGAGGCCGGCGCGCGGCTGCGCTGCCGCACGTGGACGACGGGCGTGCCGGTGCGCGAGGAGCTGTTCGCCATCGCCGCGCAGTTGCCGCCGGGTCCCGAGTTGCGGCTGCTCGTGCTCGGCGGCAGCCAGGGCTCGCTGCAGCTCAACGAGCTGGTGCCGGCGGCGGTAGGGAAGCTGGCGCTGCCGGCGGGCAAGTCGCTGCGCGTCGTGCACCAGTGCGGCAAGGCGCACGTCGAAGCGACGCGCGCGGCCTGGCAGGTTGCGGGCGTCGCCGTCGGAACGGACGAGCGCGTCGAGGTGCTGCCGTTCGTCGACGACGTGCCGGGCGCCCTTGCCGCCGCGCACCTCGTCGTCTCGCGCGCCGGCGCCATCACGCTCGCCGAGCTGTGCGCCGCCGGGCGGCCGTCGATCCTGGTGCCGCTCTCGATCGCCGCCGGCCACCAGCAGAGCAACGCCGAGGCGATGCAGCGCGCCGGCGCCGCGCGCGTGCTCGCCGGTACGGAGGCGACGCCGGATCGGCTGGCTGCGGTGCTGAGCGAGCTGTTCGCCGGTGCCGACGCCGCGCAGCTCGCCACGCTGCAACGCATGGCCGATGCCGCGCGCGGCCTCGCGCGCCCCGGCGCCGCCGACGCCATCGTCGACCGTTTGGCCGAGGTGGCGCGATGAGGGCTCCGCGCTCTGGACCCCTCTCTCCCCGGCGAGGGGAGAGAGGGGCTGGGGAGAGTGGGGTGGCAGATGGAGACAGTCTGCTCCGGGGCGGGGGTGGTTCCGCGACTTTTTTCCAGCAGATGGCCGGCCTGCGCCGCGTCCACTTCGTCGGCATCGGCGGCGCCGGCATGAGCGGCATCGCCGAGGTGCTGCTCGACTACTCGCTCGCGGTCACCGGCTCCGACCAGGCGGCGAGCGAAGCGACACGCCACCTCGAGGAGCTGGGCGTCGAGGTGTGGATCGGCCACTCGCCCGAGCACGTCATCGGCGCCGACCTCGTCGTGCGCTCCTCGGCGATCAAGGACGACAACCCGGAGATCGTCGCCGCCCGCGCCCGCGGCATCACCGTCATCCGCCGCGCCGAGATGCTCGCCGAGCTGATGCGGCTCAAGTACGGCATCGCCGTCGCCGGCACCCACGGCAAGACGACCACCACTTCGCTCGTCGGCACCATCCTCACGGAGGCTGGGCTCGATCCGACGGTCATCGTCGGCGGCCGCCTGCGTGTCTCCGGCACCGGCGCGCGCCTGGGCCGCAGCATGTACCTGGTGGCCGAGGCCGACGAGTTCGACCGCAGCTTCCTGCGCCTGCAGCCGGTGCTGGCGGTGATCACCACCATCGACGTCGACCATCTCGACACCTACAAGGACCTCGCCGACATCGAGGCCGCCTTCGCGCAGTTTGCCGACACCGTGCCGTTCTTCGGCCAGGTGATCACCTGCCTCGACGACAAGAACGTGCAGACGCTGCTGCCCAAGCTCGCCGGGCGCCGCGTGCTCACCTACGGTTTCTCGCCGCAGGCGGACCTCGTGGCAGTGGACGTGCGAACCGAAGGCGGCGGCTCGCGCTTCACGGTCCGTCACGCGCAACGCGGCGTGTTGGGCGAGGTGGCGGTGCCGCTGCCGGGGCGCCACAACGTGCAGAACGCGTTGGCCGCGATCGGCGTGGCGCTGGCGGTGGGCCTCGACTTCGCGGCGATCGCCAAGGGGATCGCGGCGTTCAAGGGCGTGCACCGGCGCTTCGAGCGCCTCGGCACGTTCCAAGGCGCGGCCGTGGTCGACGACTACGCGCACCATCCCGCCGAGGTGGCGGCGACGCTGCAGGCGGCTCGCGAGGCGTTTCCGGGCGCGCGCCTCCACGCGGTGTTCCAGCCGCACCTCTACTCGCGCACGCGCGACCTCGCCACCGACTTCGGGCGTTCGCTGCTCGGCGCCGACGCGGCATGGGTGACCGACGTCTACGCGGCGCGCGAGGAGCCGATCCCGGGCGTCAGCGGCGAGCTGGTCGTCGACGCCGCCCGCTCGTCGGGCCACCGCAACGTGCGCTACGTCGACCACTGGAAGGAGCTGCCGCCGCGGCTGCGCGAGACGGTGGCGGCGTCGGAAGTGGTGCTGACGATGGGCGCCGGCGACGTCTTCAAGCTCGGCCAGCAACTCGTCGCGGAGGGTGCCGCGTGAGCGAGATCCTTCCGATGCGCGGGTTGTTGCCGACACGCGAGCCGGGCTCGTCGCGCGAGCTCGGTTCTTACGAAGGCCGGCCGACGCCGCTGCGGCGGCCGTTCAACGTCAAGCGGCGGCGCAAGAGCGGCGTCGCCTCGCTGCTCGCCGGCGCCGCGTTGCGGGCGCTGCTCGTCGTGGCGTTGCCGGTGGGCGTCGTCGTCTGGCTGCTCTACTCGCCGTACTTCCTCATCCGCGAGGTCAAGGTCGACGGCGGCGCGCGCGTCTCCGCGGCGTGGATGGAGGAGAACCTGACGCCCCTGGTGGGGCGGCACGTGCTCGCGGTATCGCTCGACGGCGTGCGCCGGCGGCTCTCGGCGCACCCGTGGGTGGCGTCGGTCGAGCTTCGGCGCGAGCTGCCCGATCGCCTGCGCGTCTCCGTCGTCGAGCGGCAGCCGGTGGCGCTGCTCGCCGGCAAAGACGGGTTGTCCTTCCTCGACGGCGACGGCCTGGTGATCGCGCCGGTGCCGGCGATCCCGATCGCGCGCTCCGGCGGCGGCGCCACGGTCAGCGTGTCGCCCGCCACCGCGCGCCCCGACGGGCTGCTGACGCTGCACTACCGCTTCCCCGGCCCGGTGCCGGTGCAGGACGCGCTCGACCTCGTCGCCGAGCTGCGCCGCGCCCACCCGGCGTGGGGCGTCGGCGTGCGCGAGGTCGAGATCCTCGGCGAGCGCGAGTACCGCGTCACCACCGCCGCGCTGCCGTATCCGCTGTTGCTCGAGGCCGGCACCGTGGCGCCCGCCGTGACCAACCTGCAGCAGATGCTGCCCGAGATCGAGCGCCGCGTGCCCGCGGTCGGCGAGGCCGACCTGCGTTCCCCGCGACGTCTGGTGATTCGACCCGATTCCTCTACACCGAAGGTTTCCACGAGCTCGACGAGCTAGCGAGGAGAGCGCAACCCATGGCCAAGCCCGACCCGTACATCGTAGGCATCGACATCGGCTCCTCGAAGGTGGGCGTGCTCATCGCCCAGCGCTGCGACGACGGCGCCCTCGAGGTGGTGGGCAAGGGCCGGGCCCCCAACCGCGGCACCCGACGCGGCAACATCGTCAACGTCGAGGCCGCCGTCGAGGCCTTGAAGCAGGCCTGCGAGGAGGCCGAGGTGATGGCCGGCGTCGAGGTGTCGCGCGCCTACGTCGGCATCTCGGGCGCCGACGTGCGGGCGATGAACTCGCGCGGCATGGTCACCGTCTCGCGCCGCGACCGCGAGATCAGCTTCTCCGACATCCAGCGCGTGCTCGAGGCGGCGCAGTCGGCGCCGCTGCCGGCCGACCGCGAGATCCTGCACGCCATCCCGCAGGAGTTCGTCGTCGACGAGCAGGGCGGCATCGCCGATCCGCTGCAGATGCTGGGCAGCCGCCTCGAGGTCTCGGTGCACCTCGTCACCGGCCAGGCGACGCGCAGCAAGACGCTGCTCACCTGCGTCAACCGCGCCGGCATCGAGGTGCAGGAGGTGGTCTTCGAGGCGCTCGCCACCGCCGAGGCGGTGCTCACCCACGACGAGCGCGAGCTCGGCTGCCTGCTCGTCGACGTCGGCGCCGGCACCACCACCTTCGCCCTCTTCGCCGACGGCGAGGTGCAGCACAGCGCGGTGGTGCCGGTGGGCGCCGGCCACTTCACCAGCGACCTCGCCACCGTGCTGCGCACGCCGTTCGCGGAGGCCGAGCGCATCAAGCTCGAGAAGGGCTGCTGCCTGCTGTCGCTGGTTTCCGACGAGGAGGGCGTCACCGTGCCCACCGTCGCCGGCGGCGGCACCCGCGTCGTCCCCAAGCGCGAGCTGTGCGAGATCCTGCAGCCGCGCGGCGAGGAGCTGTTCCAGATGGTGCAGCAGGACATGCACCGAGTCGGCATCAGCGAGCCGCCGCGCGCCGGCGTCGTGCTCACCGGCGGCGGTGCCCAGCTCGATGGCCTGCTCGAGCTCGCCGAGCAGATCTTCAACTGCACGGTGCGCTACGGCCTGCCGGTGGGGCTGCGCGGCCTCGTCGACGTCATCAACTGCCCGACCTGGTGCACCGCATCGGGCCTGCTGCTCTACGGCCTCTCGGCCGAGAAGCGCAAGGCGCGCAGCGGCAAGAAGCAGCCGCGCTCGGTGCGCCACTTCATGGGCCAGATCAAGAGCATGTTCTCCGACCTTCTGTAGAGATCGCTGACGCTGGAGCAAAGGAGCTCGCCATGATCCTCTTCGACGACCCCACGACTGCCGACGGCGCGGGCATCACCCTCGACGAGGAGGGGCTGCCGCCGGCGCGCATCAAGGTGTTCGGCGTCGGCGGCGGCGGCGGCAACGCCGTCAACCGCATGATCGACGCGCGGCTGCGCGGCATCGAGTTCATCGCCGCCAATACGGATCTGCAGGCGCTCAAGAAGTGCCGCGCGCCGGTGAAGATGCAGCTCGGGCCGGCGCTGACGCGCGGGCTCGGCGCCGGCGGCGACCCCGAGATGGGGCGCAAGGCGGCGCTCGAGGACACCGACAAGATCCTCCAGCTCCTCGAGGGCGCCGACATGGTGTTCTTGACCGCCGGCCTTGGCGGCGGTACCGGCACCGGAGCGGTGCCCATCATCGCCTCGCTGGCGGCCGAGATCGGCGCGCTGACCGTGGCGGTGGTGACGAAGCCTTTCTCGTTCGAAGGGCGGCGGCGCATGGGATTGGCGGAGCGCGGCGTCGACGAGCTGCGCGGCTCGGTCGACACCCTGATCACCATTCCGAACGAGCGCCTGCTCAACTTCGTCGACCGCGGCACGCCGCTCACCGAGGCGTTCCTCATCGCCGACGACGTCCTGCGCCAGGCGGTGCAGGGCATCAGCGACCTCATCACCATCCCCGGCGAGATCAACGTCGACTTCGCCGACGTGCGCGCCATCATGACCGGCATGGGCATGGCGCTGATGGGCACCGGCGTCGCCCGCGGCGAGAACCGCGCCGTCGAGGCAGCGCAGCGCGCGATCAGCTCGCCGCTGCTCGAGGAGACCTCGATCGAGGGCGCGAAGGGCGTGCTGCTGAACGTGTCGGGTGGGCGCGACCTCACGCTCTACGAGGTGGCGGAGGCCTGCCGCATCATTCAGGAGGCCGTCGACCCCGACGCCAACATCATCTCCGGCATGGTCATCGACGAGCACCTCGAAGACGAGATGAAGGTGACGGTGATCGCGACCGGCTTCAAGTACCAGGCGCGCACCGTGGCGCTGCCGGCGATCGAGCCGCGGCCGCTGCTGCAGCCGCCGCGGGCCATCGACAACCCGCGCCTCGATCGCTCGCCGGTCGAACAGCGCCGCGCGCTGTCCGTGGTGAGGACGGTGCCGCCACCGGCCGCGGTGGCCGAGCCGGTCGTCGACTTTGCACCGGCGCCGGCGCTGCCCGTGCCGCCGCCGGCGGTCGTCGAGCCGCTGCGTCCACCCGCCGCCGATCAGCGCGCCGCGGCGGCCGCCGACGAAGAGGACGAGGTGCCTTTCTTCAAGAAGGTCCTCGCCCAACACGCAACCGAGGACTCCGGAGGTTACGGTCCGAATTGGTCGGGCGTCGACGACTACGACATCCCGACGGTGCTGCGCAAGCAGATGGATTAGCAGACAGAGGGGCCAGCTGCCGGCGGGCTTGGCGCCGTGCGGGCGGGTGTGTATATTGTGCGCATGGCGCGGGTGAACATTTATCTCCCGGATGCGCTCGCCGAAGAGGCGAAGACCGCCGGTCTCAACGTGTCCAAGCTCGCCCAAGAGGCGGTGAAAAGCGCGCTGAGCGTCGAACAGGTCAACGCATGGCTTGATTCGGTGGCGGCACTCGAGCGCACGCGTATCAGCCACGAGGATGTGCTGCGCGCGGTGCGCGAAGCGAAGGGCGACCTCGACGGGGGAACATGAACAGTCGTCGCGCCGTCGTCGACGCTTCAGCGATGGTCGACTTGCTCATCGGATCGCCACTGGGCGATGCGGTGCGGGGCCGGCTCGAGGATCACGAGCTGCATGCTCCGGCGCACTTCGACGCCGAGGTGCTCTCGGCGCTTGGGCGGCTTCAGCGCGCCGGCAAGCTGTCCGTTGCCGACGTAGCCAGCCGGCTCGCGCAAGTCGCCGGGGCACCCATCCGCCGCCACGAGTTGGCCTCACTGCTCGACGGAGCGTGGCAGCTGAGGCAGGCCATTCGGCTGCTCGACGGACTGTACGTGACGCTTGCGGCTCGCCTCGAAGCGCCGCTCATCACGACAGATGCCGCGCTCGCGTCAGTGACTCCCGCAGCCGAGCTCATCGCCGGCCGATAGCACGCGTCGTCGGGCAGAGCGCCGCCCTCGCGGGCCAATCCCGTCGATTTCGTCGCATGTCGTTCGTCTTCTCCATGAAGGCCAACGAACCGTGAGGAGGAATCCATGAGCGCATCGAACGTCGCCTCGAAATGGTCGAGCTGGGCGCCGCAGATCTTGAGCCTGCTGCGCATCGTTCTGGCCTTCGTTTTCATCACCGCCGGCACGACGAAGATGTTTGGCGTTCCCACCGCCATGCCTGGCGGCGGCACCGTGCCGCTGTGGTCGCAGATGTGGATCGGCGCGCTGCTCGAGATCGTCCTCGGCGCGTTGGTGCTGGTCGGCTTGTTCACGCGCCCCGCCGCCTTCGTGCTCGCGGGCGAGATGGCGGTGGCCTACTTCGAGTTCCACTTCCCGACCTCGTTCTGGCCGACCGTCAACCAGGGGATGCCGGCGATGCTCTACTCCTTGGTGTGGCTCTACTTCTCGGCGGCCGGCGCCGGGCCGTGGAGTCTCGACGCCCTGCGCGAGCGCCGCCGCACGGTCTGATCGCGCACCGGAGCCCGGGCCCTGTTGAACCCGCTGTCGCGCAGCGGGTACCTAGGAACGAAAGGGAGCGCGGCCGTCCGGTCGCGCTCCGAGCGTGGCTTTCGCACGCAGAAAGGAGGCCGCAGAACCGTCGGTCTTGACGAGGCGTCCAAGCCGCCAGGCGTCCCCGCCCACGCGAGCTCCCATCCTCGACACCACGTTACGCATTTCAACCCGGGAGGTTGAGAAGTCATGGACGCAAGATCCGAGACATCCATGCGCGGCAGGTCCCGCGCCGTTTCCACCGCCGCTTTCCTCACCGCCGTGCTCGCGGCGCTCGTCTTCGCCGGCTCCGCCTTCGCCGCCGAGCCCGGCAATGCGTACCACCGCCGCGACCTCGTCTCCGACGGCGGCGTCCCCGCCGAGCACGTCGACCACGACCTCGTCAACGGCTGGGGCCTGGCCGCCAGCGCCACCGGGCCGTGGTGGGTCAACGCCGCCGACAGCGGCAAGTCGCTGCTCTACAACGGCAACGGCGTCAAGCAGTCCCTCGTCGTCGCCGTTCCCGGCGCGCCCACCGGTATCGTCTTCAACGCCGGCGCCGGCTTCGTCATCCCCGGCGATGGCGCCGCCCGCTTCCTGTTCGCCAGCGAGGACGGCACCATCTCCGCCTGGAGCCCGACGCTCGCGCCTCCGACGCAGGCCGTGGTGGTCGTCGACCGCTCCGGCGAGGAGGCGAGCTACAAGGGACTCGCCATCGACTCGACGACTGCCGGCACGCGCCTCTACGCCGCCGACTTCCACAACGCGCGCGTCGACGTGTTCGACGCCAACTTCTCTTCCATAGTCGTCGCCGGCGGCTTCAGCGACCCGCAGTTGCCGCACGGCTACGCGCCGTTCGGCATCCAGACCCTCGCCGGCCGCGTCTTCGTCGCCTACGCGCTGCAAGACGACGAGGCCGAGGAGGAAGTCACCGGCCCCGGCCTCGGCATCGTCGACGCGTACGATCTCGACGGCCGCCTGCTGGCGCGCGTCGCCACGGGCGGAGCCTTGAACGCGCCCTGGGGGATGGCACTAGCGCCCGGCAAATTCGGCCGCTTCGGCGGCCGGCTGCTGATCGGCAACTTCGGCGATGGCCGCATCAACGCGTTCGATGCGACGACTTTCGCGGCCAAGGGACATCTGAAGGGTACCGACGGCAAGGCGATCGTCATCGACGGGCTGTGGGGCATCGCCTTCGGCAACGGCGGCATCGCGGGTGTCCAGACGACCCTCTACTTTGCCGCCGGACCGGACGACGAGGAGCATGGGCTCTTCGGACGCATCGACCGGCCGTGACGGCACCTTGGTCGTACGCAATGGTCGTACGGAATGCTTGACAAGTGTGCCGTGGATCCGGATAATGCGCCTCCTTCGAACGAGGAACGACTTTCGATGCACGCGCGCCAACCCAAATTGATCTGTTGCCCAACAGCCACCAGCGCCGGCTCCTCGACCAGGCGAGCCGACGGACAGAAGTGGTTTGCCCGGGCGATCGAGGTGCCCTCCTAGGCGCGCGTTCCAGCCTTCGCGCTTGCGAACGACGAGCCTTCCGGGGACACCTCTCGGAAGGCTCGTTTCGTTTTTCCCTGCTCTGAATCGTTCTGAACCGCGAAGGAGGCATCGACTGACAAGCAGACATTCAACAGCTGATTCCACCGGGCCGGCGGTGCGCACGCCTCACTCGTTGATCGGCGTCGCGTATTCCGCGAACGGGTTCTGACGAAGGTGGCATCGGAGCGAATGGATAGCTCAGCTGGGTAGAGCACCGAGCTCATAACTCGGGTGTCGCGGGTTCGACTCCCGCTCCACAATCGGGCCTGAAAAGCCTGCCATTCCTGCCGACCGACCCGAGGGCCCGTCCCGGTGGGCGCCCGCCGGCGCCGTCCGGCGATCGCGCGCGATCCGTCGCGCCCGGTCGGCGGCGACGCGCGGCAGCGTGCGGCGGCGCCTTGCAGCGTCGGATTCCGGCTTGACCGAAACGTTATCCTGCCACCCGAGCTGATTCGTGGGCGCCTGCGGCCCATGGAGAGGGACGGCGCCGGATCGCTCAGTAAGCAAGCCCGACCCGTCGTTCCGCGCTCGTCGACGTGGCGCCTGCCGCGTGGCGTGCCCTCGGGAAGGTCACCCCTTTCCCGTGGCCCGGTGTCGCCAGGAATAGCAAGTGTTTCGGTCGGTTCCTGCCGCCCGACCCGGGTGGGGCGGCATCACGACGTGAGCCGGAGGGGTGGAGACGTCCGCCCCTCCGGCTCGGCGGACGGGCCCGCCCGCCGTGCGGGCCCATCCGTTATTAGAACGAGTTGAATTGGAGGTGCCTCATGCTCCGTTGGATTCACATTCGCAAGTACGAGCGCGGCCTGCTCTCCCGCGACCGCATCTTCGAGCGCATCCTGCAGCCGGGCTGGAGCTTCGTCTTCGACCCGCTGCTCCGCACGCGGCTGGTGCGCACGTCGGTGCGCGACACCTTCCTCGAGTCGCCGGACCTCGACGTCATCGTGCGTTCGGGCGCCCTCGGTGACGAGGCGATCGTGCTCGAGCTCGCCGAGTACCAGCGCGCGCTGGTGTGGGTGGACGGCCGCTTCATCGCCATCCTCGGCCGCGGGCTGTGGGTGCTGTGGAAGGCCTTCCGCAAGGTCGAGGTCGAGGTGATCGACGCACGCATGGTGCGCTTCGAGCACCCGGACCTCGCGGCGGTGCTCAACAGCCCGACGGCGCCGCGCTTCCTCGAGGCGGTGCAGGTGGAGGCCGGCCAGGTGGCGCTGGCGTTCGTCGACGGCCGCCTCGCGGCGGCGCTCGAGCCGGGCCGCTACGCCTTCTGGAAGGACGTGGCGCGCCTGCGCGTCGTGCACGTCGACCTGCGCGAGCGGGTGCTCGACGTCGGCGGTCAGGAGATCATGACCGCCGACAAGGTCACCCTGCGTCTCAACGCCGTCGTCACCTACCGCGTCGCCGAGGCGGCGCGCGCGGTGGCGGCCGTGGAGTCGTACGAGCAGGCGCTTTACCGCGAGGCGCAGCTGGCGCTGCGCGCCGTGGTGGGCGCCCGCGAGCTCGACGCGCTGCTCGCCGCCAAGGACGGCGTCGAGCGCGAGTTGCTCGAGCGGGTGCGCGGCTGGGCTGCCGGCGTGGGTCTCGAGGTCACCGGCCTCGGCATCCGCGACGTCATCCTGCCGGGCGAGATGAAGGCGATCCTCAACCGCGTGGTGGAGGCGAAGAAGGCCGCCGAGGCCGACCTCGTCACCCGCCGCGAGGAGACCGCGGCGATGCGGTCGCAGGCCAACACCGCGCGCATCTTCGAGTCGAGCCCGGCACTCATGCGCCTGCGCGAGCTCGAGGTGCTCGAGAAGGTCGCCGGCAAGGCCCAGCTCACCGTCATCCTCGGCGAGTCGGGCCTGGCCGAGAAGGTGACCAAGCTGGTTTGATCTCGGCCGCTCCGCGGACCCACGTCCGCAGGGCGGCCGCTTCTTTTCAATGCGCCGGCGGTTCCGGAGGATCCAGCGGCAGGAAAGTGCCGGTGTCGATGCGGCCGTCCTCGACGCGGTAGAGCGTCACCCCCGACGTCATCGTCAGCGGCCCCGCCTCGTTGGGACCGACGATGGCGGCAGCCTGCTCGAAGCGCGTGACCACCGCGCCCGCCTCGTAGCGCAGCGTCTCGCGCGTGTGCATGTGGCCGCCGAGCGCCAGCGGCCAGGGATGCGGCGCGATCGCCGCCAGCACCTCGTCGAGGTTGCTGACCGAATGGCGGAACTGCTCCTTGCCGCCGATCTTGATCAGCGTCGGCGCCGGTGGCTCGTCGTCGTAGCCGCCGAGTGCCCACACCGCGGTGACGAACGGGATGTGGTTGAAGGTGACGACGGGCGTCGTCGCCGGCACGGTCGCCAGATCGCCTTTCAACCAGGCGATCTGCGCCGTGTCGACGTGGCCGTAGTACCAGAGGTCGTCGACGTCGACGCTGTCGAGGCCGACGAAGTGGATGCCGCCGTAGTCGAACGAGTAGTAGTTCGGCCCGAGGCGCTGGCGGTACATCTTCTTGCCGTAGAGCGAATGCGTCGGCGGCACCAGTGACAGGTGGCGCTCGATGCCGAAGTTCTCGTGGTTGCCGGGTACGTTCCACACCGGCACCGGGAAGCGCGCCGCCTCGCCGACGTAGAGGTCGTAGTAGCCGCGCGCCTCCGCCTCGCCGACGCGCAGCGCATCCTTGACCAGGTCGCCCGTCATCAGCACGAAGTCGGGATGCTGTTGCTCGACGATGGCGCGCGCGGCGCGCAGGCGGGCGACGCTCGCTTCGCTCACGTGCGGGTCGGAGGCGTGGATGAAGGTGAACGAGCGCGGGGTCGGCGCGGCCACGAGCGGGAAGTCGATGGCGATAGCGCCGGGCGATGCCGGCTTCCAGAAGCTGCCGGCGACGCGATAGCCGGCGGGCGCGCTGGCGTAGACGACGCCGTAGCCGCCGGCGTGGGCGATCGACCACTCGCCGCGCGCGCCGGTGAGCACGGTGCTCTGCTGATCCGACACCCGCGCGCCGGCGACGCCGGTCTCGTCAGGCTGTCGCTCGCCGTCGCCGTTGCGGTCGAGGAAGACGGTGCCCGCCAGCGGCCGCGGAGGCGGTGGAGCCGCCTCCGGCGGTGACATCGCAAGCGCCGCCGCCGCCAAGGGCGCGCCGAGGAGCACGCACATCGGCCATGGAAACGTTCGCCGGACAGTCATGCGGGCGATGATGCCACGGCCGCGTGCACGGCGATACGATCATCGCTTGATACACGCGGCAGCACCGTTGGTCATCGCCTGCCTGGTGCCGCTCGGCTGCTCCGCCGTAGCGCCGTCAGCCGCGCCCGGCTACCGCCACTTCGTGGTCGGCAACCCCGCCGACGTGGTCACCAAGACGAGCGGGCTCCTCGTCCTCCAGGGCGGCGGCGACCACTTCGACGAGAACTACGTCGCCATGGGCGCGCACGCCGGCGGCGGCGACTTCGTTCGTGCTGCGCGCCTCCGGGAACGCCCGGTCCGCCCGAGGTGTGCATCGCCGGCAAACCGCCGACCTTCCGCGACGTCGACGTCTACCGCATCGGCCCGGGCGGCCGCTTCGACCTCCGCCGCTGGCAGGGCAGCGGCGGCATCGCCTACACGCTGAGCGTCGAGGACGGCGTCCTCACCTCGTCGCGCGGCGAGATCTACTGACCTGCCGAGGCCGATGCGCCGTCGGCGCGTGCTTGGTAGGCTGACGCACCAAATGACCGCAATCCGCCGGACCGCGGCCTGTGCGCTCGCTTTGCTGGCGGTGTCCGCCGCGGCGGCCCGCGCCGCGCAGCGCGCGCTCCCCGCTGGCGTCGGGCGATCGATCGACGCGCTCTTCACCGAGTGGAGCGGCCGCAACCGTCCGGGCTGCGCGGTCGGCGTGGCGCGCGACGGCACGCTCGTCTTCGGGCGCGGCTACGGCATGGCCGACCTCGAGCACGGCGTGCCCATCGACCCGCGGACGGTGTTCGACGTCGGCTCGGTCTCGAAGCAGTTCACCGCCGCGTCGATCGCGCTGCTCGCGCTCGACGGCAAGCTCGACTTGGACGACGACGTGCGCCGCTTCGTGCCCGAGGTGCCCGACTACGGGGCGAAGATCACCATCCGCCACCTGCTGCACCACGGCGGCGGGCTGCGCGACTACACGACGCTGATGGCCCTCGCCGGCGACGACGTGGCGGACCTCACGACCACTGGCGAAGCGCTGGCCATGCTCGGGCGCCAGCGCGGCGTCGACTTCGCGCCCGGCGAGCGCTTCGAGTACTCCAACACCGGCTACTTCCTGCTCGGCCTCGTCGTCGAGCGCGCCGCCGGCATGCCGCTCTCGCGCTTCGCGGAGGAGCGCCTGTTCGCGCCGCTCGGCATGACCTCGACGCACGTCCACGACGATCACCTCCGCGTCGTGCCGCACCGCGCGCAAGGCTACGAGGAGCGCGACGGACGGTTCGGCATCGACATGTCGGACTGGGAGCAGGTGGGCGACGGCAGCGTCTTCACCACCGTCGAGGACTTGGCGCGCTGGATGGGCAATCTCGAAACGGGGAAGGTCGGCGGCCCCCGCTTCGCCGAGCTGATGGCGAGCCCGGGGCTGCCGACGGCGCAAGGCGACGGCAGCACCTACGGCTTCGGGCTGTTCGGCATCACCTGGAGCGGGCGCCCGGCGCAACGCCACGGCGGCGCCTGGGCCGGCTACCGCGCGCAGGTGCTGCACGTGCCATGGGAACGGCTCGGGGTGGCGGTGCTCTGCAACTTCTCGCGTCAGGGCTGGTTGCCGCTGGGGCCGAAGGTCGACGCGGTCGCCGCGGCGGTGCTGGGCGAGGAGCCGCCGCCTCCGCCGCCGGCTCCGCCATCGCCGGCGCCGGACGCCGCCGCCGCCGACACGACCGCGAGCTCGTCGCTCAGCGGGCGACTGGAGCCGTTCGCGGGGCGCTATTGGAGCGACGAGCTAGCGACGACGTGGGAGCTGGCGGTGCGCGACGGTGCGTTGGTGCGCATCGGCCACGACGCCCACCCATCGGCGCTGACACCGATGCCGGCAGCGGCCAACCCGCCTGCGGCCGTGGCTGGAGCGGCGCTGGCGGTACCCCGAACCATGGATTGGCGGCTCGATGGATGGATGACGCTCCACTTCGTACCGCGCCCCGACGGTGAGGTCGAGGGCTTCGAGATGCGGCTCGACTCGGGCGACGAGGCCGCCACTGCGACGGAGCGTCCCGGCATCGCGTTCCGCCGCATCGATCCGCAGCCGCGCGCGCTGCTCATCGTCAACGCGCGCGTGATCGACGGCACCGGCGCATCGGCGCGCACCGGCAGCCTGCGTATCGTCGGCGACCGCATCGCCGCCGTCGGCGACGTGCCGCCGCAGCCCGACGACGAGGTCTTCGATGCTCACGGCCTGGTGCTCGCTCCGGGCTTCATCGACACCCACTCGCACGCCGACTCCGACCTGCTGGCGATGCCGGAGGCGCTCGCCGCGGTGAGCCAGGGGATCACCACCGTTGTCGGCGGCCAGGACGGCGACTCGCCCTTCCCGCTCGCCGCCTTCTTCGCCAAGCTCGACGCGGCGCCGGCGGCCGTCAACCTCGCGGCCTACTCCGGCCACGGCACGCTGCGCGACCAGGTGCTCGGCAAGGACTACAAGCGCATAGCGACGAGCGCCGAGGTCGCCAAGATGGCGAAGCTGCTCGAGCGCGACCTCGAGACCGGCGCCCTCGGGCTCTCCACCGGTCTCGAGTACGACCCCGGCATCTACAGCAGCCGCGACGAGGTGCTGGCGCTGGCCAAGGTCGCCGCGCGCCACGGCGGCCGCTACATCAGCCACGTGCGCAGCGAAGACCGCCACTTCTGGGAAGCGATCGACGAGATCCTGACCATCGGCCGCGAGGCGAAGCTGCCGGTGCAGATCTCGCACGTCAAGCTCGCCATGCGCTCGTGGTGGGGGCAGGCGCCGCGCCTGCTGGCGCTGCTCGACGGGGCGCGCAAAGAGGGGATCGACGTCACCGCCGACATCTACCCCTACCTGTACTGGCACTCGGGGCTCACCGTGCTCTTCCCGGCGCGCGACTTCGACGACCTCGCCGAGTCGCGCCGCGTGCTCGCCGAGATCGCGCCCGCCGACGGTCTGCTGCTCGGCCACTACCTGCCCAACCCGAGCTACGCGAATCGCACCGTCGCCGACATCGCCAAGGAGCGCGGCGAGGCGCCCGAGGTGACGCTGCTCGCCCTCATCCACGACGCGGAAGCGATGCGCGCGCAGGGCAGGACCGACGTCGAGGACGTCATCGGCACCAGCATGGTGGAAGGCGACCTCGAGAAGCTGCTCGCCTGGCCGCACACCAACCTCTGCACCGACGGCCAGCTCGACGGCAGTCACCCGCGCGGCTTCGGCACCTATCCGCGCGTGCTCGGCCGCTACGTGCGCGAGCGCGGCGTGCTCTCGCTCGAGGAGGCGGTGCGGCGGATGACCTCGCTCGCCGCCGACCACGTGGGCATCGAGCGTCGCGGCCGGGTGGTGCCGGGAGCGTTCGCCGACCTCGTGCTCTTCGACCCGGCGACGGTGATCGACCGCGCGACGACCAGCGATCCGCACGCGCTGTCGGCCGGCATCGAGCGCGTGTGGGTCAACGGGCGGCCGGTGTACGCGAACGGCTCGGCGACGGGCCTGCGGCCGGGGCGCGTGCTGCGGCGCGCGCCATGACCCGCAGTGAAGTCGCCGCGCCCTACCTCATCTTCCTCGGCGCCGTCCGCAATCCGCTCGACGCCAAGACGGGCCGCGGGCTCGTCGACTGGTGCCGCGAGCGCTGCCTCGGCCAGCTCCGCCTGCCCGGTTGCGCGGTGGACCTCGGACTTCCTGACATGACGCCGCGTGAGGCGGCGGCCGTGGGCGCGCGGACGCTCGTCGTCGGCGTGGCGCCGCTGGGCGGCGGCCTCGATCCCACGTGGGTGGCCACCTTCGACGAGACTCTCGCTGCCGGACTCGACGTCGCCAGCGGCATGCACGCGCGGCTCGCCGATCATGCCCAGCTCGCGGCGACGGCGCGGCGGCACGGCCGCCGGCTGATCGACGTCCGTGTGCCGCCAACGCGGATCCCGCTGGCGAGCGGCCGCCGCCGCAGCGGCCGCCGCCTGCTCACCGTCGGCACCGACTGCTGCGTCGGCAAGAAGTACACGGCGCTCGCCCTCGCCCGCGAGCTGCGTGCCCGCGGCGTCGACGCCACGTTCCGCGCCACGGGCCAGACCGGCATCCTCATCGCCGGCAGCGGCATCCCCATCGACGCCGTAGTGAGCGACTTCGTCGCCGGGGCCGCCGAGGCACTGTCGCCCGACGCGGCGCCGGAGCACTGGGACGTCGTCGAAGGCCAGGGCTCGCTCTTCCACCCCGCCTATGCCGGCGTCACGCTCGGCCTCGTCCACGGCACGCAGCCCGACCTGCTCGTCCTTTGCCACGAGGCGGGCCGCGCGACGATCGACGAATACCCCGACTTCCCGATTCCCCTGTTGGCCGAAGCGTTGCGCCGCTACCGCGAAGCTGCGGCGCTGACCAACCCGAACGTCGAGTGGCTGGGCATCAGCCTCAACACCTCGAGCCTCGACGAGAACGAACGAGACAGCGCGCTCGCTGCGGTGTGCGCGGACACCGACCTTCCCTGCGTCGATCCGCTGTGCGGCGGCGTCGGCCCTCTCGTCGACGCGCTGCTCGCGCTCTTTCCTCCGTGAAGCTGTCCATCGATCTCGACGAGTGGCCGCTGCGCGAGCCGTTCGTCATCGCCGGTTCGACGACCGAGAGCATCGTCACCGTCACGGTCACGCTAGAGACCAGCACAGCTCGCGGGCGCGGCGAGGCGCTCGGCGTCGACTACCTGGGCGAGACCGCCGAGAGCGTGCGCGCGCAGATCGAAGCGCGGCGATCGGCGATCGAGCGCCTAGACGATGCTGCGCCGCAGTTCGAGGAGCTGGCCGCGATCGTCGCGGAGCTGCCTGGCGGCGGCGCCGCCAACGCGCTGGACTGCGCGTTCTGGGACCTGCGATGCAAACACACCCGGCGGACGATCTGGAGCCTGCTCGACATGGCGCCGCGGCCGGTGACGACGGCGTTCACGCTCAGCCTCGACGCCCCCGAGGCGATGGCGGTCGCGGCCGGACACGCCGCGGAGTATCCGCTGCTCAAGCTCAAGCTCGACGCTGACGACCCCGCCGCCCGCGTCGCCGCCGTGCGCGCGGCGCGGCCCGACGCGGAGCTGCTCGTCGACGCCAACGGCTCATGGAATGCCGCCCTCCTCGCCGATATCGCGCCGGCGCTGGTCGACCACCGCATCGCGCTCGTCGAGCAGCCACTGCCCGCCGGTGCCGACACCGCGCTCGTCGATTGGGACGCGCCGGTGCCGCTCTGCGCCGACGAGTCGAGCCAGACTTCGGCCGGCCTCGACGAGCTGGCCGGCCGCTACGACTTCGTCAACGTCAAGCTCGACAAGTGCGGCGGCCTCAGCGAAGCGCTGTGTATCGTGCAACGCTGCCGCGAGCTCGACCTCGGCCTGATGGTGGGCAACATGCTCGGCTCCTCGCTGGCGATGGCGCCTGCCTTCGTCGTCGCCCAGCACTGCCGCTTCGTCGATCTCGACGGTCCGCTGCTGCAAGGCACCGACCGCGAACCGCCGATGCGCTACGAAGGCGCGATCCTGCACCCGCCGCCGCGCGAGCTGTGGGGCTAGTCCGCGGTTCGCCTACTCAGCGAAGAGAGCGGCGAGCGGGATCTCGAGACCCGGGAACAGCGGCGATACGAGCTTGTCGCCGTCGTGGGCACTGAGCAGGAGCGCGCGCCCGAACGTTCCTTCGCCACGCCGGAATACCTTGATCGTCTCCACGTCAGGATCGACGATCCAATATTCGCTGACGCCGCCGCGGTCGTACAGCGAGCGCTTGACCACCTCGTCCTGCCTGCGGTTTGACGGTGAGAGCACCTCGACGACGAGGTCGGGCGCGCCCTGCACGTTCGGGGCGGTGAGGATAGCCTTCCTTTCGTTGCTGACGAAAAGCAGGTCCGGCTCCACCACGTCGTGGCGAGTAAACACCACGTCGAACGGTGCGAAGAAGACCTCGCCCAGGCGCCGCTCGACGGCGAAGTTCGCGACGAGCAAGTTGAGCCGCGCCAGCAACCGCTGGTGCCGCAGGTTTGGCGAGGGGCTCACGTAGTGCTCGCCGTCGATGAGCTCGTGCCGCATCCCGTCATCCGGGAAGAGCAGGAAGTCGTCGTACGTGAGCTTGGTCGCGGTCTCCGCCATTGTTCGCACCATCGTCGGCTCCTCCATGATGCCATAGGCATTCCTCCGCCCATTCAGACGGAATTGGCGTCCGAAGCCTTGCGCGGGCGGCGAAGTCCCCAAACGAGTGACGGCGGTCCCGCCCGCAGCGATCTGCGGGCGGGTTCCCGTCACCCGGCTATTTCGCCCCGGACTCCGCGAGCTGCGCCGCCAGGGCGTCGAGCCGCGCGCTCCAGAAGCGCTTGAGCTCGTCGGCGCGCGCCTTGTCGGGCAGCTTGGTGTGCGCCACCGCCACCATGCTCTTTTCCGGACCCTTGGCGAAGAAGCCGGCCTCGACCGAGGTGCCGTCGTCCCAGGTGATGCGCATCGACTTGTCGGGGGTGGCCTTCCGCACCACCAGCGCGACGTCGCCGAGCCACCGCTTGCGCGCCTTGGCATCCGCGAACGCGGCGTACAACCGCTCGAGCGGCACAGCGATCGTCTTGCTCTTCGTCGTCTCGTACGAGCCGCTGCGGCGCTGGCCGATGGCGCGCAAGCCGCGGATGCGCTCGTAGCCGACCGTGACCGTCTGCGCCCACCAACCCGGGATGCCGAACTTCCCGTGCACGTGATCGACGATCTCGCGGTGCGGCTTGTCGGCGGCGCCGAAGTAGTCGAGGTGGTTCACCCACTTCTCCCACGTGCAGCCGGTCTTCGCCGCGATCGCCTCGTCGCTCATGCCGGCGAGCGTCGCGTAGTCGACCTTCGCCTTTTTCGCGCCGCCGTCGCGCTTGCCGAGGACGTGCACGCGGGCACTGGTATACGACTCGCCGGTCTTGCGCATGCGCCTGCGCACGACCCGCTTGAGGTCTTTCTGCTTGGGCATCTGTCGAGCTCCCATGAACGCGCCGAGATCACGGCTCCCCAGCAGCGCGGCCCCGGCAGTGGTTCAGGGCTCGTCGACACCGACCCGGGAGTATGCCCCCCTTTGCCTCGTCGCGGGCCTTCGCTGGGGGAAGGCCGACCGAGGTTCGGCGCGGGTGATCGCCGGGAAGAGTCTAAGCCCGAACGCGTGGTTTCGGCAACTCCACGCGAACCTTGCAGGCGCGACGCGCGACATGATGCGCGCCGATGCATTCCGCCACCCAAGGCCCGCCCGGCGAAGAGCTCGTCGCCACGCTCTTCGTCCTCGTCGTCGCGGCCGTCTTCCTCGCCGCCGCCATCGTCTTGCTGCGGCGCTTCTTCGGCGCGGCAGGCGCGCCGGTCAGTCGCATCGGCCGCGTGGTCGTGGCGCTCGCGGCGATCGGCATCGCGTGCATCGTCTACGCAAGGTTCATTGAGCCGCGGTGGCTCGAGGTGACGACGACCCGCGTGCCTACAGCCCGTGTGCCGGCCGGGCATCGCGGCGTGCGCATCGTCCACCTCTCCGACATCCACTCCGACCCCAAGCCGCTACTCGAAGAGCGGCTGCTGGCGCTCGTTGCCGGCCTGCGCCCCGACCTCATCGTCTTCACCGGCGACGCCGCCAACTCGCCCGCCGGTTTGCCCGTCTTCCGCGCGGTTCTCGCCAAGCTGGCGCGCATCGCGCCCACCTTCGCCGTCAAGGGCAACTGGGACGTCTGGTTCTTCCGCGACCGCGAGCGCTTCGCCGGCACCGGCGCCCGCGAGCTCGACGGCGACCACGCGACCGTCGACGTCGACGGCGTCACCGTGCACGTCGCCGGCGCCGCCTTCGACCACCCCGAGCTCGTCGACGCGGCGGTCCGCTCGTTGCCGGCGGACGGCGTCGCGATCGTGCTCTACCACGCTCCCTTCCCCGACCTCGTCGCCCCCGAGCGTGCGCGGCGCCTCGACCTCTTCTGCGCCGGCCACGTCCACGGCGGCCAGGTGGCGCTCCCCGGCTACGGCGCCATCATCACCTTCTCGCGCTTCGGCAAGCGCTTCGAGCGCGGCCTCTACCCCGACGCCGACGGCTTCGGTTTCCCGCTCTACGTCAGCCGCGGCATCGGGATGGAGGGCGGAATCGCGCCGCGCGTGAGGTTCTGGTCGCGGCCGGAGGTGGCGCTCATCGACCTGGTGCCGGCGCCGCAGCGGTGATGCCGGGCGGGCTCAACGCAAACCCTGCCGCGCCCGCGGGGTGGGCGGCGTCGTAGGCCGCGATGTCCGCGTCGCTGACGTGCTCCGCCTTCCACACCATGGCGCGGTGGATGCGGTGCCAGCCGCTGGGATGATCGTAGAAGAGCCACTCCTCGACCGGCCCCGGCTCCATCTTGCGGTACTCGGACAGGTGCAGCGCCGCCTGGGCGAAGCCATCCGGCTCGCGCGAAGCGTTGAGGCCGTAGTTGTCGGCCTCCGCCTCCATGGTGCGCGTGATCGTGTTGTTGACCGGCGTCAGCACGAAGAAGTAGACCGACAGCAGGAACAGCAACAGCGGCATGCCGGCGACGTCGCCGACGTCGCGGATGCCCCAGCGCGCCGCCGAGGAGGCCCGCAGCTTCTCGAACGACCAGCGCACGAAGGCGAAGCCGGCGACGATCAGGATGCCGATGAAGGTGATGCCTTTGTAGACGTGGTTGAGCACGTAGTGCCCCATCTCGTGGCCGAGCACCGCCTTGATCTCCTCGTGCGAGCCGCGGTTCATCAGGTTGTCGTTCATGCTGATCCGCGTCGTGCCCAGGAGGCCGCTGACGTGGGCGCTCATGCGCTTGGTCTGCTTGCTGGCGTCGAACTCGTAGACGTCGGTGGCCGGGATCCCCTGCGCCCGTGCCAGCGACAGGATCTCCTGCTTGAGTGGGCTGTCGGGCAGCGGCTTGAACTTGTTGAACACCGGCTCCACGTAGACCGGCGCGATCGCCACCGCGAACATGGCGAGGCCTATCATCACCAGCGCTCCCCACAGCCACCAGGTGCGCGGCGCCCGCCGCAACACGGCGTAGATCGCGGTCGCGGCGAGAGTGCCGAGCACCAGGCCGATCGCCAACCCCTTCATCTGCTCGCCGAACCAGGCGCCGAGATTCTGGTTCGACATGCCGTACTGGTGCTCACGGAAGTAGCCCTCGTAGGCGCTCCAGGGCAGCAGCACCAGCGTTGCGATGGCGATGTAGGAAGCGGCGTAGAGGGCGGTCTGCAGCCAGCGGAACCGCGTCATGCGCTCGAAGCGGTCGCGCAGCCACCGCGACAGCCCGGTGCCCAGGAACAACCAGGCGAGCAGCAGGCCGACCAGGAAGTCCCACACCAGCAGCCAGTAGCCGCCTTCGAAGTAGGAGTCCGACTTGGCGCGCGCTTCCGGGGAGAGGCGGGCCATGTAGGAGGCGGTGGCGGCGTCGGCGTCGAAGCGGGCGGCTCCGGTGGTCGGCGCCGGCGCGGGCGCGGCCGGAGCAGCGCTCGCTGCCGGCGCGCTGGTGATCGCAGCGGGTGTCGGGGTGCTCGTCGCCGCGGGCTGGGCGGCAGCGAGCGCCGGGACGAGGAACAGACAGGCAATCGCCAGTCGCACTGGCCTGGATGGCTTCACGGTGGGTCTCCCTTCGGACGGTGAGCGGGTGAGTGCCCATACTAGGGGAAGCCGGGCGCGTGAGCACTCTCCACCGTTAGGCGGACAGCGATGGCGGCGGAAGAACCGCTCGCGACGTGGCCAGATCACCTCGCCGCGCCGAGCTACGGCGCGAAGATCGCAGCCAGCGGGATTCCTAGGCCCGATAGCAAGGGAGTCCGCAGCACATCGCCGTCCCGCGCGGCGAGCAGCTCCGGCCGTTCGAAGCGAGCGCCCTGGCGCCGGAAGACCTTGACCGTCTCGGCCTCGGGATCCACGAGCCAGTACTCGACCACGCCGGCGCGGTCGTAGAGAGCCAGCTTGCGCACCTCGTCGTGGCGCCGGCTCGTGGGTGAGAGGATCTCCACGGCCAAGTCGGGTGCGCCTTGGATGTTGGGTGCCGTGATGATGTCGAGGCGCGCCTTGCTCACGAACAGCAGGTCGGGCTCGACGACGTCGTGGGGAGTGAACACCACGTCTAGCGGCGCGAAGTAGACGCGCCCGAGCCCATTCGCCTCGACGAACTGGTAGAGCAGCGCATTCAGACGCTGCGCCACCCACTGGTGGCCCGTCCCCGGCGCCGGGGTCATGAAGTGCTCCCCGTCGATGAGCTCGTGCCGCTTGCCGTCGTCGGGGAACAGCAGCAGGTCGTCGTAGGTGAGCTTCGTCGCGTCCAGGGCCACGTGTCGCTCCATCGCCCGCACCTCCATGATGGCATGGGTGAACCTCCACCCACCTCAGACGGAATCCGCGACTGCAACCTTGCAGCGTCGAGTGCTCCGGACCGCGGCAGGCGGCGTGGGCCTTGCCGGAGCTGTCAGCCCGCGGTGCCCCCGACCTCGCCGGACAGCGTCGTGGGGGCGGCCTCGTCGAAGGCGGCGCGCAGCGCGGCGGCGGAGCGAAACGGCCCGCCGTGGATCTCGCGCGCCTGGATGGCGAAGGGAACGACGGCGCCCCCGAAGGCGTCGGGGGTGACGACGACGCGCGTGCCCGCGAGGCGCACCGTCCACTCCTCGTGGCGCAGCGGCTCGGGCGCGAGGTTGCAGAAGGCGAGCGATATCAGGTCGCCGAGACGGAGGAACGCATAGTCCGCGAGCAGCTCGTCGAGCGTCGAGCCCAGCGCGGCCAGCTGTTCGTCGCGCGCCGCCGCCATCGCGGTGAAGAACGCCGACCATTCGGGATCCGCGCCGGTGCGGAAGCGCTCGTAAACGAACCACGCGTGGTGCGCGACGAGGGCCGCCGCCCATGGCTCGCCCTCCAAGCGCGCGATGGCGCGCGGCCACACTCCCTGGCGGACCGCAAGCGGCGCCTTGACGAAGTCGACGACACCGCCGCTCGCCGCATCGAAGCTCGGTGCGGCATCGATCTCCACCCAGCCGCCGTCGTGCTCGGCGATGGCGAGCAGGATCGGCTCACGCCGCGGCCGCGCGGCGAGCGGAACGCAACGCTCCATGATCCGCCGCGCCAGGTGAGCATGGTCGAGCTGGGTGATGAGCTGGAAGCCGCCGCCGAGGGGACGGACGATCATCGGCGCAATCTACGAGGCGCGCGGCCGTCCGCCAAGGACCATATTCGCGGATGCCCGCTGGACCACGAGCTTCGCCGCTCGCTCAGTCGCCGCCGAGCCCGACGATCTCCACCTCGCGCGCGAGGAAGCTCCCGTAGCGAGCCGCCGCCTTCCGCACGGCCCGTCGCTCGGTAGCCGTGAGCGCGCTCCAGAGCTCGATCGTCACGCGCAACCCCTCCGCCCGCAGCTCGCGCCGCCACGCGCCGCGCACCGTGCCGTCGACGAGCACCAACGGCTTGCCGATGAGCGCCAGCCCGTTCGGGTCGCCCGCCGCGAGCGCCCGCGTGGCGAGCGAGCGATCGCGATAGCCCACCAGCGACTCGTCCCACGGCGGCAGCAGCGCCGCGGTGACGCGTCGGGCTGGCACCGGCGGCGGTGCGTCGGCGCTCGCATAGCGCGCCACCTCGCTGTGCCGATCCGCCGCCAACCGCGCGCCGGCGGCCTCGATCGCACGCCGGGTCTCGGCGACGCGCAACCCGCTCCACCACACGAAGTCCTGCAGCGTCGCCGGCCCGTGCCCGCCGAAGTAGCGCGCGGCGAGCGTGGCGAGCGCCTCGTCCCGCGACGGCTCGGCGGCTGGCGGCAGCCACTCCTCGAGCAGCACGAACGTCGGCTGTCGCCCCTCGCGCGGCCCGAAGCAGAGCACCCCCTGCTGCGCGAGGTCGGCGAGAACGTGGATGCCACGCTGCCCCTCCGGCGCCACGCCGCCGCGCCGCAGCGCGTCGTAGGCGGCGGCGCGGGTGAGCCGCCGGCCGCCGCGAAGAGCGCGAGAGAGGATGCGCCGGGCACGCGCGAAGTCGCCCTCGGCGAGCCCGAGCTGGCGATGGCGGCCGGCGCTGAGCGCCAACTGGCGCGGAGCCAGCAGACGCAGCATCCAGCGCAAGTCCTCGCCGGCGACGAGGTGGAGCGTGCGCCGCATCGGCCAGCTGCGCACCAGCGTGGCGTCGGCGATCGCGCGTTCGACGTCGGCCTCGACGGCACCCTCGACGCGCAGGCCGATGCCCCACAGTCCTCCCGCGTAGTCCTGCGCCTGCACGGCGCCCATCGCGCGGACGAGGTCGACGGGCGAGCGCGAAAGCGGCGGGGCGATGTGCTGGCTCGTCAAGCGCCGGCGGAGAAGGGTGCGCTCGGCGGCGGATGGGTGGGGCGCGGTCGTCACGAACTGGAGACTAACGGCTCGCTCGTAGGTGGGTCTGCCGCCCTATACTCCTAGACATGCACGCAGCCGGCGCCTACCCCTCTAATCGCGCTGCCGCCCTCTCGGGCGTGCCGAAGTCAACTGTCCATTACTGGGCCCGCAAGGGCTATCTGGTGCCGTCGATCTCGCCCGAGCGGGTCAAGCTGTGGTCGTACACAGACCTCCTCGCGCTACGCACGATCTACTGGCTCCGCCAGCCCAAGCGCACCAGCGAGGGACACGAGATCCCGGCGAGCGCGATGCCCGCTGTTGGCCGGGCATTGGTGGCACTCCATGCGCTGGACCTCGAGCTCTTCGAGAACGGCTGGCCGCTCGTCGCGGTAGCTCGCGACGGCCAAGTCCTGCTCGATTCGCCCGATAGAGCCCTCCGGACGCCCGGCGGCCAGACCGTCGCCCGCGACCTCCTCAACGTGGTCGCCCCGTTCGACACCGTCGAGGGCCTGCGCGGCCCCGATCTCCAGGCTCCCCGCGCGCACCTACGCATCGTTCCGCTCAAGCTGGCCGGCTCGCCGCACGTCGAAGGCACGCGGGTCGAGACTCGAGCCCTCGCAGCCCTCGAGCGCCATGGCTTCGAGACGGGCCAGATCGCCGCCCTCTATCCAAGCCTTGCGAGCCATGCGATCGAGGAAGCTCTCGACCTCGAGAAACAGCTGGCGCGCAACCTTAGCAAGGCTGCGTGAGCGCGGTCCGCCGGCCGCGGTTTGCTCTCGATTAGAATTTCCCGAACGCCCATCATCGCGGCCTTGCGCGGCTACATCGCAGAGGCGAAGCTGGTGCGGATCAGCGCGCTTCACCCTCGCCTCTCGACTCTCGATGACTGGCAGCTCCTCGTCGCTCCAGCCAAGAGACGCCGTCCCACCTCTTAGAGAATGCAGGAACCGCCGAAATGACGTCAGATCGAGAACTCGCCCATGCCGTGGCTCGAGCCACTTTCAAAAGGTCGGGGCACTCATCAGGACGCAATTTGGCGGGGCCACAAAGATGATGCGGAAACTTACGCTGGCACAGCTCGAACGGCACCTCTTGGGGGCGGCCGACATCCTCCGGGGCAAGATGGATGCCTCCGAGTTCAAGGAGTACATCTTCGGGATGCTGTTTCTAAAGCGCTGCTCCGACGAGTTTGAACAGCGCCGGGACGCCATCGTCCAGGAGCAGCTTGCCAAGGGCCGGAGCCGGGGTGAGGCCCAGAAGCGTGCCAGCTCGAAATCGTTCTACTCCGACGCCTTCTTCGTCCCCGAGAGGGCCAGGTGGGCCTACCTGCGGGACGAACTGCATCACAACGTCGGTGACGGGCTCAACAAGGCCCTCGGCGCTCTGGAGGACGAGAACCCTGGCCTCGACGACGTACTCAAACACATCGACTTCACGAGGAAGATCGGCAAGAGCAGCCTGCCCGACAAGAAGCTGCGGGAGCTGATCCAGCACTTCTCCCAGTATCGGCTCCGCAACGAGGACTTCGAGTTTCCTGACCTGCTCGGCGCCGCCTACGAGTACCTCATCGGCGAGTTCGCCGACTCCGCCGGCAAGAAGGGCGGCGAGTTTTACACGCCCCGTGCGGTGGTGCGCATGATGGTGCGGCTCGTCAAGCCCGACGAGGGAATGAAGGTCTACGACCCGTGCTCGGGTTCGGGCGGCATGTTGATCCTGTCGTCGGAATACGTTGCCGAACACGGCGGCAACCCGAGGAACATCGGCCTGTACGGGCAGGAGGACAACGGGGGCGTCTGGTCCATCTCGAAGATGAACATGATCCTCCACGGGATCGCCGACGCCGACATCCAGAACGGCGACACGCTCGGCAACCCGCTCCACAAGCAGGGCGGCGAGCTGATGCGCTTCGACCGGGTGGTCACCAACCCGCCGTTCTCGCAGAACTACAAGCAGGATGGCATGCCGTTCAAGGAGCGCTTTGCCTACGGCTTCTGCCCGGAGTCCGGCAAGAAGGCCGACCTGATGTTCGTCCAGCACATGGTCGCCGTGCTCCGCCAGGGCGGCATCGTCTGCACGGTCATGCCCCACGGCGTCCTGTTCCGCGGGGGAGCCGAGAAGGACATCCGCACGGGGTTCATCAAGGACGACCTGCTCGACGCCGTGATCGGTCTCGCCCCGAACCTCTTCTACGGCACCACCATCCCGGCCTGCATCCTCGTCCTCCGAGCGCCGGGAGCGAAGCCGAAAGATCGGCGGGGCAAGGTGCTGTTCATCAACGCCGATGCCGAGTACCGGGCGGGTCGGGCGCAGAACTACCTGGAGCCGGAGCACATCGAGAAGATCGTGAGCGCCTACGAGCGCTACGAGGAGATTGACGGCTTCGCCGCCGTCGTCTCGCATGCGGTCCTGGCTGAGTACGACTACAACCTCAACATCCGGCGCTACGCCGATAACGCTCCGCCGCCGGAGCCGCACGACGTTCGTGCCCATCTCCTTGGCGGCATTCCCAGGGCCGAGGTCACCGACAGGGCGGCGCTGTTTCAGGCGCACGGCTTCGATCCAGCGCACCTGCTGGTCGCGAGGGATGCCCGCTACTTCGACTTCAAGTCCGATCTCAGCCGCATTGGCGCCATCAGAGACCAGATCGAAACGGACAAGGCAGTCAAGGCTCGGGAGAAGCGGCTTATCGACGCCGGCGACAAGTGGTGGGCGGAGCAGCGCCGAGGCATCGTCAACCTCCCCAAGACGAAGCGGCTGATGGCCCTACGGGCGGAGGTGCTTGCGTCCTTCGAAAAGGCCCTCGTCCCGGTCGGCCTCCTCGACCGCTTCCAGGTGGCGGGTGCGGTGGCGACCTGGTGGGGTGAGGTCGCGTTCTCTCTCAAGGCCCTCGCTGCCCGAGGTTTTATTGGTCTGGTCGAAGGCTGGGTCGTCACGATCACCGCCGGGCTCGACGACAAGGCGGCGATCACGCTGCCCTTCACCTCGAAGATCTACGACGCACTCATCCCCGACCTGCGGGAGCGGATCGCCGAGGCCGAAGCCCAGGTCGCTGAGTTGGAAGGCAAGCTGACGGAGGTCGAGGCGACCACCTCCGAGGACGGCGAGGAGAACGGGGCCGCCCCGGACGACGACGAGCCGATGTCTGAGGACGAGATTAGAGCGCTCAAGAAGGAGCGGACGGCTGCCAAGAAGAAGCTCAAGGCGCTCCAGCAGGAAGTGACGGAGAAGCTGGAGAAGGCTCGCCTGAAGCTGTCGGTCGACGACGCCCAAAAGCTCGTCCTCGACGTGCTCCATCACGAGCTGAGGCGGGAGCTGGACCGCAGGATCGCCGGCCACCGACAGGCGGTCGTTGCCGCCGTCGAAAGCTGGTGGAGCAAGTACCGCGTGACCTTGCGAAACATCGAAGGAGAGAGGGACGCCGCCAAGGCTCGGCTCGATGGGTTCCTGAAGGAGCTTGGCTATGTCCAATAGAGCTCCCGCTAGCGGATGGAGAGAAGCGCCTCTCGGAGATCTCGGAGGCTTTGAGCGGGGGCGCGGCGGGACGAAGGCGGACGAGCGCCCGACTGGAGTCCCCTGCGTTCGCTACGGTGACCTGTACACAAAGCACGACTTCGTGATTCGTGAGATCACTACGTTCGTTGTCCCCGACATGGCGGGCATGTATACGCCGCTGCGGGCCGGGGACGTGATCTTCGCTGGGTCCGGCGAGACGCACGAGGAGATTGGCAAGGCCGCCGTCTTCTGCGGATCCGGGCCGGCATGTGCTGGCGCTGACACGATCATCTTCCATCCGAACAGGCACCTCGACCCAGTCTTCACGGGCTACGCAGTCAACTCGGCGAGGGCGCAGCGGTTCAAGTCTCGGATGGGGCAAGGAAGCTCGGTAATCCACATCGGCGAGTCGCATCTTCGCCAACTCTGCCTGCTGGTTCCTCCCCGCCGCGAGCAGATGCGCATCGCCGAGATCCTCGACACCCTTGACGACGCGATCCGCAAGACCGAGGAGGTCATCGCCAAGCTCGGCCAGATGAAGCTTGGGCTGCTCCACGACCTCCTGACCCGGGGCTTAGACAAGCACGGCGAGCTTCGCGACCCCGAGCGGCACCCAGAGCAGTTCAAGGAGTCGCCGCTCGGGCGGATTCCGAAGGCGTGGGACATCAAAGCGCTGGGCGAGTGTCTGCTGCGGTCGCCGCAGAACGGCCTTTACAAGCCGGCAAGTGCAATTGGCGCTGGAGCACTCATGGTCGGCCAGACTGCGTTCACGGCGTCGAAGTCGATTGACTACTCCCTCGCTCGACGGGCAGCGGCATCGGCTTCCGAGATGAACAATTGGGGACTCGTGGAAGGGAACGTGTTGGTGTCTCGGGTCTTCGCCACGGTGGAAGGGGTTGGACAGCCGGTTCTTGTACCGCCGCCACCCGAGCCTGCCGTCTACGAGTCGAACATGATGCGGCTCAAGGTAGACACCGCCGTGATCCGCAGCGAGCTATTGTTCCACTGGCTTCGGGACTCGCGAGTGAGGCGGCACGTAGTTGCGAACGCCAACCCCTCGAACCAGACCAGCATCAACCAAGTAGGGCTGTGTCGGGTCCCGATAGCTCGCCCGTTGCCGGAGGAGCAAGAGGCGATTCTCGCAGCCGCTGCTGCGGCGTCCCGCCGAGAACAGCGTGAGCAGGCCGATGCCGAGAAGCTCCGCATGCTGAAGCACGGCCTGATGAACGATCTCCTCACCGGAAGGGTCCGAGTCGGGGTCCCGAAGGAGCCTGCCTGATGGCCAGCGGCCCCGAGCAAGAGGTCGTCGAACAGCGATTCCTCGATCAACTCGTGCGGATGCAGGACGCCGAGGGCCGCCATCTCTGGAAGTACAACACCGGCAACGTGGAGGACCCGACCGCCACGGGACGCACCAGCTTCCGAGAGGTCCTTGTCCTCGACGACCTGCGAAAGGCGCTCCGCCGGATCAACCTTGACGACAACGGCAACGAGTGGCTGGACGAGGGACGTATCGACCAAGCGATCAACGCCCTTCAAAGGATCGGGACCTCGAAGCTCTTGGAGGCGAACCAAGAGAGTACGACGCTGCTGCTCAAGGGCACTGTGGTCGATGGGGTCGAAGGCTGGGACCAGAGGCGGGGGCGCACGGTTCACTTCGTCGACTGGGACCGCCCCGAGAACAACACCTTCCGGGCCATCAACCAGTTCCGGGTGGATGAGCCCGGCGGTCAGGCGAAGAAGTACGTCACGCCGGACATTGTGCTGTTCTGCAACGGCATACCGCTCGTCGTCGTCGAGTGCAAGAGCCCCGGGATCGCCTCGCCCATCGACCAAGCCATCGACCAGCTTCAACGGTACGCCAATCAGCGCACCTGGACCGAAGGCAACGAGGGCAACGAGCGGCTCTTCCACACAAACCAGTTCGTCATCGCCACGTGCTTCGATGAGGCCCGAGCCGGCACGTTCACATCGCAGGCGGTCCACTTCCTCGAATGGAAGGACACCAGCCCGATGGAGATGGCCAGGGTCGCCGAGGCCCTTGGGAAGGAGTCGCTATCGAGCCAGGAAA
>DASYQD010000059.1:0-120219 GCA_036005845.1 Thermoanaerobaculia bacterium | reverse complement strand
TTTCTCGGCAGCAACTATCGCGAACGAGAAATCATTCGCCGCCGATTAGAGCGAATTAGGCAACGCCTCGCGCGACTTTCTCCACCTGAGCAAGGCGCCATCCGGAGCTTTCTCGAGCGTCTGACGGTACCGCGCTGATGCAATGGCTTCGGCAGATCTCTGCGAGCGGTGAGGTCACTTGCTTCTCGTTGCCGGATCCTGATGACGAAGTGATCGCTGACGTCGCATGGGGCCGTGCGGACCAACCATTCACATCAGCTTTCTGGGCGGCGACGGCTCGTTCGCGTTCGGGTGGGCACTGCGTGGCTCGCCTTGGTACGACCATTGGTGAGGAGATCGCAGCCTGTCTGCTTGGAGGATACGGAATACCAGCTGAAGTCGGTCTTGCGGCCTTTGCCCTGGTCCGGGACAACGGATATCTCGGCGCAACTGCGGGTCCAGAGGTGCTTGAGGCTCTGTTGCGGCAGCCACTAGTGCTGGCTGACGGTCGGAGAGTCCACTATCGCTTTCCGGGGCAGAAGGCTCGGTACCTATCTGCCGCCATACGGTTGGCCGCCCAAGAGCCGCCGCCCGAGGAGACCGGCCGCGTCCTTAGGGCTTGGTTGAGAAGGCTTCCTGGAATTGGCTGGAAGACCAGCTCATGGATCGCGCGCAATTGGCTTGACGCCGATGATGTGGCGATCCTCGATATACATGTCATGCGAGCCGGAGCGCTCGCAGGTGTCTTCAAGAGGACTACTTGGCTACCCTCTATGTATGAGGCATTAGAGGCGCGGTTTTTGCGCTGGGCTAGAGGTTTAGAGGTGCGACCCGCACACTTGGATGCTCTGATTTGGGCGGAAATGAGGAGCTGCGGTAGGCTTGCGACAAGCCAACTAGCGCGATCCCACGAGCGCAGTTCCAACTCCCATGAAAAGTCCCTCTGCGCCAGTCAGTAGCCTCGAGGCCCACGGTTCGCCGGTGGCCCCGAGGATCCGGTAAGAAAGATGCAGGCCCTCGGCGACCAAGCCGAGATGCGCTTGGATGCACCCAGTCTCGCGAAGAATCAGAGTCTCTGGATTCTCGTACGCAGCGACGTAGGCGCCATGTTCGGCCAGTAGCAGCAGGAGACTTCCTTTGCCTGGATCCTTAAGGTTGCCAATCTCCCGCCAGAGATCGCGCGCTATGGCTTCGTCCACCTGAAGCCCCCGAAGAGAGTGAGTCCGCGGGAGAAAAACCTGCCAGTTGGATCCGGCGGCGACAACAAGGTGGATCGCGTGAATTGCTCCTGCAGACGGTACCGGCCGATATTCTCGCTGTCCATCAGCGGCTATCGAACGCGGCGCCAAGGAGAACGCTAGCAACGCCTCGAGCTGGGCTGTCCCGATTGAACCGAACTCAGACCCTGATCGCCGCCGGAGAACCGTGTCGCCGAGGTCGGCGTTCAAAGGGAGTTGCGGAATCAATCGTTCGTCAGTCGTTTGAGGGAAAACGAATCTCTGATAGGGAAGGTGAGTGAAGCGGGGTCGCGGGGGCGGAAGCTCACGAATTCCCATAGCCGAGGTCCTGACGAACAGCCAGAGCCTTTAGGCAGCCGCGGCACTGGCCACACGCCCACTCGGCCACATGGCAGGAATGGCACCATGCCAACAGCCGACGCGGAGTCCCGGTGTCGCGAATTAATGCCTGGGTCGTGAGCTCAATGGCAGGCGTTTCCACACGCAGGTCGCCCTCTTGGCAAAGGAGTAGGTCATTAAAGGTTGCGAAGAAATGCTGTTGCCCGTCGCCGTGAAAGGCGTCAGTTGAGACTGTCCCTATTATCAGTCGTCTCTCTCCTAGCTGCAAGGCGCGCATGGCTGCGAAGGTAAGCAGCATCTGGTTCCGGTAGGGCCACCATTCGGGCGATGGCGATATGTCGAGAGCCGAGCGGCCTGCCAAGTCGCCTGAGCCGAGAGGCCGGAGATCGGCCGCGATGATCTCGTGAGCGATCCCGAGTTCTGAACAGATTGCCCTCGACGCTCTGATTTCGCCAGCCGCAGGGGTCTGTCCGTAGTCAAATGTCAAGGCGAGATTGGGTCGCTCTCGCCACGCGATTGCGGTTGAATCATAGCCCCCAGAAAGGAGGAGAATGCTCATATTTCAAGGGCGTTCCAGGCGGCCTCGTAGAGCGCCGTCGTTAGATCTCGTTCGGTCTTGCACCCAGAGCCAGTCACCATCTTTAGATGCCCTTCAGGTACTTGCCCGACGTAAGCGATAACTGGACGATCGAGGGCACGGGCGAAGCCCACCTCGAATAGGGTTCCCGGATCGAGACTCTCTAAGAGGGCGAAGACCAAGGATGAATCGCGAATGGCCTGCAAGTCTCTAGGCGCGACCTGCTCGGCATTTCCCTCGCCAACATCATGAAGAGGAGAGAACACTTGTAGGCCCATTCCCTGAAGGATTGATCTCGCCTCCTCTACTAGCCAGTGGTCCTGAATCGTGAAGAAGGGCCCTCCGAGGTAGATTCGGGGGCGTGTTGAGAGATCCTTGATCTGAACTTCTTCGAACGGAAAGCTGTCACCCGTTAGCAAATCGGCTTGGCTTGGAATGGCTTGGGAATTGGCATAGAGCGCGACTGCCCGGGAGGCGGCGCTTGCGGACGTGAAGATCGTCTGATCTTGAAAGATTCCCCATGCCACGGCACCGGCGAAGATGTCACCTGATCCAACGGGCCACACTCTCTCGGTGCGATAGCAAGGGATGTGCTCGACTTGTCCCTTTCGGTCTCCAACAAGGGCTCCGCGCGGTCCGAGCTTCAGTGCACACGCCGAAACGTTCGGCTTCGCGAGAACAGACGCGACGATCGCGTGGGGAGCCTCTTGGCCGGTGAGGAGGCGGCCCTCGGTAAGATTCAAGACATACGTAACTTGCGCTGCACGTGAATCCGTGTCGTCAAGCCACTTAGGAGAAAGGGGGTCTTGGGGATCGTAGACAATGCGGCGTCCTGTTACGCGGGGCGTCCCTTCGAGCATTCCGAAGAGAAGAACATCGTCGGCCTGGACGGTCAGGGCTCCGGGAGAGAGCTGAGGAATCAGTAGCGGCCTGGTCCGCGGGGCTCCGAGCGGATGCTCGTAGACGAACTGGGTAGTGATAGGGACGTCAGTCGCTCTCAGGACAAAGCGGAATCCAGTCGCCATGGGCTCGAAGAGCTCGCGTGTCTTCGTGTCGATGGCGGTTAACAGTTCGACCTCACAACCAAGGGCGCTCAAGACGGCGGCGCCACGGCCTCCGCTGCCAAAAAGTTCGTATCGAGGCGGGCTTCGAACAACCTCTGCATAGACGCCACCCACCACCGTGACGGCTCCTCTGGTCATGCTGGATGGACTCGCACCTGGCAGTCCGGGCCGCTAACCCTCATTACGGTTGCCGCGAAGTCGTAGCCATCTTGTAAGCACTGGATCAAGCGGGGCAAGCCAGTGAAAACCAAGGTTCCGGCACGCTGATCGTTGTAGTAGAGAAAGACTGTGGGAGCAGTGCCCTGGGCTTCTAGGCGTACATCTAAGACTTGCCCTTGGGTCAAGTGCGGCACAATCCGTGGATCAGGCGACTGGATTGCGGTCTCGACAACTAGGTTCTGGCACGGTCCTGCCGGGGGTGCGGAAAAACCGCCGCCGCCTCCTCCTCCTCCAGACATCTGTCACCTCCTTGGGTGAGTCTCAACGTTCGATGTTGCCCGAGCAGAGCACCGCTTGGCGTGCCAGAGGCGGCCTGCGCGACCGACCTGTGGATAGCCGAGGCGATGACGAGGCTGCATCTCGTGGCGAGAGCAGATGGTCGCGTCAACCTGGGGTTCATTGGTGCGTCTTGCGGCTGTTCAGTCGCCATCTATCACAATCATAATGGCGCTGGGTCGGATCGATGTTGGCGCACTCACGAACGACGGTCGGCCGGGGGCGACGACGACTTGCCGCTGGAGTCTGGTAGAAGGGCTTCCCGCCTCTGGTGCTCCTGCTTGGGATGGGCGCCGAACTCCGACGGCAGAGCTGATGTTGCGGGCTCACAGGCAGAGGGTGCTGATCCGCACGCACGTTCAGTAGCGGGCGCGATCGCTCTGCGGCCAGTCCGCGCGCCCTGGGTCGAGTGAGTCGACCCGTGAGCTACCATCCAGCGATGCCGTGGCCATGGCGTGCGCTCGCGGCGGTGGTCACGACGCTCGCGGCCGCCGCGCTCGGTTGCGGCCAGTCGCCGCCAGCGGTCTCCGCCGTACCCACCGCTTCCACCGCGCCGCCGCCCACCCGCGGCTACGTCGTCATCTCGATCGACACGCTGCGCGCCGACCACCTCGGCTGCTACGGCTACCCGCGGCCGACGAGCCCCTTCCTCGACGAGCTGGCGAAGCGGGCGACGCTCTTCGAGCAGGCGTATGCGCAGTACCCGAGCACGCTGGTGTCGCACATGTCGATGTTCACCGGGCTCTATCCGCGCGAGCACGGCGTCGTCACCGCCAACGCCGTGCTGGCACCGGAGATCGAGAGCTTTCCCGAGGTCTTCCACCGCGCCGGTTTCCACACCGCCGGCTTCACCGAGGGCGGCTACGTCAGCGGCCGTTACGGCTTCCGCCGCGGCTTCGACTCCTTCCGCGCGCACGACAAGGCGGGCAGCAGGCAGCTCCAGCGCACCTTCGCGCGCGGCGTCGAGTTCCTCTCCGGCCTGCCTGCCGGCGCGCGCTTCCTGCTCTTCCTCCACACCTACGCGGTACACAGCCCGTACGACGCGCCCGAGCGTTATCGCGTGCCGTTCTGGCCCGGCGAGCCGCCGCCGGATGCGATCCCGGGAACGCCCGCGGCGCTCAACGCCGCCAACGCGCGCGAGCAGGAGCTGTCGCCGGCGGCGGTCGAGTACGTGAGCGCGCTCTACGACGCCGGCATCCGCGAGACCGACGAGACGTTGCGCGGCTTCTTCGGCGAGCTGGCGCGGCTCGATCTGGACCGCGACACGACGGTGATCGTCACCGCCGACCATGGCGAGGAGCTGCGCGAGCACGGCCGCTTCCACCACACGCAGCTCTATCGCGAGGTGCTGCGGGTGCCATTGCTCGTGATCCACCCGCGGCGCCGGCAGGCCGTGCGCCACCAGTCGCTGGTGCAGCTCGTGGACCTGGCGCCGACGCTCTACGAGCTCGCCGGTCTGCGAGTGAGGGCGCGGCCGAGCGGCCGCAGCCTGGCGCGGTTCGTCGGCAGACGCGCGAGCGGCAAAGACGGCACGGCCTGGGCCGAGGGTGAGGCCGGCGAGCGGGCGCTCTACCGCCGCGACGGCAACACCTTTCGCAGCCTGCTCCTCTTCGACCCGCCCGCGGAGGCGTGGCAGGGACGCAGTCTCGCCTTCGATGCCGCCGGCGGCAGCCTCGCGTTCGAGGCGCGCGCTTTCGGCGAGCCGCGCGTGCTGCGGGCGCGCGAGCCGGGCGGCGTCGAGCGCACGCTGCCCATCGACGTCGACTGGACACCGGTGCGCCTGAACCTCGCGGCGCCGGGTCGCGTGCGGCTGCAGGTGGACGGCTGCAGCCCGCCGGAGGGCTCCAGCGCCCGCGACGCGATCTGCCACGGCTTTCAGCTCCGCGGTGTGCGGCCGGTGCGGCTCGAGCTCTTCGACCTCGGCGCCGACCCCGGTCAGCGGCGCGACCTGGCGCACTTGCAGGCCACGACCGTCCGCGACTTGGCGCACGAGCTGCTCGCGTTCCGGCCACAGCCGCGCGGCAGCGCCGGCCAGGCGCCGCTCGACGCCGAGCTGGCGGCACAGCTCGACGCGCTCGGCTACGCCGGGCACGTGGACGCGGCGCGGCAGCCCGCCGCCGCGGCCCAGCGTTAGAATCGCAGTCTTTCGCCGCGGAGGTGCCGCCATGCTCGAGCGGATCGGAGAGATCGACACCGGCGCCATCGAGGACCTGACGCGCATCAAGCGCGATCAGGACGTGCTCGAGGACCGGCTGCGGCTGATGACGGAGCGCCGTGAAGGCGTCTCCGAAGTCGTCTTCGAGCGCGTACGCGGTGACTACCGCGGCCGTCTCGACGCGTTGCGGCAGGAAGCGCGGCCGCTGCTCGAGCGCGCCCGTCGCGAGTACGCCAAGCTGCAGTCGCTGCGCGGCGAGCTGCTGCACGCGCGCGACGACGCACAGCTCGAGAAGGAGGAGGTCGAGTTCCGCAACGGCCTGGGCGAGTTCGCCGCCGGCGAGTACGAGCGCCGCGCCGCCGACTGCAGCGAGAGGGTGAGCGCGCGCGAGGGCGAGCTCGCCGAAGTGGAGACGTTGCGCGAGCGCTTCCTCGGCGCCTGCCGTTCGCCGGAGGAGCTCGAGGAGACGCAGGCCGAGCCGGTCCTCGTCACCGGCGCGCCGCCGAACGATGCCGCCGCCGCGCGCGCGCCGGGCGATCAGGACGCGGTGATCACGGCGATCTCCACCGAAGCGCTCGACGACCCGGCGGTGGAGGAGCCCTTCGCGCCGCCGCCGGCGCCGGTGGTCGTCGAGTCTGCCGGTGCAGCGATGGCGCCCATCGTCGCCGACGTCGAAGCCGCGGTGACGCCGCCGCCCGTGCCGCCGCCGCACGGCGGGTACGACTTCGGTAGCACGAAGCGCCTCGACGCCGCTGAGATATCCGGCGACGCCACTGCGCTCGACGGGCCTTCGCCGGACGACGACATCGACGTCGCCGATCCGCATGCCGGCGACGATATCCATGAGGCTCCCACCGGCACCTACGACCTGCCGCCGGTGCCGCCGCAGGCCTCCGTGAGCTTCGAGGAGGACGAGCTGTCAGGCGCCACGCGCATCCTGGCGCGGCCGCGCTTCGTCGAAATGGAAAACGGCGCCTCCGGCCGCGAGCACGCGCTGGCGCTGGGCCGCACCTCGATCGGCCGCGCCTCGGACAACCTCGTGCACTTGCTCGACGAGGCGATCTCACGCCACCATGCCGAAGTGGTGCCCGGCCCGCGCGGCTACCTGCTGCGCGACCTCGGCTCCGAGAACGGCATTTACGTAAACGGCGAGCGCTCGCCCGAGCACGTGCTGCGCGACGGCGACGTGATCCAGATCGGCGCGCGCACTCTCGTTTTCCACGGCGCGTGACTGGATGACCTCCCCCCTAACCCCCCGTCCCCCTGCCCCTCCAGGGGCAGGGGGCGCCCCCGCCCGCGCCGCGCTTCGGGCGTAGCCCTCGGCCGCGAGCAGTGCAGGTCTTAGCAGGCGACATCGGCGGCACCAGCGCTCGACTGGCACTCTTCCAAGTGGTGCCGGGCGAGCTGCCGCGGTTGGCGCAGCACGCAAGCTACGTGTCGCGCGAGGTGGGCGGGCTGGGCGCGGCGATCGAGCGCTTCCTCGCGGAGCAGGGCGCGCCGGCGGTGGCCGCCGCCTGCTTCGGTGTCGCCGGCGCGGTCGACGACAACCGCGCGCACCTCACCAACCTGGGCTGGGAAGCCGATGGTGGTGAGCTGGCGAAGCGCTTCCGTTTTCCCGTCGAGCTGGTGAACGACCTGGTGGCGACGGCGCTCGGCATGAGCGCCCTCACGCAGGACGACGTCATCGAGCTCAACCCGCGGGCGGTGCACGAGCCCGGCAACGCGGTGCTGCTCGGCGCCGGCACGGGCCTGGGAGTGGCGCTGCTGGTGCGCTCGGGCGGGCGCATCCTCGCCGTGCCTTCCGAAGGCGGCCACGCCGAGCTGGCGGCGCGCGACGAGGAGCAGTGGGCGTTGCGCGCCTTCCTCGCGCCGCGCTGCGGCGGCCGCGTCAGCGTCGAGCGCGTCGTCTCCGGCATGGGGCTGCGCAACCTCTACGACTTCCTGCTCGACCGCGGCCAGATCGCACCGTCGGCCGAGGTGGCGGCCAATATCGACGCCGGCGAGGATGCCGGCAAGGCGATCGCCGAAGCCGGCCTCGAAGGCACCTGCGCCATCTGCGTGCGTGTGCTCGACCTCTTCGCCTCGGCGTACGGCGCCTACGCCGGCGACCTCGCCCTCGTCGGCGGCGCGCACGGCGGCGTCTACCTCGGTGGCGGCGTGTCCGTGCGGCTGGCGAAGAAGCTCGCCGACGGCAGCTTCCTGCGCGCCTTCCTCGCCAAGGGCCGCCTGTCGCCCTTCGTCGAGCAGGTGCCGGTGCAGATCCTCACCCGCCCCGACACCGCTCTCTGGGGAGCGGCGCGGCGCGCCAGCGAGCTCGCGGGCGCCGGCTGATCGAAGCGCTCGATCAGAGCGTGAAAGGCTCCCACCCTTCGCTGGTGGGTCGCTTCGCGAGCAAGGTCACCAAGTCCAACGGGAACTGGCTTGCCACGTCTTCCAGTCCCGGCGGGAGCGTCCCCCGCAGGCGGCGCAGAGCCGCGACGTCGGTTGCCGTGGTGGGCAGGTCGCGCTCCAGGTCGAGCAGCGGGGCTGGGCTCTTAGAGATCGCGTTCGACATCGTGAAGCTGTTTCAGCAGGCCGTGACGCAGGAAGTATTCTCGCACCTGTTCTCGATCCACGTCCGGACGGGCTAGCAGGAAGCGGATGTCGACGAGCTCTTGAGGCTCTCGCCGCGGATCGTTCTTCATCGCCAGCACCTTCATCGCGACCAAGTGCTCTGCCGCCGGCACGGGCATGTCGAGACCGCCAGGCCCCGGAACGCGCTGAACGGAAGCGAAGAGCTGCTCCGCGGTGTCGCGGCGCACGTAGACGACGTCGACTCGCCCGAGGGCGGGCTCGCGGTGGAGGTGGTTCGAATACGCGGCGGAGCGATGAACCGTTTCGAACCCGAGGCCCTCGAGGAAGGCGACGACGTGCGCTTGAGCTTCGGCATCGGTGACGATGTCGAGGTCGATCGTGGTGCGCGGCATGCCAAGGCCGGCCAACGCGATACCGCCCACGACGGCGTAGCGCAGCTCGTGGCGGTCCATGTCCGCGGCGATCGCTGACAGCACGGCCGCGAAGTCCATTGGCTGACTCTACTGTGAGCAGTCGGAGCTGTTTACTGGAGCAGTGCCGAAAGCACTTCGCGCACTGCGGGCACCGAGAGGCTGTTGCCGACGAGGCGCCAGGCGTTGGCGAGCGGCAGATCGGTCGGCAGCTCGTAGGTGGCAGGGAAGCCGAGGAGGCGCAGGATCTCGCGCGGAGAGAAGCGGCGCACGATCCCGTTGCGGCGAAGATAGGAGCCGGCTCGCACGGGCGAGCGGCCGTAGGCCGCGGTAAAGGTTGACGCGATCGCGCCGGGATCATCGGCGTCGACGACATCGACGGCGTGGGCGTAGCGCTCGAAAAGCTCCGCGGAGACGCGGAGCTCGGCCGCGTCGTGGCTGTCGACGTACGCAGCGAGCGGCGGGAGCGGAGCGATGGAACTCTCGGTTGCGGCTGCTGACGAGGCGACCAGCGCAGTGGCTACAGAGGCGTTCGCTTCAGAGGTGCTCGCAGGATCTTCGAACGGCGCTGTCCAGCCGCGGAGTCTCTCGCGGCTTGCGACGAGGTAGAAGCGCCGCCGGCGGTTGGGCACGCCGAGCTCGGTGGGGCAGAGCATACGTTCGGCGACGGCGTAGCCGGCATGGTCGAGCACTTCGCGCAGCCGCGCGTGCGCCTGCGAGCCGCGCATTTCGGGCACGTTCTCGAGCGCCAGCGCCGGCGGGCGCAGGCGTTCGATCAAGTCGAGCAGGTGAAGGAAGCCGCGGCTGCGCGGGTCGTCGAGATCGCGGCCCTTGCCGCGCCGCGTGTAGGGCTGGCAGGGCGGCGACATCCACCAGAGGTCGGCGCCGCGGAGTAGCGGATCGTCCGTGCGCAGCGACTCGATGGCGCGCGCGGCGGTGCGGTGCGCGAAGTTGTGGCGATAGACGCCGAGCGCGATCGTGTTGACGTCGATCGCCGCGGTCACCGTCGCGCGCCCTTCCAGCGCCGCCGCGCAGCCGCCGATGCCGCAGTGGAGATCGAGCACGCGCGGCAGCGCGCCGCTCGCCGGTCCGCTCATCGCGCCGATTGTAGGGAGCTTCGGCGCGCCGGTATGCTGCGCCCGCCACGACAGTGGAGGCAAGCGCATGATCGAGCGGCGCGACGAAGGTCCGGTCACCATCCTCGAGCTGCGGCACAAGAAGGCCAACGCGCTCGACGTCGAGCTGCTCGGCGCGCTGGAGGACGAGCTCGCGGCCGCCGAGCGTGCCGGCCAAGCGATCGTGCTCACGGGCACGGGCTCGATCTTCTCGGCCGGGGTCGATCTCTATCGCGTGCTCGACGGCGGCACTGCGTACCTCGACTCCTTCCTGCCGGCCCTCGACTCCACGCTGCGGCGGCTCTTCACCTTCCCGCGGCCGGCGGTCGCCGCGATCAACGGCCACGCCATGGCCGGCGGCTGGATCCTCGCCTGCTCTTGCGACTACCGCGTCGCGTCGCTGGCAGCCGGCAAGCTCGGCCTCCCCGAGCTGCACGTCGGCGTCGCCTTCCCGCCCATCGCCGTCGAGACGGTGCGTTTTGCTACGCCGGTGTCGCAGCTCAACGTGCTCATGTTGGCCGGCCGCACCTACTCCGGCGAGGAGGCGGCGCGCCACGGCCTCGTCGACGAGGCGGTGCCCGCCGAAGCGGTGCTGGCCCGCGCCGTCGCGGTTGCCACCGGGCAGGCCTCCATTCCCGCGAACGCCTACGGCCTCACCAAGCAGCAGCTCCGCGCGCCGACCATGGAACGCGTCGAGGCCGCGACCGCGACCGCCGCCGCGGTCCGCGCTCAGTGGGCGAGCGGCGACGCGGTCGCCTCGATCCGCGCCTACATGGACCGCGTCGTCGGCAAGGGCCGCTGAGCCTGGCGCCCGGTGGCCGCGGCTACCAGCCGAGCAGGTAGCCGAAGATCAGCGGCGCCACGATCGTCGCGTCGCTCTCGATGACGAACTTCGGCGTGTCGATGGCGAGTTTCCCCCAGGAGATCTTCTCGTTGGGCACCGCGCCGCTGTAGCTGCCGAACGACGTCGTGCTGTCGGAGATCTGGCAGAAGTAGCCCCAAAACGGCACGTCGACCTGCAGGTCCTGCTGGATGAGCGGCACGACGCAGATGGGGAAGTCGCCGGCGATGCCGCCGCCGATCTGGAAGAAGCCGACGGGCCCCGACTCCGGGTTGGTGCGCGCGTGCGCCTTCTCGCCGCCGGCGCTTGGCAGCGACGCGCCCTGTCCCTGCGCGCCGGTCTCGGCGCGGTACCAGTCCATGAGCGCGGCCATGTACTCGACGCCGGCGCGCACCGGCAGGAAGCTCGAGAGGTCGCCGGCGACGACGTGGGCGACGAAGATGTTGCCCAGCGTCGAGTCCTCCCAGCCGGGCACGAAGAGCGGCAGGTTGCGCTCAGCGGCGGCGATCAGCCAGGAGTCCTTGGGGTCGATCTGGTAATCGCCGGCGAGGGTGCGGTCGTTGAGCAGGCGGTAGAAGTACTGGTGCGGCAGCCAGCGCTCGCCCTTCTCGTCGGCGTCCTTCCACAGCTCGACGATCTTGTTCTCGATGCGGCGGATCGCCTCTTCCTCGGGGATCGCCGTGTCGGTGACGCGATTCATGCCGCGCTGGCGAAGGTCCTCCTCGGCCTCGGCGGAGAGACCGCGGTAGTGGGGCAGGCGCTCGTAGAAGTCGTGGGCGACGAGGTTGAAGACGTCCTCTTCGAGATTGGCGCCGGTGCAGGTGATGGCGTGCACCTTGTCCTGGCGGATCATCTCGGCGAGCGAGAGACCGAGCTCCGCGGTGCTCATCGCGCCGGCGAGCGTCACCATCATCTTGCCGCCTGGCTTGCCGTCCCGCGGCTGCAAGTGCGCTTCGTAGGCGCGGGCGGCATCGCGCACGACCGCGGCGTTGAAGTGGCGGTAGTGGTGCTCGACGAAATCGCGGATCGTGGTCATGGCGCGCGATTATTCGCCACGACCACGCCCCGCGCAACGAAGGCCGGCGCTAGGCCTGGTCCGCGACGAGGTCCGCGTACTCGGGGTTGTCGTCGATGACCGTGCGCACGAACGGACAGGAGGGGATGACCTGATAGCCCTCCTGGCGGGCCCAGTCGAGGGCCTTGCGGACGAGCTCGGTGCCGACGCCCTTGCCGCGCAGGTGCGGCGGCACGAGGGTGCTGCGGAAGTCGAGGACCTTCGGTCCGACCTGGTGATAGCTGAGCACGGTGCCCATGTTGGCCATCTTGTGCTGGACGTCGCCGTCGATGACCTCGGGGGGCACGTGGAAACGGCTGGCATCTGGGTCGTGCTGAACGTCGAGCTGCATTGCTGCCTCCGTGGTCGAGTGGATGGGCGGACCGGTGCGATCCGCCATCCACCGCGGACTGCAATCGCAGGGCCAGCGGCTAGCGCGAGCCTCCGGGCGCCGCCGGCTCCTTGGGCACGATCACCACCGGCGCCTGCTTGTCGCGCACCAGCTTCTCGAAAGCCGGCAGATCCGTGTTCAGCACCTGGTCGAGCTCGGCGAGGTCTTTGTCGAGCTGCCCCTGCAGCTCGGCGAGGCGTTCTTCGGTGGGCTGGTTGGGCGCGCCCTCCGCCGAGGAGACGACGCCGATGAGGTTGGCGATCTGGTCATCGAGCTGCGGCGGGAAGTTGAGGATGTCCTGGCTCGCCTGCGACTTCGGCTGGTGGAGCTTGTTCTCGATGGCATCGAGCTTGGCGTTGAGCGCCTTGGCGGCGTCGGCGACGTTGTCGCCCATCCCTGCATCCTTCATCCGCTTCGACAATCCTTCTACCTGCGTGCGCACGTCGCGCAGCCGCTGAATGGCGCGATGGGTGCGCGAGAGCTGTTCCCACGCCGTCTTCGCGACGCGATACTGCGCCGCGAAGGCGTCGGGCGCCACCTGCTTGCGCGGGTCGGGCCGCACCTCGAGCGGCTGCGTGCTCGACCAGTCGCCGACCGTGAGCTTGACCTGGTACTTGCCAGGCGGCACCACCGGCCCGTCGGTGCTGCCCCAGAGCACCGCGTCCTGCACCACGAAGGCGTCGGGGAGCTGCAGGTCCCAGTCGTAGCGGTTGAGGCCCTGCTTGGCGGCGATCTTGTGCGGCCGCGCCAGCTCGGGGAAGAAGCGCAGGAACGGACTCGGTGCCGCCGGCTCCTCCTTCTGGCTGGAGAGCGTGCGGATCGCCTTGCCCGCGGCGTCGAGGATCTCGAGCTTCACCTCCGTCTTGCCGTCGCCCTCGAGGTTCTCGGGCAGCAGGTAGAAGATCGTTGCGCCGTACGCCGGGTTCTCGCCGGCGGCCTGGTTGCCGCCGCCGCCGCCACCGCCGCCGCCGCGGTTGAAGACGCGCACCGCCGGCCGCGGCGCGAACAGGTAGCGCGACGACTTGGCGATCTCGGCCGTCATCTGCCGCAGCGGCGAGATGTCGTCGAGCACCCAGAAGGAGCGGCCGTGGGTGGCGATGGCGAGGTCGCCGTCCTTGACGGCGAGGTCGGCCACCGGCGCCGTCGGCAGGTCGAGCTGGAAGCGCTGCCAGCTCCTGCCGGCGTCGAACGAGACGTAGAGCCCGAACTCGCTGCCGGCGAAGAGCAGGTCGGGATGCTCGGGGTCCTCGCGCACGACGCGGATCCAGTGGTCGGCGGGGATGCCGTTCCTGCCGTCGGCGAGCGACGTCCAGGTCTTGCCCCAGTCGTCGGTGCGGAAGATGTAGGGCTTGCGGTCGTCGAGGCGGTAGTTGTGCGCCGCCACGTAGGCGCGGCCGGCGTGCACGCGCGAGACGTCGATGGCGTTGATGGTCGCCCACTGCGGCAGGCCCTTCGGCGTCACGTCGCTCCAGTGCGCGCCGTCGTCGCGCGAGACGTGCACCAGGCCGTCGTCGCTGCCCGCCCACAGCTCGCCGGCGGTGAGCGGCGACTCCTCGAAGGCGAAGATCGTGTCGTAGACCTCGACGCCGGTGTTGTCGAGCGTGATCGGCCCGCCGGCGTAGCCCTGCTTGCTCGGGTCGTTGCGCGTCAGGTCGGGGCTGATGACCTCCCAGGTCTTGCCCTCGTCGCGCGTGCGGTGGACGACCTGCGACGTCGTGTAGAGCACCTTCGGGTCGTGCGTCGAGACGCGGATCGGCTGGTTCCACTGGAAGCGGTAGCGCAGGTCCTTCGCCTGCTGGCCCACCGCCGCCTGCGGCCAGGGCGTGATCTCCTCCTCGTGGCCGAGCTGCCGGTCGTAGCGGCCGATGCTGCCGCCGTAGCAGCCGGCGTAAGTGATGTTGGGGTCGCCGGGCTTGACCGCGACGTAGGCGCTCTCGCAGCCGCCGGGGATGTACCAGTGCTGGCGGTCGACGTTGCCGTCCGTGGTGCGGCTGGGGATCGCCACCGCGGTGTTGTCCTGCTGGCCGCCGTACATCCAGTAGGGGAACTGGTCGTCGACGGTGACGCGGTAGATCTCGGCGGTGGGCTGAGTGTTCTGCGGCGTCCAGGTGCGGCCGCCGTTGTAGGTGATGTTGGCGCCGCCGTCGTTGCTCTCGATCATCGTCTGCGGATCGTCGGGAGAGATCCACAGGTCGTGGTTGTCGCCGTGCGGCGTGCGGATGGGGGTGAAGTTCTTGCCGCCGTCCTCGCTGCGGAACATCGAGGTGTTGAGGACGTAGACCGTGCTCGCGTCCTTGGGGTCGGCGAAGATGTGGGTGTAGTACCAGGCGCGCTGGATGAGGTTGCGGTCGGAGCTGAGCTGGCGGAAGCTGCGGCCGCCGTCGTCGCTCCGGTAGACGCCCCACTTCTCCTTCGCCTCGACGAGCGCCCACAGGCGGTTGGGGCTGACGGGCGAGATCGCCAGACCGATGCGGCCGAGCGTGCCCTCCGGCAGGCCTTCGCTCAGCTTGCGCCAGGTGTCGCCGCCGTCGATCGACTTGTAGATGCCGCTGCCGGGGCCGCCGGAGATCGCCGTCCACGGCTGGCGCAGCGCCTCGTAAGTCGCCGCGTAGAGAACGCGCGGGTTGCTGGGGTCCATCACCAGGTCGATAGCGCCCGCCTTGTCGCTGACGAACAGCACCTTGCGCCAGCTGCGCCCGCCGTCGGTGGTGCGGAAGACGCCGCGCTCGGCGTTGGGGCCGAAGGCGTGGCCGAGCGCCGCCACGTAGACGACGTTGGGGTCCTTGGGGTGGATGCGTACCTTGGCGATGTGCTGCGTGTCGGCGAGGCCGACGCGGTGCCAGGTCTCGCCGGCGTCGGTCGACTTGTAGACGCCGTCGCCGGGCGAGACGTTGCCGCGCAGGCAGGCCGAGCCCATGCCGACGTAGATCACGTTGGGGTCCGACGGCGCCACCGCGATGGCGCCCACCGAGGCGGTGCGGAAGGCGTCGCCGGCGCGCTCGCGGGTGGGGGCGGGCGCCTTCTGCGGCGGCTGGTGGAAGAACTCGGAGAGCGCGGTGCCGGGCGCCACGTCGCCCATCACCGTCGCCGGCGCGTAGGGCTTCTCCTCCTGTACGCGGTCGGAGACGTTGCGCCAGTTGGCGCCGCCGTCGGTCGTCTTCCACACCCCGCCGCCGGTCGAGCCCATGTAGAACGTGCGCGGCTGGCCGGGCACGCCGGTGACCGCGGTCGAGCGCCCGCCGCGGAAGGGGCCGACGAGGCGGAAGTCCATGGCCTGGAAAAGGCTCTCGTCGTAGGCGGCACGTGCCGCGGGCGCGGCGACGAGCGCGATGGCGAGGACGGCGGCGGCAAACGCGAGCCGCGACACGACGAGGCGCTGGCGTCGAAGCATGGAGGGCCCTCCGGGTGATGAGTGGGGCGGGCGCGCGTCGGTGGCTTGAGGCTGCTGTGGCGCACTCGCCGGACGGTTTGCGCGACTTAGTTGATCGAACGCTGCCGTGCCTGTCAAACCCGCTACAGCCAAGACCGATCGCGTGAAGAGATCATTGGAGAGGCCCATGCGACCCGAATCCTCGAACCAGTCCTCGAACCAGCCCGCTCGCGCGACGCTCCGGACCTGGCGCGTCTTCGTGCTCACCGCGCTCGCGGCGCTCGCCCTCGCAGCAGGCGTGCACGCCACGCCGGTGCCCAATCAGACTGTCTATGACAACCAGCTCCAGAACCTCTGGCAGGACTGGAGCTGGGCGTCGCGCAACCTGGCGCAGACGGCGGTGGTGCACAGCGCGCCCAACGCGATCTCCTGGGAGGCCGACGTCTGGGACGGCCTCTACTTCCACCACAGCTCGCAGCCGTTCAGCAACTACACGTCCCTGCGCTTCTGGCACCGCGGCAGCGGCAGCCAGCAGGTGCGCGTCGTCATCTACTCCAACAACGCCGAGATCGGCTCGCTCACCGTCACCGCGCCGGCGAGCTGGACGCAGCGGGCGGTGACCTGGGCGGAGCTCGGCGTCAACACCGGCGCCCACCAGAGCTTCGACGGCATCGTCTTCCAGGACCCTACCGGCACCAACCAGCCGACGGTCTACCTCGACGACGTCGAGCTCGTCGGCGCCGACGTGCCCGACCCCGGCCCGATCACCGTCGCCGTCTCGCCTGACCTCGACCGCCACCCGATCTCGCCGCTCATCTTCGGCGCCAACTGGGGCGACGGCACGCCGAGCGCCGCCCAGCTCCAGACCGGCTTCTACACCGCGGCGCGCTGGGGCGGCAACGCGACGACGCGCTACAACTGGCTGCTCGACACCTCCAACCGCGCCTTCGACTACTTCTTCCTCAACATCGACACCGGCGCGGGCAACGGCGCCGCCGCCGACGCCATGGCAAGCGCCTCGCTCGCCGCCGGCGCCGAGGTGGTGATGACGGTGCCGATCGACCACGTCGCCAAGTCGACGGCCCGCACGCCCGGCTTCTCGGTGGCGAAGTACGGCCCGCAGACGCAGACCGAGTGCGCCTGGAACGCTGGGCAGCCCGGCTGTGCCGATAACGGCAACGGCATGTGCGACCCGGCGCTCAACACCAAGATGTGCGGCAGCGTCCGCTGCTGCGACGTCAACGGTCCGCAGGTGCCCAACCAGCCTGCCGGCATCCGTTACGTGCGCGGCAACAACCCCACCGACACCTCGATCCCCGTCGACGTGAATACCCACGTCGGCGACTTCGTCTCGCACCTCGTCGGCGAGCACGGCACCGCGGCCGGCGGCGGCGTCCGCTACTACGGCCTCGACAACGAGCCGATGCTGTGGGACTCCACGCACCGCGACGTGCGCGCCACGCCGGGCTCTTCGGTGCGGCCCACGCCGGCGACCTACGACGAGGTGTGGAGCAAGGGGCTCGCCGCCGCGCTCGAGATCAAGTCGCGCGACGCCGGCGCCGAGGTGATGGGGCCCGACACCTGGGGCTGGTGCGATCTCTGGAGCTCCGCCCAGGACGCCGCCGACGGCTTCTGCATCAGCGGCCCCGACCGCGCCGCGCACGGCAATCTGCCGTGGCCCGCCTGGTACATGCAGCAGTCGTGCGCCAACCGGCTGCCCAACGGCGACCTGCCGATCGACTGGCTCGACATCCACTTCTACCCGCAGGGCGACGACGTCGCCGGCACCTGGGGCGATCCGGCGATGGAGAACGACGAGGACGGCATCGCCCTGCGCCTGCGCTCGACCAAGGAGCTCTACGACCCCAACTGGGCCTCGGAGTCCTGGATCGCCCTCGGCACGCCCGACGTCGTCGACCTCATCCCGCGCCTGCGTGGCTGGCGCGACCAGTACTGCCCCGACATGAAGCTCGCCATCACCGAGTACAAGTGGGGGCGCGACGACACGCTCTCCGGCGCGCTGGCGCAGACCGAGGCGCTCGCCATCTTCGGCCGCGAAGGGCTCGACATGGCGATGCGCTGGCTGGCACCCGAGGGCGGCAGCCTCACCGAGGACGCCTACCGCCTCTACCGCAACTACGACGGCAACGGCGGCCGCGTCGCCGGCGACAGCGTGCGCGCGCTCTCCAACGACGTCGACCGCGTCGGCAGCTACGCGGTGCGCTCGGCGGGCAACGAGCTGTTCGTCGTGCTCGTCAACAAGAGCGCGGCGGCGCAGCCGGCGACGATCAACGTCGCGGGCGGCGTCACCGGTCCGGTGGCGCTGTGGCGGCTCTCCGCGACCGGCTACGCGGCGGCGGGGAGCATCAGCAGCACGGCGAGCGGCTTCGCGCTCACGCTGCCGGCGCGCACCGCGACGCTGGCGCGGGTGCAGCTCGCCGGCAGCGGGACGAGCTACCCGCTGGTCGTCAACACGGCGGGCCTCGGCAGCGGCAGCATCTCCGGCACGGCGAACGGCGCGCCCTGCGCCGGCAACTGCGCGGGCAGCTATACGAGCGGCACGGCGATCGTGCTGCAGGCGAGCGCGGCAGCGGGATCGAACTTCACCGGCTGGTCAGGCGACTGCTCCGGCACCGGCAGCTGCAACCTGACGATGAACGGCGCCAAGACCGTCACCGCGACCTTTGCCAACGCCAACCCCGACCGCACGCTGACGGTAACGGTCAACGGCAGCGGCTCGGTCACCGCCTCGCAGATCGCCTGCCCCGGCGACTGCAGCGGGACCTACCCCAACGGCACCATGGTCGGGCTCGTCGCGACGCCCGCGGCGGGTTGGCGGCTGAGCGCGTGGTCGGGCGCCTGCTCGGCCAACGGCGCCTGCAGCGTGACGATGAACGCCGACGCTGGCGTGACCGCGACCTTCGCGCCGCTGCCGACGCTGCTCGTCGACGGCTTCGAGAGCGGCACGCTCAACGCCTGGCAGCACTGAGCCGAGAATGCCGCACGCTCGACCCACGCGCTGCTACTGAGTTCTCCACATGCATCGAGATCGTTTCGTCGCTGCATTCCTCGCGATGACGGTTCGATAGTCATCGCGAGCGCAGCGAAGCGATCTCGATGATCGCGGGGCGCGGGCGGTGCGTTACGGTAGGCGCATGCAAGACGTCGAGCTGCAGGCCGCGATGGTGCCTCACATGACGCCCGACGAGTTCCGCCGCCACGGTGTCGAGGTGGTGGAGTGGATCGCCCGCTATATGGAGCGGGTGGAGGAGCTGCCGGTGCTGTCGCGCGTCGCGCCGGGCGAGGTGCGCGCGCAGCTCCCGCCACACCCGCCGGAGCAGGGCGAGCCGTTCGCGGCGATGCTCGGCGACGTCGACCGCATCGTCATGCCGGGCATTACGCACTGGCAGTCGCCGGGGTTCTTCGCCTACTTCCCGAGCAACGGCTCGGGACCGGCGATCCTCGGCGAGCTGCTGTCGGCGGGTCTCGGCGTGCAAGGCATGTTGTGGAGCACCAGCCCGGCGTGCACCGAGCTCGAGACGCACGTCATGGATTGGCTCGTCGAGGCGCTCGGCCTGCCGGCGGCGTTTCGATCCGACGGCCCGGGCGGTGGCGTCATCCAGGACACCGCCTCGTCGGCGGTACTGTGCGCGATCCTCGCGGCGCGCGAGCGCACGACGGACGGCGCCGGCAACGCGCGCGGCGTCGACGGCAACGTGACCGTCTACTGCTCGACGCAGACGCACTCGTCGGTGGAGAAGGGCGTCGCCATCGCCGGCATCGGCCGCGAGAACTTGCGCGCGGTCGCGGTGGACTCGGCGTTCGCGATGAAGCCCAACGATCTCGCGGTCGCGATCGCCGCCGACCGCGCCGCCGGCAAACGGCCGAGCTGCGTCGTCGCCACCGTGGGCTCGACGTCGTCAGAAGCCATCGACCCGGTGCCGGCGATCGCCGAGATCTGCCGTCGCGAGGATCTGTGGCTGCACGTCGACGCCGCGATGAGCGGCACCGCCGCGCTCTGCCCCGAGCTGCGCTGGATCCACGACGGCGTCGAGGATGCCGACAGCTACTGCTTCAACCCGCACAAGTGGATGCTCACCACCTTCGATTGCAGCGCCTTCTGGGTGCGCAACCGCCGGCCGCTGCTCGCGGCGCTGTCGATCCTTCCCGAGTACCTGCGCAACACCGCCAGCGAGAGCGGCGCGGTGATCGACTACCGCGACTGGCACGTACAGCTCGGCCGCCGCTTTCGCGCCCTCAAGCTCTGGTTCGTGCTGCGCTGGTACGGGCTCGAAGGGCTGCGCGCGATGGTGCGCAACCACGTCGCCCTGGCGCAGCGCTTCGCCTCGTGGGTTGCAGCCGACGCGGAGTGGGAGCTCGCCGCCCCGGTGCCACTCAACCTCGTCTGCTTCCGCCACCGTGGCGGTGACGCGATGAACCAGCGCATCCTCGACCGCGTCAACGCCTCGGGCGAGGCCTACCTTACCCACACCAAGCTCGACGGCAAACTGACGTTGCGCCTCTGCATCGGCCAGGCGCGCACCGAGGCGCGCCACGTCGAGCGCGCCTGGGAGCTGTTGCGCGCCGACGCCGCGGACTGAGCGCGCTCGACCTGCGCTAGCCGCGCAGCGTCGACTCGACAGTGATCGGCACCGCGCCGATGGCCTTCGAGATCGGGCAGGTGGCCTTGGTGGTCTCGACGGCCTGCTTGAATGCCGCTTCGTCGATGCCCGGCACCTCGGCATCGGTGGTCAGCTCGATCTTCGTCACGCCGAAGCCGCCCTCGACCTTCTCGATGTGCACGCGCGCTTTCGTCGCAATCCGTTTCGGCGTGAAGCCGCCACGGCCGAGGCCGGCGCCGAGGGCCATCGAGAAGCAGCCGGCGAGGGCGGCGCCGATGAGCTCTTCGGGGTTGGTGCCCGCTGCGTCCTCGAAGCGGGTGGAGAACGAGAACGGCCCCTCCCACGCCCCGCTGCCCAGGCGCATCGTCCCCTTGCCTTCCTTCAACGAGCCTTCCCAGGCGGCTTCGGCATTGCGTACGGCCATCGCTCACTCCCTCCCACGTCCGTGGCGTTCGAGGTGGTCCAGATGGGCGCCGCGGGCGGCCGCGGCGCGGGACGTGGATTATGTCAGCGCGAGTTGGCCGTCGTGGCGCGCGAGCCACGGGCGCTCGCGCGTGCGCATTCACTTCACCGCGATGTCGGCTTCGGCGGTCGCCATGCGATCGGTGAGCGGATCGTAGGCGGCGACGACGAGGTGGTCGGCGTGGCCGTGCAGCTTGATCGTCAGATCGTGGCGCACGAACTTGCCGGGCGCCGGCGGCTCGTCGGTCGACAGCTCGATGGGGATGACCGGCATCTCCGAGGCGCCGCCGTGCTCGGAGGTGGCGGCGAAGCGCAGCTCGAGCTTCGCGGCGTACTTGCCGTCGACCGGCACCATCGTCATCAGCTCGACGGGGAGCTGCAGGGTCACCGGCACCTCGAGCTCGCCGCGGCGCAGCCGCTTGGGCTCGCCGACGCGCACCGGCATCGGCAGCGCGCCGGCATAGCTGCCGAGCAGCAGCGCGCTCTCGAGCCGCATCGAAGTCTCCGCCTGGCGCGAGAGGTCGAGGAAGCCGGTGCGCGAGCGCACCCTCAGACCCGGCCGCCGCACTTCGACCCCGAGCTTGTGCGACCGATCATCGCCCTGCCAGCTCGGCACGAAGCCCAACCAGTAGAACGAGCGCGTGTCGTCGCTGACGTCGGCGAGCGCCGTCGCGCGCTGGCCGTCGAGCAGCGCGCGGCCACCGGTCTCGCGCGCCAGGTAGACGAGGCTGCTCTCGGTCTCGATCTCGTTCGACAGGGCGGAGCCGGCGAGCGACGGCGCCGTCGCTTCGGCGTCGGCGCCGGAGTTTCCCTGCGCACCCGGCACGTCGACGGGGTAGATGGTGTAGCCGAGCAGGTTGGCGGTGTCGGTCAGCGGGCGCAGCAGGTAGTCGCCCTCGGGCAGCTCCGCGCGCGGCATGCCGTTGCCGCCGGTCACGTAGTTGCGCACCGAGTAGGGCCAGCCGCCGGCGAGCAGCAGCAGCACCTTGCGCCCCGGCGGATCGGCGAAGGCGCGCATGGCGCCCGAGGCGGCGGCGACGCTCGCCTGGCGGAAGAGCGTGCCGCCATACGCGGGCGCCGATCGCGAAGTAGGCATCGACGAAGACGAGGTAGTGCGTGCCGGCACCGGCTGCCGACATCGGGCGTATGCCGGCGTTGCCGGCGACGGCAGTTGCGGGACCGGCGGCCTCGACGGCCGGTGCCAGGGAGCGACCGTCGCGCACCTCACTGAAGTACCCGACGTCCACAGGCTTGCCGTCGACAGTGAGCGTGAAGTCGCGCCCTCGTGGGAGCCGACGCGAGCGGCGACTGGAGTTGCGTTCGTCCGTCACTCCGCGAGGACGAGCCGTCATCCAAACGACATCAGCGCATCGCTCGCAGCTTCTGCCGCACCGCTTCGTCGTCCAGGGCATCGAGGACGATGGCTGCGGCGCGCTCGTGCCGCGAGCGTTCTCGCTCCCGCAGGTAACTGCGCAGCGCTTGGTTGATGGCCACCTGGTAAGGCGGACCGCCTTGCAGCGCCTCAGTCTTGAAGATCGCGACGAGGTCCGTATCGAGGTTGATGGTGATGCGGCGGGTGGGCAGCTTGGTCTTGGTGACGTCCACCACCTGTCGCGCCGGCCGCCAGCCACGCAGGCGGGAGACGTCGTCCGGCAGAGCGTCGGAAGTCGCCTTGGATCGGCTACGACTCATGCAGCTCTCGCTCCTTTCGATTCGCGCGACGTGCGCCGATGATCCGGATGACTGGCCTCCGCAACGCGCCGCGTTCGGTCGACCAAACCACGAGCAGTGCGCCGCGCAGGCTGGTTCCGATCCGCAGCCAGCGTTCTTCCTCTGTGGAGTGGTCCTCATCACGGCGCTCGATCGCCAGCGGATCGAGCCAAGTGGTCGCTGCCTCCTCGAAAGAGACGCCGTGCCGCTCGATGTTGGATCGCGCCTTCTCCATGTCCCAGGCGAACTCCAAATCACCGAGGAGAAAGCGTGCGACCGCCGCCGCCACGATGCATACGCTAGCACAGATGTACTTACAGGTGGTTCCTGGGTGGTCCGTCAGCGCCGCTTCGGTCGGCGCTCGGCGACAGCGGTGGTCGGGTCTTCCGGCCATGCGTGCCGCGGGTAGCGCGCGCGCAGCTCCTTGCGCACCTGCGGGTAGGTGCTGCGCCAGAAGCTCGCGAGGTCGTCGGTGACCTGCTGCGGCCGGCCGTTGGGCGCCAGCAGGTGGACGAGCACCGGCACGCGGCCGCCGGCGAGACGCGGCGTCTCGGCGAGCCCGAACAGTTCTTGAATGCGCGCCGCGAGCACCGGCGGCCGGCCGTCCTCGTAGAGCAGGCTGATGCGGCTGCCCGACGGCACCGCGAGTCGTTCGGGCGCCTCGCGTTCGAGCGCGGCGAGCTGCGCCGGAGTCACCATGCCGCGCAGCGACTCCAGCACCGGCGCGCGGCGCAGCTCGGCGAGCGAGCGGCGGCCGGCGGCGAGCGCCGGCAGCAGCGCCGCGATCTGCTCGTCGTCGAAAGCGGGCAGCGCGAGATCGGGGCGCCACTGACGAAGGAAGTGGACGCGGGAGAGGAAGCCGGCGACCTCGTCGTCGTCGAGGCCGAGCGCCGACCGCAGGTCGCTATCCGCGGCGGCCGCCAGCGCTGCCGCGGCGGCCGCTTCGTCGTGCACCGGGACCTCGCTGTCCGCGACGACGAGGTCGCGGTAGCGAACGCGCCGCCGCGCCACGACGCGATCGCGGGCGGCGTCGTAGTGCACGACTTCCTCGTTGGCGAGCTCGGGCTCCGGCAGCCAGTCGAGCTCGATGGCCGACGCGATGCGCACGCGGGCTTCCGCTCGCTCGCCGCGGCGGCCGGCGTCGAGTTCGAGACAGAGGAAGAGCTCGGCACGCTGCACGCCGCTCTCGGGACCGAGGCGCACTCCACGGCCGCCCGCCATCACTCCGCGCGCATCGCCGGAAGCGCGTCGGCGCGCGAGACGATCGGGAAAGGCCGCGAGCAGCGCGCGGCCGAGGGCTTCGGCTTCGTCCACGTGGGCCGGTGGCGGTGAAGTCGTGCCGGTGCCGAGATCTCTTGCCTTCTCAGTCGGCTCCGGCCGTCTCATCGCGCGGCGTGCGAACGTGGAGACTTGATCCGCCGCTTGAAGGAGGCGCCGCGCGGCGCCCGCGGTGATCTCACCGTACGGCGTCGAGCGCGCACCGCCGCCGCGGGCGGCGCCGCGCAGCAGCTCGACGCGCGCCAGTGCATCGGAGTCGCAGGGCGGCACCGCCGGGCCGTCACCTTCCTCACGCGATCGTGTCGGACGGCGAAACGGGTCGCGCTCCGCGAGCAGCGCGGCGAGCAGCGCGGCGCCGTCGAGATGTCCGCGCCGATGGCCTTCGAGCACCAGCCGCGCGAGCCGCGGGTGCAGCGGCAGCGCGGCCATCGCCTCGCCGTCGGGCGTGAGCTGGCCGTCTACCACCGCGCCGAGATCGCGTAGCAATGCCTCGGCGCGCGCCAGCGCCTCGGGCAGCGGCGGCTCGAGCCACGGAAACGCGGTGACGTCGCGCTCGCCCCAGGCACGGAGCTGCAGCACGGCGCCGGCGAGGTCGACGCGTTGCACCTCGGGCGCTTCGCGCGCCTGCAGCGTTCGCCCCTCGGCCGCGGTCCACAATCGCAGGCAAACGCCCGGTCCCTCGCGGCCGGCGCGGCCGGCGCGCTGCTCGGCCGATGACGCCGAGATGCGCGTCGACTCGAGCCGGTCGAGCCCCGCGCCGGCATCGAAACGGAGCACGCGCGCGAAACCGCTGTCGACGACGGCGCCGATGCCCGGCACGGTGAGCGAGGTCTCGGCGAGGTTGGTGGCGAGCACGATCCTGCGCCGCGGCTCCGGCCGCAACGCCGCGTCCTGCGCCGCGTCGGACAGCGAGCCGTGGAGCGGCATCACCGGCACGTCCGGAGCGCCTGTTCTCTCGGCAGCGAGCAGCGCCGCCGTCCGTTCGATCTCGCCAGCGCCGGGCAGAAACACCAGCACGCCGCCGTCGGTGGCAGCGAGCGCCTGCCGAACACCCCAGGCGGCGAGCGCCGGAAGCTGTCGCGAGTCCGGGCGCTCGAGGTAGCTCACCGTCACCGGATGGGCGCGGCCTTCGACCTGCTCGAACGCCGCTTCGAGGTAGGCCGCGATCGGCCCGGCGTCGAGCGTCGCCGACATGGCGACGATGCGCAGGTCGGGGCGCGCCTCGCGTTGCGTGCGCCGCGCCATCGCCAGCGACAGGTCGGCATCGAGGCTGCGCTCGTGCAGCTCGTCGAAGACCAGCACGGCGATGCCGTCGAGAAACGGGTCGCCCTGCAGCACGCGCACGAGCACGCCCTCGGTGACGACGAGCAGCCGCGTGCGTGCGCCGGCCACGCGTTCGAAGCGGACCTGAAAGCCCACCTCGCCTCCCAGCTCCCACTCCTGCTCGGCGGCGATGCGCCGCGCCGCCGCCCGCGCCGCCACCCGCCGCGGCTCCAGCATCACCACCTTCCCGTTCTCGCCCGCCACGCCGCCCGCCAGCAACGCCGGCGGCAGCCGCGTCGTCTTGCCGGCGCCCGGCGGCGCCACCAGCACCACGTTGCCTTCGCGCACCGCCGCCACGAGCCGCGGCAGATGCGGATCGATCGGCAGCGGCGGAAGCGACGGCCCGTCGGCGCGCCGCGACGGATCGTCGTGAGGCGTCCGCACCGTCGCCGCTATTGGAGGCGTTCCAACAGCTCGACCGGGATCAGCTCGCGAACGCCGGGATGCGCTTCGGCCAACCGCGCCAGGTCGGCGAGATCTTTGAGGTGCTTGCTCGCTCGCCGCGAAGGGTCCTGGGCCGCCCACACCTTGCCGCGGACCACGTCCTCGAGGCCGGCCACGAGCAGGTCCAAGCCGAGCACGCTTCGACGCTGCGCCCGCCGCGGAAAGTCGCCGTAGCGTGGATCGGTCTGGATCTGGATGCGGAGGTCGGAGTCGGCGTGCGACAGGTTGACGCTGTGCGGGAAATGCTCAGCTCGGAGCCCGGCCGCCTCGGCGAGATCGAGGAAGCGCTCGCGATCCGCATCGCCCACTGCGACGTCGAGATCGAGACTGACGAGCGGCTCCGCGTAGGCATTGACCGCCTGGCCGCCGACGACGCAGTACTCGATGCCGTTGTCTTCGAGCAGGGCTCGAAACCGCTCCAACAGGTTGGCTTCGTCCACGGCGACGGCCTTCCAAAAGGCGAGTGCTTGCATGAGGCAGTATAGGCGTGAGAGCCGCTATGGCACGAAGCGATAGCCGACGCCGCGCACGGAGAGGATGTGGCGCGGGCGCCAGGCGCTGTCTTCGAAGGACTTGCGAAGCGCGACGATGACGTTGTCGACGACGCGGGTGTTGGGGTGGTGGGGCAGCTCCCATACGGTCGCCAGCAGCTCGCGCCGCGTCACCACCTGGCCGGGGCGCGCCGCGAAGACGCGCAGCACGGCGATCTCCTTCTGCGAGAGCTGGACGATGCCGGAGCGCGTCTTCGCTTCGTAGGTGGAGAAGTCGACCCAGTAGTCGCCGAAGTCGAGGCGCTGCGGCGTCGCCGGCGCCGCGGCGACTGCCGGCGCGCCGAAGCGCCCGGCCGGCGCACTCGCGCTGCCCGTGCTTTCGCCGCGCTGCCCTGCGCGCTCGCCCGCGGCCGTGGCGCCACCGTTCGTCCACGCCCGCCGCCGCAGCAGGCTCTCCACCCGCGCCAGCAGCTCGCCGAGGTCGAAGGGCTTCACCAGGTAGTCGTCGGCGCCGAGCTTGAGGCCGTAGACCTTGTCGTCCGGCTGGTCGCGCGCCGTGAGCATGAGGATCGGCGTCAGGTCGCCGGCGTCGCGCAGCCGGCGCACCACCTCGAAGCCGTCCACCTCGGGCAGCCGCACGTCGAGGAGGATCAAGTCCCAGCCGCCGTCGCGCGCGCGTCGCAGCGCCTCGGCGCCGTCGCGCGCCAGCTCGCCTTCGTGTCCCTTGCGCCCGAGGTTGAGCAACAGCCCCTCGGCGATCGCCTCTTCGTCCTCGACGACGAGGATGCGGCTCATGCGGTCTCCAGCTTCGGCAGCTCGACGACGAAGGTGGTGCCCGGCTGTCCTTCCTGCGACCGTGCGCGCACGCGGCCGCGCATCTCCTGCACCAGGCCGGCGACGATGGCGAGGCCGAGGCCGGTGCCGCGGCGCCGCCCGTCGCGCACGTTGCCGGCCTGGTAGAAGCGGTCGAAGACGTGCTCCAGCTCGTGGCGCGGGATGCCGACGCCGTCGTCCTCGACGACGATGCGCACCTGGCCGTCCTCGTCGGCGACGCGGCAGCGCACCTCGCCGCCCTTGTGCGAGAAGCGCGCCGCGTTGTCGAGCAGGTTGTTCATCACCCGGTCGAGCGCCTCGGACGCGGCCAGCACGCGCGCCCGCGAGTCGAGCTGCCAGGCGAGGTGGACGCCCTGCGCCTCGACGCGCGGGCTCGCCTCGGCGAAGTAGCCAGTGAAGAACTCGGCGACGTCGAGCGGCTGCAGGGCGAGCGGCCGCTTGCGGGCGAGCTGGCGGCTGCTCTCGAGCACGTCGTCGACCAGCCGCGCCATGCGGTCGGCCTGTTGCAGCACCAAGTCGAGCGAGCGCGCCTGCTGCGCCGGCTGCAGGCCGCCTTCACGCAGCGTCTGCGCGTGGAGCTTGATGGCGGCGAGCGGCGTCTTCAGCTCGTGAGTGACGTTGGAGACGAACTCTTCCTGCTTGAGCGAATAGCGGCGCGCCGCCAGCGCCTGCGCGAGCTGCCACGTCAAGCCGGCGATCAAGAGGAAGAAGAGCACGCAGCCGACGGCGAGCACGATCCAGTGGCTGTTCTCGCCGCCGACACCGACGCGGCCGGCCATGGTGTGGATGCGCGCCACCGAGCGCACGATGTAGACCACCCACACCACCAAGAGCGCGATGGTGACGATGAGCGACAGCACGTAGGCCGCGACGATGGGCGAGCGGCGCTTGCGCTTCACGCGTCGATGCTAACCGACTGCCGCGAGGGGACAGTTCCATGACAGACGACTGACCGAGCGCTGACGCCGCGCCGCGCCGGCGCGGCTGACAATGACGCACATGAGCGAGATCCTCGCATCGCCCGCCGCGGAGTCGGCTCCCATCACCTTCAAGTGGTCGAGCATCCCCTTCGTGCTCTCCCACCTCGCCGCGCTGGGGATCTTCTTCGTCCCCTTCCGCTGGTCGCTGGTGGCGCTCTGCCTCGGCCTCTACCTGCTCAAGATGTTCGCCATCACCGGCGGCTTCCACCGCTACTTCTCGCACCGCACCTTCAAGACCAGCCGCGCGTTCCAGTACGTGCTGGCGGTGCTCGGCGCGCTGTCGCTGCAGCGCGGCGCGCTCTGGTGGGCGGCGCATCACCGCCACCACCACCGTCACAGCGACCAGCACGGCGACCTCCATTCGCCGGGCCTCTTGGGTTTCCTGCGCGCCCACGTCGGCTGGGTGCTCGACGAAGCCAACGACGAGACCAACTACGAGCGCGTCGGCGACCTGGCGCGCTATCCCGAGCTGGTGTGGCTCGACCGCTGGCACGCCCTGCCCGGCGTGCTGCTCGCCATCGCGCTCTACGCCATCGGCGGCGCGCCCTGGCTCTTCTGGGGCTTCTTCTTCAGCACCGTGCTCACCTGGCACGCGACGTTCGCCATCAACAGCCTCACCCACATGTTCGGGCGCCGCCGCTTCCGCACCACCGACGACAGCCGCAACAGTTGGGTGCTCGCACTGATCACGCTCGGCGAGGGGTGGCACAACAACCACCACTACTACAAGGCGTCGACGCGTCAGGGGTTCTTCTGGTGGGAGGTCGACGTGACCTACTACGTGCTGCGCGCGCTCGCGACTGTCGGGGTGGTGTGGGACCTGAAGGAGCCGCCGCGCGAGCTGGTGGCGGTGGCGGCGGGTCCGAACGGCGAGCTGCTCGACCCGCTGCGGCTAGCGCGCCACCACGATGCGGCGCCGGCGGCCACCGAAGGCGCCGCCGCCTGAACGCCTCGCGCCGCGCATTCGCGCGGCGCCAAGACACATTGCGCCGCGCCTTCCGCGCGGCGTCAACGTGCGTCGGTTTGAGTCCGACGGCGCTCCGATCGCAGCGAGCGGGAGCGCCGTCGTATGGCCGTCAGGCGAGCGGCTTGCCGTCGCCCTTGGGGATGCGCAGCACCAGACCCGAGTGGACCAGCTCGGGGTTCTTGAGCACGATCGGGTTGGCCTGCTGGATGCGGTGCCACTGGTTGGTGTCGCCGTAGACCTGGCGCGAGATGGTGGCGAGGGTGTCCCCCTTCTTCACCACGTAGAGGTCGAACTCTTTGCGCCAGCTGCTTTCCGGATAGCCGGAATGGGTGCTCGGCGAGGAGAGGCCCGAGCCCTGGCGTTCGAGTTGGCGACCGCGGGCGTCCGCGAGCCGCTGCTGAGCGTCGCGATGGCGCCGCGTCGCCTCACGCTCGGCGTCGTCGTCGTGTCTTTCCGAGAACAGTCCCATGTGAAGCTCCTTTCCTACGAACGGCCGCCTGACTTGCTGGGGCGCCCGCTGATATCCGCGGCTTCTGCTGCGATACCCGTGCCAGCGCCGGGGTCGCAACCGGGGTACGCTCTGGGCGCCGCCCGGCCCTGCCCACATGACCACGTCCGACCCTCCGCCGCGCGAGCGCTGGAGCCGCGGCCCCGCCTACTGGGTGCTGCTGCTGGTGGTGGCGGCGGTCTACTTCGGCGTCGCCAAGCTAGGCCTGAGCATGGCCTTCCTCGCCGAGCAGGTTTCGCCGGTGTGGCCGGCCACCGGCTTCGCGCTCGCCGCCGTGCTGCTGCTCGGGCCGCGGGTGTGGCCGGGCATCGCCCTCGGCGCGCTGCTCGCCAACCTCACCGCCAACGAGCCGCTGCTGGTGGCGATGGGGATCGCCGCCGGCAACACGCTCGAGGCCCTCGTCGGCAGGTGGCTGCTCCAGCAGGGGCGCCGCTTCCGCCTCGGTCTCGACGGCATGGCCGACGCGCTGGCCCTCGTCGGTCTCGCCGCCGGCGTCAGCACCACGGTGGCGGCGACGGTCGGCGTCACCAGTCTCTGCGCCGGCCACGTCGAGGCGTGGTCGCGCTTCGGCGCGTTGTGGGGCATCTGGTGGCTGGGCGATGCGATGGGCGCGCTGGTGACGGCGCCGCTGCTGCTCACCTGGCTGGCTCCCGGGCAGGGGCGCTGGCCGCCGCGGCGGGCGCTCGAGCTGTCGGCCGGCATCGCCCTCGGCGCCGTCGTCTGCGCGCTGGTGTTCGCGGCGCGGCCGCGGGCGGGCCTGGCGCCGGGCCCGTCGCTCGAGTACGCGGCGTTTCCCTTCCTGGTGTGGGCGGCGCTGCGCGGCGGGCCGCGCGGGGCGGCGCTCGTCACCTTCGTCACCTCGGCGGTGGCGATCGGCGGCACGCTCGCCGGCGCCGGGCCGTTCGCCGCCGTGCCGCCGCACGAAGCGCTGGTGCTGCTGCAGACCTACATGGGTGTCGTGGCGGTGACGGGGCTGTTCCTGGGCGCGGCCGTCGCCGAGCGCGATCGCGCCGAGCGGGCGCGCGCCGAGCTGTCGCAGCAGTCGGAGCGCGAGCTGCGCGCCGAAGCGTCGCGGCGGGCGGCGGTGGAGGGCGAGCTGCGCGAGCGCGCCGAGCAGCTTGCCGACGCCGACCGCCGGAAGGACGAGTTCCTCGCCATGCTCGGCCACGAGCTGCGCAACCCGCTGGGCGCGGTGAGCAACGCGCTGCACGTGCTGCGCGCCGGCGGCGAGGGCGGCGCACCGGGGCGGGGCGCCCGGATGCTGGACGTCATCGAGCGGCAGGTGGCCCATCTGACCCGCCTCGTTGGCGACCTGCTGGAGGTGTCGCGCATCACGCGCGGCGAGATCTCGTTGCGCAAGGAAGCGCTCGACCTGCGCGCCGTGGTGGTGCGCGCGGTGGAGACCGCGCAGCCGTGGATCGACGAGCGCGGCCACCGCATCGCGCTGGAGCGGCCGCCGCAGGCGCTGACGCTGCCCGGCGATGCCATGCGGCTCGAGCAGGTGTTCGCGAATCTGCTGCACAACGCCGCGAAGTACACGGACCCTGGCGGCAAGATCGACGTGGGCTTGGAGCGCGAGGGCGATGCCGCGGTGGTGCGGGTGCGCGACGATGGCATCGGCATCCAGCCGGAGCTGTTGCCGCACGTGTTCGAGCTTTTCACGCAGGGGGACCGGTCGCTGGACCGCGCGCGGGGCGGGCTGGGGATCGGGCTGACGTTGGTGCGGCGGATCGTGGAGCTGCACGGCGGCACGATCGAGGCGCACAGCGAGGGGGTCGGGCGCGGGGCGGAGATGGTGGTGCGGTTGCCGATGGCCGAGGCGGCTGCGGCAGGCGAGGCGGAGGGCGCGAGTGTGACGACCGTGGCGAAGAAGGACGCGAATGATGAGCGGGGCGACGATCGGCCGCGGATGTTGATCGTCGAGGATCAGCGGGACGCGGCCGAGGGGCTCGCGGAGTTGATGCGGATGCAGGGGTTCGCCGTGGAGATCGCGCTCGATGGGCAGGCGGCGTTGGCGAGCGCGGCGGAGCGGGTGCCGGCGGTGGTGTTGCTGGATCTCGGGTTGCCGGGGCTCGACGGCTACGAGGTGGCGCGGCGGCTGCGGCGGCTTCCGGGGCTCGAGGGGGCGTTGGTGGTGGCGTTGTCGGGGTATGGGCGCGATGAGGATCGGCAGCGTGGGCGGGAGGCGGGGATCGATCATCATCTGGTGAAGCCGGTGGAGTTGCGCGAGCTCGAGAGGGTGCTGGCTGGCGTGCGGGGGCAGCGCGCGGCGCATTGAGGCTGGCGGCGGCGACTGGCGGCTGGTGAAGGCGAAGAGGAGCGCTCGAGGAGGCTGAGCGGTTGCTGGTCTGCGGCCGGCGTTCGCTGCCGGGTCCGGAGGGCGCCGCTGTGGGGCACGCTCGCCTTACGAGGTGTGCAGGTGAGGAAGGCTCGCTCGCCGCAGGGCGCGTCGTACGGATGTTGCCTTTGACCGCGTTACCAGTGCGCCCTGCGGAGGCCCCACCGCGGCGCCCTCCGGACCCGGCTGGCGCGAACGCCTTCATCTGCGGTTGTCGAGCCTCCTGTTGGCGAGCTCGAGTGCGGCCGTGGTCGTTGACACTCTGTGCCTCGCGCTCCTTTGTCGCGGCAGCGGAGAGCTCGTCGTGCCGCTCGGGCGCTGGGCTGCGCGCCGCCGACTTTCCCGTCACAACTCGCGCGCCACTGTGGTCGCCGGAGGCGGCGATTCGCTTCGCTCTCGCCGGAACGTCAAGCTTGCTGTCAGGCTTCTTCCCAGTGCAACCAGAACGCTCCGACGACCAGGGTGATCAACAGGGCACCCATCGCCAGCCAGGTGGGCCAGCCGCTGCCGGCCAGAGAGCGGAGCGGCGCGAGCTCGGGCCAGTGCAGGTGCGGCAATAGGCGCGGCAACAGCCCGACCGCGGCTCCGGCAGCGGCGGCGATGGCTCCGCCGCGGGCTAGTTGGAGAGGGCGTAGTGCGCGCTCGGTGGCGAGGCGGCGGCGTTCTTCGGTGGCGCGGCGCAGCAGCGCCATGGGATCGGGGAGGTGTGCTTCGATGGCGAATGTGGCCGCGGCTTCGCGCAGGGCTGCGCCAGTCTGAGCGGCGGCGCGGCACGCGTCGCAGTCGCGAACGTGGGTGCGGAGCTCTTCGTCGAGGCGACCGTGGCGGGCTGCCTCGAGCACGGCGGCTTCGTGGCGGCAGGAGAGCAGAGCGCGTTTCATCGCGATCTCGCTTCGGCACCGCCGAGCTGGGCTGCCAATCGCCTGCGGGCGCGGAAGAGCAGCACGCGCACGCTGGCGGCGGCGAGGCCTAGGGCGCGGGCGACTTCGCGGTGGGTGGCGCCTTCGACGTGGGCGAGCCAGAGGAGTTGGCGGTCGCGCGGCGCCAGTTTCGCCAACGCTCGCTGGACGTCCATCTGCGCGTCGCCCGATGCGGCCGCGCGGTTGGTGCCGGTGTCGCGAGGATGGTCGTCGTCGATGAGCGGTGCCGCGGTGGGTCGGCGCCGTTCGCGGCGCCAGTGGTCGCGCAGGAGGTTGCCGGCGATGCGGTAGAGGTAGGCGCGTTGGCCGCTCTCGCCTTCGTGGCGCAGGTCGACGGTGAGCAGGCGCAGGTAGCTCTCCTGCAGCAGGTCGTCGGCTACCGCGCCGTCGCCGCAGGAGGCGCGGAGGTAGGCCCACAGCGGGCGCGCGGTGGCGGCGTAGAAGCTGCGGAAGGCTTCCTCTTGCGACCAGCCGGTGGCGGCGTCCGTCCGGGCGGAGGAGGCGACGCGCAGCGGGAAGGCGAGGACCGCGGCCGTGGCCACGCGCTACTCCTCGCTCGGGGCTGCGGCCGCGGCGCTTGGCGCGATGAGGCCGAAGCGGCGGGACAGCTTCCAGGCGGCGAAGGCGGAGACGAGGAAGCCGGCGCCGAGGGCGAAGGAGAGGATGCCCAGGAACGCGAAGCCGTCGCGGCCGTCGCTGCCGTACCAGCCGGTCTGCGAGAGGGTGACGAGGCCGCTGCCGACCGCCACCAGCACGATGCCGGTCTGCACGGCGCCGAGGATGCGCTTGAACGGGTTGGGCGTCTCGACGGCAGCGGGGCCGAAGACCTCGCGGCCGGCGGGGCTGCTCATGTAGGCGATCAGCTCCTCGCCGGAGGCGAAGCGGTTGACGAGGTCGCGGTGGATGCCGGCGCGGGTCTCGAAGAGCTTGCGGCGGGTGTTGTTGTCCGAGAAGGTGCGCAGGATCCAGAAGAGGACGGCGGCGAGGCCGACGATGATGATGGCGGGGACGAGTTCCGACATGGTTCTCTCCGTGGGTGGTCCGGCGCCGAGTGGCGCCGTGTTGGGGAGTAGAACGAAATCGGCGGCGAAAGGTTAACCCTGGCGCGCGGATGGCCGCTTTCGCCCGCCCGTAGACGGCCGGCGTCAAGCGCCGCGGCCGCGGCGCACGACCGCCGCCACCAGCGCGCCGCCGAGCAGCAGCAGCAATCCGCCCCAGAAGATGCCGAGCGGCACCTGGCCCCAGCCCCAGAAGGTGATCGCCAGGCCGACGCCGAGGACGCCGAACACCAGCAGCCGCGGCGAGCGCTTGGCGTCGACGGCGTAGGCGGCGAGGCAGGCGAGCCCGACTGCCAGGTAGATGCCCGGGCCCCAGCCGCGCACGTGGCGCCACGGGATGCGGCGGAGGGTCACCAGGTAGAGGTCCACGCCGAGCGCGATGGCGAAGACGCCGCGGCCGAGCGCGCCGGCGCGCTTCGACACCAGCGCCCAGTCGGCGATCGAGGCGATGCCGCCGACGATGAGGAACAGCGGCCAGTGGCGCGACAGTGGCGGCAGGCGCACGCCGAGCGCGGAGAGCAGCACCCAGCCGCCGGCAACGAGCAGGACGGCGGCGAGGACGAGCGCCGTGCGCGTCCAGTAGGCGGCGCGCGGCGGCGGTGTCGAGGAAGGTGGCGGCGCCGGCGGTAACGGTTGGCTCATCGCTGTTCGTTGCTGGAGCGCCTTCGTCGCCAACGCAGCGCGCTGCGACGAAGGCGACCGATGTCAGCTCAACCGGCCGGCTTCGCGGCGGCCGGCGCCGTCACCGGCCGCACCGGCAGCGGCACGTTGCAGAGCTCGATCTTGCCGCTCTTGTTGAGGAACCAGTCCTCGCGCCGCGTGCGCCGCGAGTCGACGAGGTCGGTGAAGGTCTTGGTGTCGGTGCGCAGCACCTCGAGCGCCTCGCGCTCGGCCGCGGGCACGTCGGCCGCCACGCGCACTGAGCGCAGCGGCACGTACTGCGACTCCTCGGTGTAGAAACCCAGCGGGCCGGTGCCGCGTGGCAGCGTCGTCAGCAGCTCCATGCCCTTGACGACGCGGCCGAGGAGCGTGACGTTGCGGTCGAGGTGACGCGGCGAGTGGCCGATGACGACGTAGAGCTCGGCGCCGCTGCCGGAATCAGCCGTGTTGCCGCGCCCGGCGCCGACCATCGCGTAGCAGTGGGTGAGCCAGGCGCGGCCGGTCTTCGCGTCGCGCGCGGCGGGGAAGCCGTTGGCGAAGCCGACCTCGGGCGCGTAGACGTCGCCGTCGGGCAGCGTCGCGAACGGCAGGCCTTTGCTGGCGCGGTCGAACTCGGCGGCGAGGCTCTTCTTGGCGTTGCCGAACGGCTTCGCCTTGGCCTCGTCGTCGCCGTGCGGGTCGCCCCACTGCACGACGTAGTTCTCCTGCGAGCGCAGCACGGCGGCGCCGTCGAAGTAGCCCTGGCGGGCCAATGCCTTGACGTTGGCGACGTGGTTGGGCGCGAAGGCCGGCGCGAGCGCGATCACGATCCGCCCGGTGGCGAGCTCGACGTAGAGCGTGTTCTCGGGGTCGAGCGGCTGCCAGTCGGAGGGCTGCGAGGTGGCGAGCACCGCCGGCATGGTGCCGGGCTGCGGCGTCGGCGCCGGAGTGGGCGCGGCGCCGGGAGTGGAAGCCGGGCTCGAGGAGGCTGCCGGCGCCGGCGAAGACGATGGCGTCGGCTGCGGTTGGGCGGCGATCGGCCTCACCGTGAGGCCGACCAGCAGCGGGGCGGAGAGCATGATCGCCACGCGAAACGTGGAGCAGAAGCGGCGCGGGGTGGGTGTCATGGCGCCGAGACACTAACACCGGCCTTGGCTGCGGCTTGCGTGAGCGGCGCTGAGTTGGCGAAATGGCGACGGGCGGGGCTCGTCGCCCCGCCCGCAGCACTCCGGCGATCCGCGACGCGAACGCCGCGGTCACTTCTGCTCGGTCTTCTCCACGGTCTTGAGCACGACGACCTGCCGCGTCGGCTTGCCGTCCTTCTCGCCGGCGATCTCGACGACGAGCGTCGAGGCACCGTCGCCCGCGTCGGCGAGGAGGTCCATCGCCGGACCGCCGACGGTGCGCTCCTCCTCGACCTGCTCGGCGCCGTCCTTCGACTTCACCTCGTGGCGGATGACGATGCGCCTGCCCTCGCCGCCGGCGGCGACCGCCATCTCGGCGGGGTCGCCGCCGAGCTCGATCTCCTTGCCATTGGCGCGCAGGGTGTAGCGCTCGCCCTGTTGCGCGCGCGTGATGGTCACCGCGGCGCCGCCCTCGGTCGTGTAGCTGCGGCTCTCGCCGGCCGTGTAGCTGGCGAGGTCGTCGACCTTGAGGTGGTCGCCGGGGATCTGCGACGGGTCGGGAAGCGCCTTGGCGTCGGCGTGGTCGCCGGGGGCGGCGTGCACGATCACCATCTGGCGGACCTGTTTCTGCTGGGGCTCGGCGGCGCGCGCGGCGGCAGCGGTGCCGAGGACGGCGACGGTGGCGAGGGCGAAGGCGGTGAGCTGTCTGTGCATCGATCGATTCCTCCTTGTCGGGTGCGCCACCGAGGAGCCGGCGCCGCCCGAGTTGTGCGGCTCGCCGTGCCAGAGAGCAACCGCGCTGCCCACCGACCTGCCAGAGTCCAAGTAGCTAATCCGTAAGAGCCTACGTCCACACCGCGCCCGCCGACACGGTGCTCGCCGACTCCTCAAATCGGGAGCCGGTTGCCGATCTGCGGAGCCGCGCTCAGGCGAGGTTGTGGAAGACTTTCTGCACGTCGTCGTCCTGCTCGATGCGGTCGACGAGGTCGAGGACTTGTTTGGCGTGGTTCTCGGGTAGCTCGACCGGCGTCTGCGCCACGTACTCGGCCTCGGCCGAGATCGGCGTGATGCCGCGCTCTTCGAGCGCCTTCTGGAGCTGGCCGAAATCGGCGAAGGAGCAGCGCAGCACGAGCTGCGGCTCGCCCTTTTCGCCGGTCGACTCGCCCATCTCCTCGAGGCCGTGGTCGATGAGCTCGAGCTCGAGCGCCTCCTGGTCGACGCCGTCGGGCTTGAGGCGGAAGACGCCCATCTGCTTGAACTGGAAGCCGACGCTGCCGCTGCTGCCCAGCGTGCCGCCGCCCTTGTTGAAGTGGGTGCGCATGTTGGAGACGGTGCGCACCGGGTTGTCGGTGGCGGTCTCGATGATCAGCGCCACGCCGTGCGGCGCGTAGCCCTCGTAAGTGATCTCCTGGAAGCTCTCGGCGTCCTTGCCCGAGGCGCGCTTGATCGCGGCCTCGATTTTGTCCTTCGGCATGTTGATCGCGCGCGCATTGGTGATCACGCGCCGCAGGAGCGGGTTGGCGTGCGGGTCCGGCCCCGCGGCCTTCACGGCGATCGTGATCTCTTTGCCGATGCGCGCGAACTGCTTGGACATCTTGTCCCAGCGCGCGAACATCGTGTGCTTGCGGACTTCGAATATGCGTCCCATGGGCCGACAAATCTAGCCGACGCGGGCGTCGAGGCCAAGGACCGCAGCCGATGGATCGAGACGTCACGGAGCAGCGAACGGATTGACCACGGTGATTCCGCAGCCTTCGAAGTCGCGCACGTTGCGCGTGACCAGAGTCAACTGATGTGCCTGGGCGGTGCTGGCGACGAGCATGTCGGCGTGCGTTCGCTGACGTCCGGCGGCGCGCAACTGGCCGCGGAGCTCGCCGGCGCGCTTGGCGATCGCATCGGTCACCGGCAGGACGGTGCAACTCTTCGCGAAGAAGTCGTCGAACCACGCGCGCACTTGGGCGTTTGGTCTCCACGTCAGCCCGAAGTGGATCTCCTCCAGCGTCACGACGCTGACGGCCAAGGGAAGGGGCACCGCGGCAGCCCAGGTCGTTACGGCGGGATCGGGTTTGCGCCGCGCGAGCTCGCTGATCACGTTGGTGTCGACGAGCATCACGAGTCTCCCTCGCCGCTCCAGCCCTCGCGATCGCTTCGTTCACCAGTGTCGAGCTCGTAGTCATAGAGCGCGCAAATCTGCCGAATCTCGTCGAAGCGCTGACCCAGAGTTTCGCGCTGGCGGGCGTCGCGAGCACGCTCGAGCTCCGCGAAATCCTCTGCCGAGATCAATGCCGCGACCAGATGATCGCGCCGGTAGATGAGTTGGGGTTCCTCCTCGCTGCGCCTGAGAAGCTCGGAGAACTGCTGCTTCGCGTCCGCCGTACGCCACTTGGCCATGTTGAACAGGTTAGATGTTCTACTTGGACAAGTCAACGGAAGTCCAAGACGGGGCTGGGTTTGAGAGTTAGCGCGGCGTGACGTTCTTCTCGGGCGGCTTCTCGTCCATGGGCGCCGGCACCCGCTCGCGCCAGAGGGCGAAGAGCGCGGTCGCGAGGCCGAGCAGGATCTCGTCGGCGAACGGGATCATGTCGGGGATCAACAGATCGAGGACGAAGAGGACGGCGGTGATCGTCAGCAGCTGCGGAAACTTGAGCCGCGAGGTCACCTTCCCGATGACGCGGTTGCGCAGGTTGGGGTCCATCACGAGAGCGTAGCGCAAGCTGCATGCCCGCGACGTGCACGAGCGCGTGCGGCGTAGGACGCCTCACGCCATGGCGTGCACGCGCAGCCGCCGCCTGAGACCCAGCAGGTAGACGAGGTAGTAGCCGAGGACGATGGCGCCGGCGGCGAGGGATTGCGCGACTCCGAAGGCTTGGAGCAGGCCCACGTCGCCGGTGCCGTGGTGCCAGGTATGCCACGCGCGCCAGACGCCGAAGGAGATGCGCGCCGCGACGACCAGGGTCACCAACAGGACCAGCCAGCGGTTCGGCGTGAAGAAGAGGCCCTGCGGGCGAGGCTCCCATCTCGTCGCCAGGAGGCCGAGGATGCCGAGCGCGGCGCCGGCGCCGAGCCCGCCGAGGCTGTAGACGAACGCCTGCCGCACCCAGAAGGTCGTCACCGCCGCACCGAAGAGGAAGAGACCGATGGAGATCACCAGCAGAACCAGGTTCGTCGTCACCACCCATCCACGCGCCAGTCGGCGGGCCTTGCCGACGCGGTAGCGCATGACGAGCGAGATCGGGATGGCGATGACGAGGAAGAGCAGGACGCCGAGCAGCGCCAACAGGACGACGAGAACCGGCACGCCATAAGCGTACGTTGCGGCCTCGCGTAGAACGAGGGTGGCCGCGAGAGCCCGGATGCGTCGGCCGTTCCGGCAGAGCGACCCGCCCGCAGCGAGCACTATGCTGCGCGCCGTGGACGCGCCTGAGACATCGACGCTGCTCGACGTCCTGCGGCGGCGCTTCCCGGCGGCGTCGACGACGACGCTGCGGCAGATGCTCCGCCACGACCGCGTGCGCGTCAACGGCGCGCCGGAGCGGGTGGCGAAGCGGCCCATCGCCGAGACCGATCGCGTCGAGGTCGTGGGCAGGAGCGAGCGGCCGCTCGATCCGCGCGTGCGCATCCTGTTCGAAGACGAGGACCTCGTCGTCGTCGACAAAGCCGCCGGGCTGCTCACCGTGCCCAGCCCGGTGGTGCTGCACGAAACTGCCGAGAGCTTCCTCAATGTCTACGCCGGCGCGCGTCCCGGCGAGCAGCGCATCCATCACGTGCACCGGCTCGACCGCGACAGCTCCGGAGTGCTGGTCTTCGCCAAGAGCGAGTACGTGCGCGACCGGCTGCAGGAGCTCTTCGCCGACCACGACCTCGAGCGTGTCTACGTGGCGATCGTGCACGGCAAGCTGCGGCCGCCGGCGGGAACGTTCCGTTCGTTTCTTGCCGAAGGCCGCGATCTGCGCGTGCGCAGCGTCGCCGATGCGAATCTCGGCAAGGAGGCGGTCACGCGCTACCGCACAACGGCGTCCGGGCGCGCGCTGTCGATCCTCGAGCTGACGCTGGAGACCGGCCGCCGCCACCAGATCCGCGTCCAGCTTGCCGACGCCGGCCATCCGGTGGTGGGCGATGCGATGTACGGCAAGGCTCGTGGCAACCAGGACCGCGAGGACCCGCTCGGGCGGCTGGCGCTACACGCCACCCACCTCGCCTTCGTCCATCCGCGCACGCGGCGGCGCGTGGCGTTCGATTCCGCTCCGCCGGCGGCCTTCCGCGAGCTTCAGCTCTAAGCGAATGCAAAGCGGCCCACCCTGTCGCCAGGGCGGGCCGTGATGCGAAGCGCGAAAACCCGAGCGACCGCTACCAGATCGTGGCGCGCGTCGCGGCCGGCGCCACCATCGGGTCGCCTTCCTTGCAGCCGAAGGCCTGGGCGAACTCGGGCATGTTCACCAGCGGGCCCATGACGCGGAACTTCGAAGGCGAGTGCGGGTCGGTGTTGACCTGCAGCTTGAGCGACTCGGGGCGGTAGTTGCGGCGCCACACCTGCGCCCAGGCGAGGAAGAAGCGCTGCTCGGGCGTGAAGCCGTCAATCGTCTTGCGCTCCTTGCCCTCGAGGGCCTTCTGCAGCGCGGCATAGGCCATCGTCACGCCGGCGCTGTCGCCGATGTTCTCGCCCAGCGTCAGCTTGCCGTTGACGTGCAGGTCGTCGACGGCGACGAACTTGCCGTACTCGTCGACCAGCTTCTGCGTGCGCTCCTCGAAGCGCTTGCGGTCGTCGGCGGTCCACCAGCTCTTCATGTTGCCCTGGGCGTCGAACTGGCTGCCCTGGTCGTCGAAGCCGTGCATGAACTCGTGCCCGATGATGCCGCCCATGCCGCCGTAGTTGACGGCGTCGTCCATGTCGCCGTCGAAATAGGGCGGCAGCATGATCGCGGCGGGGAAGACGATCTCGTTCATCAGCGGGTTGTAGTAGGCGTTGATCGTCTGCGGCGACATGCCCCACTCGCCGCGATCGATCGGCTGGCCGATCTTGTTGAGGTTGCGCCGCAGCTCGAAGATGTTCGCCGCGCGCACGTTGGCGGCGTAGCTGTCATGGCCGATGGTGAGCGCGCTGTAGTCGCGCCACTTGTCGGGATAGCCGATCTTGGAGACGAAGGCGTCGAGCTTGACCAGCGCCTGCTTCTTCGTCTCGTCGCCCATCCAGTCGAGGCCGGTGAGGCGGGTGCGGATGGCGCCGCGCAGGTTCTGGATCATCTCGTCGGCCCGCTTCTTGGTGGCGGGCGGGAAGGCACGCTCGACGTAGACCTCGCCCAGCGCCTCGCCGAGGCTGTTGCTGGTCTGGTCGATGGCCCGCTTCCAGCGCGGCCGCAGCTCCTGGCTGCCCTGCAGCGTCTTGCCGAAGAAGGCGAAGTTCTCGTTGACGAAGGCGTCGGAGAGGTAGGGCGCGTAGCTGTTGACGAGCTGCCAGCGGAGATAGTTCTTCCACGTCGCCACCGGCACCTCGGCGAGCGCGGCGTTGAATTCGGCGAAGAACTTGGGGTGTGCGAATGAGAAGGTCGAGAGGTCGGCGAGGCCGAGGTCCTTGAGCTGCTGTGTCCAGGAGAAGCGCGGCGTCGCGGCATCGGCTTCGGCCGGCGACTTCGGGTTGTAGTAGTTGGCCGGGTTGCGCAGCTCGACGTTGGTCAGCGAGGCGTTGGCGAAGCGGGTCTCGAGGGCGAGGATGTCGCGCGCCGCCTGCTGCGCCGACTCGGGTTTGTCGCCGAGGAGCTGCAGCATGTTCGCCACGTGGGCGACGTACTTCTCGCGCAGCTGCTTGGACTCGTCGTCGGTGCGCGTGTAGTAGTCGCGGTCGGGCAGGCCGAGGCCGCCCTGGACGGCGTAGACCATGTACGGGGTGCTGTTCTTGAGGTCGGGCAGCACGCCGAGGCCGAAGACGTTGGACTCGCTGGTCACCTGCTCGGCGCGAATGAGCGCGGCGATGTCCTCGGGAGTGGCCAGCTTGTCGATCTTGGCCAGCTCGGCGGCGAGCGGCTGGGCGCCCTGCTTCTCGATCGCCGCGGTGTCCATGGCGGTGCGCCAGAAGTCGCCCACCTTCTGCTTGTTGGTGCCGGCGGCCGCGTTGGCCTTCGCCGACTCGTCGAGGATGTCGCGCAGCAGCAGGTAGTTGCGCTCGCGCACCTCGGAGCCCAGGCCCCAGCCGCTCTGGTCGGCGGGGATGGGGTTGTTCTTGAGCCAGTTGCCGTTGGCGTACTGGTAGAAGTCGACGCACGGGTTGGCCGTGAGGTCCATGTTGCGGCGGTCGAGGCCGTGCGTGTTGGTCTTGTACGGGGCCTCCTCGGCGCGCAGCGCGATGGCGCCGAGCAGCGGGAGGAGGAGCGCGAGAGACAGGACGAGGCGTTTCTTCACCTTGAGGACTCCTTGTCGTGGACGGGGGTGGCGGGCGGGCGCAGCTCTGGCCTGCCCGATGATACGGAAACCAGCCCGCAGGGTTGCATGTTCCAACGGGCGCTAGGCGCGTGTGGTGCGCGTGCGGTGGTAATGGCGGCGGGCTTTGGCGCGGTTGCCGCAGCTCTCCATCGAGCACCAGCGGCGCGAGCGGTTGCGGCTCTGGTCGAGGAAGAGCCAGGTGCACGTCGAGCCGTCGCATTCGCGCACGCGGGCGAGATCGTCGGAGGTGAGCAGCTCGGCCGCCGAGCGGGCGATCGGGCGCAGCGGCGCGACGAGCGGCTCGCGTCCCTCCTCGGACCAATCCCAGGCGTAGCCGCCGTCGCGGCGCGACACCCGCAAGTGCGGGAGCGCCTCTCGCAACGCGTCGTTGACTTGCGCCACGTCGGCGGGATCGACTCGCCGGCCGCGGGCCTGCGCCGAGAAGAGCCGGTAGAGCGCCTCGCGCAGCGCACGCGCCGCGGCGTGGGCTCGCGCCGCCTCGGCGGGCGCTTCGCGAGCGTGGCGGTGGAGGCGCGCCGCCTGCCGGCGGTCGAGCAGGCTCGCCTCGCAGGCGAAGGCGAGGAGGGCGGCGTAGTCGCCGAGGCGATCCGACTCCGGCCGCCCGCGGTCGCCCCAGCTATTGGCGAAGTCGAGGCAGAGGGCGCCGCCCGAGAAGTCGAAACGAGGTGTCGGGGAGGCGGCGCGGCTTTCGCTCACCCGGTCATTCTAACCTGGTTCAGGCTATTGACCGGTTAGTCGAACGATGGTAGCGTCGTAACCGCCATGGAGACCGAAGCAGGTTAGGCACCGCCGCACTCCGTCAACAAGTGGGAGATCGACCATGAGCGCTCCAGTCCCCGCCACCATCGCCACCGACAAGTGCCCCGACCTCAGCCGTGTCGAGACCACCCGCCTCGCCGACCAGCTCGAGCGCGCCTTCCGCGGCGGCGCCTGGCACGGCCCGTCGCTCGGCGAGGCGCTCGACGGCGTCGACGCCGCCACCGCTGCGCGCCGGCTCGGCGACGCGCACTCGATCGCCGAGATCACCGGCCACGTCGCTTTCTGGATCGACGCCGCGCATCGGCGCATGCACGGCGAGGCGGTCACCAACGTGCCGCCCGAGGTCGATTTCCGGACCGGCGGCGCCGACTCGGACGACGCGTGGCGCGCGACGCTCGACGACCTCGAGAGCGCGCACCGTCGCCTGCACGCCGCGCTCCTCGCGCTCGACGACGACCAGCTCGACGGCGCCGTCGCCGGCTCCGATCCCACCGTGCGCGGCCAGCTCCTCGGCATCCTGCAGCACAATGCCTACCACGCCGGCCAGATCGCGATCCTCAAGAAGGCGGGGGCCGGGAGCGCTCGATGACGCCGGTCGAGGAGAGGGTCCGCGAGCGGCTGCTCGGCAAGCGCGAGCAGCTCGCCGAGGCGGCGGAGCAGCGGCGCGAGCAGCGTCTCGTCGACCTGCTGCGGCGCGTCGACGGCGCCCTCGCCTCGCTCGAGGTGGGCGACTGGGGGATCTGCACCGTCTGTCACGAGCCGGTGAACGAGGCGCGGCTGGAGGCCGATCCGCTGGTCAAGGTCTGTCTCGAGTGCCTGTCCGCCGACGATCGCCAGGCGCTCGAGCGCGACCTCGAGGCGGCGGCGCGCGTGCAGCGCTCGCTGCTGCCGCCGGCGCGCTTCCGCCACGACGGCTGGGAGGTGGCGTTCCTCTGGGAGCCGCGCGGCGCGGTCTCCGGCGACCACGTCGACCTGCTGCGCCCGCACAGCGACACCGAGCCGCTCCACCTGCTGCTCGGCGACGTGATGGGCAAGGGCGTCGCCGCCTCGTTCCTGCAGTCGCACCTGCACGCGCTCTTCCGCGCCGTCGCCCATCCCGCCAATCCGGGCGTGCAGCTCAGCGAGCTGCTCGGGCGCGTCAACGAGCTCTTCTTCGAGACGACCGCCGGCAGCAGCTACGCCAGCATGGTGGCGGCGCGGCTCTTCCCCGACGGCCGCGTCGAGCTCGCCAACGCCGGCCACCCGCGGCCGCTGCTCGCCGACGCGCGCGGCGTGCGGCCGGTGGAAGGCTCGGGGCTGCCGCTCGGCCTCTTCGCCGGCGCCGAGTACTCGATGCGCGAGCTGCAGCTCTCGGCCGGCGAGACCTTGCTCGTCTACACCGACGGCTTCACCGAAGCGATGGTGGGGGACGAGGAGTTCGGCGTCGGCCGTGCCGCCGCCGCGCTGCGCCGCGCCTCGCGGCTGCCCGCCGACGAGCTGGTGGCGGCGTGCCGCCGCGAGATGGACGCCTTCCTGAGTGGCACGCCGCGCGGCGACGACCTCACGCTGCTGGCGTTGCGGCGCGTCGGCTGAGTCGAGCCAGCGGTCAGCTCGCCTCGTCGTCGGGCAGGCCGGCGCGGCGCCGCTTCCAGCGGTCGAGTAACGCGAGCACTCCTTGCACTGCTGAGATCAGCCCGCCGAGAACGAGCGCCTGCTCGTAGCTCAGCGGTGCGCCTTTGTGCGTCAGCACGATGATGCCGAAGAGGACGTTAGGCGGGAAGATCGCCACCATCAGCCAGGTGCTGAAGCGGACGAAGAACGGACGGTGATCGGCGAGATCGGTGGACGCAGGCCGGCGCCAGGGCTTGCGCGTGGCGAGGCCGGCGACGAGCAGTACGGCGATGCCGAGCGCGGCGAGCGCCGCCGGCAGCTTGTCGCCGCGCCAGAAGCCCCAGCCGGCGAGCAGACCGACGACGGCGGGGAAGGCGACCAGCCAGAAGACGCCGGTGAGGATGGCGAGGATCCACAGCGGCGCCTCTTCGATCGGCGTGCCGTCGCCTGTGGAGACGCGACGGACCGGCGCCGCCCGGCGATGGCTCATCGCCTGCCGCGCGCCGGGCGATTGGCGCTGGACTTCGCTCGCAGCTTCTTCGCCGCGCCCTTCGCCTTGGGTTTGGGTCGCGCCTTTCGCGCGAGACCTGGCGCGGCGGCGGGACTGGCTTGCTTCGCGAGCGATGCACGCGGCTTCCAGCGGTACCTCTTCAAGCTCACGCGCTCCTTGTCGTCGAACGTGACGCCTTCCTCTTCGAGCAGGTGGCGCTGCAGTCCTTCCGACGGGCCGGCGAAGGAGCGCACGCTCACCTTGCCCTGCGCGTTGATGACGCGGTGCCACGGCAGCGGCGAGCCGTCGGGCAGACCGTGCATGGCGTAGCCGACGAGCCGCGCTTGCCGCGGCAGCCCGGCGAGCGCCGCCACCTGCCCGTAGGTGACGACGCGGCCGTGCGGCACGCGCGCGACGACGGCGTAGATCCGTGGCCAGAGGGATGTCGACGGCGCCTTCGGGCGCTTCACACCACCGCCGGGTCCTCGGGCGTGCCGGTCCATTTCGTCATGTTCTCCGCGCCGTCGGCGGTGACGAAGATGATGTCCTCGTGGCGAATCCCCATCTCCCCTGGGATGTAGATCCCCGGCTCGTCGCTGAAGCACATGCCGGGCTCGAGCTTGGTGGTGTTGCCGCGCACGAAGTAGGTGTGCTCGTGGCCGTCCATGCCGATGCCGTGGCCGAGGCGGTGGGTGAAGAACTTGTAGTCGGGACCGAAGCCGGCGTCGACGATCACTTTGCGCGCCGCGGCGTCGACCGCCTGGCACTCGACGCCGGGCCGCACGGTGCGGAACGCCGCGTCCTGCGCCTGCCGCACGACGTCCCACACCTTGCGCTGGCGGTCGGTCGGCGGCGCGCCGAAGATCGCCGTGCGCGTGATGTCGCTGGCGTAGCCGTGCAGGTGGCAGCCGCCGTCGATGAGCACGACGTCGCCCTTGGCGAGGGCTTTCGGCTTGGTGGTGCCGTGCGGGAAGGCGGCGTCGGGCCCGAAGAGAACGAGCGCGCCGCCGTCGACGCCCAGCCGGCGGTGCGCCTCGGTGTTCCAGTCGACGGCCGTGTCGTGCGGCGTGCCTTCGCTGAGCGAGGCGAAGACGGCGCGGTGCGCGCGCACCGTGATCTCGTTGGCGCGCCGCATGATGGCGATCTCGTGCGCGTCCTTGATCATCCGGCAGCCGGCGGTGACCGGCGTGCCGCTCGTCGCCGTCGCCGCCGGCGCGGCCTTGGCGATGCCGTCGACGAACATGAAAGGCAGCGCCTCGTCGAGCGCGATGCGGCCCGACGCGGCTGCACGGTCGCGCAGGATCGCGCCAATCGTTAGAAAAGGCGACTCGTGCTCCTGCCACGCCCGGACGTCGCCGCCGATCTTGATCTGCTCTTCGGCGCGACGTTGCTCGAAGGCCGGCGTCACCCACGTCGGGTCGCCCGTTTTGGTGAGCACGAAGCCGAAGAAGCGCTCCGAGAGCCCCCAGCGCGCGCCGGTGAAGTAGGTGAGGCTGGTGCTCGGCCCCACCACCAGCGCGTCGAGGCCGTGCTTGGCGAGCAACGCCTGCGCGCGCCCGAGCCGCGCCTTGTGCTCGTCGAGCGCGATCGGCGCCACGTCCTTCGTCATGTCGGTGAGCTCGCGGATGGGCTGCGGCGGCTCGGACGCAGCGGCGCCCTCCGCGGCTGCCGACTGGCGCGAGGAGGCGAGCGTCGCGGCGGCCGAGGCTCCGCCGAGTTGAAGGAGACGGCGTCTGGAGAGGCTCATGAACGGAGTCTACTCGCGCGCGGCGCTTGCGCCGCGCGCGCCCGTGTTCAATTCAGCGCGGCGCTTGCGCTGCGCGCCGTTATTCGTCGCGCAGGACGGCCGCCGGGTCTACCGTCATCGCCCGCCGGGCGGGCAGCAGCGAAGCGAGCGCCGCCGTCGCCAGCAGGGCGCCGACGACGCACGCGAAGACCCGAGGGTCGCGCGGCGAGGTGTGGAAGAGCAGGTCGCCGATCCGCGGTCCCACCACGAGCGCCAGCACGACGCCGCCGGCGAGGCCGACGGCGGCGAGACCGAGCCCGCGCCGCAGCACCAGCCAAAACACGTCGCGCCGTTTCGCTCCCAGCGCCACCCGCACGCTCAGCTCGTGGGCCCGGCTCGCCACCGCATGGGCGACGAGGCTGTAGAGACCGACCGCCGCGATCAGCAGCGCGAGACCGCCGCAGACGCCGACGAGCGTGGCGCCGAGCCGCCATGGACGGATCTCGGGGTCGAGGCTCTCCTGCAGCGTGGCGACGTCGACCCACAGCGCGCCGGGATCGACGGACCGCATGACGCGCTGCATCGGCTCGATCATCGCTTGTGCGACACCGCGCGGCCGCACCAGCAGCACCGATCCGCCGAAGCCCTGCTCGTGACCGAGCGGCACGTAGTACTGCATCGCCCGCGGCTCCTCCAACGAGTCGCGATGCGCATCCTCGACGACGCCGACGACGGTGGCGCACGGAGGCTTCGTCGCCGGGTCGCCGATCGTCAGGCAGGCGCCGAGCGGGTCGCGCCGCGGCCAGAGCGTCGCCGCCATGGTCTCGTTGACGATCGCCACCGGCGCGCTGCCGGCGCGGTCGGCGGGACCGAAGTCGCGGCCGCGCAGGCGCCGCAGGCCGACCGTCTCGAAATAGCGCGGGGTCACCGCCTGGATGTACGGTCCGCCGCCCGGCAGGCGCGGCAGCTCGGGCCAGCCGGGAACGGCGAGCTCCACGGTGAAGGCGGTGTTGAACGGCGTACCGACGGCGATGGCGGCGCTCTCCACCCAGGGCAGCGTCTGCGCGCGCGCGAGCGCTTGGGTATAGAACGCCTGGCTGCGATCGCGCGTCGAAGTGCCGGGAGCGGCGGAGCCGGCTGCCGTGCGCGGCCAACGGGCGTGAACCATCAGGATGCGCTCCGGCTCGACGCCGAGGTCGACGCTCTGCGCCTGCCGCAGGCTCTGCAGGAAGAGTCCCGCCGCCACCAGCAGCACGACGGAGAACGCGGCCTGCGCGATGGTCAACAGCGTCCGCAGCGACGAGGAGCGGCCGCCGCCTTCGCGCACGCCGGTGCGGAGGGCCTCGAGCAGGTCGCGCCGGCGGGCCAGGACGGCGGGCGTCAAGCCGGTGACCAATCCCGTGGCGAGGGTCAGCCCCAGCGCGACGGCGAACGTGCGGGCGTCGACGGCCATGCTCGACCACTCGACGTCGGGCAGCAGCGTCGCCCGCAACAGCCGGCTCGCGAAAGGCACCACCGCCAGCGCCGCGGCGCCGCCGAGGACTGCCAGCACGACGCTCTGCGCGAGTAACAGCCGCACCAGCCGCGCGCCACTGACGCCGAGCGCCACGCGCACCGCCACCTCGCGTCGCCGCCGCACGGCGCGCGCGAGCAGCATGTTGGCGACGTTGGCGCAGGCGATGAGCAGGACGACGAGCGCGACGGCGTCGAGCCAACGTGCCACCCGCGCCTCCATCGCCTCTTCGCCGGCGCCGTCGAAGCCGAGCGGCCGCACCGTGACGTCGCTGGTGGCGAGCTGGTCATCGCTGCCGGCGAAGAGCGGCCGGATCGCCGCCGTGGCCTCGACGCTGGCGCGTGCCGGAGAGACTCCCGGCCGCCGCCGCACCACGATGCGCAGCCACTGCGCGTAGAGCGTCGTCTGCCAGTCCTCGGCGACGCGCGGGCCGCGCAGCGACATCGGCAGCCAGGCGTCGACGCGCCGCAGCTCGGCGCCGGTGAAGCCGGCCGGCGCGACGCCGATCACCGTGTACGAGATGCCGTCGAGCACGATGGACTGGCCCAGCACTCCGGGATCGGCTCCGAAGCGCTGGCGCCACAAGCGGTCGCCGATGACCACGACGCGCGCCGCGGCTCCGGGGCGATCTTCGGCGGGGCCGAAGAACCTGCCGCGCACCGCACGCACGCCGAGAGTAGGGAAGAGGTCCCAGGTGGCGTCGGCCTGCAGCACCTGCTCCGCCTCGTCGGCGCTGCCCAGCGTCACCTCGCCGGGCCGCGTGTGGGCGCCGACGCCGGCGAAGGCGCTCGTGCGCTGGCGCAGCGCCGCGTAGCAGACATAGCCGAAGCTGCTGCCGGTGAACGGACCGCGGCCGGGCACGTCCATCGTCGCGTAGACGCGGCCGAGCTGCTGCGGCATCTCGACGTGGTCCGGGCCGCGCAGGACCAGCTTGTCGAGGATGCCGAAAGTGGCGGCGTTGGCGCCGACGCCGAGCGCGATCACCACCACCACGACGGCGGCGAAGCCGGGCTCGGCGGCGGTGGTGCGCCAGGCATAGCGGAGATCCTGGCGGAGCGCGTCGAGGCGGTCGCGCCAGCCGAGGCGGCGTTCGCGGCTCTGCGCCGCGCGCACGAGAAGGCGTTGCGCAGGCTCGACGGGCCCGAAACGGCGCAGCGCTTCGGCGCGGGCGGCTTCCGCGCTCATGCCGCGCGCTTCGAGCTGCGCCGCGCGCTCGGCGAGGTGGATCGCGATCTCGTCCCGCGTCTCCTCGGCGGCGACGTCGTCGCGATGGACGCCGAGGTGGAAGAGCCGGCGCACGCCGGGCCGGATCGTGCGGCCGTCGCTCACGCGCGTGCCTTGGTCGGCGCGGTGAGGATGCCGGTCACCAGCTCGCCGTAGCGCACGAGCTGCTGCGTCTCGGCCTCGAGGTGGGTGCGGCCCTTGGCGGTGATCTTGTAGTAGCGGGCGCGGCGGTTGTGGTCGCTGACGCCCCACTCGGCGGAGATGAGGCCGCGCTCCTCCATGCGGTAGAGCGCCTGGTAGATCCCGGAGTCGTCGAACGATAGCTCGCCGCCGGAGCGCTGCTCGAGCCAGGTGGTGAGCTCGACGCCGTGCATCGGCGTCCAGGTCAACGCCTTGAGCAGCAGCAGGTCGAGAGTGCCTTTCATCAGCGGGATGGCGGTCATCGGTAGCTCCTAGATGTTCTCCTGAGAATCTAAGATAAACAATTAGGCGAAGTCAAGCTCGGAGCGCGTGGACTGGGGCGGCCGGGCCGGCTCCCGAAATGGGGAGCAATCTCCCCAGGTCAGGAGGTGGCGGGCTCGCGATCGCTCGCGTCGCCGGCCGCGAGCCCGTGCTTCTCGAGCCGGTAGAGGAACGCCTTGTAGGGCAGACCGAGGAGGCGCGCGGCGCGGGCGCGGTTGCACGCGGTCATCTGCATCGCCTGCGCGAGCAGGTCGCGCTCGAGCTCCTCGAAGCTGAGGCCGCCCGGCGGCAGCTGGAAGCGGCTGCCGGTGCCGCGCGCCTTGCCGACCACCTCCGGCGGCAGGTCCTCGAGGCGGGCGCGCCCATCCTCGGCCAGCAGCACCAGCCGCTCGACGGCATTGGCGAGCTCGCGCACGTTGCCGGGCCACGAATGCTCGACGAGCGCGCGCAGCACGCTCGGCGGGAAGGGCACCGTGCGGCTGCCGTGGCGGCGGTCGAAGCGCTCGCGCAGGTGGTCGACGAGCAGCGGCACGTCCTCGCGCCGCGAGCGCAGCGGCGGCATCTCGACGGCGACGACGTTCAGGCGGTAGTAGAGGTCTTCGCGGAAGCGGCCGGCCGCCACCTCGTCGCCGAGATTCCGGTTGGAGGCGGCGATGACGCGCGCGTCGGTCTCGAGCTCTGCCGTGCCGCCGACGCGGGTGAAGCGGCGCTCCTGCAGCGCGCGCAGCAGCGTCGCCTGCAGCGGCAGCGGCAGCTCGCCGATCTCGTCGAGGAAGAACGTGCCGCCGCGCGCGGCTTCCAACTTACCGCTGCGCGTGCGGTCGGCGCCGGTGTAGGCGCCGCGCTCGGCGCCGAAGAACTCGGCCTCGGCGAGCGTCTCGGGCACCGCCGCGCAGTTGAGCGCCACGAACGGTCCGTGCGCGCGGCGCGACAGGCGGTGCAGCGCGCGCGCGGCCAGCTCCTTGCCGGTGCCGCTCTCGCCGGTGAGCAGCACGGTGGCCTCGGTGCCGGCGAGCTTCTCGACGCGGCGGAAGACCTGCTGCATGGCGGCCGAGCGGCCGACGAGGTCGACGAGGCGGTCGCGGTCGGCCACCTCGGCGGCGAGGCGCCGGTTCTCGCGCTCGAGCGCGCGGCCGCGCAGCGTGCGCTGCACGGCGAGCAGCAACGCGCCGCGGTCGAACGGTTTCGGCAGGTAGTCGTCGGCGCCGGCGCGCACCGCTTCGACGGCGTGGGCGATGCTGCCGTAGGCGGTGACCATGACGAAGCCGGTGCCCGGGTGCTCGGCGCGCACGCGAGCGAGCAGCTCCATGCCGTCGGCCGGCTGGCCGTTGCCGGCGAGGGCGAGCTTCCAGTCGGAGAGCACGAGGTCGACTGGAGCGCGGGCGAGCTCGGCGAGGGCGGCCGGGACGTCGGCGGCTTCGGCGACGACGTAGCCCTCGGCGGCGAGCACGCCGGCGACGAGGCGGCGCTGGTCGCTCTCGTCTTCGACGAGGAGGATGCGCTCGTCGCTCACGCGGACGGTGCTCCGTTCGCGGCGCGACGGTTGGCCAGCGTCAGCGTGGCGCGCGTGCCGCCCCCGGCGCGATCGGCGAGCTCGAGCGCGCCGCCGTAGCGCGTGGTGGCGAGGCGATGCGCCAGGTAGAGACCCATGCCGGCGCCGGCGGCTTTGGTCGTGACGTGCGGGGTGAAGAGGCGTTCGCGGACGGCAGGCGGCACGCCGCTGCCATTGTCGTCGACGGTGATCGTGACCGAGCTGCCGGTGCCGTCCACACCGCCGACATCTGCCAAAGACGGCCTGTCATCGCGAGGCCGCGGAGCGACTGCGGCGATCTCGATCGTCGAGGTGGCTTCGTCGCTTCGCTCCTCGCCACGACGCCGATCGCTACCGACGACGGTGACCACCACCGGTTCTCCGCCCGGGCTCGCTTCGACGGCATTGACGACCAGCGCCTGCAGCGCCGCCCGCAGCTCGGCCTCGACGCCCCGCAGACGCACCGGCTCGGCGCCAGCGACCACCTCGACCCGCGGCGCTCCGTCGCCCGCCGGGCGCGTCTGCAGCGCTTCGAGCGCGACGTCGCGCGCCACCGCCACGAGATCCACGTCGACGGCGGCCGCGTCGGTGGCTGACAGGGCCAGGAACCCGCGCAGCGCCGCGTCGATGCGGCGGATCTGACGGCGCGCGGCCGCGGCGATGGCAGTGACATCGCCAGCGGTTCCGGCGTGGGGGTCGGCGCTACCGCTAGCGCGGAACGTGCCTTCGTGCGCCGCCGTGACGTCGCCGGCCATCGCGCGCTCGGCCAACTGATCGAGCGCCAATCCCAACGCGTTGAGTGGGTTGCGCAAGCTGTGCGCGAGTCCGCGGCCGACCTCGCCGAGCTCGGAGAGCTGCTCGCTGGCGCGCAGCCGCCGCGCTTCGGCGTCGAGCGCGGCGAGCTGCTCGGACATCTGGTTGAAGGCGGCGACCGCCTCGCCCACCTCGCCGGGCGCCGCCGGCGCGTGCACGCCGAGATCGCCGCTGCCGACGCGCCGTGCGGCCACCGCGAGATCGTGCAACGGCCGCGTGAAGCGATGCGTGACGACGACGCCGAGCAACAGCGCGCCGCCGAAGAGGCCGAGCGAGGCGAGCAGCAGCCGCCGCGTGAAGCGCTCGATGGCGTGCTCGACACCCGAGGTGGGCACCGGCACGCGTTGCGCCTCGGCACCTTTGGGTCCCTGAAACACCACCACGTGCGCGGCGGAGCCAGGCTCGAATCGCGCGCGCACTTGGTGCCGCTCGGTCGTGACCTTGCCATCGGCGCCCACGGTCTGCCGCTCGATGATGCCGCTGGCTTCGTGCGTACCCGGCGGTCCCTGCGTCGCGGTCAGCAGGGGAGTCGGCGCGGCGATCGCGGTGCTGTCGCGGGGCAGCCTCGCCGCGGTTCCTTCAGGCGCCCGCACCGCCGCCGCGCCGCGATCGCGTCTCACGATGCTGTGGTCCTCGACCACGAAGATGCGCCGTTCGATCTGCCCGGGCTTGCCGGTGCTCGCGCCGAGCGGTGGCGGCGTCAAGTCATCGCCGAGATGAAACAACCGCAGCACGTCCTGGCTCACCGCGGCGGCCGTGGTGGCCAGCTCCTCCTCGAGGTCCACCGACAGCGCGCGCACCAGCATCCACTCGCCGACGGCGAGCAGCGACGCGAGCGCGACGAGCAGGGCGAACAGCCGCAGGCGGAGCGTCATCGTGGCGCGAATCTCAGGCGGACGCGGTCCGTCGAGCAAGGGCCGTGCCCGGCCGCCGGTCGCACCGACGTTGACCCCCGACGCCATCGGCAGTAGCTTGCGCGCTCACTCGGCACAATGTGAGGAGGGCCATCCCATGAAGCGTGTCTGGATTCTCGTCTCCGCGCTGCTGCTCGCCGCCGCCTTCGTCGTCTTCCTGCCCACCGGCGCCCGTTCGCAGGGTGCCCAGGCGGCCGCCAACGAGCCGCCGCACGTCATCGTCTCGCTCTACCGCGTCGCGCCCGGCAAGCACCTCGACTTCCTCAAGTGGATGGCCGCCAACGAGGCCATCGACAAGGAAGCCGGCGTGCCCAGCCCGCAGATCTACGTCCACACCAACGGCGACGCCTGGGACTACATGATCGTCGCCCCCGACCTCAGCGACGCGCAGCAGGCCAAGCAGGATGCAGCCGCCAAAGCCCACGGCCGCAAGATCGGCTTCGGCGCCAGCCTCGAGTTCCGCACCTACATGGCGTGGCACACCGACACCTTCGCCAACGGCCCGACCAGCGCTACGGAATTGGTGGCCCAGGCGAACGAGTAGCGGTTCGATGCGCGCGCTCGCGAGGGCGCCAGCGCGCACACCCGCAGGTTCACGGCTGACGAAACGCTAATCGACGTTTCGCCTCGCGACGGCGCTGTACTTGGGCTGAATCATGGGATGCGGGCGACACGCTACAATCGAGCATGTCCACCAAATACCCTCCAGGCGACTTCGACATTCTCGACGCGTTCCGTCAATCCGATCCTCTACGCGACTTGCTGCGCCAGCGCGACGCGATCCGAGAGGCCTTCGAGGGAACACGGCCGCTTACGACCCCGCTGGACCAGAGCCTGGCGCTCAACAGCGACATAAGGCAGCGACTGCGCGAGCTGGACGCGAGCAGTCTGGCGCAGCAGGCCAAAGCCATGCAGGTGAGTGGTCTGACGGCACAGCTGAAAGCGATGCAGGCGAGCGGCCTAACTGAGCAGCTGCAAGCAATACAGGCGAGCGGTCTCAGCGAGCAGCTGAGGGCAGCGCAAGCGAGCGGGCTTGGAGCGGAAGTGCGAGCGCTGTCGGATAGGGCAGCTCTACTCCAATCGGTTTATCGCAACAGCCTCGACAGTTTTAGCGGAATTCGCGAGATGCTAGCCGAACAGCAACGGGCAATGGAGGAATGGTATCGGCCCTGGAAGCAGGACGCCATGGCGACGTTTGAGTGGACGACTCTCGAGCGCCGTGTTGCGGTGACGGGATTGAGCGAGCTGCAGCAAGCCTCGATGGGGCTGCAGAATGCCTACGCGCGTTTCGAGGGGTATCTACGCAGCCGCTCATCGCTCGACTTGCCTGGCCGCCTGGCGGACTTCCCCTCGCTGGAGAACTTCACCGCGGCTGACGTATTGGCCGAGCTGGTCGTCGAGCCAGACAGGGGCGAAGAGGCACAACGCGTCAAGAGAACCGAGCGGCGGCTGGATGCGCAAGCGTTTATCGACTCAGCGCTCGAGCCCGCAGCCCGACGCCGCGGACCGCAGCTTGTCACGGTTCTCTATGCTGCCCGCGAGACTCTGGTCTCCAACAACCCGGATCGCGTTCGCCACTTTGTCAGCTCGCAGCGTGCTGTCTTGACGCACGTGCTGCACGACTTGGCCCCGGATCGAGAAGTGATGGCGTGGCTTGGCTCGCCGCCTCCGCCGGGGATGGTCCACAACGGCCGGCCCACGCGCCGGGCCCGTCTGCTTTTCATCGTGCGGCATATCAACCACGAGCCCTTCACCCAGTTTGTGCAGGCCGATGTCGCGTCAGCGCTGGAATTGTTTGAGCTCCTAAACAGAGGCGATCACGAGATCGAATGCAGCTTTACCGACGCTCAAGCGACGGCACTCCTGCAAAGAGTGGAGCTGCTCATTCTGTTCCTGCTGCGGATCGGCGAATCGCAGCCCAAGCCTAACTGAGCAGTCAGCGAGCAGGGCGCCATTCACGCTCGGTACCGCACGGGTGCACTGCGGTGCGCGCGAGTGCGGCAACAGCGGCATCGCTGGCGGCGGAGAAGGTCCACAGCACCACGGGAGGGTGGAAGTGATGTGCGGCTCAGGGAGGTGCGTGCCAAGCCGACGGATGGCAATCGAGCATCAGCTCAGCAGCATCCGCAGATCGTCGGCCGTCAGCTCTGCGAGCCCCGCGCCTTCGGCGCCGCCTTCGAGGATGGTCTCTGCGAGCTGCTTCTTGCTGCGTTGGAGGTCGAGCATCTTCTCTTCGACGGTGTCACGGGCGATGAGGCGGTAGGCGAAGACGGCCTTGGACTGGCCGATGCGATGGGCGCGGTCGATGGCCTGGGCTTCGACGGCGGGGTTCCACCAGGGATCGAGCAGGAAGACGTAGCCGGCGGCGGTGAGGTTCAAGCCGACGCCGCCGGCTTTGAGCGAGATCAGGAAGAGGTTCGTCTTGGGGTCGGTCTGGAAGCGCTCGACGACGGCGCCGCGGTCGCGCGTCGAGCCGTCGAGGTATGCGTAGGGCACGCCGAGGCCGTCGAGGTGCTGGCGCACGAAGGCGAGCAGCGAGGTGAACTGCGAGAAGACGAGCACCTTGTGGCCTTCGTCGAGCACCTCGGACACCTGCTCGAAGAGGGCCTCGAGCTTGGCGCTGCCGGCATCCGCCCATTCGGGCTTCACCAGGCCCGGATGGCAGGCGACCTGTCGCAGCCGCAGCAGCGCCTCGAGCACCTGAATCGCGGACCGCCCGACGCCCTGCTTCTCGACCTGCTCCAGGAGGCTCGCCTGATAGGCGGCGCGGAGCTGGTCGTAGAGCTCGCGCTGGCGCGGGCGCAGCGTCGTCAGCAGCACCTGCTCGGTCTTGGGCGGCAGGTCTTCGAGCACCTGCGCCTTGGTGCGGCGGAGGATGAACGGCCGCATGCCCTTGGCGACGAGCGCCAGCTCCTCCTTGCTCGCCGTGTGGCCGCCGGCGAGCACGTCGAGCCACGGCAGCCGCCCGAGCAGGCCCGGGTTGAGGAACTCGAACAGCGAGCCGAGCTCGCCCAGGTGGTTCTCGATCGGCGTGCCGGTGAGCGCCAGACGATGCCGCGCCTGGAGCAGCCGGCTCGCCTTCGCCGCCTGCGACTCGCGGTTCTTGATCGCCTGCGCCTCGTCGAGGATGACGGTGTCGAACTCGCGCTGGGCGAGGAAGCCGACGTCGCGGCGCAGCGTGCCGTAGGTGGTGACGACGAGGTCGTACTTGCCGAGCTTGTCGCGCACCTCGTCGCGGTCGGCGCCGGTGTAGTCGAGCACCTTGAGCTTGGGCGTGAAGCGCTCGGCCTCGTCGATCCAGTTGTAGACGAGGCTGCGCGGCGCTACGACCAGCGACGGCAGGCCGCCGCCGTTGGCCTTCTTCTTCGTCGCCGGCACGCGGTTGGCTTCGAGCAGCGCCAGCACCTGCACCGTCTTGCCGAGCCCCATGTCGTCGGCGAGCACGCCGCCGAGCCCGAACTCGCGCAGGAAGTCGAGCCAGCCGAGACCCTGGCGCTGGTAGCCGCGCAGCTCGCCGCTGAAGTTCTTCGGCTCCTTCTTCGCCTTGATGCGCTCGAAAGAGCCGAGCCGGTCGCGCAACGCGGCGAAGGACTCGTCCACCGACGGCGGCGGCAGGGCGGTGAGCAGCGCATCCACGAGCAGCGCCTGCGACGAGAGGAAGCGCAAGCCGTCGTCGGTCTCGCCCTGCGCCAGCTTGGCGAGCGAGTCGTAAGTCGTCATCCACTCGGCGGGCACCAGCCCCTGCGAGCCGTCGGAGAGCTTGACGAAGCGCTCGCCCTTGGAGATCGCGGCGAGAAGCTGCTTCATCTCCAAGCGATCCGCGCCGCCGAACTCGACGTCGCCGGAGAGCTGGAACCAGTCGATGCCGCTCTCGATGCGCAGCGACGGGGGCTTGGGGGGGCGCAGCGTCGTGCCGTGCACCTCGACCGCCCAGCCTTCGCGCAGCAGCGGCTCGGCGACGGCCGGCAGGTCGCGCGGGTTGAGCTCGAGCCCGTGCCCCTGTCCCGAGGCCGACACCACCGGCTTGAAGCCGAGCTCCAGCAGGCGCACGAGGGAGCGGTGCTCGGCGTCGGAGTCACGGCGCAGGAAGCGCTGCCCCTCGGGATCGATGACGGCCGGCCGTGGGTCGCCGGCGCTCACCTGCGCGCCGCCATACAGATACGAGAGCTGCGCCAGCAGCGGCGGGTTGGTCCACGCCGGCGCCGGGTCGGGCTCGAGCACCAGCTTCGGCACCGGCTTCGCGGGCTCGCCCGAGAGCTGCAAGCCTTCCGGCGTCTCCAGCGGCGGCAGCGCCGGCAACTCCAGCAGCGAGGTCAGCGCTTCGGCGAGCTCCTCCTGCGGCACCACGACCTCGCCGGTGTCGCGCAGCAGCGCCAGCCACGGCAGGTCGCGCGCCGGCACCGCCTCCATGCGCGCCAGCGTGTCGGGGAAGAGCGCCAGCGCCGGCGGCGGCTCGCTGCCGTTGGGTGAGATGACGATGCCGAGCACGGCGACGGCGGAGGAGAGCGGCACGCGTTCTTGTTCTCCTCCGGATGCTTGCTCCCCTCCGGATGCGTGATCGCGCTCGAGCGCGCCGGAGAGGCGCGCGGCGCCGGCGCCAGGAACCTGCAGCCGCAACGCCAGCCGCCACGGCGCGCCGTCGTCCCAGATCAGCGGCGCCGAGTCGACTGGGTTGCGACCGTCCCACCACCCGAGCACCCCACGCGCGCACAGTCGCGGCAGCACCGACTCGTAGAGGCGCGGCGGCAGCCGGAAGCGCTGCGTGCCCTGGCGCGGCATCGGGCCGAAGGGACGCCGCCCGCGCACCGGGCGGTTGGGCGGCTCGGGCGGCAGCGCGGTGACGAGGGCCGGCGGCTCCGGCGACTGGCCCGCATCGTCGCCGGTGCGGCGCGGCAGCAGGAGGCGCTCGAGCTGCTCGCTGCTGAGCGACGTGCGCCGCAGCTTGGCGGGCTTGCCGGGCCCACCCGGCGCCGATTCGAAGACGTCGAGCAGCAGGCCGCTGGTCTCGGCGGCGCCGGTGTCGACGAGCAGGCGGATGCCGGTGGGCGTGGAGGCGGCGCCGCCCGGGCTCGCGGCCGCGGCGGCACCCGCGCTATGCGCCGGCACCGCGGCGAGCCGCGACACCTCCTCGCGCACCGCCGCGAGCTGCGAGCGCCACGAGCTCTCGAGCGGCCGCAGCCGCATGCGCCGTCCGGGAGGGATGCGATCGCGCCCGCGCCGGCCGCGATCCAGGCGGTCCGGGCGTTCTGGACGATCCATGCGCGGCGGATAGCCGTTGCCCTGCGGCTCGCGCCGCTCTTCCATCGGCGGCGGCGGGCCGAGGTCGGTCCAGTTGGCGGCGCGGTCGCGGCGCAGCGACAGCCGATCTTTGCCGGCCGGCTGCCCCTCCGGCGCTGCCTCGCCGAGCGCCAGCAGCGTCGCCCACACGTGCTTGCAGGGCTTGCCGTCCGCGAAGCGCTGGCAGTCGCAGTAGGCGTGCAGCACGCGGTCGGTGGCGACGCGCGACCAGTCGACGCCGACGCGGTAGAAAGGCTGCTCGGCGCCGGCGACCTTGCCGCGGGCGCGCTCGCCCTCGATCTCGAGCTGCGCGCGCCCCTCGTGGAAGTAGTCCTGGCCGCGCTGGCGGTCGCCGGGCTCGAAGTGCGACGCCGCGCGTTTGAAGAGCGGCAGCGGCTGCGAGCCGTCGAGAGGCGGACCTTGATCTTGACCTGGTGCTTGGCTGAGGCCCTGGCCGGGGCCTTGGCCCTGGCCGCGCGAGCGTCCGCGGCGCCGGCGTCCGCGCGAGTTCGAGCGCGGTCTCATGCGCGGGCGCGCGCCTCAGCGGATCGAGGCAAAGCCGTTCGAGCCAGTCGACCGTCTCCTTTGTGCGCCGCCGGACCGGATCGCCGGGGTCGGGCGCGCGTCAAGGCCGCGGGATCGTGGCGGCCCGGCCCGCGGCGGACCTCGAGGGCGTCGACACCGCGGGTGAGGGCCTCATTGTAGACGACTCGGGACGAAAGTGTTAGCCCGGAGCCGCGCGGCATCGCGATTGCTGCCTCTTTGCCTCCCGTGTCGCGGCCGCCCCGGCACATGCCGAGATTCGTAGCAGAAGGAGAGTCGCCATGGCGCACGAAGCCCCGTCCAGCGTGATAGAGGCACCCGTCTCGATCCAGAGCGTTCACGGCATCCGCTACCAGGTGAGGGACGTCGCGCGTGCCGTGGCGTTCTACACCGGGCAGCTCGGCCTCACGCTGAAGCATCAACAGCTCCCGGCGTTTGCCAGCGTCTCGTTGGGAGACACGGACATCTTCTTGAGCGGTCCCGGCGCATCGGGGTCACGTCCGATGCCCAGCGGTCAGCGGCAGGAACCGGGCGGTTGGAACCGCGTGGTGCTGCGCGTCGCCGACCTGCCCGCCTGCATCACGGCGCTTCGCGAGGCCGGTGTCGAGTTCCGCAACGAGATGGAGGTCGGTCCCGGTGGCAAGCAGGTGCAGATCGAAGACCCGGACGGCAATCCGATCGAGCTCTTCGAGCCCGCGTCCTCGTAACGCCGCCCGCGCGCAACTAGCGCGGCCGCTCGTACGGCACGATGTGCTCCCACTCGCTGGCGTCGCTGCGCGCGACGACGGCGACGACGGGCTCGCTGTCGCTGAGGTTGAACACCTCGTGCGGCACGCCGGGCGCGATGAAGATGAAGTCGCCGGCTTGGTTGTCGATGCTCTGGCGCAGGCCCTCGCCGTACTCGTGGCGCACGCGGCCCTGGAGGATGTAGAGCATCACCTCGAAGCCGACGTGGACGTGAGCGCGGGCGACGGCGCCGGGCGGAATGGTGGCGAGGTTCATCGACAGCTTCTCGGCGGCGACGTTCTTCGCCGAGAGGCCGACCCGGTAGCGGATGCCGTTCCAACCTCGCTCGCGGCCGCCGCCACGCAGCACCGCGATGCCGCCGCCGTCTTCGACGGCGCGGCGGAGGTCTTCGGCAGGAAGGTCGTCGGTGGACAGGGGAGTCGTGGGTCCGTTCATTGTTGCTCTCCGTCTCCTGGCGCCAGGATCGTATGCCCGTGAGAGAGTGGCGGCGTGAGCGTACGCGTTCGCTGCGCGATCGGATTCGTGATCGGCCTGTGGATGGCGACGGCGAGCGGTGCAGCGGCCGGCGCCATGCAGGACGAGCCCGCGAAGGCCGGCGCGAGCGAGCACACCCTCGACACGGCTGCAGCGGGCCGCTTCGCAGCGCTCGCCCTCGCCTGCGTGCAGCAGGAGTACCCGAACAAGGTCTCGCACGTGTTGGCGAGCGACGCCGACGCCAAGCCGCCGCGCGAGCTGCACCCGGCGTTCTATGGCTGCTACGACTGGCACTCGTCGGTGCACGGCCACTGGCTGCTCGCGCGGCTGCTGCGCAGCGGGCTCGACGAAGCGACGGCGGCGAAGGCGCGCGCCGCGCTCGACGAAAGCCTGACGCCGGCGCACATCGCGCCGGAGGTCGCCTACCTGCGCGCGCCGGGACGCGCGTCGTTCGAGCGACCCTACGGACTCGCCTGGCTGCTGGAGCTGGATCTCGAGCTCCACGAGTGGGCGGGTGACGATGGGCAGAGCGCGACCGACGAGGTGCGGTTGCAAGCGAAGACCTGGCAGCAGGCGCTGGCGCCGCTGATCGCCGCGAGCCGCGAGCAACTCGCCGCGTGGCTGCCGAAGCTCGCCTACCCGATTCGCATCGGCGAGCACGACCAGACGGCGTTCTCGTTCGGTCTCATCCTCGACTGGGCCCGCGGCACGGGCGACGCCGAGATGGCGGCGCTGATCGAACGGACGTCGACGCGGCTCTACGCCGCCGACCGCGACTGCCCGCTCTCCTACGAGCCGTCGGGGCAGGACTTCCTCTCGCCGTGCATCGCCGAAGCCGACCTCATGCGGCGCGTCATGGCGCCGCCCCGGTTCGCGGAGTGGCTCACCGCGTTCCTGCCGCAGGTGCCGCGCGACGGATCGTCGGCCTGGTTGCCGGTCGGCGTCGTCACCGATCGCGCCGACCCGAAGCTGGCGCACCTCGACGGCCTCAACCTCTCGCGCGCCTGGATGCTCGAAGGCATCGCCGCCGGCCTGCCGAGAAACGACCCGCGTCGTGCTGGGTTGCTCGCCGCTGCCAAGACGCACCGTGAGGCGGCGCTCCCACAGGTCACCGGCGAGCACTACGAAGGCGGCCACTGGCTCGGCAGCTTCGCGACATACCTGGTGACGCAGCGCGGGCTCGCTGTCGCGGCGGTGCAGAGGAAGTAAGGATCGACGCGCCATGGACCCAGAGCGTTGGCGCCGGCTGAGCGAGCTGTTCGCGGCCGCCCGAGAGCAGCCCGAAGCGATACGCGCTGGGTTCCTCGATCGCGCCTGCGCGGACGACGGGACGCTGCGCGCCGAGGTCGACGCGCTGCTCGCGCAGGAGGCAGCCACCGGCCCGCTCGACCGCGAGCTCACGGTAGCTGGTGCGGGGGCCGCGGAGGTGCCCGCCGACGAGCTCCCGCTGCTCGCGCCCGGGACGCGCCTGGGCCCCTACGAAGTGATCGGCGTCCTCGGCTCGGGCGGCATGGGGCAGGTGTACCGCGCGCGCGACACCCGGCTCGCGCGCGAGGTGGCGATCAAGCGGATCCGCGACCCCGCGGCCCAGCCTGAGCTCCGCCGCCGCTTCGAGCAGGAAGCGCGCGCCGCCGGCCAGCTCAACCATCCCAACATCCTGGCCATCTACGACGTCGGTACACACGAAGGGCAGCCCTATCTGGTGAGCGAGCTGCTCACCGGCGAGACCCTGCGGCAGCGCATGGCGGGCAAGACGCTGCCGTGGCGCCGCGTGGTGGAGATCGCCGGCGAGATCTGCCGCGGCCTCGCCGCCGCGCACGCGCACGGCATCGTCCATCGCGACCTCAAGCCCGACAACGTCTTCATCACCCGCGACGGGCGGGTGAAGCTGCTCGACTTCGGCCTGGCGAAGCTGCAAACCGCCAGCGAGGACGCCACCCACACGGCAACCGGCATGGTGATGGGGACGGTGGGCTACATGGCGCCCGAGCAGGTGCGCGGCCAGGCCGTCGACGCCCGCGCCGACGTCTTTGCGGTGGGCACGATCCTCTACGAGATGCTCGCCGGCGCCGCCGCGTTCCGCCGGGGCACCGCCGTCGAGACCCTCGCCGCCATCCTCAACGACGAGCCGCCCGACCTCGGCGAGCGGCGCCCGGACCTGCCGCCGGCGCTCGTCCGCGTCGTCCGCCACTGCCTGGAGAAGAGTCCCGAGGCGCGCTTCCAGTCGGCCGGCGATCTGGCGTTCCAGCTCGCCGGGCTCGCCGCGCCATCCGAATCGATGGCCGCGCCGGCGGTGGCCGGGGCGGCCGCGCGCCGCCGGCTGCCGGCGCGAGCCGTGCTCGCTGCCGCTCTCGCCGCGCTGCTGGCGGGCGCCGCGGGGTGGCTGCTCGCCCTGCGCCTCCACTCGCCGCCCGTCCCCACGTTTCGGCAGCTGACCTACGGACACGGCAGCATCGACGCGGCGCGCTTCGCACGCGACGGGGCCACCGTGTTCTACAGCGCCGAGTGGGAGGGCGGGCCGGAGCAGACGTTCAGCATGCGGCTCGATACGCTTCATCCGCAGCCGATCGCGTTGCCGCCGGGGCGCCTCCTCGCCGTCGCCCGCGGCGAGTTGATGATGCTGCTGCCGCGCGGGGGCGCGCAGGACGGACCTGCCTACCTCGGTGGCGGCGGTGGCGTCCTCGCCAGCGCGCCGCTGGAAGGCGGCGCGCCCCGAGAGCTCCTCGAGGGCATCACCGACGCCGACTGGTCGCCCGAGGGCGACCGCCTGGCCGTCGTGCGGCGGACCACCGGCGGCACCCAGCTCGAGCTGCCGATCGGCCACGTCCTCTATCGCAGCGCCGGCGGCATCGGCAGCGTCCGCATCGCGCCCGACGGCAACCGCGTCGCCTTCATCGCCTACCGCGTCGTCGACGACACTCGCGGCGCCGTGGCTGTCGCCGATGCCGATGGTGGCGGCGTCCATGTTCTCTCTCCCGGTTGGGGCGACATCGCCGGCCTGGCGTGGGTACCCGACGGCGACGAGATCTGGTTCACCGCCTCGCACACCGGCTTCCTGCGCGCTTTGCATGCGGTCGATCTTCGCGGGAACGAGCGCGTCGTCGCCAGCACCACCGGCACGATGGAGCTCGAGGACATCGCCCACGACGGCCGCGTCCTCTTCGCGCACGTGCACCGTCGCTCCGAGGCTCGCGGCACGACGCCCGGCGACGCGCACGAGCGCGATCTCTCGTGGTTCGACTGGACCCACGCCAACGACCTCTCCGCCGACGGCCGCCAGGTCCTGTTCACGGAGGAGGGCAGCGAGGCGGGGCCGCAGATGGCGGTGTACCTGCGCAGCACGAGCGGCTATCCGTCGGTGCGCCTGGGCGAAGGCCACGCCACGGCGCTCTCCCCGGACGGGCGCTGGGCCATCGCCCACCTGCGGGTGGTGCCGCCGCCGCGGCTGGTGTTGCTGCCCACCGGCCCCGGAGCGCCGCGGCCGCTGCCGCGCGGCTCGATCGCGGAGCTGCACTGGGCGTGGTGGTTCCCGGACGGCCGGCGGCTGCTGGTGATGGGCAACGAGGCGGGCCGGCCGGCGCGATTGTTCGTGCAGGATGCCAACGGCGGACTGCCGGCGCCGTTGGCCGCCGAAGGCATCACCACCACCGGCCAGGACCCGATCTCGCCGGATGGACGGCAGATCGCCCTCGACCAGCCCGGCGCCGGCACCGCGCTGGCGCGACTCCTCCTGCCGCAGGGCACGCTGGCGCCGCTTGCCGGCACCATGCCCGGCGACGAGCCGATCCGCTGGAGCGCCGACGGCCGTTGGATCTACCTCAAGGCCAGGGCCGCCGACGCCACCGCCGCCGTGGTTCGTGTGGACGTCGCGAGCGGCCGCCGCGAACCCTGGAAGGAGCTTCGCCCCGCCGACAGCGCCGGGGTGGAGGACATCGGCGACACGCTGCTCACCCCGGACGGCGCGAGCTACGTCTACACTTACCACCGCAGCCTGACCGATCTCTACCTCGCCGAAGGGCTGCGCTGAGAGCATCGCGATCCGCTGGCGAGCGATGAGGGAATCGTGATGCGCCTGCCGCGTCCCTCCTCAGACAAGGAGGAACGCCATGTTGGCAACGCTGCGCACCGCTCGCCGCCCGGCCCTGATCGCCGGGCTTCTCTGCCTCGTCCCGCTGCTTTCCGCCGCCGCATCGTCGAACGGTCTCGATCATCCTGGACGTCCTGAACGTCCTGAACGCACGCTCTACGTCTGGGCCGGCGATGCCGCCCGCCAGGGACCGGACTTCCTGGCGGTGGTCGACTTCGACGAGACCTCGCCCACCTACGGCAAGCCGGTCGGCCGCGTCGAGCTGCCGGCTCCCGGGCAGAGCGGCAACGAGCCGCACCACGTCGGTCTCTCCGCCGATCGGCGCGTGCTCGCCCTCGGTGGCCTGCTGAGCGTCCTCAAGGGACAACCGGAAGTCTTCTTCTTCGACGTCACCAAGCCGCGCGCACCGCGTTTCCTGCGCTCGGCCGATCCGCCCCAGTCGTCGATCACCGACGAGTTCTACCCGCTCGCCAGCGGCGGGTTCCTGGTCACCATGATGGGAGGTCCCGGCGGCGCCAGCCCGGGACGGGTCGCCGAGTTCGGCCCCGACCTGGAGCTGGTCGCCGAGCATCCTGCCGCGCCGCCGGCCGCGGGCTTCAACCCGCACGGCATCTCCGTGCGCCCGGAGCTCAACTTGATGGTGACCAGCGACTTCGTCTGCCCGTCGACGACGCTGCACGCGGCCCACGCCGAGCTCGCCTTCCGCGGCAGCGTGCGGGTGTGGAACCTCCGCCAGCGCTCGATCGTGCGCACGGTGATGCTGCCCACCCCGTCAGGCTCGATCGACGTGCAGCTCATCCCGGGCGATCCGCGGGCGCGCGCCTTCACCGCCGGCATGACCAACGATCAGCTCTACCTGATCGACACGCGGCGCGGAACGGCGAAGGCGGTCTTCGACTTCGGCACCATCGCCCACGGCGGCTGGCCGCAGCTCTTCCGCTTGAGCCGTGACGGCCGGCGGCTGTTCATCAGCCTGCACACGGCGGGAGTGGTGGCGATGCTCGACATCACCGATCCCAAGCGGCCGCGGCTGCTCGACGTGCTCGACCTGGGCGCGGGCTCGGGGCCGCATTACCTGGCGCTCAGCCGCGACGAGCGGCGGCTGGTGATCTCCGACTACTTCCTCAACGAGGACGACGCGGGCGTGGTCCATGCGGAGGGCGACCATCGCATCCACGTCGCCAACGTCACTCGCCGCGGCCTCTCGCTCGACCCCCGCTTCGACCTCGACTTCGACACCGCGTTCCCGGAAGGCGCGGCTCGCCCGCACGGGCTGGCGATGAAGTGAGTGGGGCCGGGAGCGGTCGCCGGTAAGCGCGGGCGCGGTTGGAAGAGCTCCAGCCGCCCCGCCTCATCGCGTGCCGACCACCACCTGCGCGCCATGGGCAGGGCGTAGCCGTCGCCGTCGCGAAACTCTTCCATGCCGGCGGCCAGCGCTGCCGCCATGGCGGCGAGGCGCGCCGGCTCCTGGCGAGCGAGCAGGGCAGCGGTGCGGACGCCCGCGGTCCGCTCGGCGGTGAAGACGGCGTCGGCATCGGGCACTCGCCAGAGCGCGACGGCGAGCGTCACTGCGCCGGCGGCGAAACCGGCGGCGGCGAGCGCCTCGCGGACGCGCGCGGGATCGGCGTAGGCGTACTGGTCGGGCCCAGGCGGCAGGTCGTCCGCCGGCACTGCGTGGCGAACGATGGCCGACTCCACCAGCCGCGCGCCCGGGCTGACGTCGGGGTGCGCCCAGACGGTGAACGCGAAGCGGCCGTCGGGGCGCAGGAGGCGCCGGACCTCGCGCAGGACCGCGGCCGGATCGGCGACGTGGAGGATGCCGCAGTTCATCAGCACGCGATCGAAGCTCTCGTCCGCGAAGTCGACGCGCTCGGCGGCGCCTTCGCGCACGTCGAGGTCGGGATGGCGCCGGCGCGCCTCGCCGACCATCGCCGCCGAGATGTCGAGCGCCACCACCTCGGCCCCGCGCGCCGCGGCGGCAGCGCCGACGTAGCCGGGACCGCACGCAAGATCGAGCGCTCGCTGCCCGGCGCCCACCGACGCGGCGTCGAGCAGCGGTTCCACGAGCTGCGTCGTCAACGGCGCCCAGGTGGCGTCGTAGAGATGGGCGACGCGGTCCCAGCCCTCGCGCTCGAAGCGCTGGAAGGCGGCGACGTCGGGCGCGGTGTCGAGCATCGATGGCTCCTGGCAGTGCTGATCGTCTCCGCCAACGAAACGCGGAATGCGGCCGCCGATTCCCTCGCGGTGCCGGCGCGCTCCGCTCACTGCACGGTGAAACGCCTCTGCTAGCCTAGCCGCAGCTGACTCCCACGATCGGCGGCCACGGGCGACTGCACTTGGATCGCGACCTCGACGAGCTCACGTCTCTGCTGCGCGCGTGGAGCGGCGGCGACGCCGCCGCGGAGGCCAAGCTGCTGCCCTTGGTGTACGACCAACTGCGCCGCCAGGCGGCGCATCAGCTCCGCCGCGAGCGTCCGGGGCACTCGCTGTCGCCGACCACCGTCGTCCACGAGCTCTATCTGCGCCTGGTGGGGCAGGAGCGCGCGGCGTGGGTCAACCGCGCGCAGTTCTTCGCCGTCGCCTCGCGGCTCATCCGCCGCGTCCTCGTCGACCATGCGCGCGAGCGGATGGCCGCCAAGCGCGCCGGCGGCTGGCAGCGCGTCACCCTCGCCGAAGAGGTGGCGGGAACGGCGCCGCGGGACGTCGACATGCTGGCGCTCGACGAAGCGCTGGCGGAGCTGCAGGCGATGGACCCGCGGCGCGCGCGGCTCGTCGAGCTGCGCTACTTCGGCGGCCTCGACCTCGAGGAGACGGCCGCCGCGCTCGAGGTCTCGACCGCCACGGTGAGCCGCGAGTGGCAGCTCGCCCGCGCCTGGCTGCATCGGCGTCTCGCCGAGCCCAAGGCCTGATGGAAATCCAGCGCTGGCAACGCCTCGACGCCCTCTTCCACGCCGCGCTGGCGCTGCCGGAGCCCGCGCGCGGCGCCTTCCTCGACAGCGTCTGCGCCGATGACGCGGTGCTGCGCGATGAGCTCGCGGGGCTGCTCGCCTCGCATGCCGAAGGCGGCGTGCTCGACCGTCCGCCGCCGCTGCTGGACGACCCTCCGACGACGCCGCAGGCACGGGCGAGCGTTGCGCTGCCCGCGGGCGCACGGCTCGGCCCTTACGAAGTGGTCGCGCTGCTCGGCGCCGGCGGCATGGGCGAGGTCTACCGCGCCCGCGATCCGCGGCTCGGCCGCGAGGTGGCGATCAAGCGCGTGCGCGGCAGCGAGCCCGGCGTCGAGGCGCTGCGCCGCTTCGACCGCGAGGCGCGCGCGGCGGGCGCGCTCAACCACCCCAACCTGCTAGCCGTCTACGACGTCGGCATCGAGGCCGGGATGCCCTACGTGGTGACCGAGCTGCTCGAGGGCGAGACGCTGCGCCAGCGGCTGCGCTGCGGACCGATCCCCGCCGACGAGGCGCTGCGCATCGGGCGGCAGATCGCCTCCGGGCTCGCCGCGGCGCACGAGAAGGGGATCGTGCATCGCGACCTCAAGCCCGAGAACCTGTTCCTCACCCTCGACGGCCGCGTCAAGATCCTCGACTTCGGGCTCGCCAAGCGGCTGGTGTCGGCAGAGATCGAGAACACGCTGCGCCACGAGACGCTCACCGGCGCCGGGTTGATCGTCGGCACGCTCGGCTATACCTCGCCCGAGCAACTGCGCGGCCTGCCGCCCGAGCCGCGCTCCGACCTCTTCTCGCTCGGCGCCGTGCTCTACGAGATGCTGAGCGGCCGCCGTGCCTTCGGCGGCGCCAATGCGCTCGAGGCGGTGAGCGCCGTGCTCACCGAAGAGCCGCCGCCGTTCCCACCCGGCATTGCCATCGCCGCGCCGGTGGAGAGACTCGTGAGACGCTGTCTCGCCAAGCGCCCCGAGGAGCGCCCCGCGTCGGTGCGCGAGCTGCTCGTGGCGCTCGACGAGGCGACGGCGGAGCGGCCCACTTCGCCGGCGCGCGGCAGTGCCACGAGCGGCGTGCGGCCGGCGGAGCAGCGCTCGCTCGCCGTGCTGCCCTTCCTCAACCTCACCGGCGACGCCGGCCAGGAGTACTTCTGCGAAGGCATCGCCGAGGAGCTGCTGCATGCGCTCGGCACCGTGCCCGAGCTGCGGGTGGCGGCGCGCAGCTCCAGTTTTCGTTTTCAAGGGCAGGAGGACGCCATCCGCCGCCTCGGGCAGGAGCTGCACGTCGACACCGTGCTCGAGGGCAGCGTGCGCAAGGCCGGCGAGCGGCTGCGCATCGCCGTGCAGCTCATCGCCGTCGCCGACTCCTGCCACCTCTGGTCGGAGCGCTACGACCTGGCGGCGGGAGACGTGTTCGCGGTGCAGGACGAGATCGCCTCGCGTATCGCCGCCGCCCTGCGCCTGCGGCTCGCCGGCGGCTCGCCGGTGGTGCATCGCCCCGCCAACCTCGAGGCCTACCACCTCTATCTCAAGGGCCGCTACCTGTGGAACAAGCGCCACGCCGGCGGGCTGCTCGAAGGCGTGCGCGCGTTCGAGCAGGCGCTCGAGCACGACCCGGCGTACGCGCGCGCCTGGGCGGGCCTCGCCGACAGCTACGGGCTGCTTGGCCTGTCGCTCTACGACGTGCTTCCGACGCAGGACGCGATGCCGCGCGCCAAGGCCGCCGCGCTCAAGGCGCTGGAGATCGACCCCACGCTGCCCGAGGCCTACGCGGCGCTGGCCTGGGTGCGCTTCCACCACGACTGGGACTGGGGCGGCGCCGAGCACGACTTCCGCCGCTCGCTCGAGCTGGGCCCCTCGATCGCCACCACCCGGCACTGGTACTCCTTCTTCCTCTCCGTGCTGGGACGCGCCGACGAGGCGCAGGAGCAGGCGCAGCGCGCCTGGCAGCTCGACCCGCTGTCGCTGATCGTCAACGCCAACCTCGCGCAGCCGGCCTACTACGCACGCCGCTACGGCGAGAGCGTCGCGGCGGCGAAGAAGCTCACCGAGATGGAGCCGGGCTTCGCCATCGGCCACCACTGGCTGGGGCTCGTCCTCGCCGCGCAGGGGCGGCACGGCGAGGCGATCGCCGCCTTCGAGGCGTTCGGCCGCTGCTTCGGGCCGACGACGCGCGCCACCGCTTACGTCGCCCACAGCCTCGCCCGGCGCGGTCAGACCGACGATGCGCGGGCCGCCTTTGCCGAGCTCGACGCCATCGCCGCCGACCGTCCGGTCCCGGCCTACCATCGAGCGCTCATCCATCTCGGCCTCGACGAGCGCGACGCGGCGCTCGCCGAGCTCGAGCGCGCGGCCGAGGAGGGCTCCGACGCGCTCGCCTACCTCGCCGTCGATCCGTACTTCGATCCGCTGCGCGACGAGCCGCGTTTCCTCGAGCTGCTGCGACGCACCGGCCTCGACGGCGTGGCGGCGCGGCTGCACCTGCACATGCACATCCAGAATGCGGGGATGAGCGGCGGCGGCCGCAGCGCCACGCTGCGCGCGCCGCGCTCGCTCGCCGTGTTGCCGTTCCGCGAGCTGGCGGGCGAAGGCGACGAGAGCGCCGCCGGCTTGGGGCTCGGGCTCGCCGACGCCACCATCACCGAGCTGGCGGGACGCGCCGCGCTGGTGGTGCGTCCCACCTCGACGATCCTCGCCTACCAGGGCGGCGCGGTGGATCCGCTGCAGGCGGGGCGCGAGCTCGGTGTCGACACCGTGCTGGCGGGCGAAGTCGCACGTCGCGGCGGACGGTTGCACGTGGCGGTGCGGCTGCTCGCCGTCGAGGACGGCAGCGAGCTGTGGGCGGCGCGCATCGAGTCGGACGCGGAAGACCTCTTCGCCACGCAAGACGAAGTGTCGCGGCAGGTGGCGGCAGCCTTGTCTTTGAGTCCCGAGGCGCTGGCGCCCGTCTCCTCGGCGCGTCAGCGGCGCGCCGGACCGGCGGGGCGCGCCTACGACCTCTACCTGCAGGGCAAAGCGCACCTGCTGCGCGAGACGCTGAGCGAGCTCGTCGCCGCGATCGACTTGTTCGAGCGCTCGCGCGCCGCGGACCCGGCGTTCGCGCCGGCATGGGCGGGGCTCGCCGACGCCTACGGCCGCATGGCGTTCAACTTCCAGCCCGAAGGCGACTGGTATCGGCGCGCCGAGGAGATGTGCGAGCAGGCGCTGGCGCTCGACCCGGCGTCGCCCGAGGGGCTGTATGCACGGGCGCGTTTGCGCTGGAGCCCGCCGCGCGGCTGGGACCACGAGGGCGCCATGCGCGACCTCTGCGCCGCCATCCGCGCGCGGCCCGGCTTCGACGAGGCGCACATCCGGCTCGGCACCATCCTCTACCACGTCGGCCTGATCGACCTCGGCATGCGCCACTTCGAGCAGGCACTTGCGATGGCTCCCGAGCACGGCCTCGCCAGCTACCAGCTCGGCTTCTGCCGCTATCACCTCGGGCGCTACCAGGAAGCGCTGGAGATCACCGAGGCGCAGGCGCGCCACGCTCCTTCGGTGTGGATCCTCTACCAGGTCGCTTCGTGCCAGCTTCGCCTCGGCCGCTTGGCGGATGCCGAGCAGACCGCGAAGCGCATCGCGCAGGAGTACCCCGGCGAGGTGCTGGCGCATCCGCTGCGCGGCCTGCTGGCGGCGCGGCGCGGCGACGCCGCCGAGGCGCGCGAGCAGGCGCGGCTCACTGCCGAAAACCGCTCGGCGTTCGGGCACTACCACCACGCGCAGTACGACCTCGCCTGCATCCACACCATGCTCGACGAGCCGGCGGCGGCGGTGCGCGAGCTCGAGGCGGCGGCGCTGAACGGCTACCCGTGCGCGACGCTCTTCGAGAGCGATCCGCTGCTGGCGCCGCTGCACGGCGACGCCGCGTTCGCCGGCCTGCTCGAGCGCCTGCGCCGCGAGCGTCTCCGTTTCCACGACCTCTATCGCGAGCTGTTGCCGGCCGCCTGAGGGAACCTCGGCCTCGATTCCGCGTCCCGGCATGACGCGCCGCGCGCCGCGGCGCCGAAACGGTGGAGGGTCGCGGCATGAAGGGTTACGCGCATCCCGAGACGCTGGTCGACACCGCCTGGCTCGAGGAGCACCTGGGCGAGCCGGGCTTGCAGGTCGTCGAGGTCGACGTCGACACCAAGGCCTTCGACGAAGGGCACGCCCCCGGCGCGGTGGGCTGGAACTGGCAGACGCAGCTGTGCGACCCGGTGGTGCGCGACGTCATCCCCAGGCCGGCGCTGGAGCGCCTGCTCGGCGAGTCGGGCATCGCCAACGACACCACCATCGTGCTCTACGGCGACAACAACAACTGGTTCGCCTGCTGGGCCTTCTGGCAGCTCGTCATGTACGGCCACCGCGACGTGCGGGTGCTCGACGGCGGGCGCAAGAAGTGGCTGGCCGAGGGCCGCCCGCTGAGCACCGAGCCGACGGTGGTCACCCCGGCCCGCTACCGCGCCGCCGAGCCCGACTTCTCCCTGCGCGCGTTCCTTCCCGAGGTCCGCGAGCGGCACGCCGCGCCGGACTGGGCGCTGGTCGACGTGCGTTCGCCCGACGAGTACAGCGGCAAGCTGCTGTCGCCGCCGGGACTGCCCGAGACCTGCCAGCGCGGCGGCCACATTCCCGGCGCGCGCAGCATTCCCTGGGGCAAGAACTGCCGTGAGGACGGCACCTTCGCCAGCGCCGAGGAGCTGACGCGGCTCTACCAGTCGGCGGGAGTGACGCCCGACAAGGGCGTCATCGCCTATTGCCGCATCGGCGAGCGCTCCAGCCTCTCGTGGTTCGCCCTCAAGTACCTGCTCGGCTACCCGCGAGTGGTGAACTACGACGGCTCCTGGACCGAGTGGGGCAACCTGGTGAGCGCGCCGGTGGCGCGGGGAGAGCAGCCGTGAGCGAGGCCACTGTCCCGCCGCCGGCGGTGCGTGCGGAGGAGCTGCGCTCGCGCGAGGAGGCGGTAGGGCGGTGGCGGCTGCGGCTGACCTCGTACCGTCTGGGCGACGAGTTCCTTTGCGTCGCCGACAACGTCGACCCCGGCGCCAACGTCGCGCGGGCGCGCGGAGCGAGCCGCGAGGAGGCCGAGGCAGGCGCTTTGGCGCGGGCCGCAGAGCGCTTGGCGAGGACTGCCGCGGAGACGGCGCGACGAACGACCGCCTGGCTGCTCGCCGCGCTCTTCGCGGTCTCCGCATCGCTCGCCGCGCAGCCTCTACTCTTCGCCACCCAGCCGGGTAACGGAGAGGTGGTGGCGGTCGATCTCGCCGCGGGCGCCGTCGCCACCACGTTCGCCGCGGGCTCGCTGCCGAGCGGTGCGGCGCTCTCGGCGGACGGCACGCGGCTCTACGTCGCCGACGGGCAGGACGGCGAGCTGCGCGTCTTCGACACTGCGGGCAACGCGCTCGGCAGCGTCGCCGTGGGGGCGGGCGCGGCCGGCGTCGCGCTCTGTGTCGGCGGTACCCGCGTCGCCGTCGCGCTCGGCGGCGCCGATGCCGTGGCGGTGGTGGACACCACCACGCTCGGCGTCATCGCCACCCTGCCGGCGGGCGACCAGCCGCTGGCCGTGGCGTGCGCCGGCGGCTTCCTCGCCGTGGCGAGCTACGGCGATGCGACCGTCAGCGTCTTCGACTCGACCACGCTGGCGAGCCTCGGCAGCGCGCCCGTCGGCCCGTTCCCGGGCGGCGTTGCCATCGCGGGCGGCCGGGCCTGGGTGACCAGCCTCTTCGACTCCACCGTCACCGCCGTGGATCTGGCGACGGCTACCGTCACCAGCACGGTGCCCGTCGGCACGGCGCCGCGCGGCATCGCGGCCGCGGCCGGGCGCCTCTTCGTCGGCAACGTCGAGGACGACACCTTGACGGTGCTCGACGCGGCGAGCGGGGCCGTGCTCGGCACGGTGGCACTGCCCACCGCGGCGCCGACGGACGTGGCGACTGACGCGACGAGTGGCAACGTCTTGGTTGCCCACCTGGGACAGCCGGCGATCTCGATAGTCGACCCGGCGAGCCTCGCCGTGACCGGCACTGTCGCGGCGCCCGTCGGGCTCCTGTCGCTCGCCGGCGTCGGGTTGGGAGGCGGCGTCGTTCCGGCGGAGGTCCCGGCGTTGGGGACTCTCGGCCTCGTCGTGCTGGCAACCGGGTTGGCGTTGCTCGGCCTGCGCTGGCGCGGCGGCCTCGCCGTCGTGCTGCTCGCCGCGATCGCGCACGGCTCGCCGGCGAGCGCCCAGGCCACGACCTTCACCGATACCACCTTCGCCGACGCCGATTGGCAGGTGTTCTCGGTGTCGCCGGGGCTCGGCTCGCAGAATGCCGGCCAGAGCCTCTTCGACGGCAACCCGCCGCCGAGCCGCCGCATGAGCCACTTCCAAGGACCGAACGAGACCGTGCGCGTCGTCCACCGCTGGGTGTCGGCGAGCTACGACCCCAGCAACAGCGGAGCGATCACCAGCCTTTCCGTTTCCCTGGACCGGCGGACGTGCGGCGGCGATCCGCCCGTTGCGCAGGTGCTCGAATCGTTCGTGCTCTTCCAGGGCGGCGTCGCCTACAGCACGCCGGAGACCGCCTTCTCGAGCCCCGCTTGGGACACGGTCACCCACAACGGCTTGGTGGCGAGCGACTTCAGCGATGGTGCGGGCGGCTCGCCGGACTTCTCGACCGCGGGCGGGCCGATCTCCTTCGGTTACTCGCGTGCCACCATCAGCGGCGCCGCGGCGCTCTGGGTCACCTGTCACGGCATCGACAACCTGAATGTCACCGTGCAGACCGCGCCTCCCGTCGGCAGCTCCTCGCTGGGCTTTGCGCAGCGCGACTACTTCCCGCTCGAGGACGAGGACCTGGTGGTGCGCGTCGCGCGCAGCGGCGACCTCACCACGCCGGCGAGCATCGACGTGGCCCTTTCGCGGGAGCTCGCCGGTGCGGTCCTGCGCACCGTCACCTGGCCCGCCGGCACGGGTGGCGAGGCGACCGCGACCTTCACGCCCGCCGATTTCGGCGGTCCCGGCATTGCGGTGCGCAAGCTGTTCTTCGAGAATCCCTCGGCCGGCGTCGTGATCGACCCCGCGCACGACAAGGCCATGGTGTATCGCGGCAGCGACGAGCTAGGCGCGTTGTGGGCCGTCTTCGCCGTGCTGCTGGCGCGCTGGGACCTCGCCGGGCTCTTGCTGCTCGCGCTCGCCGCGACGTACGTGGCGGTACGGCGTCGAGCCCAACAGCAGGCCGGCGACGAGGCCGGCGAGCGCGCCGTAGAGGTGGGCGTCGATCGCCGTCGCGCCGCCGAGCGCGGCGGCGCCCGGCCACAGGCCCCAGCGCTCGGCGGCGAGCTTGGCCGCGAGGGCGGCGAGCAGCGCCACGCCGGCGCGGCGGTCGCGACGCAGCGCGGCGACGCCGCCGGCCGCGAGCAGGCCGTGGAGCAGGGCCGAGAGTCCCGCCATCGCGGCGGTGCGCGGCGAGAGCAGGAGCACGCCGAGCGAGGCGCCGAGCCCGCTGGCGAGCGCGGCGATCGCCCAGCGGCGCGCGCTGAGCTCGCGGCCGACGGCGAACGCCACCAGCGCCAGACCGGCGAGGTTCCAGCCGAGATGCGCGACGCCGGCGTGCACGATGTGCATGGTCAGCAACCGCCACACCTCGCCGCGCAGAATGGCGGCGCGTACGAAGCAGAGAGCGGCGAAGCCGCGGAGGCCCGTCGTTGCCACCAAGCCGCTGGCGAGCGCCAAGACGAAGAAGGGGGCAGACCGGCGCACGGTGCGGCGGCATCGTCGCACACCTCCGGCGCCCGGCTCATCACGGCCGGCGCGTTGCCCATACCCCGCCTTCCGCGCGGGACGGACCGTCCGCGGCCACGCGTCGCCCTCTGGCTGCTCCTTGCCGCTCCGGCGCTCATCGCGAGCTGGGGCTGCGTCGCAACGGGTGACGTCGAGCTCCATTTCAAGGAGGCTCGCTTCAACGAGCGCATCTCCGCCGACTTGCAGGGCCTCTCGCCGCAGGAACGCAACGTCGACCTCCGCTTCGGCGTCTTTCGCGACGGCTCGCTCGATCCCGACGGTAGCGGTCCGCGCACCGCCGGTCTGGTCAGCGAGATCTATCCGGTGGTGGCGAGCAGCTCGGCCGGCCCGGGCTTCCTGATCCAGACGCCCTGCCTGTTCTCCGGCCGCAACGGGGGGAACAGCGACGAGCTGCGTCTGAACTGGGAGGTGGTGATGAAGCTCGACCGCGAGGCTGACGACTATCTCAAGCAGGCGTTGCTCGAGGGCTACGACGAGGTGGGGATGTGCACCTTCTCGTCGCCGGCGACCCGCGTGGTGTTCGAAGATCCGTCGGCCCCCTATCCAAGTAGCGACGATTGGGGCAACGAGGCGAAGTCGTGCCCCGCCGGCGTGCCGATGAACATGTCGAGCGGCGGGATCAGTTTCGCCTGGACCGTGTCGGAGGACCCCAAGCAGAATCTACGCAACCAGCCCGCGTCGTGCCGCTTCGGCCAGCCCTTGTGGACCCGGCTGGAGGCGTTCCTCGCGCCGGGACCGAACCCCGACGCCGCCTGTCCGGCCACCGCCTTTACCAGCGGTCCGATCCTGGCGCCGGTGTACGGCTGCATGGGGGAAGACGACCTGCTGCCGAGCTGCGCCCTGCCCTGCGGCCTGCAACCGGACCAGGACGCGAGCTATCGCGTCTCGATCGATCCGCAGGCCGGCCTGCCCGCGGCCGAGCGCTGGCTGCAGCCCAACGTCATGGTCGTCGACGGGCAGCGCCCCATGGTGCGGCGGATGGACGATCCCTCCGCGAGCCTGGCGTTCGCCTGGCAGACCAAGGCGACGCGATCCGGCGGCATGGAGGGCCCGGTACGGTGGGCGGAGAACTTCTCGCCCACCGTTCGGGTCGAGACGGTGCAGATCGTGAGCCGGGACGCGATGGGACGCGACGAGCGCGTCGAGACGCCGGCGCTGAGCCGCTTGACCGTGGAGGTCCCCCGCGCCGGAGCGACCGCGCCGACGGTGCTGCAGTGCCCCGGACAGGTCAAGCCGCAAGGGTTCACCTTCGCGATCGCCGACTGTCGCACCACGGGCGACCACCCCGTCGCCCTCGGGCCGCTCACCCCCACCTATCTGGTCGAGAACCTCCACCTCGCCCCGGCGGTCGAGATCCCGATCACCTGGCGGGCGACCTTGAGCCAGCTCGGCGGCGGCCGCGGCGCGTTCATCAAGTTCGGACTGCGCGCGCAGACGATGGGGGCGGCGCTGCGCGTGTCGGCCGTGCACGATTTCGGCCGGCTGCCGGACAAGGAATATCGGCAAGGCGTCGTCGAGCTCGAGAACGTCGGCGGCGAGACGGTCACCGTCAACACCGTCGACCTCGTTCCCGGCTTTGGGCAGCCGCAGGACTTCTCGTTCTTCGTCGTCGGCGATCCGGTCCCCATGCCGCTGCCGTTCGAGGCGAAGGCGCGAAGCGACGGCAGCACCTCGTGGACTCTCGGCGACCTGCGCGACGTGCCGATGGTGGACGTCAAGAGCGCCGGCGGCGGCGTCGTCGTGACGGTGGGAGATCCGGCGGCGGCGCCGGGCCAGCCGCAACCGTTCACGCTCTATGGCGAAGGCGCCCGGCTGCGTGGCAGTGTGCTCACCCGCGACGACGCGAACGCCGTCTTCGTGCCGCCCTCGGGGTCGCTGCCGCGGCCGCTCGTGCTGCCGGCGTTCGCCCAGCAGACACCGCCCTTCGCCGTGCGGCCGGGCGAGCGGCGGCAGATCGTCGTCGAGGCACGGCCCAGCGCGCTCGGCGTACGGCAGGCGACGCTGCGCGTTCGCGGCGTTCCGGCCGGCAACCCGCTGCTGACGCTGGAGGTCCGCTCGCAGCTGGTGGTCGAGGTCGTCTCGGGGCCGCTGCTCAACTACCTGCCGTACTCGCTCTACGTGTATCGCGACGCCAACGGCAGCCAGCCCGGGCAGCGCACCGCGCTGCTCGAGAACGCCGGCGCCGTGGACATGACGGTGAGCTCGATCCGCCTCACCGGGGCCGGCGCGGCGCATTTTGCGCTCAGCACCGACCACGGGAGTCTCGGACCGTTCGTGCTGCATTCGGGCGAGGCGGCATTGCTGCGCCTCGAGTACTTCCCCGAGTGCGATGGCACTTACGGCACGGCGACCAGCGCGCTCGATCACGAGGCGACGATCACGGTGACCACCAACGGCGGCAACGCCGCCATCCCCGTCGGCGGTTCTTCCCAGGGCTTCTGCCCATAGGTCGACCGCTCACCGGCAGCCGCGGAGTCGCGACGGCGATGCATCCAGTGCTCTGGGAAAGCTTCGGCGTGCGGGTGCCCACTTACGGCGTGCTGCTGCTCGTCGGGTTTCTTCTCGCCGTCTTGCTGGTCCGCCAGCGGGCGCCAGCCCTCGGCCTCGATCGCGACCGCATGACCGTGGTCGCGGCGCAGCTCACGCTCGCCGGCACGGTCGGCAGCCGCCTCTGGTACGTGCTCGCGGCGCCGGCGGCGTTCGAGGCCGATCCGGCGAGCGTCATCGCCCTTTGGAACGGCGGCCACGTCTGGTACGGCGCGCTCGCCGGAGGGCTGCTGGCGGTCGCCTGGCACGTACACCGCACCGCCGACCTCGGCACCCTGGCCGACCTCTATCTGCCGGCGGCATCCATCGCCCATGGATGCGGGCGGGTGGGGTGCTTCGCCGCCGGCTGCTGCTGGGGGCGGCCGACGTCGGTCGCCTGGGCGGTGAGGTTTCCGATCGACAGCCTTTGCGCCGTTCCGGGAATGCGGGTTCATCCGACGCAGCTCTACGAAGCGGCGGGGGAGGGAGCGATCTCGCTGCTGCTGGTCGTGCTCTGGCGCCGCCGCCGGCTGGGTGGGGAGGTCGGGCTGGCGTACCTCGGTATGTATGCGCTGTTGCGCCTTGCCGTCGAGCCGCTGCGCGGCGACGCCGGGCGCGAGGTGCTCGCCGGCACGTTCTCGGTGGCGCAGGGCGTATCGCTCCTGCTGCTGGTCGCCGTGGCGGTGGCCTGGAGCGCACGTCGATGCCAGTATCGTCTCCTCGACGTGAAGGAGATACGACGGTGCACGACTCCCAGCTCGCCACGCTGATCGACGAGTTCTACGCCATCATCTCCGGCCCCGCCGGGCCACGCGACTGGTCGCGCGAACGCGTCATCCTCCATCCGCAGGCGCGGCTGATGCGCACCGGCGTCGACGATGCGGGCCGGCCGTGGATCCGCGTCATGAGCCTCGACGAGTACATCGAGGACACCGCTCCGTTCTTCGCCGCCGCCGACTTCCACGAGATCGAGGTGGCGCGGCGCGTCGACCGCTTCGGCAACTGGGCGCACGTGCGCAGCGTCTACGAGGCGCGCAAAAGTCCCGGCGATCCCGAGCTGCTGAAGCGCGGGGTGAATAGCATCCAGCTCTTCCACGACGGCCAGCGCTGGCAGATCGTCAGCGTGCTGTGGGACAACGAGCGCGAGGGAGTCGTGGTGCCGGCGGACTGGCGCTGATTCGCGGCCTGGTGTCTGAAAGATCTGTCGCAGGAGTTTCGCCCTCGTTTTCGTCCCCGCGCTCTTCCCAACTCGCGCGACTGGGTGTAGGTTGATCGCAGACTCACTCACGGGGGGACCATGACGCCACCCGACCAGCAATGGGCCCTCGGGGCCCCGGCCGCCTCATGACGACATCGCGATGAGGCCAGCCAGCTCCGAGGGTCGAACCGAGGCAACGGCCTGCCGCTGAGCCAAGCGCCCGGACGGTGAACGTCACAAACGCCCCGGGCCGTGGATCTCTCGGTCCAACAGCGGTACCGCCGCCGAGAGCGAGGAGGCGAACGCATCGCCTCCTCGTTCTTTTTCGGAGATTGCGCGCTCGTCGGGCGCTTTTGTTAGTCTGCCGCCGCTCCCCAGCTCCCCGAATTCCCACGCAGCGAGGAACGTCGGCATGAGCTCGATGGAAGAGTTCCTGCAGCAGGTGGCGGCGCGCAACCCCGGCGAGGCGCCGTTCCACCAGGCGGTGCGCGAGGTGGTCGAGTCGGTGTGGCCGGTGATCGAGCGCACGCCGCGCTATCAAGCGGGCCGCATCCTCGAGCGTATCGTCGAGCCCGAGCGGGTGGTGATGTTCCGCGTGCCGTGGGTGGACGACCGCGGCGACATCCAGGTCAACCGCGGCTTCCGCATCGAGATGAGCAGCGCGCTCGGGCCGTACAAGGGCGGCCTGCGCTTCCACCCCAGCGTCAACCTCGGCATCTTGAAGTTCCTTGCCTTCGAGCAGGTCTTCAAGAACAGCCTCACCACGCTACCGATGGGCGGCGGCAAGGGCGGCAGCGACTTCGACCCCAAGGGCAAATCCGACGGCGAGGTGATGCGCTTCTGCCAGTCGTTCATGGCCGAGCTGTGGCGTCACATCGGCCCCAGCACCGACGTGCCGGCGGGCGACATCGGCGTCGGCGGGCGCGAGATCGGCTACCTGTTCGGGATGTACAAGAAGCTGAAGAACGAGTTCACCGGCGTGCTCACCGGCAAGGGGAGCGCGTGGGGCGGCTCGCTGATTCGCCCCGAGGCGACGGGCTACGGCTGTGTCTACTTCATCCAGGCGATGCTCGGCACGCGCGGCGAGGACTTGCGAGGCAAGCGCGTGGCGGTGTCGGGGTCGGGCAACGTGGCGCAGTTCGCGGTGGAGAAGCTGCTGCAGCTCGGCGCCAAGGTGGTGACGCTGTCGGACTCGGCGGGCACGGTCGTCGACGAGAACGGCATCGACGAGAGCAAGCTCGCCTGGGTGATGGAGCTCAAGAACGCGCGGCGCGGCCGCATGCGCGAGTACGTCGACGCGCATCCCGGGTCCGAGTTCATTGAGGGGCAGCGGCCCTGGGCGGTGGCTTGCGAGGTCGCCGTACCCTGCGCCACCGAGAACGAGATCTCCGGTGCCGACGCCGAGACGCTGCTCCAAAACGGCTGCGTCTGCGTGGCCGAGGGCGCCAACATGCCGTCGGATCCGGATGCGGTCGCGAAGTTCGTCGACGCCGGCATCCTCTTCGCGCCCGGCAAGGCCGCCAACGCCGGCGGCGTCGCCGTCTCCGGCCTCGAGATGACGCAGAACGCCATGCGCCTGTCGTGGATCCGCGAAGAGGTCGACCAGCGCCTGCAGCTCATCATGCAGGAGATCCACAAGACCTGCGTCCGCTACGGTAAGCGCGGCGACGGCCCCGTCAACTACGTCGACGGCGCCAACATCGGCGGCTTCATGAAAGTCGCCGACGCGATGCTCGATCAGGGCGTGGTGTAGCCGCTCGCTCCGCAGCCGGGCGGCGTCTCTTGCGACCAGGTCTCCGAGACTGAACCCGGGCCGGCGGCACCGGCGCTGCGGTCGTGAGGCTGCACGCCCGGCTGCGAAATGGCCGGCCTCGTCCGTCTCTTGAGGTAGAGGGACTCGGCGTCCAGCTTTCTGGTACGCAGCGTGCCCCGGGAGGCCGCGACACGAGCCCGCAGACCGCGGAAGGCCGAAAGCGGCGTACGCAAGAGCATGTAGGAGGCCCTATGTCCGACAGGATTCGAGGCGCATCCGTTCCGCTGCTCCTTTTCGTGGGCGCCGCCAGCGCCTGCCTGGCGAGCTGTGCGAGCAACGGTCTGGTCGTCGCCAGCGTCAACGACTACAGCCGCAAGTACGGTCCCGGCTGCCCCAATTCCCCGTGCCTGAAGAACTCCATCGCCAACGGCGACGGTTTCATCCAGGCCATGACCTCACCAGGAAGCGGCTGGAAACTGACTGACCGTGACGTCGACACGCAAGTCGACGACATCGACCTGATTGACGCGCCCAACATGGACGCCATCAATTTCGATCAGCCTGGCACTGCCATCTCCTATTTCACCGGCCACGGTACATGCGGCCCCTATGGCAGGAACCCGCCGCAGCCTTGCACCACTACTGCCCAGTGCACGACGCCCGCGCCTGGAACGACGCTGCCGGGCAGCTGCAAGTTCGGCCCGGGTGACATCGCGCAGTGCGTCTACCTGTCGGATCGGCTGGCCCTGACGGATAGCGGGTTCGATCGCTTCGGCGGGGTGGTGGACTACGCCGCTGGCGGCGTGCACTGGGGTGAGAGCTCCAATGCCGGCGGCTGGGGCGGCGGCGGCGTGGACGGGGGTACGAACATGGTGGTCTTGGACATCAGCTGCGGGGTGCTGCCGACCTTCTGGCGCCAGCAGACGCAGCCCGCTATGGCCGGAATTCACATGCTGGCCACGATCATGCCGGTGACTGGCGATACGGCCAACGTAGCGGACCGCGGTGCGGCCTTCGGCAAGAGCTGGGCGCAGAACCCCGAGGGAGCTGTTTCGCAGGCGTGGCTCAACACCATGAACTCGATTCCCGGTAGCGGCATCAACGGCGGCGGCTGCAACTTCGTCATCGCCTTCGACAACAGCGCCGAGAGGGCCCAGGCCAAGATCAACGAGGACTGGGAGACCCTGAAGAATGACGGCTGGGACGCCAAGGGCGCTCAGATCTATTTCGCACGATGGCTCTGCAATTGGGCATTCCGCCAGACGGATCAGACGGCTTTCGAGCTGCCTTAGGAGGCTGATATGCGACGCATCACGTTCTTGGTGCCTATGGCGATGACGCTGGTGGCCTGCGTATCGGCCCCGACGCTGCGCACCCCACCCGAAGGTCCGATCTCGGCTTCAGCTGGCGGCGCGGCGGGTTACCAGCATGGTGTGCGCGGCTCCCGCCTGGATCTGGGCGGCAGGGCTCGGCGGGTGGTGGAGCGCGGCTATGTGCGCGAGGTGGGCCGCGAGGCGACCCTGGCGGTGAACCTCAAGAATGGCAGCGCCTTCGGCGTGCCGAATGCCAACGCACGGAGCCAACACAGCGGCCCCTACGGCGCATCTCCCGAAGCGCACGAAGCTTCCGTGCGCGACTATTTTGTCTATCTAGGTCTTCCGGCCGAGCAGATCCTGCGCGTGCGTACTCTCACCCAGCTGGAGGCGCACGGGAGGGGAGACGAAACTCGGACCGTTCCTCTGGTCCTTGCTGCCTATTACTCAGTGATCGACCGGGGCGTGCAAGGCATCCCGGTCCCGGACTCCTTCGCTTGGGCGCGGGTCGACACCGAGGGCAAAGTGATAGCGGAGGGAATCTACTGGCCGGCGCTGTCGCCCGCGGTCGTGGCGGGCGCGCTCAAGCTGCGAGACGCTGTGGCCGATCCGCAGCGGCAAGCAGCGCTGGAGGCGAAGATCCCGCTGCGGATCCGCGACCACGGCGTCGCCATTCGCCACTCCTCGGCCTATGTGGAGACACCCTTCGAGGCCTTCCCAAGCTATGACGTCGCCGTACTGTCCCAGGCGCTTCCCGAGCGCGGGCAGCTCGCGGTTGCGGCCCAGACAGAAGCGCCGTCGCGGCCCAACGGAACCATGGAGATCCGCCACTTCGACGAAAACGGCGTCGAGCTGCGCCTACCGCAGGAGCAACGTAGCCTGGGCGCCGCGACACCTCGACGTCCGCCGACAGGTCGCGATTGATCGGCTCACCGTGGCGGCGGCGCTGTTAGTCTGAGCCGAACAGCCCGGCGACCAGCCGGGTGCGAGCATGCCTGGCTCCGTCGTCAGCGCGCGCCGCTTTCACGGTTTGATGCCGTACCGCGTGCGGGAGGTGCTGCTCGTCGCCTCGCCGTACGACGCGTTCACGCTCGAGGAGGACGGGCTGCTCACCGAGCAGGTGTTCCTCGAGTACATGGACGTCTCGCAGCCCGGGGCGCCGCGGTTCACGCATGCGCGCTCGGGCGAGGAGGCGATGGCGCAGCTGCGCCAGCGGCGCTTCGACCTCGTGCTCACCACGGCGTCGTTGCCCGACATGCCGGCGGAGCGGTTGAGCCGCGAGGTCAAGGCGCTGCGGCCGGGGCGGCCGGTGGTGCTACTCGCCCTCGACCGAGCGGCGCTGCCGGAGCCGGGCGGCCCCGCCGCCGCGCAAGCGCTCGATCGCGGCCCCTTCGACGCCGCGTTCCTCTGGGGCGGCGACGCCAAGATCCTGCTCGCCATCATCAAGTCGGTGGAGGACCGCGAGAACGTCGACCACGACATCGCCACCGCCGACGTGCGCGCCATCCTCATCCTCGAGGACTCGCCGCGCTACTACTCGTCGTTCCTCGGCATGCTCTACAAGGAGCTGATGCAGCAGTCGCACTCGCTCTACTCGGAAGGCGTCGACGAGATGGCGCGGCAGCTCTACATGAAGTCGCGGCCGAAGGTGCTGCACGCGACGACGTGGGAGGAAGGGATGGCGCTCTTCGAGCGCTACCGCCGGCACGTGATGGCGGTGATCTGCGACCTGCGGCTGCCGCGCGGCGGCGTGCTCGACGAGGACGCCGGCCTCGCCTTCGCCCGCCATGCGCGCAAGAGCGATCCCGAGCTGCCGGTGCTGCTGCAATCCTCGGTGGGAATCGGCTCGCGGCGCGCGGCGGCGATGGGCGTGGGCTTCCTCGACAAGGGCTCGCCGACGCTGCTCGCCGATCTGAGCGAGTTCCTGCGCCTGCAGCTCGGCTTCGGCGATTTCGTCTTCCGCACCCGCGACGGCGGCGAGGAGGTGGGCCGCGCGCACGATCTGCGCGAGCTCGAGCAGCAAGTTGCCGTGGTGCCCGAGGAGAGCATCGCCTACCACGCCGCGCGCAACCACTTCTCGATCTGGCTCCTGGCACGCAGCGAGTTCGAGCTGGCGGAGCAGCTGCGGCCGCAGCGGGCCGCGGACTTCCCCAGCGTCGCCGCGCTGCGCACGTATCTGCTCGGCCTGCTGCGCGACGTGCACGAACGCGCGCAGCAGGGCGTCGTCGCCGACTTCTCGGCGGAGTCGTTCGCCGAGCAGCCGTTCACGCGCCTCGGGCATGGCTCGATGGGCGGCAAGGGGCGCAGCATCGCCTTTCTCTACCGCACGCTCGCCGGCATGCGGCCGGAGGACTTCGGCGGCCTCGAGGTGCGGCTGCCGCGCACGCTGGTGGTGGCCACCGAGCACTTCGAGCGTTTCCTCGAGCAGGACGACCTGGCGGCGATGGCGGCGCGCGGCGAGGACGACGAAGCGGTGCGGCGGCGGCTGCTGGCCGCGCCGCTGCCGGCGGCCCTGCAGGAAGAGTTGGCGACGGTCGTCGCGCAGCTGCCCGGTCCGCTCGCGGTGCGTTCGTCGAGCCTGCTCGAGGACTCGCTGCAGTCGGGTCTCGCCGGCCTCTTCGACACCGTGATGGTGCCCAACGTCGATCCCGATCCCCGCCGCCGGCTGCGCGAGCTGGGCGGCGCCGTCAAGCGCGTCTACGCCTCGCTCTTCTCGCGCGCCGCGCGCCGCTATCTCGAGAGCACCGGCTACCTGCTCGAGGAAGAGAAGATGGCGGTCGTCATCCAGGCGGTGGTCGGCCGCCGCCGCGGCGACCGCTTCTACCCGAGCTTCTCCGGCGTCGCGCAGTCGTTCAACTACTACCCGTTCGGGCCGCAGCGCGCGGAGGAGGGCGTCGTCCACCTGGCGCTCGGTCTCGGCCGCACCATCGTCGAGGGCGGCCGCTGCCTGCGTTTCAGCCCGGCGCGGCCGGAGGTGCTGCCGCAGTTCGCTACGTCGCGGGCGATGCTCGACAACTCGCAAAATGGTTTCTATGCGCTCGACCTGCGCGCCGAGGGCGAGGCGGGTGCCGACCGCGTGCGCTGGTTCGACCTCGCGGTGGCCGAGGCGGACGGCGCGCTGCACGCCGCCGGCAGCGTGGTGTCGCCCGGCGAGCAGCGCGTTCGCGACGACCTCGACGAGCCGGGGCCGCGCGTCGTCACCTTCAATAACCTGCTGCGCCACCGCGCCATCCCGCTCGCCGAGGCGCTGCGCCGGCTGCTCGACGTGACGCAGCGCGGGCTCGGCGGCCCGGTGGAGCTCGAGCTCGCCGGCGACATGGGCGACTGGGGGTGGTCCGCATCGGCGGCTGGCGCCGGCCGCGAGCCGCCGCGCCTCTACCTGCTGCAGCTGCGGCCGATGGCGGCGCAGCTGCGGCGGCCCGGTGGACCGCAGCTCGAGCCGCCGCTGGATGAGTGCCTCTGCCGCGCGTCGTCGCGCGTGTTGGGGCATGGGACCTACGCGGGGATTCGCGACCTGGTGCACGTGCGGCGGGAAGCGTGGGAGGCGCGCCACCACCGCGCCATCGCCGCCGAGATCGGCGCGCTCAACGAGCGCCTGCGCGGCGAGGGTCGGCGCTACGTGCTCGTCGGCCCCGGCCGCTGGGGGACCGCCGATCCGTTGCTGGGCATCCCGGTGGAGTGGTCGCAGATCTCCGAGGTGCAGGTGCTCGTCGAGGCCTCGCCCGCCGGCTACGACGTCGAGCCTTCGCAGGGCGCGCACTTCTTCCAGAACATCACCTCATTGCAGCTCGGTTACCTGACGGTGCCGCCCGGCGCCGATGCGGACGGCATGCGCGCCGACTTCCTCGACTGGCGTTGGCTCGAGGATCATCCGGCCGCGACGACCACGACGTTCCTGCGCCACCTGCGTTTCGACGAGCCGCTGGCGGTGGAGCTCGACGGCGCGCGCGGCCGCGGCTGGATCGGCAAGACGAGCAGCGAATAGCCGAGAACGCGGGCCACAAAGCAAGAGGCCCGTTCCGCGTGCGCGGAGCGGGCCTCGTCAGGTCCTCGCAACCGGGGCCGAAACCCCGGCTAAGTGATCCGAGCTACTTCACCGAGACGTCGTCGATGCGGAAGGCGGTGGCAAACGAGACGTCGTTGGTGGCGCGGAACTGGATCCGCACCGTCTGACCCTTGTAGGCGGACACGTTGAACGTCTTCTGCGAGTAGACGCCAGCAGTGCCCTTGTTGAGGTTGCTGTAGGTGCCCAGCGTCGTCAGCAGCGTGCCGGCCGTGTTGCGCACCTCGACGTAGAGGAAGTCATAGGCCGTCGTCGTCGTCGTCTCGTCCGAAGTGACGTTGAGCCAGAACGTCATGGTGCCGGTGGCGGTGCTCGGGATGGCGACCGTCTGGTAGACCGCGGCACTCGACGTGCCATTGGTCCCGGTCTCGATGAGGTAGCCGGTGCCGCTGTGCGGATAGGCGCCGGTGCTGAACGTGTAGGTCCCGGAGGGCGTCCACGAGGCCGAGCCCGACTCGAAGCCGGGGTTGGCGAGCAGCTCGGTGCCGCCGCCGCCGCCACCCGTCGTGTAGTTGCCGACCAGGCTGACGCCGGAGTAGGTGGCGTAGCCGTAGAGCAGCACGTAGTAGGTGCCGGCCGAGGGCGCCGCGATGGTGCAGCTCTCGGTGGTGGTGGCGCTCTCCGACCGGCAGTCGCTGACGGTCGTCGACGGCTGCGAGCCGAACTTGACGTAGAGGTCGACGTCACCGGTGCCGCCCGAGGTGTTGAAGGTCAGGTTGGTGGCGCCGGCGGGGACGGTCATCGTCCAGAACTGCTGGCTGCCGGTGGCGCCCGCGATGCCGGTCACCGGCACGCCCGGGGTGAGCACGTTGCCGGTGCAGGCCGAGGTCGTCGCCGAAGCCTGCGCCGAGTTGCCCGACGCGCAGGTGCCGTTGCTGGCCTGGACCACGTAGTAATAAGTGGTGTTGCAGGAGAGGCCGGTGTCGGAGAACGAGGTGGTCGACGAGGTGCCGACCGCGGTGTAGGGGCCGCCGCTCGTCGTCGAGCGGAGGATGGTGTACGAGGTGGCGCCCGCGGAGGCGGTCCACGAGACGTTGATCGACGACGCGGAGGCCGCCGTGGCGGTGACGCCCGTCGGCGCCGCCGGCGGCGTGCAGGTGCCGGCCGTCGGGGTCACCGAGGTGCAGGTCGAGGGCGAGGACGCCGCCGCCTCGTTGCCCGAGGGCTGGCCGGTCACCTGGTAGTAGTAGGTGATGCCGTTGGCGACGTTGGTGTCGTTGAAGGAAGCGCTGCCGAGATCGTTGGCCACCTTGACGAAGCCGGCGCTGCAGCCGGTCTCGTTGCGGTAGACGTCGTAGACGCCCGAGGAGCCGCTCCACGAGAGCGCCGCCGAGTTGCTGCCGGCGGTGATCGACAGTGCCGGCGTGGCGGGCTGGGCCACGGCGCGGAAGGTGACGTTCCAGCCGGTGTCGGTGGTGCAGGCGATGCCGTGGCGGTTCATCGCGGTGGCGATGGAGAGGCCGTGCGGCGTGCCGTCGGTGAGGTTGCCGTTGTCGTCGTCGATGGCGCGGAAGACGCGGAACATGCTGCCGGTGGAGCAGCCGCTCGAGCTCCAGGTGCCGCTCGTGCGCGTGCCGCCGGAGGTGTTGCAGGTGAAGGCCGCCGTTGCCGTCGAGCGCGACAGGTACCACAGCCGGTCGACGGTGGTCCAGGCGGAGCCGGAGCCGGGGCTCGGCAGGTCGCGGTTGGCGAGGTCCCACATCGCCTCGGAGGCGACCAGCGACTCGCAGTGCCCCTCGCGCTTGTTGCCGGTGTTGCCGCGCGAGATGGCGTCGGCGCCGCAGGGCCCGACGTAGTTGGGGTTGTTGGCGCTGGGCGCCGGGCAGGTGGTGCGGGTGAAGTTGTCCACCGTCGACGGCGTGTTGCGGCTGTGCTTGGCCCAGTCGGTGTCACGGACGCCGGTGCAGGAGGTGCAGGCGTTGCCGTAGCCGCCGCAGTTGGAGCTGAGGAAGCCGTTGCCGGTGCACGAGGAGTGGATGGCCAGCATGGCGCTGATGTCGCCGTAGGCCTCGCCGGTGCCGTTGTCCGGCGGATCGCCGTTGCCGTCGTTGGTGTCGAGGCCGTGGCCCCACTCGTGGAGCGACACGCCCGGCAGCTCGCCGGTGTTGGCGCAGCCGCCGCCGGACTTGAAGAAGTTCAGCGCGCTGCCGTCCCAGTAGGCGTTGCAGGTCTGGTTGAGGTTGACCTTGGCGGTCACCTTGGCATTGAGCCAGGTGTTGGAAGGCAGCCAGCCGCGCGCCGCTTCCTTGCCGCGGTTGACCATGTAGAACTGGGTGCGCGCCGAGTGCGTGTTGCCGGCGCCGCCCGAGCCCGGCGTCGTGCAGTCGGTGCCGGTCGAGCTGCCGAGCGCGAGGTTGCCGCTGGCGTCGGCGGCCTTCGAGATCGTGCCGCAGCTATCGGTGATGGCAACGTACTGGCCGTTGAGGGTGGTGGTGCCGGTGGTGCCGCTGAAGATGCCGGCCGAATTGGTGTACACGCCGGTGGCGACGTTGGCCCACGGCAGCGGCATCACGACCTCAGGGGCCGGGCGGTCGCCCTTGTAGGTGCCGCCGGTCGCCTGGCCGTAGTCGTTGACGTCGAAGAACTCGAGCACCTCGCCGCTGGTGGCGTCGACGCGGCCGCGCCAGGTGCCGGGCTCGCCGTCGCGCTTGAAGGTGAACTGCCAGACGAGCTGCAGGCCGCGGCCGTCGCCGAAGCGGTAGCCGTCGAGCTCGGACTCGTCGATGCGGTTGGAGGGCAGCAGGTGGAGCGAGCCGCGGTCGATCCAGCGGTCGCCGGGCAGGAAGCCGCCGATGGCATCGCCGAGAGCGGCACGGGCGGCCACCTTGGCGATGCGGCCCTGCGGGGCGGCGGCGTCGAGGGGCGGCAGGTTCTCGCTGCCGAACTGGATGAGGTTGCCGTTGTTGACGCGGAGGACGACGTGGGCGCCTTCGACCTTCATGCCGCCGCGGACGACGTCGAAATCGAGGAACCAGACGTGGCCGGCCGGCTGGCCCGACGCCGACTGGTTGAGGACGAGCTCGGAGATGTTGATCCCCATCATCGGCGCCACGCTGGGGAGGAAGTCGCGGGCGACCCGCTCCATGGCGGCGAGGTCGACGCGGCCGCCGGCGCCGAGCGCCTTGACGTCGCCGGCGCTCAAGTTGTTGCCGCGGCCGGGCACGAACGGGATGCCGGCGCCTTCGGCGTAGGCGACGTTGCCGGTGCGCTTGTCGACGTCGGCCGTCCAGCCGCCGCCGCGGGCCTGGGAGAAGGCCTCGAAGCGGCCGCCGGCCGCCTTGGCGAACGGACGCATGGTGTCCATCGACTCGGTGTCGGGAGCGATGGTGACGCGGCCGGTGGTGAAGGCCTTGTCGGCAAGGCTGCCGCGCAGCGCCTTGTCTTGCTTCGGGGCAGCCACCGCGTGCAACGCGCCGGCGACCAGCAGACCGCAGAGAGCCAGATGCAGGGGTCTACGAGCCATGTGAGCGGTTCCTCCTAGGAACGGAAGCGGGTCAACGCATTAACGGAACGATCGGGCCTGCGCTGCCATAGGGCAAGGGCTGCGCCAGCGGGTCCATCTCCGCGCGCGCAACGAGAACTGCTGCGGAATCAGCGGCTTGCGCGCGTCCACGGAGGACGCGCCGGCGCCGATGGCGGGTCAAGAACTGATCGAAGCCCGCGGTTGGCGGTGCCGCGGGGTTAGTTCATGACCCTACGTGCCCGCCGTTACGGGCTCTTTGCCGACCACGCGCCGAGCGTTCCGCTTTCGAAGCCATCCGAGAACAGCGGGCCCGGCGCATCCGGTACGCAGGCGGAGACGTCCACGTCGTCGAGGAACCAGCCGTCGCCGGTGACGCCGCAGTCGCTCACCGCGGTGAAGCCGATCCGCACCGCCTGGCCGCCGCAGCCTTCGGTGCCGCCGCTGGCCGCGTTGCAGGCGGCATCGAGGTCGACCACCGTCTGGGTGAAGCTCGCGGAGGTGCCGGTGAACGCCGCCCGCCCGCCCGCTCCCGCGGGAGCGCACTCGTCGGTGAGCGTGCCGCTGTACGGACCCGAGAGGAGCGCCGCCGAGGGCACGGCGACGTAGTTGCTGCCGTCGACGGAGACGGAGAGGGTGCCGCCGTCGAAGCCGCTCTCGAAGGCGCGCCGGTGCCAGAACGACAAGCGGTTGGTGCGCGATCCCGACGGCACGGCGATGCCGCCGGCGCCGTTGGGCTGCGCGTAGTTGTAGTCGTTGTTCGCGTAGTCGCCGGTGCAGGTCGTGCCGCCGAAGCGGAAGACGTTGGCGCCGCTGTGCGCGGTGCAGGCTTGCACGCCGCGCCAGTCCGCCACCGAGCCGCCGACGAACGAGCCCGTCGTCCAGCCCGCCATCCCGCTGGCGCTGTCGAAGTTGTTGCTGTAGAGGCTCTGCGTCGTGCAGGGCGCGCAGACCGTGGTGCTCGCCGAGACCTCGGCGGAGGCGGCCGACTGGCAGGTCGACGAGCTGGCCGCCTTGACCACGTAGTAATACGTCTCGCCGCACCCCGGCGCGGTGTCGACGTAGCTCGTGCCGCTCGGCTGCGCGACCAGCGTGTACGGGCCGCCGGTCGCGGACGAGCGCAGCACCTTGTAGAAGGTCGCGCCGGCGACCGCGTCCCAGGCGAGGGAGATCTGCGAGCTGCCGCCGGTGGCGGTGACGTTCGCCGGCGCGCCGAGCGGCAGGCAGGCTGGTGCCGTCGGCGTTACCGCGATGCAGGCGCTCGGCGGCGAGGCGCAGGCCTCGTTGCCGGAAGGCTGCGCGGCGACCTGGTAGTAGTAGGTGATGCCGTTGCCGACGTTGCTGTCGACGAATGGCGAGGCGGCGAGGTCGTTGCCGATCTTGGTGAAGCCGGCGTTGCAGCCGAGCTCGTTGCGATAGAGGTCGTAAACGCCGGTCGAGCCGGTCCACGTCGCCGTCGCCTGGTTGTCGCCGGGCGTGACGACCAGCACCGGCGAGGGCGGCTGGGTGCAGCCGCGGAAGCTGACGTTGGCGCCGGCGTCGCTGGTGCAGGCGATGCCGTGGCGGTTGAACGCCGCGTAGAGGGCGGCCGAGTTGGGCGTGCCGTTGGCGAGGTTGCCGTCGTCGTCGTCGATGGCCCGCATCGTCTTCCACAGCGAGCCGGTGTTGCAGCCGTTCGAGGTCCAGGTCGCCCCGCTGGTGTTGCAGGAGAAGGCCGACGTGGCCGTCGATCGCGACAGGTACCAGAGCCGCTCGGCGGTTGCCCAGGCGGTGCCGCTGCCCGGCGAGGGCAGATCGCGGTTCGCGAAGTCCCACAGCGGCTCGGAGGAGATGTACGACTCGCAGTGGCCTTCCTTGCCGCAGAGGCCGTCGTAGCCGGTGGGGCTGACGGGGCAGATCGCCTGCGTGAAGTTCGCCACCGTGTGCGGAGCGTTGCTCGCGTGCATCGCCCAGTCGATGTCGCGCACGCCGGTGCAACCGGTGCAGGCGTCGCCGTTGCCGCTGCAGTTGACGGAGCGGAAACCGCTGCCGATGCAGGAGGAGTGCGTGAAGAGGGTGGCGGTGAAGTCGCCGTAGGTCTCGCCGGTGCCGTTGTCGGGCGCGCTGCCGTTGCCGTCGTTCTGGTCGAGGCCGTGCCCGTACTCGTGCAGCGAGACGGCCTCGATCTCGCCGGTGTTGGCGCAGCCGCCGCCCGACTTGAAGAAGTTCAGCGTCGAGCCGTTCCAGTAGGCGTTGCAGGTCTGGTTGAGGTCGACGTTGGCGGTGAGCTGCTGGTTGAGCCAGGCGCGGTTGAGCCAGCCGCGCGCGGCCTCCTTGGCGCGGTTGACCTGGTAGAACTGCGTGCGCGCGGAGTGCGTGTTTCCCGGCCCGCCGTTGCCCGGCGTCGTGCAGTCGGTGCCGCCGGAGGTGCCGAAGATGATGTTGCCGTCGACGTCGGAGCCCTGCGAAATCGCACCGCAGGTGTCGTTGATGCGCACGAACTGCCCCTGCAGCGTCGAGCTCACCGCGCTGCCGCCGAAGGTGTAGAGACCGGCGGAGTTCGAGAAGCCCCCGCTCGACAGGTTGGCGAACGGCATCGGGCGGACGCTCTCGACGCCCAGGTAGTTGGCGCCGCCGTTGACCTGCGCGTACTCGTTGATGTCGCGCAGCTCGAGCACGTCGCCGGTCGAGGCGTCGATGCGCGCCCGCCAGGTTTCCATCTCCTTGTCGCGACGGAAGACGAGCTGCCAGATGGGAAGCACGCCGCGGCCGCGCCCGGCCGCGAAGCCCTCGGCGAAGCGGACGTCGTCGATACGCACCGGCAGCAGGTGAAGCGAGCCGCTGTCGAGGAAACGGTCGTGCTCCGAGAGGCCGCCGACGAAGGCGGCGAGCAGCGACTCCGCCTGGTCGCGGCTCACCGCGACGGCAGGCGCCGCGACGCCGGCCGAGGGCAGGTTCTCGCCGCCGAACTGGATCAGGTTGCCGTGGCCGATGCGGAAGACGACGCGCGCGCCGTCGATCGGCAGACCCGCGCTCAGCACGTCGAAGTCGACGAACCAGACGTTAGGCGTCGGCTGTCCGGAACGCTCGCGGTTGAGGACGAGGCTCGCCGCGTCGACGCCGAACAAACGGGTGACCGCCGGCAGGAACGCGCGCGTCGCGCTCTCGGCGACGTCGAGATCGACGTCTGATTTGCCATTCAAGAAGCCGGCGATGTCGGCTTTCGTCAGGCGGTTGCCGCTGCCGGGGAGCAGCGGAATGCCGTCGCCCTCGGCCATCTCGAGCGCGCCGCTGCGGCGGTCGAACACCGCCGTCCACAGCGGATGAATCGCATCGAAGGCGGCCCAGCCGTCGCGCACCGCCAGCGCCAGCGACGCCGACACCGCGGCGGTGGGCTGCAACAGCGCGTTGGCGCGCAGACGGTCGCTTACGAACGCGCGCGCGGCGAGCGGGCTGCTGCTCTGCCTGCTCTCGACGGCTCGCGCCGGCACGCCGAGCGCGAGCAGGCCGAGGACGAGGGCGGCGACACGACGAGGGCGAACGGCGACCCGGGAATGCAGCACTGCGGCCTCGCTTTCGTGGGAAGCGTCCGGGTGAGGCCCGGCGCGCTTTCGCAGACCCTGTTGGCTGGTGGACGGTCGCGGAAGTGTAGCTGACCGCGTCGCTATACTGCGCGCTCACTCATGCGCCCGCAGCGCGTCGTGCTCGCCGGCCTGCTGGCCCTGGCGTCGGTCACCGTGGCGGCGCCGGCTCCCGCGCCGCCCGCGCGCCCCAACCTGGTGCTCGTCACGCTCGACACCACGCGCGCCGACCACCTCGGCGCCTGGGGCTGGCCGCACGCGCACACGCCCAACCTCGATGCGCTGGCCAAGCGCGGCACCCGCTTCGTGCGCTGCGACACGGTGGCGCCGATCACGCTGGTGAGCCACTCCTCGATCCTCACCGGCCTCTATCCGCCGCGCCACGGCGTGCGCGACAACGGCACCTTCGCGCTGGCGCCGCGCGTCGAGACGGTGACCGAGATGCTGCGCGCCGCCGGCTACGACACCGCGGCCGTCGTCTCCGCCATCGTGTTGGAGAAGCGGCACGGGCTCGACCAGGGCTTCCGCACTTACGACGACGACCTCGGCACCGGCTATGCGGCGGGCACGGAGGAGAGCGAAAGGCAGGCTGGTCCGACGACCGACGCGGCGCTGGCGACGCTCGGCCGGCTGCGCACACCCTATTTCTTGTGGGTCCACTACTACGACCCGCACGAGGAGTACCGGCCGCCGACCGACGTCGCCGATGCGATGCAGGGCCCGCATCGCCTCTACGACGGCGAGATCGCGTACATGGACCGCGAGCTCGGGCGCTTGCTGCGCGCGCTGCCGCCCGACACCGTCGTCGCCGTCGTCGGCGACCACGGCGAGATGCTCGGCGAGCAGGGCGAGCTCTCGCACGGCATGCTGCTCGGGCACGGCGTGCGCCGCGTGCCGCTGCTGCTCGCGGGACCGGGCGTGCCGGCGGGTAAGGACGAGGACTGCCTGGTGCGCACCGTCGACGTGGCGCCGACGCTGATGAAGCTCGCCGGGCTGCCGCCGCGCGCCGGCCTCGACGGCGTCGCGCTGTTGCCGCTGCCATCTGGAAGTCAAGGGGGCGGCGACTGCAAGCGGCGCAGCTACAGCGAGAGCTTCCTGCCCTTCTTCGCCTACAAGTGGTACCCGCTGCGTTCGCTCTCCGACGGCGCGTTCCTCTACCTGCAGGCGCCGCGGCCGAGCCTCTTCCACGTCGCCGCCGACCCCGACGAGTCTCGCGACCTGGCGCGCGAGCACCCGCGCACCGTCGAGCCCTGGAAGAAGCGGCTCGAAGGGATGCTCGCCGCCATGGGCGAGCCGCTGCTGCCGCGGGTGAAGCCCGAGAACGTGCTCAGCGCCGAGCAGCGCGCGCAGCTCGAAAGCCTCGGCTACGTCTCCGGCGGCGGCGGCGGCGCGGTGAAGGCGGACCTGCCCGATCCACGCGCCATGACCGCCGTGGCGCAGACGCTCCACGGCGCGGTGACGATGATCCAGCACGGGCGCTGCGCCGAGGCGCTGCCGGAGCTGCAGAAGATCGTCAAGCAGGACCCGCACAACTTCCCGGCGCTCCAGCTCGCCGGCCAGTGCGTGCGCGACGCCGGCCGCGAGTCCGACGCGCTGGCGCTCTTCCAGCGCGCGGCGAAGGAGAACGAGCTCTCCGCGGTGCCGCTCGCCAACATGGGTGGCTCCTACCTCGCGCTCGGCAAGCGCGCCGATGCGGAGCGCATGTTCCGGCAGGCGCTGGCGCTCGACCCTACGCAGCCGGAGTCGGGCACCTCGCTGGCGCGGCTGCTGCGCGAGAAGGGCGACGGCCCCGCGGCCATCGCCGTGCTCGACGGCGTCCTCGCCGCCGGCAGCCACGACCCGCGCGTCTACCTCGAGCGCGGCACCGCCCTCGCCGAGGCGGGGAAGATCGAGCCTGCCCTGCGCGACTTCCGCGAGGCGGCCCGACGCAGCCCCGCCGACCCGGTGCCGCTCGAGAACGCCGCCCACGCGGCGTACATGCTGGGCCACGCGCGCGAGGCGGTGCAGACCTACGAGACGCTGCTGCGCCTCGCGCCCGAGCGCGGCGACCTCTGGAAGACGCTCGGCGCGCTCTACCTCGAGCTCGGCGAGCACGGCGAGGCCGACCGCTGCTTCCGCCGCGCGCTGCTGCTCGAGCGCGACCCAGCGGAACGCGCCAAGCTCGAAGAGCTGCTGCGCGAGTCGTGACCGCGCCGGCGGATCACTCCGCCGTAGCGGCGGGGTAGGTGCCCAGCACGCGCAGCTCCGCCGCCAGCGGCGCCGCCTCCGCGAGCGCGCTCTTCACCGGATCCCGCTGCGCGTTGCCGTCGAGGTCGAGGTAGAAGCGATACTCGAACGGCCGCCCGGGGATCGGCCGCGACTCGAGCTTGGCGAGGTTGACGCCCCGCCGGCCGAAGACGCTCAACACTTCGGCGAGCGCGCCGGGCTGGTGGCCGGTGACGAGCAGCAGCGACGTCTTCGCCGCCACTTCCGGCGCCACGCCGACGCCCTCGCGCGACAGCTCGACGAAGCGCGTGTAGTTCCCCTCCTGCGACTGGATGCCGCGACGCAGGACCTCGAGCCCGTAGACGCGCGCCGCCGACTCGCCGGCGATGGCCGCCACCGTCGCGTCGTTGCGCTCGCGCACCTTGCGCGCCGCGCCCGCGGTGTCGAACTCCGGCTGCGCGCGCATCCACGGCACGGAGCGCAGGAAGTCCTGGCACTGCAGCAGCCCCTGCGGATGCGAGAGCACGAGCCGCAGGTCCTCGACGCGCGCGCCGGGCAGCCCGAGCAGGCAATGCTCGATGCGCGACACCGCCTCGGCCGTGACCGTGAGGCCGCCCTCGGCGAGCAGGTCGTAGGTTTCGTTGATGCTGCCGGCAGTCGTGTTCTCGATCGGCAGCAGCGCGCGGTCGGCGGTGCCCTCGCGCACCGCATCGGCGGCGGCGCGGAACGTCTCGAACCCTTCGAGCAGCACGCCCTCGGGCGTGCCGGCGTAGCGGCGTTGCGCCGTGAGGTGGCTGTACGACCCTTCGACGCCTTGATAAGCGACGCGCAGCGGCACCTCGGCGAGCGAGCGCACGTGCGCGCGCTGCCGCGCCACCGACATGTCGAGCACGACGCGATAGAGCCGCTCCACCTCGTGCGCGTCGAGCCCCTGCTCGACGGCGACGTGCCGTACCCGCTGCAGCACCTGGTCCTCGCGCGGCTCGTCGCGGAACGGATAGGCCGCCTGCAGCTTCATCGCCGCGACCTCTTCCGCCAGCTCCATGCGCTCGCGCAGCCGCGCGATCACCTCGCGGTCGATCCCCTCGATCGCCTCGCGCAGCGCCTGCAGATCGTGCGGCTCCGGCATGGGCGGCGGAGTATAGCGACGCCGAGGGCTCGCTTTGCACTGCCGTAGCACCCGTGCTACAGTGCTCACATGGCCCGAGAGATCACCCAGCGCCAGTTGCGCAATGACAGCGGCGAGATCATGCGAGCTTTGGACGCAGGAGAGTCCTTCGTAGTGACGCGAAACGGCGTTGCCGTGGGAGAGCTGAGGCCGCTCCGTCGTCGGCGGTTTGTCTCTCTGTCCGAGGTCCGACGTGCTTTTGCGGGCTCCCCGGCCATCGACGCGGCGCGGTTCCGCCGCGACGTCGACGCCTTCGTGGACCAGGAGCCGACGCCGCATGGCTGACTCACGCCACCCGCGCGGTCTTCTCGACACTTCGGTGGTGATCGACCTTCAGCGGCTCGACGAGGCTTCGTTGCCCGCCGAGCTCGCCATTTCGTCGCTCACGTTGGCTGAGCTGGCCGCAGGGCCGCACGCGACCGAAGACGCCGAGGAGCGTGCCCGCCGCCAGGAACGCCTCCAGCGCGTCGAATCCACGTTTGATCCGCTGCCGTTCGATGCCGACGCCGCGCGGGCGTACGGCCGCATCTACGCCAGTGTCGCTGCCGCCGGCCGCAAGGCGAGGGGGCGACGTGCCGTCGACTTGATGATTGCTGCAGTTGCCTTGGCCGCGCGTCTGCCGCTCTACACGATGAACGCCGACGACTTCGATGGCCTCGGCGAGCTCATCGATCTCGTGCCGGTGACGTCCGCCTCCTAAGAACGCAGTGTCGGCGAAAGCCGTGCTCCCAGTCAACAAGAGTCGTTGGGAGCGATTGAGAAGGCGGTGGCTGGGTGAACGAGGCGTCTTTCATGGCGCCGGGCACGCGACGTTTCACCGCGCGGTCGGCTCGGCAACCCGCATTGGCCTTCGCGTGGGCCCGCCGCTGGCCTAGAACGCGGCGTCGGGAAACGCTGTGATGCTGCCGCCGCCGGCCATGACGTTGGCGAAATGGGTGCTGTGGCGGGGCAGCATGCGCTGCATGTAGAAGCGGGCGGTCCCCAGCTTCGCTTCGTAGAATGCTTTCTCGTCGCCGCCGAGCTTGCCATTGGCCGCTGCGAGCTTCTGCTGCGCGATCTTGGCCATGCGCGCCCAGAGGTAAGCGAGCGCGGTGTAGCCGAAGAGGTGCAGGTAGTCGGTGGAGGCGGCGCCGGCTTCGTTGGGGTTCTTCATGGCTTCCTGCGCCAGCCAGGCGGTGGCGCGCTGCAGGCGCTCGAACGCCTTCGCGGCTGGCGCGACGAATTCAGCGAGTGCCGCGTTGCCCGCTTCGGCTGCGAAGAACTCGCTCACCGGGTGGAAGAAGCGGCGCAGGTAGCGGCCGGTGTGCGCCGGCATCTTGCGACCTACCAGGTCGAGGGCCTGCACGCCGTTGGTGCCCTCGTAGATCTGCGTGATGCGCGCGTCGCGCACGAACTGCTCGACGCCGTACTCGCGCACGTAGCCGTAGCCGCCGTGCACCTGCAGCGCGAGGTTGGCCATCTCGAAACCGAGGTCGGTCTGGAACGCCTTGACCACCGGCGTCAGCAGCGAGGCGAAGTCGTCGCCCGCCTGCGCGCGCTCGGGATCCGGGCTGCGCTCCGCGTGGTCGATCTCGATCGCTGTCCACGCCGTCAGCGCGCGCGCTCCTTCGACGAAGGCGCGGATGGTGAGCAGCATCCGCCGCACGTCCGGGTGGACGAGGATCGGGTCCGCTTCCTGCTGCGGGTCCTTGGCGCCGGTGAGCGCGCGTCCCTGCAGGCGCTCGCGCGCGAACGCCACGGCGGCCTGGTATCCCGCCTCGGCGATGGCGGTCCCCTGCACGCCGACGTGCAGACGGGCCGCGTTCATCATCGTGAACATCGCGCGCATGCCCTTGTGCGGCTGGCCCACCATGTAGCCGACGGCGCCGTCGAAGTCGATGACGCAGGTCGCCGAGCCCTTGATGCCCATCTTGTGCTCGAGCGACGTGCAGGTGACGCCGTTGGGTACCAAACGTTCGCCTTCCGGCCGCAGCTTGGGGATCAGGAACATGCTGATGCCCTTGATGCCCGGCGGCGCGTCGGGCGCGCGCGCCAGCACCAGGTGCAGAATGTTTTCCGCCATGTCGTGGTCGCCGGCGGAGATGAAAATCTTTTGGCCGGTCACCTTGTAGGCGCCGTCGCCGGCGTCGACCGCGTAGGTGCGCACGAGGCCGAGGTCGGTGCCGCTCTGCGGCTCGGTCAGGCACATCGTGCCCGCCCAGCTGCCGTCGACGAGCTTGGGCAGGAAGGCGGCCTTGAGCTCGTCGGTGGCGTGGTGGACGAGGCCGTCGTAGGCGCCGTGGGTGAGGAACGGGTACATCGTGAAGGCGAGGTTGGCCGAGATCATCGGCTCGCTCGCCGCGACGCCGACGGTGTAGGGCATCCCCTGGCCGCCGTACTTGGGATCGCCGGTCAAGCCCATCCAGCCGCCTTCGCGCAGCAGCTTCCACGCCTCGCGGAAACCCTTCGGCGTGCGCACCTCGCCATTTTCGAGGCGGCAACCCTCTTCGTCGCCGACGGCGTTGAGTGGCTGCAGGACCTCGCTCGCGATCTTTCCGATCTCCTCCAGCACCGCCTCGACGACGTCCGGCGTCGCCTCCTCGAAACCGGGAAGCGCGGCGAGCGCGTTGCCGTCGAAGAGCTCGTTGTAGACGAAGCGGAAGTCGCGCAGCGGGGCTCTGTACTTGGGCATGGCTAGTTCCTCAGAGGCTTGCCGGTGTCGAGCATGTGCTCGATGCGGGCGAGGGTGCCGGGGGTTTTGACGAGGGCGACGAACGCTTCGCGTTCGAGGCGCGAGAGGTCGTCATCGCCCACCTTGTCGGTGACGTCGGTGTCGCCGCCGGTGAGCACGCGCGCGAGCTTCTTGGCGACCACCTCGTCGTGCGGCGTCGCCTTGCCGCTCTGGCGAAAGCCGTCGACCGCCATCTCGAGCGCGACGCGGCCGCTCGCGCCGGGCAGGTTGAGCGCGAAAGGCTTCGGCGGCTGGTAGCCGGCGGCGAGCAGCGCCAGCGCTCTCGCCTTCGCATCGGCGAGCAGGCGATCGCGGTTCATCGTGATGCCGTCGGTCGGGCGCACGAAAAGGTTTTCGCGCGCCTCTTCGGCGGAAGTGGACACGACGGCAGTGCTGATCAGCTCGAACACCTTCGCCACCGCCGGCATCGGCCCGCCCGGCCGCTTCGGGTTGGTCGACCAGCGGCCGAGCATCTCCTTGCAGCCGCCCCAGCCGGGGATGACGCCGACGCCCACTTCGACGAGGCCCATGTAGGTCTCGGCGCTCGCCTGCACGGCCGAGCAGTGCAGCGTGATCTCGCAGCCACCGCCGAGCGCCATGCCGGCGGGCGCCGCCACCGACGGGAACGGCGCGTACTTGAGTGCCTTGAAGGCCTGCTGGCCGCCGGCGATCGAGCCTTCGATGTCGTTCCACATCGCCAGGTTGGCGGCGAAGAGCGCGATGCCGATGTTGGCGCCGACGCTGAAGTTGGATGCTTCGTTATAGATGACCAGCGCCTTGAAAGCCGCGCCGTCGATCAGCTCGTGCGCCTTGCCGAGCATGCGGATGATGCCGTCGTCGAGCGCGTTCATCTTGGTGTGGAACTCGAGGCAGAGCACGCCGTCGCCGATGTCCCACAGTGATGCCGACGAGTTCTTCGCCACCGGCTTGCTCGCGCGCTTGACGTCGGCGAGCAGCAGCACGCCGTCGGGCCGCCGCACGTCGACGTAGCCGGCCGGCTGCTTCGCCGCGGTGACCGCGCGCTGCTGCAGCTTGCCGCCCTCGACGCGATAGAACGGCTCGCCGCCCATCGCGGCGAGGAGCGGCGGCACCGGCCGCCCCTCGGCGGCGAGCCGCTTCGCGAGGTACCCGGGCCCGAGCCGGTCGATGAGCTCGAACGGCCCGAGCTCCCAGCTGTAGCCGGCGCGCATCGCCTCGTCGACGCTCGCCACCTCGTCGGCGATGTCGGGCACGAGAGATGCCGCGTAGGCGAGGATCTGCGACAGCATCCGCCACGCGTACTGGCCGCCGCGGTCGGGATGCTCGACCAGCGCGCGCAGCGCCGCTTCGCCTTTGCCCGCTGCCTTCGCGGCGTCGAGGCTCGCGAGCTTCACCTCGCGCGTCGGCCGATACTCGCCGCTCTTCAGGTCGATGGCTTCCATCGTTCTCGCGGCACCTGTCTTGATTCCGGCTTTGCCCTGCATGCGATAGAAGCCGCCCTTGCCCTTCCTGCCGGTGAGACCGCGCTCGATCATGCCGGCGAGCAGCGGCTCGGGACGGTGCACGTCGCGATACGCGTCGTTCGCGGGCAGGTTGGCGAGCAGCGAGGCGGCGATGTGCGGGCCGAGGTCGATGCCGACGAGATCGAGCAGGCCGAAGATGCCGGTCTTCGGGATGCCCATGTGCTTGCCGGCGACCGCGTCGGCCTCCTCGACGGTGAGGCCGAGGTCGATCGCTTCGCGCGTCGCCACTTCGATCCAGAAGGTGCCGATGCGGTTGGCGATGAAAGCGGGCGTGTCCTTGCAGAGGACGACGCTCTTGCCCAGCCGCTCGTCGCCGAAGGCGCGGATCGCCGCGACCGCCTCGGGCCGCGTCGCCTCGCCGGCCACCACTTCGAGCAGCCGCATGTAGCGCGGCGGGTTGAAGAAGTGGGTGACGAGGAAGTCGGGCGCGAAGCTCTCCGGCAGCCCCTCGACCAGCTTCGTCAGCGGAATCGTCGACGTGTTCGACGAGACGATCGAGCCCGGCTTGCGCACGGCGTCGACGGCGCGGTAGACCTGCTGCTTGACGTCGAGCCGCTCGATGACCGCCTCGACGATCCAGTCGCAGTCGGCGAGCTTGCCGAGGTCGTCCTCGAGGTTGCCGACGGCGATGAGCTTCGCGGCGCGCGCCGACATCAGCGGCGCCGGCTTCTGCTTCGCCATGCGCTCGACGGCGCCGGCGGCGAGAGCGTTGCGGTCGGTCGCGCCAGCCGGAACGACATCGAGCAGCACCACGGGGAGGCCGGCGTTGGCGACGTGCGCGGCGATGCCGGAGCCCATGGTGCCGGAACCGAGCACGCCGACCTTGGCGATCTTCGGGCGCGACGGCGGCTCCGCGGCGGGTGCCGTGGCGGGTTCGGCAAGTAAGGGAGCTGCGAGCTCGGCCATCGTCACACCGCCTCGAGCACGGTGGCGATCCCCTGCCCGCCGCCGATGCACTGCGTCGCCAGCGCGTACTTCTTGCCCTCGCGCGCCAGCAGCGACGCCGCCTTGCCGGTGATGCGGGCGCCGGTGGCGCCGAGCGGATGGCCGAGCGCGATGGCGCCGCCGTCGAGGTTGGTCTTCGCCATGTCGAGGCCCAGCTCGTCGACGCAGGCGAGCGCCTGCGCCGCGAACGCTTCGTTGAGCTCGATCACCTGCACGTCGTCGAGGCCGATGCCGGCGCGCTGCAGCGCCTTGCGGCTCGACAGCACCGGGCCGATGCCCATGATCTCCGGCTGGCAGCCGGAGATGGCGAAGCTCTTGATGCGCGCCAGCGGCTTCAGGCCCTTGCGTTCGGCGTAGGCCTCCGACACCACCAGCGTCGCCGCGGCGCCGTCCGTCAACGGCGACGAGGTGCCCGCGGTGACGGTACCCTTCTGGTCGAAGGCCGGCTCCAGTCCGGCGAGCCCTTCGAGCGTCGTCTCGGGCCGCAGGCAACCGTCGCGCGTCACCGTGCCGTTCTTGGTCGTGATCGGCACGATCTCGTCATCGAAGCGCCCGTCCTTCTGCGCCGCCGCCGCCTTCTGCTGCGAGGCGAGCGCCATCTCCTCCTGCCGCTGCCGCGCAATGCCGTGCTTCTTCGCCAGGTTCTCCGCCGTCTCACCCATCGAGACGAAGGCCTGCGGGTAGCGCTCGTAGAGCACCGGGTTGGGAAGCGGGTTGAAGCCGCCCATCGGGATGCGCGTCATCGATTCGACGCCGGCGCAGATGAAAGCCTCGCCGGCGCCCATCTGGATGGCGCCCGCGGCGATGTGGATGGCCTGCATCGACGAACCGCAGAAGCGGTTCACCGTCGCGCCGCCCACGGAGTTTGGCAAGTCAGCCAGGAAGGCGATCAATCGCGCCACGTTGAAGCCCTGCTCGCCTTCGGGAAAGGCGCAGCCGACGATGAGGTCTTCGATGTCGGCGGGATCGATGCCGGTGCGCTCGACGAGCGCGCGCACCACCTGCGCCGCGACGTCGTCGGGGCGCACCTTGGCGAGCTCGCCCTTGCGGGCGGGCGTGAACGGGGACCGGGCGTAGCCGGCGATCAGGACGTTGCTCATGGGGCCCTACCTCCGTCTAGATATCTTGCGGACTTTCGGTTTGCGATCGGTTGCGTCTTGCGGCGCGTCCAGCGGTTGGATGCCGCGCTCGCGCATGGCCGCGGCGCACTGCGCCTCGACGTCGCGCAGCTCCTCGAGCGTCACCTCGAGGTCGTGGCGCTGGCGCTCGAGCTGGGCGATGCGGTGGCGGGCGCCGCGCAGCAAGTGGACGAGCTGCTGGTGCTGGTCGGGGTCGACGTCGTAGAGATCGAGGAACTGCTGCACCTGCGCCAGCGAGAACCCCATCCGCTTGCCGCGCAGGATGAGCAGCAGCCGGCCGCGGTCGCGGTGGTCGTAGACGCGCGTCGTGCCGGCGCGCTGCGGCCGCAGCAACCCCTTGCTCTCGTAGAAGCGGATCGCCCGCGGCGTGACGTCGAGCTCGCGCGCGAGCTCGGTGATGGTGAAGAGGCGTTCGCGTTCGCGGGCGACGGCCACGAGCCAAGGTTAACGGCTAGTTGACGTATACGTCAAGTAGATCTCGTATGGGGCGCGACGCGGTGCGGCATGACGGGCGTATCGCGGCGCCGTTGCCGACCATCGCACGGCCGCCGGCGACGTCTGTCGATTGGCGCCGCGGCCGTTCGACTAGGCTGCAGAGGCGCAACGGAGCCCTCCCCAAACCAGGAGACGGAGACCATGAAGTACCTGCTGCTGATCTATTCGGAAGAGGCCCAGTGGGCGGCGATGTCGGAGGCCGAGGGTCGCGAGATCACGGCCGAGTACATGAAGTACACCAGCGACATCCACAAGAGCGGCAACTACCTCGGCGGCGACGCGCTGCAGCCGACCGCCACTGCCACCTCCGTGCGCGTGCGCGACGGCAAGCGGCTGACCACCGACGGTCCCTTCGCCGAGACCCGCGAGCAGCTCGGCGGCTTCTACCTGGTGGAGGCGAAGGACCTCGACGAGGCGATCGACCTCGCCGCGCGCATCCCCAGCGCCCGCGTCGGCACCATCGAGGTGCGCCCGATCATGCCGACGCCGCGGCCCGAATGAACGTGTCTCAGTGAACGCGCCTTCGCGCCGAAGAGCCGAGTGACTGCGCTCGAAGCCGTCTACCGCGACGAGCGTGGCCGCGCGCTGGCCACGCTCGTCCGCCTCCTCGGCGACCTCGACCTCGCCGAGGAGTCGTTGCAGGAGGCGTTCGTCGTCGCGTTGGAGCAGTGGGAACGCGAAGGCGTGCCGAGAAACCCACGCGCGTGGCTGGTGTCGACGGCGCGGCACAAGGCGCTCGACCGCCTGCGGCGCGGCCGCACGTTCGCGACGAAGCAGGCGGAGATCGCGGCGACGTTGGTCGAGGAAGTGGCGCCGGTAGAGATCGGCGACGATCCCTTCCCCGACGATCGTCTGCGGTTGGTGTTCACGTGCTGCCACCCGGCGCTGGCGCTCGAGACGCAGGTGGCGCTGACGCTGAAGACGCTGTGCGGGCTGGAGGTCGAGGAGATCGCGCGCGCCTTCCTCGTCACCGCGCCGACGATGGCGCAACGCCTCGTGCGCGCCAAGGCGAAGATCCGCGGCGCCGGCATTCCATACGAGGTGCCAGGGGCGGCGGTGCTGCCCGAGCGGCTCGACGGCGTGCTGCGCGTCGTCTATCTGGTCTTCAACGAAGGCTACGCGGCGACCGCCGGTGACGAGCTGGTGCGTCGCGAGCTGTGCGCCGAGGCCATCCGCCTCGGTCGCTTGCTGCGTCTGCTGCTGCCGCGCGAGCCCGAGGTGAAGGGACTGCTGGCGTTGATGCTGTTGCAAGACTCACGGCGCGACGCTCGCGTCGACGCGGCCGGCGAGCTCGTCACGTTGGAAGAGCAGGACCGCGCGCGCTGGGACCAAGGTGAGATCGCCGAAGGCGTGCCGCTCGCCGAAGCCGCGCTGCGCGAAGGCGGCGCCGGCTTCTACGCCGTGCAAGCGGCGATCGCCGCGCTGCACGCCGAAGCGCCGCGCGCCGAGGATACCGACTGGCGGCAGATCGCCGTGCTCTACGCCCTGCTGCTGCGGTTGCACCCCTCGCCGGTCATCGCGCTGAACCGCGCCGTCGCGGTGGCGATGACCGGCGCGCTCGAGCGCGGCCTGCGGCTGCTGGAGGACATCGAAGCGCGCGGCGAGCTGGCCGGCTACCACCTGCTGCCGGCGGCGAAGGCCGACCTGCTGCGGCGGCTCGGCCGCAAGGAAGGCGCCGCATCCGCTTACCGTGAAGCCCTCACGCTGGTGACACCGGCTCCCGAGCGGCGCTACCTCGAGCGGCGGCTGGGCGAGGTCGGCGCTCGCAGCCCGGTGAGCTCCGGCTCTTAGCGGCGCAGCGGTGCTCGGCTTCCTCTAGACTGCGCGCCGCGTCGACGCGGGCGAGTCGAGGGACGATGATCGAAACCGGTTTGCGCCATCGAGTGGTCGTGGTGACCGGCGCCGCCGCCGGCATCGGCCGTGCCGTCGCCCGGCGCTTCGCGGAGGAGGGCGCGCGGGTCGCGGCCTGGGACGTGGCCGACGCGAGCGGCCTCGCCGCCGAGCTCGCGGAGCGCTGCGGCGGCCGGTATGCCGCCAGGGACACCGCGGAGCGGTTCGCGGCGTACGAGGTCGACGTCACCGACGGCGCGGCCGTGGATGCGGCGGCCGCGGCGGTGGTGGAGCGCTGGGGTCGCATCGACGTGCTGATCAACAACGCCGGTATCCTGCGCGACAAGCAGCTCGTGAAGTGGAAGGACGGCGCCGTCGTCTCTATCCTCGACGACGCGACGTTCGATTCCGTCATTGCCGTCAACCTGAAGGGCGTCTTCCTCTGCGCTCGCGCCGTCGTGCCGCACATGATCCGCGGCGGCGGCGGCGTCATCCTCAACGCTTCGTCGGTGGTCGGCCTCTACGGCAACTTCGGGCAGACCAACTATGCGGCCACCAAGGCAGCGGTCGTCAACCTCACCAAGACCTGGGCGCGCGAGCTGGGCAAGCACAAGATCCGCGTCAACGCGGTGGCGCCCGGGTTCGTCGCCACCGAGATGGTGCAGGCGATGCCGCCGAAGGTGCTCGCGGAGATGGTGGCGCACACGCCGCTCGCGCGCATGGGCACGCCGGAAGAGATCGCCGAGGCTTACCTCTGGCTCGCCTCCGACGCGGCGTCGTTCGTCAACGGCGCGGTGCTGTCGGTGGACGGCGGGCTCGTGCCCGGTACGTGACGAACGCCATTCACCATCGGCCGTCACTGGCGGATCGACGCCACCGGGCATTTCTCCCGATGGGCGCAACGGCGTGAGCGATCCGTCCGCGACGACCGACAACGAACGCGTCTCCTCGCGCGCGTGGTTGCTGCTCCTCTTCCTCACCGCTCTCAATGTCCTCAACTTCGTCGACCGCACCCTGATCAGCAGCCTCGGCCCGCTGCTCATCAAGGACCTCGGCCTCTCGCGCGCGCAGATCGGCCTGCTCGCCGGCTACGGCTTCGTCTTCTTCTACACGCTGGTGGGCCTCTTCTTCGGCCTTGCGGCGGACCGCTGGCGGCGCATCCCGCTGGTGTCGCTCGGCGTCGCCCTATGGAGCGCGATGACGGCGCTGTCGGGTCTCGCACGCAGCTTCCTGCAGCTCGCGCTGCCGCGCATCTTTGTCGGCGTCGGCGAGGCGACGCTGACGCCGTCGGCGCTGTCGATGCTCGGTGACGCCTTCCCGCGCCGGCGGCTGGCGACGGCGAGCGGCATCTATTACGCCGGCATCCCGATCGGCACTGCCCTGTCGCTCATCGCCTCGAGCTGGATCGCGCCGCGGTGGGGTTGGCGGACGTGCTTCTACACGCTCGGCATCCTCGGCGTCGTCGCGGCGGCACTGCTGCTGCTCGTGCGCGAGCCGGCGCGGCGCGGCTCGTCGGCGAGCGAGCCAGCCCGGACGCTGCTCGAGCTGGTCGCCGACGTGGCGTGCGTGCTACGGGCGAGGAGCGAGCTCTTGCTGGTGCTGCTCGGCGGCTCGCTGCTCTGCTACGGCTCGGCCTCGGGACTGCTCACCCTCACCTGGCTGGTGGAAGACCGCAAGCTGCCCTTCGCGGTGGCGGCGTTCCGCGCCGGCGTCATCGCGGTCGTCGCCGGCTTCCTCGGCAACCTCGTCTGCGGCTGGTTCGCCGACTGGTGCGCGCGGCGGTGGACGAGCGGCCGCATGGGAAGCCTCGCCGTCTTCAGCGTCGCCTTCGCCGGATCGGCGGCGCTCTTCTACTCGCTGCCTGCGGGCACGGTGCCGTTCTACGTCTCCTGGTTCGCCACCGCGGCTTGCAGCTCGGGGTTCTTCGGGCCGTTCTTCGCCGCGGTCCAGGAACTGTCGCCGGCGCAGGCGCGTTCGACGACGCTCGCCTTCGCGCTGCTGTCGATCAACCTGCTCGGCGTCGGCCCCGGGCCGTTGATCACGGGCCGTATCGGCGACCTGCGCGGGCTCACCTCGGGCCTGCTGGTGAGCGTCGCCGTCATCATCCTCGCGGTGGTGCCGTTCGTGCTCGCCGCGCGGCGGTTCAGGGGGGAGCGAACGTCGTAGCGTCGTCGATCAGCGCCAGCTCTCCGTCGGCGTTGGCATAGACGGCGCCTTTGCCTGCATCGTCGCGCACCACAGCGGCGCCCTGCGCCGGCGCCAGGGCGGCGAAGAAGACCTCGTAGCCGCCGGCGGCGAGCGGCGCGATGCGCACCGCGGCATCGGGATCAGCCGCGTCAGCCCCGCCCGGCGGTGGCGGGTCGACTGGCCAGACGAGCAGCGCCAACCGTTCGCCCGCCGCACGCGCGGCCGCCGGCAAGTCGCCGCGATGGCCGCGCACGCTGAAGCCGCCGCCGAGGCATGCCGTCGTCGGGCTCGCCACGCAGGTGGAGTCGGCAAGCGTGACAGCGGCGAGGGTCCGCCGCGAGGGCAGCCTCGACGCCACACCCGGCTTCGGCGCGTCGGCCGGCGCGCTGGCGGCCGTCTGCGTCGCGGCCGCCGCAGGGAACGCCGCGCGGTCGTCGTAGCGCACGGCGACGCCGGGCAGGCTGACATAGCGCCGCGCCTCGCCGGTGGTGGTATCGGTGACGGTGGCGATCCACCATTCGCGCGTGAGCCCCGCGGCGGCGATCGCCGTCCCCTCGGCGCCGGCGATCGCCCGCACCGCCACCAGCGGCTCGCCGGACGCCGGCGGCGCGAACAACGCCGACGCTGCGCCGGTGCCCGTCGCCACGCCGGTGGGGACGGGCTCGTGGTAGGCGCCGCGCGTGGGGAACGCCGCATCGGCCTCCCAGCGGCCGCCGAGGCAGACGCGCTCGCCGTCGCTGGCGCAGGCGGGGCGCCGCGGGTCGTAAAGGAAGAAGCCCTCGCCGCGCGCGCCGTCGCCGGCGGCGAAGAACGCCTGCCCCCCCACGGCGGCCCAACCGCTGGGCTGCGAGCCTTGCGGTCCCGGCACGAGGTCGCGCAGCAGCCGCGTGCCGGCGACGGTGCCGTCCGTCGCCCACGGCTCCGTGCCGTGCGAGACGTCGAGCGCGGTGAACAGCAGCTCGTCGTCGAGCGCGCCGGGCGCCGGCAGCGGCGGATAGACGGGATCGCCCGGCGGCGTCAACGCCGCGACGCGCACCGTACCCAATGGGGTGCCATCAGTGGCGTAGAGGGAAATGCCGCCCGTCGCCGTCTCGGCGGCGGCGAAGAACAGACGCGTCTTGGTGGCGCCGAAGGTCCACGTGCCGGCTCCCACCGCCGCGAAGCTTCCCAGCTCCACGAGCTGCCCGGTCGCCGGGTCGAGGCGCCACACCGAGTGCGCGGCGCCGTCTTCACCGGCCTCCCCGGCGGCGGCGAAGTAGAGCGCCCCCTCGAACGCGGTGAGATCGCGCGGCCCCCGCGGGCCGCCATCGTCTGCGAAGTAGGGACGGGTGCCGGCCGCCGTGCCGTCGGTGCGCCACAGCTCGGGTCCGAACGACCTGCCGGCGGCGACGAAGAAGAGCTCGCCGCCGGCGCGCACCGGCGACACGAACAAGCCGGGGCGCTGCGCCAGCGCGATCGTGCCCGCCTCGGTGCCGTCGCTGCGCCAGAGGATGTTGCCGCGGCCGAAGCCGGTCCCCTCGGTGGTGTAGTAGAGGGTGTCGCCGTCGACCGCGGCGAAGGAGATCAGCGACTTGGCGAAGGCGAGCCGCCGGCCCGTGCCGGCCGTCGTGCCGTCGGTCGTCCACAGCTCGCTCGGCTGATAAAAGCCGCAGCATTCGACTTTGAGCGCGAGCCCGCCGCGGAAGGGGACGGCGGCGCGCACGAAGTGCGCCGCGCCGAGATCGGCAACCACCGCCGGCTCGCCGCCCTCTCCCCGCAGCGCCACCAGCTCGCTGCCGCGCTGCGCGATGCCGAGGTTGCCGATGGTGCCGAGGAAGGTGAGCTCGTCGGGCGGCACGATCTCGCGCGTGCCTGCGGGCGTGCCGTCGCTCGTCAGCACGCCGCGCGCCGTCACGAAGATGCCGCCGTCGGTGCGCGGCCAGGTGCGGATGAGCACCCCGGGCAGCGCGTAGGCGAGCCGGCGCGTCAGCGGGAACGTGCCGGCAGGCGTGCCGTCGAGCGTCCACAGCTGCCAGCCGACGCTGTACAGGTACAGCATCTGGAAGAGCCGGCCGCCCGCCGCGACGAGCGGCCCGCCGTTGAGGATCAAATCGCCGACGCCGGCGAGCCGCTGCGTGCCGGGCGCGGTGCCGTCGCTGTACCAGAGCGCCGCCTGCTGGAACGGAGCGTTGGCGGCGAGATAGGCGATGCCGCCGCGCCAGGCCACCGGCTCGGTCTCGATGTAACCGCAGGGTCCCGCGCAGGTCTCGCCGAGCATGCGGGTGCCCCGCGCGGTGCCGTCGGTGCGCCAGAGCTCGTAGCCGTGCCGGTCGTCGCTGGCGCGCAGCAGCAGCGCGCCGTCCACCTCGACGCCGGAGAGGCTGTAGACATGCGGGCAGCCGCCGCGGCAGCCGGCGAGCAGGGCCGTGCCGGCCGCCGTGCCGTCAGAGGTCCCGAGTTGGCCGTCGTTCAGGAAGAGGAGCCGCGAGCCGAGGACGCGGAGGCGCTCCGTGCTGTCGTGCTGGTAGGAGCGCAGGCGCGCGAGCTGCCGGGTGCCGCGCGCCGTGCCGTCGGTCCACCACAGCGACGGCGGTCCGGGTGTGCTGGGCCTGGCCTCGAAGGCGAGACCGCCCCGGTAGGCGATCGTCTCCAGCGAGGAGAGCCCGTATGCGGACCAGGGCGAAAAGGCGCGCCGGGTGCCGATCTCGCTGCCGTCGGTCGTCCACAGCGAGCCGCCCAGCCACGCGAACACCCGTTCGCCGCTGCGAAGGAATGGATTGGCGGACGAGTTTTCCGCGACCTGCACCAGTTGCTGTGTGCCGGCGCTGGTGCCGTCGCTGCGCCACAGCTCGCTCGAGTAGTTGCCGGCGTCGGTGGCGAAGACGACGACGTCGCCGAGCGCCTCGGCGCCGAGGAAGGACCCCGTGTGGGTGGCGACCTCGCGCGTGCCGGTGACGGTGCCGTCGGTCACCAACAGCTGGGAGTCGACGAAAAGGAACGCGTCGCGGCCCCGAACGACGATGGGGATCGAGGGGTACGTGGTCGATGGGCGAGCGACCAGCGGATAGGTGCCGTCGCGCGTGCCGTCGGTGCGCCAGACCTCGTGGAAGCCGACGGCGTAGAGAAAGACGGGCACGGCCCCGGCGTCGCCGGCCAAGCGGACGAGAGTGCCGTCCGTGGGGCAGGCACCGCCGATGGGCTGCGCGCTCTCCGGCGTCGAGCCGAACGTCCACAAGCTCTGGCGATCGGAGCGGATGCAGGCGAGGACGCGCTCGCCCGCACCCGTGCCCACCGTGCCGAGCACCGTACCGAAGCTGTCGGAGGGGAAGCCGACCGTTCCACCGTAGTAGTGCGAGCCGAGGTCGCCGAGCCGCTCGATGGTGCCGGCGTAGAGAGGCGCCGCGGTGAGCGGCAGCAGCAGGAGGAGAAGCAGGAGAAGGACCAGGAGCAAGATGATGCGCGTCTGCAGCGGCTTCATCGCACACCCCCTTCCGCGGCGCCGGCGGCACCGGCCGGTGTCCATTCGAGGAGCCACGGCTCGCGGCCGCTGGCGCCGTCGTCGGCGACGAAGAGCAGCCGTCCGGGTCCGGCGACGATGCGGTCGGGCGCGGACGAGGCGCGGCCCGGCGCGATGTCGGCGGCGAGCCGTGCGCCGGCGTCGCCGCCGTCGGTGAGCCAAAGCTCCTCGCCGGTCTCGAAGGTGCGGGCGGCGAAGAAGGTGCCGGCGTCGCTGGCGGCGAACGCGTGGGGATTCGACGACCCTGGCCCCGGCACGAGGTCCAGCACCCGTGTGCCGGCAACGGTGCCGTCGGTGATCCACGGTTCATAGCCCCGCTGTGGATCGTTGCCGGTGAAGACGATCCCGGCGCCCGCGGCGGCCCACTCCATTCCCCCGTAGTAGGGAGCGTTCACGAACATGTCGGCGAGCCGCGTGGCGAGGCGCGTCGTGAGCGCGATGCCGAAGACGCTGCCGGTGGCATCGTCACGCCGCGTCCACGCGATGGCGAGATCGGCCGTCGCGGCCACCTGCACGACGCCGGCGAGCGCGCTCCCGCTCGCCCCGTCGACGATCGCGCCGGTGCCGGCGACGGTGCCGTCGGACACCCACAGCTCGGTGCCGCCGTCTACGACGGCGACGGTGAAGAAGATCCGTCCGCTCGCAGCGGCCGGCCAGACCGGCCAGTAGCGGTAGGAGGTGGGCACGCCGCCCGCGCGGTGGGTGAGCTGGAGTGGCGCGCCGCCGCCGAGCGCAACGCGGTAGAGCTGCTTCTCCGCGGCGCCGCCGGCGGACTCGTCCGGAGCGAGGAAGAAGACGCCGTCGCCGACGACCACCGGCAGCTCGGCCTCCTCGGGCAGCAGGCTCAGCCGGCGCGTTCCCTCGAGGCTGCCGTCGGTGGACCACAGCTGGTCCCCTTCGCCGCAGACATAGGCGGCGAAGACCCAGTGGTCGCCGAAGCGCCGCGGCAGCGCGACGGTGTCGTAGCACTCGTCGTAGTACTTGTCGCCCGCGAGCGCGGCGGCGCCGGAGGCGCCGAGCTGGATGGTGCCGCCGGGCGTGCCGTCCGTCGACCAGAGATCCGAGCCGTCGTCGTCGCCGGAGACGAAGAGCGCGAGGTGCCGCTCGTCGTCGAGGACGGCGGCGGTGGGATGCACGTACGCGGGAAGCGGCACGCCGGCCGGCAGCGCCTCGTCGCCGTGTTGCAAGAAGAGCCGCTGGCGATCGGGGTCGAGCGGATCGGCGGCGGCGAAGACCAGCGACTGGGCCGACACCGCGAGCGGCATCGCTGCGGAGCCCAGCGGCGCCGTGAAACCGGCGTCGGCGGGCCCGGTGCCGGCGGCGGTGCCGTCGCTCGCCCACAGCGCGAAGCCGTCGGCGCCGGTCAGCGTGAAGAACGTTCGCCCACCGGCGACGGCGAGCTCCGGCAGGGTGTCGAAGCTGGCCTCGCCCGGAAGCGATGCCACCGGCGATGCGCTGGCGCTGTCGCTGCGCCACAGCGTCTGCCCGCCAGCGGAGGCGCGAGTGGCGAAGAGCGTCGCGCCCCCCACCGCCGTGACGCCGGCGAGCGGCGTGCCGCAGGGCCCGGGACAGAGGTCGGCGACCCGGTGCGTGCCGGCGGCGGTGCCGTCGCTCGTCCACGGCTCGCTGCCGCCGTCCTCGTCGACACCGGCGAACCAGAGGCGGCCGGCGGCGACTCCCAGCGTGCGCTCGACGACGATCGGCCGGCCGCGGCCGTCGCGCAGCTCCGTGGTACCGCCGGGCGTGCCGTCGGTGACCCATAGGTGAAGTCGCGGCTGCTCGGCAGGCGTCGCTTGGCGCCGCGCCGCGAAGAGATAGCGCGCCGCCGCGCCGGCGCCGGTGGCGTAGACCGCCCCCTCCATCTGCCCGAACGAGCCGAGCCGCCTGGCCTTGCCGGCCGGACCCACCGCCCACAAGCCGGTGGTGTGGGTCGCCGCCTCGTGCACGACGAAGAAGAACGGACCGCCGTCGCGGTCGGCAATCATCCATCCCGGCGGGTCCGGGTACGACGCCAGCTGCACCACCATGCGCGTGCCCGCTGGTGTCCCGTCGCTGCTCCACAGCTGGTCGCCGCCGGAATCCAGGTCGACAGCGAAGAACACGCGACGGCCGCTGCGACCCAGCCAGTAGACGTAGCCTTCGGCCGGCAGCTCCGCGAGCGGCACCGTGCTGGCCGCCGTGCCGTCCGAGCGCCAGAGCCGCGTCGGCTCGTTTTCGTCGGAGGTCTCGAAGAACCAGAAGCGGCCGCCGGCGGCGACTTGCTCCTCGTGGAGATAGTTGGAACCGATCGACAAGCCGCCGGCGACCTTGGTGGCGGTGAGCGCGGCGCCGTCCACCATCCACAGCTCGCAGCTCGTCGAGGTCTCGCTGTCGTAGCACGCTCCCACCCAGGTGCGTTGCCCATCGTGGGCATACCAACCGAAGTACGCGTTCGGCCAGTGGGCGACGAGCACGGTACCGGCCGCCGTGCCGTCGCTGCGGAACACCGCGGCGTCTTCGCCCTCGAAGAGGACCTCGACCGCGCCCGCCTGCGCCCAGCCGTCGATCGCGAAGTTGCTCTCGGCCGCGAAGATGCGCTCGCTGCCCTGCGGCGTGCCGTCGCTGCTCCACAGCTCGCTGCTGGTGGCCAGCTCGGCGACGAACAGCATGCGCTCGCCGGCGCTCCCCAGCAGGTACGGCGGCCACCTCGCCGGCACCTCGCTGACGCCGGGCGCGAGATCGGCGAGGAGCCGCGGCGCGGCGAGCTCTGCCGCGCGCGCGGGCGGCGATGCGGAGCCGAAGCAGGCCGCGAGGAGCAGCGCCACGCGGATCGATCGCATGCGGGATCCCTCCGCTACCTGACGCGCGATGGGTGGGCCGCATCGATCAACGAGGCACGACGTTACGCGGCAGCACGCGCAGTAAGCTCGCGCGCCATGGACGAGCATGCCGTGTTGCCCGCCTACGAGCGCGAGCCGCGACGGCGCGAAATCGGGGTCGAGGTGCTCGCGGTCGGCGAAGAAGGCGGACGGCCGTGGGCGCGCCTTTCGGACACCGTGCTCTACCCCGAAGGCGGCGGGCAGCCCGCGGATCGCGGCTGGCTTGGCGACGTCGCAGTCGAGGATGTGCAGAAGCGCAGCGGCGAGGTCGTGCACTACCTCGCTTCGGCGCTGAGACCTGGCCAGGCGACGTTGCGCCTCGACTGGGCGCGCCGCTTCGACCACATGCAGCAGCACACGGCGCAGCACCTGCTGTCGGCCATCGCCGCCGACCGCTTCGGCTGGGAGACCACCTCGTTCCACCTCGGCGCGCAGACCTGCGACGTCGAGCTGGCGGCGAGCGAGCTGCCCGCGGCGCGCCTCGCCGAGCTCGAGGAGGCGATCGCCGCCGAGGTGCGCGCGGCGCGGCCGGTGACCACGCGGCGCGTGGCGCCCGAGGCGCTGGCTGGGCTCCACGTGCGCAGCCGCGGCTTGCCGGCGGGCCACACGGGAGACGTGCGCCTCGTCGAGATCGCCGGCATCGACCTCAACACCTGCGGCGGCACCCACCTCGCCTCCACCGCCGAGATCGAGTGCGTGAAACTCTTCGGCAGCGAGCCGATGCGCGGCGGCATGCGCCTCTGCTGGGTCGCCGGTGGCCGCGTGCGCGCGCGCCTCGCGGCGCACGAGGCGCGTAACGAAGCGCTGCGACACACGCTGGAGTGCGGCGACGACGAGCTCGCCGCCGTCGCGGCGTCGAAGGTCACCCAGCTCCACGACGGCGAGCGCGCTCGGCGACGGCTCGTCGAGCGTCTCGCCGACGCCGAGGCTTCACGGCTGCTCGCCGCAGCGGCGGCCGGCGCGCGCCTCGTCGACGTCCACCTCGACGACGGCGACGGCACGCTAGTACAGCGCGTGGCAAGCGCCTTCGCCGCGCAACCCGGCCCGTCGCTGGCGTTGATCACCGCATCCAACGGCGCCGCGGCGTTCTTCGCCCTCGCCGCGCAGGACGGCGCGGGTGTCGACCTCAAGGCGCTGGGAGCTCGGGCGGCGGCAGCACTGCAAGGCCGCGGCGGGGGCTCGGGCCGCATCTTCCAAGGCAAGGCCGGCAGCCTCGCCCCGCGTTCGGCCGCGATCGACGAGTTGCGCGCGATGCTCGCCTGATTGCCGGAGATCGGACCGTTTGACGGTGCCATCCTTACCGGTAATACTTGCCGGTGTGCGAGTCACCTCCAAGGGACAAGTGACCATTCCGATCCAAATCCGCGAACGACTCGGCATTGGTGACGAGTCGGAGGTGGAGTTCGAGCTGATTGGAGACGAGGCCCGCTTGCGCGTGGTCAGGGGAGCACGGCGGAAAGGGAAGGCGCTGGTGAGGTCGCTGCGCGGCAGGGCCACCGCCGGGATCTCGACGGACCAGGTGATGGCGCTCACGCGCGGCCGGCGATGAGCACGGTTCTCGTCGACAGCAACGTGCTGCTCGACGTCCTCACCGAGGATCCGAAGTGGCTGGAATGGTCCGCCGACGCTCTGGCGCGCTGCGCCGACGATGCCGCGCTCGCCATCAACCCGCTGATCTATGCCGAAGTCTCGATCGGTTTCGAGCTCCGCGACCAGCTCGAGGCGGCGCTGCCGGACCATCACTTCCGTCGCCTGCCGTTGCCGTGGGAGGCAGCCTTCCTTGCCGGCAAGTGCTTTCGCGCTTATCGGCAGCGCGGCGGATCCAGGCGTTCACCACTGCCGGATTTCTACATCGGCGCGCATGCCCTGGTCAGCGGCCTTCGCCTCCTGACCAGGGACGAGACGAGGTACAGAACGTACTTCCCCGAGCTCGAGATCGTTGCGCCGGCGCGGCGGTAGCCTCGCGGGTACCGGGGACAGCCCGGCGTTCAGGACCTGCGCAGCGGAAGAGTCGTCGCCGCGATCCATGCGATCAGCGATAGCACCGCGATCACTGCGGCCGTCCAGTCCGGCGCGGCGGAAACCGAGAGCTCGACGTGGTGGCGGCCGGCTGGGAGCACGATGCCGGTGAGCACCATGTCCGCGGGCAACACCTGAAGGGGCTTGTCGTCGCTGCGCGCCTGCCAGAGCGGCTGGTAGGCGCGGCGCAGCACGACGATGCCGCCTTCGCCGGCGACGTCGAGCTCGACGTGGTCGGGCGCGGCGCTCACCACGCGCGCGGTGCCGCCGGCTCGGTGCGCGAGCTCGAACGGGCCGATGGTCGTCTTCGTGGGTCGTTCGCGCTCGGCGATCAGGTCGTAGGCGACAGCCGGGTTCGCGGCGGCGACGATCGTCTCGGGCCACCAGGCCGTCGGCGCGGCCTCGTCGAGCGTGTAGAGGTAGCTCGTTCGCAGCTCCGCAGGCTCGGCAGCCGATGGTCTCCACGCCGGCGGCAACGGCCGGGAAGCGGTGATCGCGTCGACGCCGAGTGTGCGCAGCCAGGGCGTTCGGTGCTCCCAGCGATCCTGCGACAGGCGGAAGAGCAGGTAGTCGTAGAAGCGGTGGTGGAGGCCGTCGAGGTCCGGCGCCAGCGGATAGGTGAGCCCCATGAGCACGCCCGGCACCGGCCCGAGCTCGAAGGCGACGCGGCGCGTTCGTTCGGTGTGCGATTCGGGGAGCCGCGGCGCCTTGGGCTCCCACTCGGGATAAGTGTAGTCGAGCGGCAGCACCGCGTGGCGATCGCCGAGCTTCGCTTGCCACGGTGCAGGGCGCGCGTAGGGAGCCACCGGTTCGGTGAACAGCAGCGACTGCATGGGGAGCAGCGACAGCAGCTGCACGGCGACGACGACCACCACGAGCTCACGCCAGATCGCCCACGCGGCGACGCCGACGAGCAGCGCCGCGAGCAGGAGCGAGCGCGCGAGCGGCGCGGGCACGGCGGCGCCCATCACTCGCGGCAACACGGCCGCGCCGACGGCGCCCAACGACAATCCACCGGCGAGGGTGATGCCGATCCAGAGTGCTCGCGTTCGGTGGCTCGACGACCCGACTCCCTCGGCTAGCGACGGAAGAGATTCGGCGGTGGCCGGCGAACGAGCTATGGCTTCGTCGAATCCCGCCGCGGTGAGCAGCGGCCAGACCATCGCCAGCCAGATCAGCGTCTTCTCCGGCGAACGGACGAGCCCACCGAGCAGCGACGTCAGCATGCGCCCCGAGACTCCCGGCGCCCAGGCGGCGATCACCGACGCCGCGACGAGGGCCGCCAGCCCCGGCCGCCGCCGCGCGCCGACGAGCGCCAACAGCGTGGCGACCGCGCCGGGATAGAGCGAGTAGTAGAACGGCACCACCGGAAACGCCTCGGTCGGATCGCCGAAGGGCAGCGGCGCCAGAAGGTCGAGCAGCAGCGGCAGCCGCAGCCGGTAGGTCTCGGCCTGGCTCGCCAGCATGCCGTGGGTACCGCGGAAGCTGAAGCCGACGATGCGCGCCGTGGCGACGAGCTGCGGCAGCGCCACGAGCAGCCCGGCGACGCCGATCGCGCCGACCGTCACGAGACCGCGCCGCCAACCCCAGCGGCCGATCGTCACCACCACGAGCGGCACGAGGGCCAGCGCCGCCGTCACGGGCTCGCCGGCGAGCAGCGCCATCCCGCACGCGATGCCGCCGAGCGCGATGCCGCGCCGCCCGCCGCGCAGCGCGCCGAGCATCACCAGCGGCCACCACGCCGCCACGGCGACGATGTTGTAGAAGGAGAGCGCCGACATCATCCACCCGCCGCCGCCGTATGCGAGCGCTGCGATCGCCGCCGCGTCGCGCGTGCGGCCGAAGCCGCGCGCGAGGAGGAACATCGACACACCGCCGAGCAGCCAGTGCAAAACGAGGTGGAGGTTGAAGGCGATCCAGAACGGCAGCACGAGGTAGAAGACGTTGGTGGGGTAGAAGGCGCTGGCGTTGGGGTTGCCGCGGAACGGCTGGCCCAGCGCCCACGTCGGGTTGAGCGCCGGGATGCGCCCCTCGCGAAGCTGCTGCGCGCCGAAGGCCTTGAGCGGCGCGAAGAGGCCGAAGAGATCGCGGAAGAAGAGGGTGCGGCTGCCGGTTAGCAGCGGCCAGCAGGCGAGCAGCCAGAGCAGCAGCGCCGCGGCGAGAATGACGGCGAGCCCGCGCGGCCAGCGCTCGGGCGGCGCCGAAGACTGAGGCGTCATCGACGGCCTCGCGATGCGAGAGGACGCCCGCTCGTCATCGCGAGGCCGCGGAGCGGCCGCGGCGATCTCGATGATCGAGATTCACGGGACCGCTCGCGGTCCCGTGTCAGTTGAACAAGCGTCGCTGCGCTCCTCGCAATGACTTTTGCGGCAGTCTGCCGTTGCCTTCGCCTATGGCTTCGCCGCGTCGGCCTTCGGCACGACGACGTAGCCCAAGCTCAACTTCGCCGCCAGCGCCTGCACCTTCGCCAGCTCCGCTCCCAGCACGCCCTCGAGCTTGGTGCGCTGCACCGCCAGCTCCTTGTCGAGCTGCGCCTGCACCTCGAGCATCCCCTGCGTCGGCGGCCCGGGGTGCGAACGCGCCGCCTCGTTGAGGAAGGAGTAGCGCGAGTGGAGCTTGGCGCCGCCGTGGTCGCGGCCGGCGAGGATGTCGTAGGTGACCTCGGCGTCGGGGTTGTGCAGCTCGCGCTCGATCTCGTCGAGGTGGTCGACGACCTTTTTACCCGCTTGGATCAGCTCCGCGGCGTCCGTTCGATTTGCGAGCTGCTCGTCGTGGGTCTCGAGCTGGTCGCGCACGCTGACGAGCTGCGCGACGAGGCGCACGATCTCGCTCATGCGGTCGCGCAGCAGGAGCTGGAAGGCGAGCTCGGCGTCGCGGTCGGCGGGCGAGACCTTGATGCGCGGGTCGGGGTCGACGCGCAGCGGCGCGGTCGCCGTCTTGCCGTCGGCCACCAGCCGCAGTGTGTACTCGCCCGGCAGCGCGCTCGGCCCGGCGTGCGGGTCGCCGCTGTCGACCATCGCCTCGGGGATGTAGGGCGAGCCGTCGAGCGAGAAGTCCCAGCTCGCGCGGTGCAGTCCGGCGTCGGCGTCGAGGTCGGCCTCGGGATCGGAGTCGGGGCTCCAGTCGGGGTGGTCGGGGCCGATGGGCGACTCTTCGAGCTCGCTCGACAGCGTGCGCACCACCTTGCCCTGCGCGTCGAGCACCTCGAGCTTGATGGGATCTTTCGACGCGCTCTTCAGCCAGTAGGTGAAGGCCGCGCCCGCCGGCGGGTTGTCCGCCGAGCCGTCGTCGTCGCCGAACGGCCCGCCGGCGATCGACCATGCCACCGCCGGCCGCGGCGGGAAGAGGTGCACGCTCTCGGTGGCGATCGCCGGCGTCCACTGCCGCAGCGGCGCCAGGTCGTCGAGGATCCAGATCGAGCGCCCGGTGGTGGCGACGACGAGGTCGTCGTTCTTCACCTGGAGGTCGGTGACCGACACCGTCGGCAGGTTGAGCTTGAGCGACTCCCACTTGGCGCCGCCGTCGCGCGAGAACTGCACGCTGCGCTCGGTGGCGAGGAAGAGCAGCCCTTTCTGCGCCGAGTCCTCGCGCACTGCGTGCAGATAGACGGCGGTATCGAGTCCCTTCGACAGCGCCTTCCACGTCGCGCCGTAGTCGGTCGTCTTCCACAGGTACGGGTGGTCGTCGCCGAGCCGGTGGGCGTCGGCGGTGACGTAGGCGGTGCCGGCGTCCCAGCGCGACGCCTCGATGGTGCCGACCGTCCCCCACTGCGGCATCCCCGGCGGCGTCACCGCCTTCCAGTTCTTGCCGCCGTCGCGCGTCACGTGCACGAGCCCGTCGTCGCTCCCTGCCCAGATGACGCCGGCGGTCACCGGCGACTCGGCGACGGCGAAGATGGTGTCGTAGAACTCGACGCCGGTGTTGTCGCCGGTGATCGGGCCGCCAGCCCACTTCTGTTTGCTAGGGTCGTTGCGCGTCAGGTCGGGCGAGATCGCCTCCCAGTGCAAGCCCTCGTCGCGGCTGCGAAACAGCACGTTCGCCGCGTGGTAGACGACCTTCGGGTCGTGCGGCGAGATGACGATCGGCGCCGTCCACTGGAAGCGCCACTTCTGGTCGCCGACGCCGTGGCCTGAGCCGTTGTCGGGGTAGATGCCGACGTGGGCCGCGACGCCGGTGCGCTCGTCGTAGCGGGTGATGATGCCGAGGTACTCCCCGGCGTAGACGATCTCCGGCTCGCCGGGCACCGCCACCACGTGCCCCGCCTCGCCGCCGCCGACGCCGTGCCAGTCGGAGAGCAGGATGCCGTCGCCGTGCAGGCTGTTGCTCGGCCCCGACACGGTGCCCCAATCCTGCGCCGCGGCGAGCACCCGATAGGGCACGCGGTCGTCGGTGGTCACGTGGTAGAGCTGCGCGATGGGCAGCGGCGGCCGGTGCCACGTCTCGCCGCCGTCGAAGGTGAGCGAGACGCCGGCGTCGCTGCCGACGATCATGCGCTTGGGCTCGGTGGGATCGATCCACACGTCGTGGTAGTCCCAGCCGCCGCCCTTGACGGAGCGCACCGTGTCGCCGCCGTCGATCGTCTTCAGCATCGAGACCTCGGGGAACCAGACGACGTCCGGACGCAGCGGGTCGACGGTGAGGCAGGAGTAGTACCAGGCGCGCTGGCGCAGGCCGCGCGAGTCGTTGACGAGGTCCCAGCTCTCGCCGCCGTCGTCGGAGCTGAAGAGACCGCCTTCGTCCGCTTCGACGATGGCGTAGACGCGGGTGCTGTCGCTCGGGGCCACGCGCACGCCGACCTTGCCCCAGATGCCGGCGGGGAGGCCCTCGTCCTCGCCGAGGCGCTTCCAGGTGTCGCCGCCGTCGTGAGACACCCAGAGGCCGCTGCCGGGGCCGCCGCTCTCCAGGTTCCACGGGTAGCGGCGTACCTGCCAGGTGCCGGCGAAGACGGTGCGCGGATTGTGCGGGTCGAGCGTGACGTCGGAGGCGCCGGTCTTGTCGTCGACGAAGAGCACCTTCTTCCAGCTCTTGCCGCCGTCGCGCGTGCGGTAGACGCCGCGGTCGGGGCTGTCGTTCCACAGTGCGCCCGTGGCCGCGACCAGGACGGTGTCGGGGTGCGAAGGATCGATGACGATGTTCGCGATGCGCTCGGTCTTCTCGAGACCCTTCATCTCCCACGA
>DASYQD010000058.1:0-2663 GCA_036005845.1 Thermoanaerobaculia bacterium | reverse complement strand
TCCGTCTACACCGGCAAGGGCACGACGTTCGCGTACAAACGCTTCCGGAACGGTACTTACTACCGCTTCGCCGCCATCAGCTACGACCGCGCCGGCAACCACTCTGTCGAGGCGCGCGTCGCCGTCACGTCAAGCGCGCTTCTCCGGTCGCCGCCCGACGGTGCAGTCGTCCGGAAGCCGCCACTGCTGTCGTGGATGGCGGTATCCGGCGCGACGTACTACAACGTCCAGCTCGTCTACGGTGGCCGCAAAATTCTCAGCGCATGGCCGAAGCAGCCGAGGCTCCAACTCCGGCGGAGCTGGAGGTACGGCGGCGCACACCGGCTGAAGAAGGGGCTCTACAACTGGTACGTGTGGCCTGGTCTAGGAGCACGGTCGGCCGCGCGTTACGGACAGCTCTTGGGCCACGGCAGCTTCGTCGTTCGCTGACCGCTCCGCCGGCGGCTGACCCTGACCCGCCCCGCTGCCTAGCGAAGCTCGCGCACGACCTCGGCGGCGATTCGCCGCGCGAGCTTGTCGGCGCCGCTTCCGTGCCGCCGGCGCTGCCGCGGCGGTGGCAGCGCGATGTCCTCGAGCCGCGGCGCAGGGTGGCCGTTTTCGATCCGAAGTCGCTCGATCAACTCGGAGGCGGCATCGCGGTCGTCGGGGAACTCCTCGCCCGCACGCTCGCACAGAGCCGCCGCGAGCGCGTAGATCTGACGAACCGTTGGTCGCACCCGCGTATCGAAGCAGAGCCGGTGTGACAGAACTGTGACTCTTTGAGCCGCGGTCGAATGCGAACCGGCGCTAGTCCTGGTCGTCGGCGTTTCGGCGTGCGCGCACGAACGCCGTCGCGCCGGCGGCGGCTGCAACAGCAGCCGCGATGAGCGACGCGTTCGGCTTCCCATCCTCGACCGACGGCGCCGCCGCTCGAAGCTTCTTCTTGCCGAAGCGCTTCCCGACGCTCCAGACGGCCCAACCCAAGATCGCGTTGCGGCGATTGATGACGCTCACGACACCAGATTACCCACGCCGGGCGCCCGGCTAACGCGGCGCGCCGCCTCCGCCGGGCGGCGCGCCGCATGAGAAAGGGCCGGGGCCGGGCGGGCGGGCTCGGCCCCGGACTGGGACGAGGGCACATCCCACTCAACTAGACGCACGAACGACGAAAACCTTGCGCGGCTAGAGAAAAAAGGTTTGGAGCGACTGCGGCACCGGAATCTCGGCGAGCTCCCGAAGAGCCGCCCGTTGCGCCCGCTGCGCCTCGGCGAGCCGGGCGCATTCGGCGCAGCGGCCGATGTGGTTGCGGAGAGCGCGTGCTTCGCGCCGCGAGAGCCGTCCGTCGAGCTGCCTCGAGATCGCGAAGCCGACCGCGTTGCAGACGAGGCGCCTCGAGGCCGCCGTCGTCGGCCGCTCCGGCCGGCGGTCGTCGACGACCGGCCGAGCGAGCTTCTCGAGGCGCCGCCGGCACGCATCGTGCGCGAGGGCGAGCAGCCACGTCTCCACAGACGGGCACAAGCGGCGCTCGGAGGTCCGACCCGAGCGTCTGCGGGCCGCCAAGAGGGGCGCCATCTCTTAGGCAGATGCGGGATTGCGGCGTTTCTTGCAGCAGCGCCGGCCTACTTCAGGATCGGCGGCGGCGGCGGAACCGGCAGCGTCGGCACCGTCACCGTCGGCACCGTCACCGTCGGCACTGTCACCGTCGGCACGGTGACCGTCACTGCGGGCAGCGTCGGAGGCGGCGGCAGCGGCACCGGCGCTGGCACCGTCGGCGGAGGCGGAACTTTTGCCACGATCTTGTTCACCGTCGTGGAGCCGCCGGCCCCGGCCGCCGGGGCAGCGACGGGGGCGCCTGGCGCGCCGGGGGCGGCACCCGCGGCAGCGCCGTCGGAGCCGGCGGCGGAGCCGCTCTCGCGGGCGGGCGCGCTCGCCTCGGAGGGGGTCTCGTTCATCGGCGCCTTCCGCGGATCTGCGACCGACGGCCCCAGGCCGCTCACGCGGCCCGGATGCAAGGGCCCTGCGGTCCGCAAACCTCCGGCGCCGACCTTCGGGACGATTCGCTGCACCGGGTTCGCCCAGGCGGGTGCAGCGTACGAGCTCGCCTGCGCCTGCCGGGACTGCGGCTGCGCGGCGTCAGGCTTCGCGACGGCCTTGACGGCCTTGAAGCCGAGACCTCCGGCGACGACGCCGGTTGCGACCACCGCTGCGGCCTTGAGCGCGATCTGGGTGCCGAGGGCGGCTCCCCCGGCCGCGACGACACCAGCGCCGCCGCCGCCCAAGAACGAGGAGAGCGAGCCAGGCAGCGGAGCGAGCGTGAGGGCGCCGAGCGAGTCACGCCGCGCGCGCAGGCTCGACCGGGCACGGAAGAGCAGCGCCTCGATGGCCGGCACGGTCGTGCCGAGCACCTCCGCGATCTCCGCGTAGCTGCGGCCCTCGACCTCGCGCATGACGATCGCCGCGCGCTGGTTGAGCGGGAGTTGAGCGAGCGCCTGGAGGACCTCGTCGAGCGGCGGCTTGTCGTCGTCGGGTCCCGCAGGCTCCGCCGCGTGCTCGAGCGGGACCTCCTGCGGGCGGCGCCCCGACTGGCGCCAGCGCATCCGGCACACGTTGTGCGCGATCTTGATCAGCCAGTTGTGCGGCGTGTGCGGGCGCTCGCCCTTCTGGAACGCTCGGTACGCGTTCAG
>DASYQD010000057.1:0-38541 GCA_036005845.1 Thermoanaerobaculia bacterium | reverse complement strand
AGCGAAGACCTCACCACCATGACCGGCGAGGGCGCCGCCACCTTCTCGGACGCGCTGGGCAACGTACTCTTCGAAGCGGGCGGCACCATCAGCGGCCAACGCATCACGCTCGAGCCCTGAGCGCCGGTGTGCGCCGTTCTGGACCCCTCTCTCCCCGGCGAGGGGAGAGAGGGGTAGGGGTGAGATGGGTGGCAGACGACCTAGTGCACGCGGCCGTGGAGGGGGGCCGCGCCCTCGGCCTCGTAGCCGTGCGAGAGCACGAAGAACCAGCTCGCCACCTGGTCGCTCTCGCTCTCGGTGACGAGCTCGAAGACGTACTCGCCTTCCTCCTCGCCCGCCGCGCCCTGCACGTACGAGACCTGCTCGGGCTCGACGAGGATCTCGCCCAGCAGGCGCTTGCCGCGCAACACCTGGACGCTCATCGTCGAGTCCCCCTCGGCCCCGAAGTGCCAGTGCAGGTCGTCGTCGTCGTAGATCACCGTGTCCGGCGTGCCCGCGCGCAGGATGCAGTTCGGATGGCTCACCAGCCAGTTCCAGAACGGCTCGAAGGAGAGCGTCGTCGGGTCTTCCATCAGCGTGGTCTCGGTCACGCGACGCATCCTACCGCGCCGCCTGAAGACGTCGGTCCTGTGTGCAGCACTGCACCTCGTCTTTGACGCTCCGCTGCTCTCTTGCAATTTGCTGTTTGTTTCGCCATATTTGCGCTCAATATGGCGATGGTGACGCGATTTTTTCGCCCTCCCGAGGGGGATTACTTCCTCTTTGGCCCCCGCGGCACTGGCAAATCCACCTGGTTGCGCGCCGCCTATCAAGGAGCTCTCTGGCTCGACCTCCTTGCGCCCGACGTCGAGCGGCGGTTGGTGTCTCGGCCCGAGCGTCTGCGTGAGCTAGTCGCCGGCAGCGACTCGGAGATCGTCGTCATCGACGAGGTCCAGCGGGCGCCTGGCCTGCTGACGGTCGTGCACCAACTCATCGAAGAACGATCGGGAAAGCGCTTCGTGCTCACTGGATCGAGCGCGCGCAAGCTCAAGCGGACCGAGGTTGACCTGCTCGCCGGCAGGGCTGTAGTGCGCTCCTTGCATCCGTTCATGGCGGCCGAGCTGGGCGATCGTTTCGATCTCGAGCGTGCCCTCGTCAGTGGCCTGCTGCCGGTCGTCTGGGAGGCGCCCAACCCGCAGGACACGCTCGCCGCCTACACCAGCCTTTATGTGCGCGAAGAAGTGCGCGGCGAGGCGCTGGTGCGCGACCTCGGCGCGTTCCAGCGATTCCTCGAGGCGATCAGCTTCTCCCAAGCGGCGCCGCTCAACCTCTCGGAGGTCGCGCGCGAATGCCAGGTGAGCCGCAAGACCGTCGACGGCTACCTGGCAATCCTCGAAGACCTGCTGCTCGCGTTCCGCGTGCCGGTGTTCACGCGGCGAGCGCGTCGCCACCTCGTGGCTCACCCGAAGCTCTTCCTCGCCGATCTCGGCGTGTTCCGGTCTCTGCGTCCGGCGGGACCTCTCGATCGCCCCGAGGAGATCGCCGGCGCCGCGCTGGAAGGACTGGTGGCGCAACACCTACGCGCGTGGATCGACTACTCGCGGCTCGACGCCGAGCTCGCCTACTGGCGCACGCGCGCCGGCAGCGAGGTCGACCTGATCGTCTACGGTGCCAACGTTTTCTGCGCCATCGAGATCAAGCACGCGGCCGAGCTGCGACGCGCGGACCTCCGGCCGTTGCTGGCCTTCCGCGAGGACTATCCCGAAGCGCAGTTGCGTCTGCTCTATCGAGGCGTGGACAAGCTCGAAATGGAAGGGATTCAGTGCCTGCCCGTGGACCCCTTCCTACGAAAATTGTCGCCCGGGCAGCCTCTCCCCTGACCGAACGCCAGCCTTTCGAGGTCGGCTAGAGAGGCTGCCGTTCGCCTTCCTCGGCGACGGCCATGCCGGCCTTGACGACCTCGGCGCGGGCTGCGGCGTCGCCGCGCACGAGCGGATTGGTGCGGTTGAGGTGGACGAAGCGGACTTTGGCGCGCTCGGCGGCGGGGAGGTGGGCGAGGCGGGCGATCGTCTCGCGAACGAAGGGGTGGGGGATCTCGGCCATCGAGCGGCCGGGGACTTCGCCGTCGGCGAAGAAGGTGCCGTCGAGGTAGGCGACGTCGACGGTTGCGAGCACGTCCTCGAGCTTCGTGCCCTGTGCCTCCCACTTCTCCCACTTGTCGATGTCGGGCAGCCAGAGCAGCGAGCGCGTCGGGCCGGCGATGCGAAACGCCACGGTCTCGCTGTATTCGTCGCGGTGCGGCACGAGCAGCGGCGTGGTGGTGAGCCGCGCGCCGAGCCGCACCGGGACGCCGGCCGCGAGCGGCATGACGACGATGTTGCGCAGCCGCACGAGCAGCTCCCACGGACCGTTCCTGTTGAGGAACTCGGCCATGCGCGGCATGGCGTAGACCGGCACCTCGTGCGCGCCCATCGCCTCGCGACCGAGGTGGATGAGGCCGGCGTAGTGGCCCACGTGGGCGTGGGTGAGGAGGATGCCGGCAAGACCCGGCGTGCCGGCCGCCGGCGCGATCCCGTCGAGGCGGTGGAGCTGTTGCGGGAAGTCCGGCGTGCAGTCGACCAGCCAGCGTTCGCCGCTCTGGGGGTCGACGATGGCGAGCGAAGCGACGAGCCGCCGCTGCGCCGGGTCGTCCCACGCCGCGCTCTCCTTCGTCCCCGCCTGCGGGTAGCCGCCGTCCTGGGCGATGCCGAGCACCACCGCGAAGGGCGAGGTGCCGGGCGCAGGTGCCGGTACCCCTGCAGCGGCAGTGGGCGTGCGATTCGGCGCGGCTGCAGCCGCCGCTTGCGCGGCGCTCGCTCGCGATGCGGCCACGAGGACGACGACCGCGATGCCGGCGAGCAGCAGCGGCAACCACCAACGCGCCTTCCGCCTCACGCAGCGATCCTACGCTCGCGAGCGACTACGCAAGCCGCCGTCGCGGTACCCGCCGCGGTCACTTGCCGACCGGAATATCAGGAGCGAAAAAAAGACGGCGGGCACGCTGGCCCGCCGTGGGAAGGGGATGACCGTCCGAACCGGGGTTGTCTGTGCGGGCGCGCGGCCCGCCGCGTCAGGGGATCGCGCTAGGCCGCACTCTTCGCCGCAGCCTTCTGCGCCGCGATCCAGGCGTCGATGCGCGCCTCAAGGACGTCCATCGGCAGCGCGCCGGCGCCGAGCACCTCGTCGTGGAAGCCGCGGATGTCGAAGTGGTCGCCGAGCGCCTGCTTGGCGCGGTCGCGCAGCTCGAGGATCTTGAGCTGGCCGATCTTGTAGCCCAGCGCCTGGCCGGGCCAGACGATGTAGCGGTCGGTCTCGCTCTGCACCTCGACCTCGTCGATCGCCGAGTGGTCGTGGAAGAACTGCACCACCTGCTCGCGCGTCCAGTGCTTGTAGTGCAGGCCGGTGTCGACGACGAGGCGGATGGCGCGCAGCATCTCGTCCTGCAGGTGGCCGTAGAGGCTGTAGGGGTCCTGGAAGAAGCCGACCTCGCGGCCCAGCCGCTCCGAGTAGAGCGCCCAGCCCTCGACGAAGGCGGTGTTGCCGCCCTGCTGGCGGAACGGCGGCAGCGTCGGCAGCTCCTGCTGGATGGAGATCTGCATGTGGTGCCCGGGGACGCCTTCGTGATACGCCGTCGTCTCGACGTTGATCGTCTTGCGCGACGTGGCGTCGTGGGTGTTGACGTTGACCTTGCCGGGGCGCGAGCCGTCGGGCGTGCCCTGGACGTAATCGGCGCCGGCGGCCGAGGCGGCGCGGTAGTCCTCCATCGGCACCACTTCGACCTTGGCCTTCGGCAGCCGGCCGAAGAGCTGCGGCAGCTTGGCCTGCATCGCCTCGATGTGCTGGCGATAGAGACTGACCAGCTCGTCGGCCGACTTGGCCTTGAGCGCGGGGTTGGCGTCGAGTGAAGCGTTGAAGCTCTTGAGATCGGCGAAGCCCAGCTGCTTGGCGATCTGCAGCTGCTCGCCCTCGATGCGAGCGACCTCGCGCAGCCCGAGCTGGTGGATCTCTTCGGGCGTCATGTCCGTCGTCGTCGAGCGGTGGACGCGCGCCGCGTAGCGGGCGTCGCCGTCGGGCAGCGACCACAGACCCACCTCGGTGCGGCCGGCGGGCGCGTACTCCTTCTCGACGAAGGTGGCGAAGCGGCCGTAGGCGGGCAGCACCTGGTCGCGAATGGCGGCGAGCAGGGCGGTGCGGATGCGCTCCTTGTCGGCCGCCGAGAAGCTCGCGGGCATCTTCGCGAGCGGCATCGCGAAGGGCGACTCCTCGGGCTTCTGCGCGGCAATGTGCTTCGCCTGCTCCGCCACCTTGCCGAGCAGGAACTTGGGCGGCATCAGGTGCTTCGCCATGCCCTGGCGCATGAAGCCGATGGTGCCGTCCATCTGCGCCGGGAAGTTGTGCAGGCGGGTGATGAAGTCGTCGTAGTCCTTGACGGTGGTGAAGGGCAGCAGCGAGACGAGCTGCGGCGAGTCGAGGTGGATGCCGCTCATCTGGTTGACCGGCATCAGCCAGCCCTCGTACTTGGCGTTGTCGAGCCCCTCGCGCAGGTCGCGCACCATGAGCGTCTTGTTGAGCGCCTCCTGCTCGGGGAAGCCGGTGGTGTCGATGGCCTCGAAGCGGGTGAGGAACTGGCGCGACTTGGCGAGATCGCGCTGCACGGCGGCGTCGGAGACCTCGCTCGACTTGTCGTTCCACCGCTTGTCGCCGATGATCGAGGCGAATTCGGGGTTCTCGGAGAGGTTGTACTCCCACTGCTCGGCGAGCAGGTCGGCGAGCGCCTTGCGCCGCGCCTCCAGATCGTTGGCGGGCTGGCTTTTTTCACTCGGATTGGCCGCACCCGCGGCGTGGCCGGCGATGGGAAGCAGAGCGAGGGCGAAGAGGGCGAGGGCGATCGGTTTGCGGTGCATGCGGTCTCCGTTGAGCTCCGTCGAATCTACGCGGCGAGGGCCGCAAGGTTTCAGCGCGCGGCGCTGGTCATGGACCTCTCAGGTGCCCTAGGATGACGGCATCGTTTCGCGCGCCTCCACTCCGGAGGCGGGCTTCCGCTGGAAGAAAGGGGTTGTCATGCCGACCGATCTCACCAATTGGATGGGCGCCGTGCCGGGCTCGAAGAAGCTCAGCGAGCTGTCGATCCCGGGCACCCACGACTCAGGAGCGAAGGATCCGCAGGCGGACTTGGACCTGACGAAGAATCGCCTCAGGACGCAGACGCGCAGCATCGCGGAGCAGCTGACTGACGGGATCAGGTTCCTCGACATTCGCGTCGGATATACGAACGGTGCGTTCGCGCTCTATCACGAAGACGTGTCCCTGGGCCTGACGTTCCAGAGCGTGCTGACCACCTGCAGCAACTTCCTGACCGCCCAGCCGACCGAGACGATCATCATGTCGGTCAAGAAGGAGGACGATGCCCCGAGCTCGGGCAACCCGGCCGGCAAGAGCTTTCAGGCACGCTTCAGCGATTACGCCACCGCCGCCGGCATCTTCTACCTGCAAAATGCGATTCCCCAGCTCCACCAGGTGCGCGGCAAGATCGTGCTCTTCCGGCGATTCGAGCTGACGGCAAACACGGCCGCCGCAGTTGGTATCGATGCCTACAACGGCTTCCCGAACAACCGCACGCGTACCATCGCCGGCCCGCCGGAGTTGCGGATCCAGGATTACTACGACCAGACCGGCGTCGGCTCGCGAGCCAAGAAGTGGAACAAGATCAGGAAGCTCCTGGTAGAGGCATCGGCGGCGGGAAACGCCGATGTCTTGTTCGTCAACTTCGGCAGCGGTGCCGGCGTCATCGAGAACGACTTCCCGGATCGCGTCGCGGCTGACATCAACCCTCAGCTCACCACCTACTTCAACGACCACACGTCGGGGCGGTTCGGCATCGTGATCACGGATTTCGAGACGGCAGCGCTCAACACGCTCATCATCCGGACCAATTGACCGCACGGATCGGCAGAGCCGACGCTCACGGGACTTCGAGGTCGACCACCAGCGGCAGGTGATCGGAGGCGCGACGCAGCTCGCGGCGGCGCGGCACCTCGGTGCGGTGGACGCGCACGTCGGGCGAGACGAGCACGTGGTCGAGGCGCACCAGCGGGCGTAGCGCCGGAAAGGTAGCGCTGCCGGCGGCCGGCGGCGAGACGAGCACCGCGTCGACCAGCGACTCCTCGAGCCGCCGGTGCTCGGGCGAGCCGGGGCGGCAGTTGAGGTCGCCGCAGAGGAGCCGCGGCGCGGCGCAGCGCGGATCGCCCATCCACAGCGGGCCGAGCAACGCCTCGATCTGCGCCAGCCGCTCGCGTCGCGTGAGGCCGAGATGGGTGACGAGCACCTGCATCTCGCGGCCGTCGACCTGCACCGCGTGCCAGGAGATGCCGCGCGGCTCGCGCACGACGCCGACGAGGAGCTGCGGCAGCAGCCCGCTCCCCACCAGCCGCAGCGGCAGCCGGCTCAGCAGCGCGTTGCCGAAGGCGCCGCCGCCGTCGCCCTTCATCGCCGGCTGGAAGTGCGACTGCCAGCCGAGCTTCGCGGCCAGCTCCTCGGTCTGGTCGCGAAAGCCGCTGCGCGCGACGCCCGCCTCGACCTCCTGCAGCGCCACGACGTCGGGCTCGGCGGCGCCGATCGCCGCTGCCACGCGGTCCACCTCTCCACCGCAACCGAACGCGGTGCAGGCGCGCACGTTGTAGGTCATCAGACGCAACCGCGGCATCGCTGGTGCGTATCAGCAAAGCGGACACCATAGAGGTGACGCGGCGCCGCCGCCGTTCGTCGCCTGATGCTTGACACGTCAGCCAACGCGCGTTTTAATTCAGTGTTTCATTCCACCTCCTGCGAAAGGAGCCCGCCGCTATGCCCGACCGTCCCCCGATCACCAACCCCGACAGCGCCCACACCCGCGAACGCCTCCTCGACGCCTCCGAGCGCCTCTTCGCCGAGAAGGGCTTCCGCGCCGCCTCGGTGCGCGACATCACCCGCGAGTCCTCGTGCAACATCGCCGCTGTCAACTACCACTTCGGCGGCAAGAACAACCTCTACCGCGAGGTCTTCCTGCGCCGCCTGCGCGCCATGCGCAAGCACCGGCTCGACGCCATCGACGCGGCGCTCGCCAGCGCCGGCAAGGACGCGACGCTCGACCTGCTGGTGCAGGCGTTCGCCAGCGCCTTCGTCTCGCCGCTGGTCGAGGACAGCTCCGGCCGTTTCTGGCTGCTGCTGCTGGCTCAAGAGCTCATCGACCCGCAATTGCCGCCGGAGATCTTCCACGCCGAGATGGTGGAGCCGATGGAGCGCGCGCTGATGGAAGCCCTCGCCCAGGTCTGCCCCGAGCTGTCGCGCGAGGACGCGCAGCTGAGCATCCACTCGCTCATCGGCCAGCTCCTGCACGCGGTGAACCTCCAGCGCTGCCTGCCCGACGGCAACGGCCGCCGCAAGCTGCCCGAGCTCGTCGCGCACACCGTGCGCTTCTCCGTCGCCGGCATCCGCGCCCTCGCCAACGACACCGCCGCCGCCGCCTGAACCCCAACCGCATGCAGCGATCCCTTGCCACCGCCTTGGGCGCGGCCGCCGCGCTCGTTTGCCTCCAACTCCTCGGCTGCGCGTCGGCGCGAACGGGAGACTTGCGCGTCGCACCCGCCGCCGACCAGCCGTGGGAGCCGCCGGCCGAGCTCGTCGCGAGCACGACCGCCGCACCGTCCCCGGCTCCGTCGACGACCCCGCCGATCACCGCGCCGCAGGTCTTCGCCGCGCTGCCCAACGGCCAGGTCTCCCTGCCGCTCGCCATCGACCTCGCGCTGCGCAACAGCCCGCGCACGCGCGTCACCTGGGAAGCGGCGCGCGCCGCCGCCGCCGAGGTGGGCAGCCAGCGCTCGCAGCTCTACCCCGATCTCAACTTCACCGGCACCGCGCAGCGGCAGAAGGGCACCGTCGGCGGCGGCCAGTTCGTCTTCCAGCAGACGACGCTGGTGCCCGCCTTCGACCTCACCTGGCTGCTGCTCGACTTCGGCGGCCGCGCCGCCGACGTCGCCGAGGCGCGCGAGAGCCTGGTCGCCGCCAACTTCTCCCACAACCAGGCGATCCAGGACGTCGTCCTCGACGTCTCGCAGGCGTTCTACCAGTACGTGAGCGCCCGCGGCCTGCGCGACGCGGCGCAGGCGGACCTCGACGGCGCGCGCACCAACCTCGAGGCGGCGCAGCGCCGGCACGACGCCGGCCTCGCCACCATCGCCGACGTGCTGCAGGCGAAGACGGCGGTGTCGCAGGTGCAGCTCCGCCTGCAGACGGCGCAGGGCGACATGAACGTCATCCGCGGCGCCCTCGCCACGGCGATGAACCTGCCGGCCGACATCCCGGTCGAAGCGGCGCCGCTCGACGAGCAGGTGCCGGTGGTCGCCGCCTCGCAAGGCATCGAGCAGTCGCTCGACCGCGCGCTCGGCAATCGCCCCGAGCTGCTGGCCGCCCGCGCCCGCGCCCGCGCCGCCGCGCAGCGCATCGCGCAGGAGCGCTCCGAGGGCCTGCCGACGTTGTCGCTCAACAGCAACGCCAACCGCCTCTACTACCTGACGCCCGACCGCGACCCCGGCAACAACTACGCCGCGTCGCTGCAGGTGCGGGTGCCGCTCTTCTCCGGCTTCGAGCACCACTACGACGTCGCGAAGGCGCGCGCCGAGGCGGCGGAAGAGAACGCCCGCGCCGACGCGCTGGCCAACGACGTGCGCCTGCAGGTGTGGACCAGCTACTACGACCTGCAGACAGCGGCGCAGCGCTTCGCCACGGCGCAGGACCTGCTCGCCGCCGCCGACGAATCGGCGCGCGTCGCCGCGGGCCGCTACCACGAAGGCGTCGGCAGCATCCTCGACGTCCTGACGGCGCAGACGGCGCTCGCCAACGCGCGGGCGGAGATCGTGCTCGCGCGCGCCGACTGGCTGCTGGCGCTGTCGCGCCTCGCCCACGACACCGGCACGCTCGCCGCCGCCGGGCCGGCCGAGCTCGTCCCCACGCTCACTGCTCCTTCCCCCGCTCCGACTCCCACCGGAACCACGCCATGACCTACGTTTCACGCACCAATCTCTTTGAACGTCGTTGCGAGGAGCGCAGCGACGAAGCAACCTCGACATCGAGATCGCCACGGCCGCTTCGCGGCCTCGCGATGACGGCAGTAGGTCTTCTTGCCATCACGGCCGGCGCCTGCGGCAAGAAGGACGCCGGTCCGCCGCCGAAGCCGCCGGTGCCGGTTTCTGTCGCCGCGGCGCGCCGCGAGTCGGCGCCGCTCGACCTCGCCGCCACCGGCACCGTCGAAGCGAAGTCCACCGTCGAGGTGCGCTCGCGCGTCGGCGGCGAGGTGATGCGCGTCCACTTCCGTGAAGGCGAAGAGGTGCGCCGCGGCGCCGTGCTCTTCACCATCGACCCGCGCCCCTTCCAGACGACGCTCGCGTCGGCGCAGGCGCGTCTCCTGCGCGACCGCGTGCTCGCCGACAACGCGGCGCGGCAGGCGGCGCGCTACCACGAGCTGGTGGCCAAGGACTTCGTCACCAAGGAGCAGTACGACGCGGCCGAGGCCGAGGCGCGCTCGCAGAAGGCCAACCTCGCCGCCGACGAGGCGACGGTCGCCGACGCGCGCCTCCAGCTCTCCTACGCCACCATCCACTCGCCCGTCGACGGCCGCGCCGGCGCCTTGATCGTCCACGCCGGCAACAACGTCAAGGCCAACGACGACACCCTCGTCGTGCTGCACCAGATGGCGCCCATCGACGTGCGCTTCCCGGTGCCGCAGCAGTACCTCGGCGAGGTGCGCCGCCGCGCCGCCGCCGGCCAGCTGGCGGTGGAGGTACGCGACAGCGGCGGCGTCTCGCGCAACGGCAGCCTGACCTTCGTCGACAACGCCATCGACCCGCAGACCGGCACGATCCAGCTCAAGGCGACGGTCGACAACGCCGACCGCGGCCTGTGGCCGGGCGAGCTCGTCAACGTGGCGCTGCGCCTCGGCGAAGAGCAAGCGGTCGTGACGCCCGAAAGCGCGGTGCAATCGGGACAACAGGGCGACTACGTCTTCGTCGTCAAGCCCGACCAGACGGTGGAGTCGCGGCCGGTGAAAGTGGCGCGCAGCGTCGGCGACGACGTCGTCATCGCCGAAGGGCTCGAGGGCGGCGAGACGGTGGTCACCGACGGCCAGCTCCGGCTCGTACCGGGCGCCAAGGTGACGATCAAAGCCAGCGGTGGCGCGCCCGCGGCGGTTCCGGCCGCGGCGCCGGGAGGTGAGCGATGAGCGAGTACCCCAGCTCCGCGCGCGATGCGCAAGCCGGCCCCGCCAAAGGGATGAGTCTCTCCGAGATCTTCATCCGCCGCCCGGTGATGACGACGCTCCTCATGGGCGCGCTGCTGCTCTTCGGCATCGTCGCCTACCGCGGCCTGCCGGTGTCGGACTTGCCCAACGTCGACTTCCCCACGCTCCAGGTGTCGGCGTCGCTGCCCGGCGCCAGCCCCGAGACGATGGCCTCGTCGGTGGCGACGCCGCTCGAGAAGCAGTTCTCGACCATCGCCGGCCTGTCGCAGATGACCTCGTCGAGCGGCCAGGGGTTCACCTCCGTCACTCTGCAGTTCGACCTCTCGCGCGACCTCGACGCCGCCGCGCAGGACGTGCAGGCGGCGATCGCGGCCGCCGGCGGCAACCTGCCGGCGGACATGCCCAACCCGCCCGTCTACCAGAAGGTGAACCCGGCCGACTCGCCGATCCTCTACCTCGCCCTCACCTCGCCGACGCTGCCACTGTCGCAGCTCGACGAGTACGCCGAGACGATGATGGCGCAGCGCATCTCGACGGTGCCCGGCGTGGCGCAGGTGCAGGTCTACGGCGCCAGCAAGTACGCGGTGCGCGTGCAGCTCGACCCCAACGCGCTCGCCTCGCGCGGCGTCGGCATCGACGAGGTGCGCACCGCCATCTCGAACTCCAACGTCAACCTGCCCACCGGCACGCTCTATGGCAACGAGCGCGCCTTCACCATCGAGTCGCGGGGGCAGCTCGAGCACGCTGCCGAGTACCGGCCGCTCGTCGTCGCCTACAAGAACGGCTCGCCGGTGCGCCTCCAGGAGCTCGGCCGCGTGCTCGACTCTGTCGCCAACGACAAGGCCGCCGCCTGGTACATCGACCAGCGGGCGATGGTGCTCGCCGTGCAGCGCCAGCCGGGCACCAACACCGTGCAGGTCGCCAGCGCCGTGCGCGCGCTGCTGCCGCGCTTCGAGAGCCAGCTCCCCGCCTCGGCCAAGCTCAACGTCCTCTTCGACCGTTCGGTGTCGATCAAGGACTCGGTCAACGACGTCAAGTTCACCCTCTGGCTGGCGCTGTCGATGGTGGTGCTGGTCATCTTCCTCTTCCTGCGCAACCTGTCGGCGACGGTGATCCCGGCGCTGGCGCTGCCGCTCTCCATCATCGGCACCTTCGCGGTGATGGCGCTGCTCGGCTACAGCCTCGACAACCTGTCGCTGATGGCGCTCACCCTCTCGGTCGGCTTCGTCGTCGACGACGCCATCGTCATGCTGGAGAACGTCGTGCGCCACATGGAGCACGGCGAGCGGCCGTTCGAGGCGGCGCTGCGCGGCGCGCGCGAGATCGGCTTCACCATCCTGTCGATGACGCTGTCGCTCGCCGCGGTGTTCCTGCCGGTGCTGTTCATGGGCGGCATCCTCGGCCGGCTCTTCCACGAGTTCGCCGTCACCATCGCCATGGCGGTCCTGATCTCCGGCTTCGTCTCGCTGTCGCTGACGCCGATGCTGTGCAGCCGCTTCCTGCGGCCGCCGAGCGAGGAGCGCCACGGCCGCCTCTACAACTGGTCGGAGCGGCTCTTCGACAAGAGCCGCGACGGCTACGGCCGCGGCCTCGCCTGGTCGCTGGCGCACAAGCGCATCACCATGCTCTTCCTGGCCATCGCGCTGGTGTTGACCGGCTGGCTCTTCGTCAAGGTGCCGAAGGGCTTCCTGCCCAACGAGGACACCGGCTCGATCCTCGCCTTCACCCAGGCGGCCGAAGGGATCTCGCCCTACGCGATGATGCGCCTCCAGCAGCAGGCGGCCGCCATCGTCCAGGCGCACCCGGCGGTCGAGCAGTTCATGTCCTTCGCCGGCCGCGGCGGCAACAACTCGGGAACCATCTTCATGCGGTTGAAGCCGCTGGGCACGCGGCCGCCGGCGGAGCAGGTGATGGGCGAGCTGCGCAAGCAGCTCTCGGTGATCCCCGGGCTGCAGGTCTTCCTGCAGATCCCGCCGCCGATCCGGCTCGGCGGCCGCTTCACGCAGGCGCAGTACCAGTACACGCTGCAGGCCGGCGATACCGACGAGCTCTACCGCGCCTCCACGGCGATGTTGGCGAAGATGAAGGAGCTGCCGGGGTTCCTCGACGTCGACTCCGACCTCCACATCAGGAACCCGCAGGTGCTGCTCTCGGTCGACCGTGAGAAGGCGTCGAGCTACGGCGTCTCCGTGCGGCAGGTGGAGGACGCGCTCTACTCGGCCTACGGCAGCCGCCGCGTCTCCACCATCTTCGCGCCCAACAACGCCTACGACGTGTTGATGGAGCTGCTGCCCGAGTACCAGCGCGACCCCGACGCGCTCGGCAAGCTCTACGTCAGGAGCGGCAGCGGCCAGCTCGTGCCGCTGGCGGCGATCGCCAGCTTTCAGCGCTCGGTGGGACCGCTCACCGTCGCCCATTCGGGCCAGCTCCCGGCGGTGACGTTGTCGTTCAACCTGGCGCCGGGCACGGCGCTGAGCGAAGCGGTCAAGCGCGTCAACGACCTCGCGTTGCAGGTGCTGCCGGCCACCGTGCAGACCAACTTCCAAGGCACCGCGCAAGCGTTCCAGTCGTCGATGCAGGGCCTCGGCGTGCTGCTGCTGATGTCGGTGCTCGTCATCTACATCGTGCTCGGCGTCCTCTACGAGAGCTTCATCCACCCGCTGACGATCTTGTCGGCGCTGCCGCTCGCCGGCTTCGGCGCGCTGGCGACGCTGTTCATCTTCCGGCAGGAGCTGTCGCTCTACGCCTTCGTCGGCGTCATCATGCTCGTGGGGCTTGTCAAGAAGAACGGCATCATGATGGTCGACTTCGCCATCGAACAGCGCCACAAGGGCATGGGCGCGCGCGACGCCATCTACGAGGCGTCGCTGGTGCGCTTCCGCCCGATCATGATGACCACCATGGCGGCGCTCGTAGGCACGCTGCCGATCGCGCTCGGGTTGGGCGCCGGCGCGGAGTCGCGGCGACCGCTGGGCTTGGCGGTCGTCGGCGGGTTGGTGTTCTCGCAGCTCCTGACGCTGTTCGTGACGCCGGTCTTCTACGTCTACATGGACGGCTTCGAGAAGTGGCTGGCGAAGACCTTCCCCAGCCTGTCGCGCGGGCGCAAGGGCGCGGCGGAGGAAGAGCCGGATGTGGTGACGCAGCCCGGCGTGCCGAAGCCGGAAACGGTCGCGGCCCGAGCGTGAGCGGCGTTGCAACGCCGCGCCCGCTGGCGATGCAGCCAGGTGGTGACATCGACTGGTGTACACTGCTGGTGCCCTAGCGAGGTGATCCATGGGCCGTATGACCGTAACCATCGACGACGGGTTGGTCGATCAGGCCAAAGAGGCCCTTGGGGTACAGACACGTGTCGCGGCGATCCGCCTCGCTCTCGAGGAGGCGGTGCGCCGCCGGCGCCTCGCGGAGTCCCTGGAGCAGCTAGGTCAGCTCGAGCTGCGGGGCGGCCTCGCGGAACTGCGACGGCTGCGGGAAGAAGGGTGATCGTCGCAGACAGCTCGGCGTTGATCGAGTCCTACCGGCGCGGGGGCGCGCCGGCGGTGCGGGCCGTAGTGGCGGCGGCGATCGCGGCCGATGCGCTCGCAATCAACGGAATCATCCACGTCGAGGTCGTCGGATTCGCCGCCGACGAGCGCGAGCAACGCGTCCTCCGCGAGGGCTTTCGTGCGTTCCACTGGCTCGAGCTCCGCAAGCGAGACTTCGATCTTGCGGCAAGCATCGGTTTCGACCTTCGCCGCCGCGGGCGCACGGTCCCCGCCACGGACCTGATCATCGCGGCCACTGCCATCCACGCCAACGCCGAGCTCATCCACGTCGACGACCATTTCGACGAGATCGCGAACGTCAGCCCGCTCCTCTGCCGGAACCCGGCAGCGCCCGCCCGGCGTCCCCCTCGACGGGGAGCGTGACCGCGCCGGCTCTGCCCGAACTACGCTGCGAGAGAATCTCCGGCGCCGCGGCCGTCTAATCAGCCACGGTCCGTTCGCCGGAGGTCACCGCCATGGCCCGCGTCAAAGAGCGCCACCTCGAAGCAAAGTATCGCCGCTTCTTCGGCCGCATCGCGGGCTACCTGCCGCGCGACCGCGGCGCCGTCGACGAGTACGCGAAGACGCTGCGCAGGGAGGCGCTCGACAAGCGCAGGAAGCGGCGGCGGAAGAAGGAGGAATGGAAGAGCCCGGGCGTCGCCGCCTTCGCGAAGCTCATTCACGACGACGGCATCGTTCGCATGTACGTCGACGAGATGATCCGCCAGCAGGCGCGCGGCCACGCCACCGTGCACGACGCCGAGGAAATGCTCGCCACGCTCGAGCACATCGTCGAGACGGCGCCGCTCTACAACCCCAACCCGAAGAAGCAGAACTTCTTCCCGATGTCGTCGCTCTTCGCCTACATGATGATGACGACCGCCGGCTACGCGGCCTTCCGCTATCCGGCGATCAACGACGCCGTCAACCGCATCCTCGCCGAGTGGTGCCGCTTCCTCGACAGCCCGGAGTCGACCTACGTGCTCGACACCGGCAAGTACGGTTGGCTCTCGCCGCCGGCGTTCAAGCAGTACGAGCTGCAGGAGTTCGTCATCCCCGACCGCGGCGCGCCGCACTGGGGCTGGACGTCGTTCAACGCCTTCTTCCACCGCGAGATCAAGGCCGAGGCGCGGCCGATCGCGGCGCCCGACGACCCCAAGGTCGTGGTCTCGGCCAACGACGGCACCATCTACAACATCTCTCGCAAGGTGAAGTTGCTCGACAAGTTCTGGGCCAAGGGGCAGCCCTACTCGCTGCTCGACATGCTGGGCGGCGAGGAGGCGGCGAAGCCCTTCGTCGGCGGCGACGTCTTCCAATCATTCCTCTCCGGCGCCAACTACCACCGCTGGCACGCCCCCGTCGCCGGCACCGTGCGCCACCTGCGCATCGACGCGCTGACCTTCACCGAGGCCGAGTCGGCCGGTCCCGACCCCGGCGCCGGCATCCTTTCGCTCGGCTACGAGACGGCCACCAACACGCGCGGCCTCGTCTACATCGAGGCGGACCACAAGAAGCTCGGCACCGTGTGCGTGATGCCGATCGGCATCACCGAGATCTCGTCGGTCCGCTTCTCGGTCGAGCAGGGGCAGCACGTCGAGAAGGGCGACGAGCTGGGTTACTTCAGCTACGGCGGCTCGACGCTCGCCGTCGTGTTCCAGCCGGGCGCCATCCGCAAGTTCACCACCAAGAACCCGCACGGCAAGGAGCCCGACAACGGGCCGCCGATCGACGTCAACGCCGAGATCGCCATCGCCCGCTGAGCCTTGGCCGCGCCGCGCCGGGCGGAGGATGGCAGCAGGCCGCCCCTTATCCTGGCGTGGCCGACTGGGACTTGCGCGTGGAGATCGATCGCGGGTCGGCAGCCGAAGCGTCCGGGGAGCTTCGCAGCCAGGCCGCTGGCAGGGAATCACCGCTCCTACCGCCGGGTTCCAGCCTTTGCAGCATCGGCTCGCGCTGAGCTGCACCCCATCCAGCGGGCGCTCGCCGCCCTCCGCAACCCACGAGGACTTCCACGGTCATGAAGCGGATGCTCTCCCTCGCCTCGCTCGCTGCCGGTCTCTGCGCTCTTTCCGTCTTCGCCACCCCCGCCTCGGCTGAACGGCTCTACGTGCCGCTCGTCGGCGGCGACGATCTTGCCGGCAAGCCTCTCGGCACCAGCGTCTGGGTCGCGAGCGACGATGGCACTTCGCGACAGGTCGCGTCGCAGGCACTGGGAAAGCTCGGTGCGCCCGCGGCGGGCCACGCCGCCGCGCTACTGGCGTTCGACGGCGATGCGGCCCGCGTCTCGGCCTGGCTCGGCGCCGACGGCAGCGGCGATCCCGTCGAGGTGCCGGTGATCGGCGAGCACGACCTGTATGCCGCCGGCTCGTCTCCGGCGCTCGAGCTTGCCGCCTTCGCAACGACACGTGTCGGCGCCGCCAATATCGGCGACGCTTCTGCCACCTGCCGCGTCGAGCTCGACGGCGATTCGCCGTCCGCCTCCGCGCGCACGTTCGTGGTGCCGCCGAAGTCGTTCGCCGCGATCGACCTCGCGCCGGGCACCACCGACGATGACAACGCTCCATCTTCCGCGCACGTCACCTGCGACCAGCCTTTCTACCCGCTCGCCGTCTCCACCGGCGACGATCTCCAGGTCGTCGTCGCCAAGGGCAGCGGCCCCAACGGCTCCTGCGACAAGCGGCTGAACCTCACGCCGCAGCCCGACGGCAGCTGGCTTGCCGCGGCCAACGGCAACTTCCACGTGGCGACGACGCGCCATCCCAAGGGCGTCCTCTGCATCGACGCGCCGCGCGAGCTGCGCGTCGCGAGCGCCGTCTACGACTGGGACGTCGTCGCCGGCCCGTGGTGGCGCAAGAAGAAGGACGGCATCCACAACCTCGGCTACTTCTTCGGCGAGCGCTATCGCAGCGGCGTCATCGGCAACGTCAACACCATCGGCACGCGCAACCAGCTCAAGTTCATGCAGAACTACGACATGCCGCCAGGCAGCAACACCAGCGTCAGCGGCAGCTGCCAGATGCAGAAGGGCGGGCGTTACCACGTCACCTACACCTTCGACGCCGAGCACGAGCAGGCGACGCTGCAGCTCTTCCGCAACGGTGTCGAGGTCAAGAGCCTCAGCCAGCAGACGCACCCGGACGGCGACACGCTCCTCGTCCAGCCCTACGAAGGCGCCCTGGCGCTGATCGCCGAGTTCGGCAACTACGACGCCAAGGGCCTGCCCGAGGTGCCGACCGTCGGCTGGACCTACGCCAACTTCCGGCTGCGGCTCTACCCGAAGTAGCGGCGGCAGCGAGTCGGCGCGCCGCCGACGGCGGGCTGCCGATCGACGCTCGACGCCGAGCCGAGATCGCCATCGCATGTCGAGCGTGACTCGCTTCACGGTGATGTGACAGCGCCCGGCCGCGACGGCGCCGAGACGGGGAATTCCCCGGCGCGAGTCCGTCTAAGCCGACACATCGGCCTACGAGGAGGGAGCGATGAGATCGCTTCGCGCCACCCTGTCCGGTTCCGTGTGCGCCGGGTTCCTGGCCATCGCCGCGGCGGTGCCCGCCGCCGCTGCGATCGAGGGCACCAACTGGTTCCCCATCGGTCCGGCGCCCATCGACGGTTTCTTCTCCGGCGGCGTCTCGGGCCGCGCCTCGGCCATCGCCGTCAACCCGCTCAATGCCGACCAGATCTGGGTGGGCACCGCCGCCGGCGGTGTTTGGCGCTCGCGCGACAACGGCGTCAACTGGGAGCCGGAGACCGACAGGCTGCCGGCGCTCGCCGTCGGCGCCATCGCGCTCGAAGGCTGCACCGCCGACGACTGCGCCTTCACCTGGGTCGGCACCGGCGAGAACGCCATCCGGCGCGACACCTATTACGGCGCCGGCCTATTCGTCGGCGGCTCCACCGGCGGCGAGATCCCGCAGTTCGTCTGGACGCAGCTCACCGGCACGCCCTTCGACTTCCGCCTCGGCGCCATCAACGACGTGGTGCTCGATCCCACCACCTCGGACGGCACCAAGCGCGTCTTCGTCACGCTGTCGAGCGGCGTCACCGTGGGGGCGCCGGAGTCGACGATCACGGCGCCCGAGCCGAGCGGCGGCTTCGGCATCTACCGCTCCGACGACCGCGGCGCCAACTGGAGCAAGCTCACCGTCGCGGGCTCCGCCGGCGCGCGCCCCACCGACCTCGAGATGCGGCCCGACGACCACCAGGTGCTCTTCGCCGGCTTCGCCGGCCGCGGCGTCTTCCGCTCCACCGACGGCGGCGACTCCTGGTGCCCGCTCGACGCCGGCATCCCGGTACCGCCGGGCTGCCCGGCCCAGGACCTGCCCAACGTCGGCACCACGGCGTTCGACCACGTCGAGATCGCCATCGCGCCGAGCAACCCGCAGATCGTCTACGCCACCTTCGGCCTGTGCGTCGACCGCCTCATCCAGAACTGCCGGCCGAGCACCTTCCGCTCCGACGACGGCGGCGACAACTGGGTGGCCAAGAAAGTCGGTGATCCGGTCAACGACGGCGACGGCAACGCGCATGGCTACAGTCGCTACACCCACGCGCTCGCCGTCGATCCGGCGAACCCGGACTCGCTGTTGCTCGGCGGCGTCGGCCTCTGGCGTTCCGACGACGGCGGCACTTCCTACCAGCTCTCCAACGTCAACCTCGCGACGGGAGGAGGCGACATCCACTCCGACCACCGCGAGGTGCTCTTCCACCCCACCGCCGCCGGCCGCGCCTACAGCACCGGCGACGGCGGCTTCGCCACCTCCACCGACGGCGGCCGCCACTGGACGCCGCGCAACGACGACCTGCAGATCACCGAGTTCCAGGGCCTCGGCTCCTCGCCGCTGACGGGGGCGGTGATCGGCGCCGCGCAGGACAACAGCGGGCAGCTCTGGAACGGCAACCGGCGATGGAAGAGCGTCCCCTGCTGCGGCGACGGCGGCTACGCCTTCCTCGACCTCGATGACCTGATGCGCATGTACGCCGGCACCAACTTCGGCGCCATGACGCGCTCGACCAACGGCGGCGTGAGCTGGTCCAACATCAACAACGGCATACCGGCCGCCGACCCGCGGCTCTTCTACGCCCCGTTCGTTCAGGACCCGACGGTGGGCGGCGGTGGCAACCACCCGCTCTACTTCGGCTCCAACCGCCTCTTCCGCAGCGACAACGACGGCACCAGCTGGACGGCGGTGAGCCCGGTGCTGGCGACCGGCGCGTCGTCGGAGATCGTCACCGCCAACAGCACCGCCGCGCACGTCGCCAACCCCGGCGGCGGGCAGAACGTCATCACCGCCATCGCCGTCGCCCCCAGCGATCCCAGCCGCGTCTACGTCGGCTACTACCTCGGGCAGCTGTTCCGCTCGACGACGACTCCCTGCGACACGCTCGCCTGCTGGACGGCAGCGGACGGCGGGCTCCCCGACAACTTCCCGATCACCCGCATCGCCGTGAATCCCGTCAACCCCGACGTCGCCTACGCCACCATCTCCGGCTTCGGCAGCCACGCCCGCGTCTGGACGACGATCGACGGCGGCGCCTCCTGGTCGCCGATCGTCAGCGGCATCCCGGCCGGCGTGCCCGCCAACACGGTGAGCATCGAGCCGAGCCTCCCCGAGCATGTCTACGTCGGCCTCGACAGCGGGCCCGACGGCGCCAGCCTCTACCGCAGTGTCGACGGCGGCAACACCTGGGCACCGTTCGCCGACGGCCTGCCCAACGCGCCGGTCTACGAGATCTCGGTCGACGAGACGCACGGGCGGATCTACGCCGCTACCCACGGCCGCGGCGCCTTCGTGCTCGGCCGGCCGTTCATCAGCAACTTCGAAGGCTGGGTGCACGACAAGATCTGGGACATCCCGGTCTACGGCCAGAACTTCCTGCCCGACCAGGGCTCGTGCACGCTGCGCATCCTGCAGACCACCGGCAGCGTCTGCGCGCAAGGCACGGTGGACGTGATGGGCGGCACCATCCGCACCGACGGCGGCGGCGTGCTGGAGACCAGCAAGGGCGGCTTCTACCAGGGCAAGAAGGTCGCCTGGGCCTGCTTCAACGGCGACTGCATCGGCGGCACGCCGATCGAGGACTGCTACGACGACGACGACGGCGATGGCGACGTGGATCCGCTGTCGACGATCACCGTAACGTGCGGCGGGCCCCCGGCCGCCACCGCAACCGTCATCGGCTGCCCGCCGCTCGACAACCCGCCAAGCACCTTCCTGATGCTCAACCTCATGGACTTCGCGGACCAGGGCGGCGGCGGCGGCGTTGGTGGCGGCGGCGCCGCCGGGTTCGGCGGCCTCATCCACCTCTTCGCCGCCGTACACGGGCGAGTGGACAGCCAGTCCCTCTGCAGCGTCGCCGTCCCCTTCCGCGGCGGCGAGACCGACGAGGCCGTGCTCGCCCGCGCCCGCGACCTCGTCGACGCCAACCCGACCTGCGCCGCCAACGGCATCACGGCGATCCTCGACCCGGGCCACCCGGGACCGAGCGAGGACGAGTTCCGTCACCGGCCGCGGCTCCTGCTCGACGCGCCGGGCGTCGTCGGCGGCCAGCTCGTCACCGGCCTGCACGTCGATCCCGGCAAGGCGACCGGTGCCTGCGTCCGCCTCGACGGGCTCGGCGTGCTGGTCCTCAACCAGGTCGACATCGTCAAGCTCGACCTGCTGACGCCGCCGGAGGGCGCCGCCGGCGGCACGCTGAAGTTGATCGAGCAGTCGCCGCAGGGCACCTGCGCATTCACCGTGCCGACGCTCGCGGGGCAGCACCGTGCCGACCTTGCCGCTGCCGTCATGGCCGCGGTCAATGCTCCCGGCATCCCCGGCCCGCACCCCGACTGTCCGGCGGAGCGCAACCCGCGCGACATCACCAACGACTCGGGGTCGCTGAGAAGCGTCTTCGCCACGGCGCTCGAGCTGTGCACCACGGACCCCAAGGTGGGCTTCGACATCCGTCCCGAGGAGCTTCTCAACGCGCATCCGGCGGCCAACGCCGGCGGCGACCGCGTGCTGCCCGGCAACCCGGTGGCGCTCGACGGCGGGCTCTCGACCGACCCCGATTCGACGCCGGGCACCCACGACGACATCGCGAGCTTCGAGTGGTTCGACGTCACCGGCGGCCCGCCCGTGCTGCTCGGTTCCACCGAGACACTACAGGTGCCGCTGGCGTCAGGCCTCCACCGCCTCCGCCTGCGGGTTACCGACCGCGGCGGGCTCGCCGACATCGACGAGGCCCTGGTGAGCCTCGACTCGGGTGCCGGCGGTGCGGGAGGCGCCGGCGGCGCGGGCGGCCGCTGGCTGGCGAGCTTCCATGTCGGCTCGGCTCATCCGCTGGGCAGGCTCGACCGCCGCGCCGACGCCAACGTCCACGTGCGCGCCGACATTGGCTACCGCTTGACCGACCGGCTGCGACTGGAGCTCCTCGCCGGCCTCTCGCAGTTCACCGCCGAGAGCGCCGCCGGCATCGCCCATCCGCGATGGAAGAACGCCTCGCTCGACGCCCAGGTGCTCTTCCCGCTCGCCAGCGGCACCGACTTCTTCTTGCAAGCCGGCCCCGGCATCTACCGTCCCAAGAGCGGCTCGAGCGACTTCGGCTTCAACGTCGGCCTCGGCTTCCAGCTTCCGGTGCGCGCGCCGTACCGCCTCGAATTGGGCGCCGACTACCACCGCGTGCCGGGAGCCGACACGCAGTTCGTGACGCTGCAACTGGGAGTGCTTTTCCGCTGACTGATCGACGGCACGGCGGTTGTAGAGTGTCCGCCGGCCATGTCTTCGGGTTCCCCCACGCCGCTCAGCGGTCCGGACTTTGCCGCCGGCGTGCCGATCGCCGAGCTGCCCCAGGGCGAGCCGGTGCTCGGCCACGCGCACGGCGAAGCGGTGATCTTGGTGCGGCGGGGCGAGACGGTTTTCGCGACCGGCGCCAAGTGCACGCACTACGGGGCGCCGCTCGTGCGCGGGCTGGTCGTCGGCGAGACGCTGCGCTGCCCGTGGCACCACGCCTGTTTCCACCTCGGTAGCGGCGAGGCCATCGGCGCGCCGGCGCTCGACCCCATCGCCAGCTACGAGGTCGTGCGCGAGGGCGACCGCGTGCGCGTCGGCGCGCGGCGGCCGGCGCCCGCGCCGCGGCGGCCGGTTTCCTCGCCGCCGTCGATCGTCATCCTCGGCGCCGGCGCGGCGGGAGCGGCGGCGACGGAGCAGTTGCGGCGCGAGGGCTACAGCGGCCCGCTCGTGCTCGTCGGCGACGAGCCGCCGGTCGATCGGCCGAACCTCTCCAAGGACTACCTCGCCGGCACGGCGAAGGAGGAGTGGCTGCCGCTGCGTGGCGCGGAGTTCTACCGCTCGCTCGACGTCGAGCTGGTCGCCGGCGATCCCGCGACCGCGCTCGACGTCGCCGGCAAGGAGGTGACGCTCGCCAGCGGCAGGCGGCTGCCGTTCGGCGCCCTGCTCTTCGCCACCGGCGCCGAACCGGTGCGTCTGCCGCTGCCGGGCGCCGAGCGGCCGGAGGTCCACGTGCTGCGCACGCTCGCCGACAGCCGCGCCATCATCGCGCGCGCGGAAGGCGGCCGGCGCGCCGTCGTCGTCGGCGCCAGCTTCATCGGCCTCGAGGTGGCCGCGTCGCTGCGCAACCGCGGCATCGAGGTCGACGTGGTGGCGCCCGAGCCGGTGCCGCTGGCGCGCGTCGTCGGCGAAGAGGTGGGAAGGTTCGTGCTCGGCTTGCACGAGGCCAAAGGCGTGCGCTTCCACCTCGGCCGCAAGCCGGCCGCGATCGAGGAAGGGGCGGTCGTCCTCGACGACGGCGCTCGGCTCGCCTGCGACTTCGCCGTCATGGGTGTCGGCGTGCGCCCGCGGCTGGCGCTGGCCGAGGCGGCGGGGTTGACGATCGACCGCGGCGTCGTCGTCGACGAGCAGCTCTTGGCGGCGCCCTCGGTGTGGGCAGCGGGCGACGTGGCGCGCTACCCCGACCCGCGCTCGGGCCGGCCGGTGCGCATCGAGCACTGGGTGGTCGCCGAGCGCATGGGTCAGGCCGCCGCGCGCAACATGCTCGGCGCGGCGCGCCCCTATCGCGACGTGCCGTTTTTCTGGAGCCGGCATTACGACGTGTCGCTCCACTATGTCGGCCACGCCGAGGAGTGGGACGCGATCGAGCTCCGCGGCAGCCTGGATGGGCGCGACGCGCTGGTCGCCTATCGCCACGGCGGCCGCGTCGCGGCCGTGGTCACCGTCGGCCGCGCCCGCGCAAGCCTGCAGGTCGAAGCGGCGATGGAGTGCGGCGACGAGACGGCGGTCGCCGATCTGGTGCAGGTTTAGATGGGCGCCGGTCGTAGAGGATCGAGGGCGGCGAGCCGCCCGCGACGCGGATTACACTCGCGCCCTTGCGCCGCATCATCGCCTACGGCCTGCTCGGCGGCGTCCTCGTCGCGCTGCTGAAGGTCATCGAGTACGAGCACTTCGTCCACACCTACCCCGGCGAGATCTATGGCGGGCTGGTGGCGGTCGTCTTCGTGGTCCTCGGCATCTGGCTGGGGCAACGGTGGCGGCGGTCGCATGAGGTGGTGGTCAGAGAGGTGCCGGTCGAGGTGCCGGCCGCCGGCGCCGCGGCGCCGGGCGGGCCGTTCGCGGCCGACCTCTCCCAGCTCGAGCGGCTCGGCATAACGCAGCGCGAATACGAGATCCTGCGGCTGATCGCCGAGGGGCTCTCCAACCGCGAGATCGGCGAGCGCGCCTTCATCGCCGAGAACACGGTGAAGACCCACTCCTCGCGGCTCTTCGACAAGCTCGGCGTGAGCCGCCGCGTGCAGGCGGTGCAGCGGGCGCGGGAGCTGCGCCTGCTGCCCTGACGCCGCCCCGCCCTCCGCGGGTCAACTAAAGTCGGAATCCGCGGCGCCCACCCCCGAATCATCGAGAATCACCCGAAAGTAGGACGACGAATCGCCCGGGCGGACGCTAGGTTGCCGCGCCAAGGAGGAATACCCATGAAGCGCATCGTCTGGAAGTACGGCCTCATCTCCGGCGCGGTCATCGTCGTCTTGGCCTCGATCAGCGTCCCGCTCCACCACAACGGCGTCCTCAGCTACGACGCCAGCCTCGTCCTCGGCTACGCCAACATGGTGCTGGCGTTCTTGCTCGTCTTCTTCGGCGTCCGCGCCTACCGTGAGGATGCCGGCGGCGCCATCAGCTTCGGCAAGGCATTCCAGGTCGGGATCCTGATCACCCTGATCACCTGCGCGATCTACGTGATCGCCTGGGAGATCGCCTACTGGGGCTTCTTTCCCGACTTCCTCGACCAGATGAACGCCCAATCGCTGGCCAAGCTGCGGGCCAGCGGCGCCACCGAGGCCGCCATCGCCGCGGCGCAGGCGCAGGCGGCGAAGTTCGGCAAGCTCTACAAGAACCCGCTGTTCAACGTCGCGGTCACCTTCCTCGAGATCTTTCCGGTCGGCCTGATCGTGACGCTCGTCACTGCGGCGATCCTGCGGCGCAAGCAGGCGCCCGGCGCGCCGGTCGCCGCCGCGGCCTGACCGCTTCCTGCAGCGGGCGGCGCGTGATCGACGGCGCCGCCCGCTGTTGGTGTGTAGCTCCGCAGCGGCGGATGCCGCGCCGCGACTCGACGCCGCCCGCCGTCGGGCGTAAGGTTTGCCGCCAGGAGGCCCAACGATGAGCAAGTTGGTGCGCGGCTTGGTGGCGGGCTACGGTGCGAAGCGCCTCGGCGGCTGCGGTTGCGGCGGCCTGGTGCTGTTCCTCATCTTCTGGTGGCTGCTGGGCCACTCGGGGATCCACATCTTCCAGTAGGTATCGCGGTGCGGACCGCGGCGGCCGGCGGCGGCGAGCCGTCGGCCTGCCGCTTTCATCTTGTCTGCCACGTCTTGGTCGTCACATCTTGTGCGTGCCGAAGCGGCATCCTCGCCGGCGTCGTCCGCCAAGGACTGCGGCTCACGGCGATCGGCGGCGGGCTCGGCCTCGTCGCGGCCTCCGCTGTCCGTTCGCGCGCAGTGATCCAGACCAGCCTCAGGTCGACGTCCCGATAGCCGTGAATCAATCGATCCCGCATGCCTGCGATTTGAGTCCAAGGAACGTCAGGCGCGAGGTTGCGAACGCCGGGCGACACGTTCTTGGCCGCCTGGCCGACGATCTCGAGCGCCTTGACCACCGCGTAGAGATTGCGTCGATCGGACGCCCAGCTCGGCAGCGGAGTTGAGCCCCGCCGTGAACTGTCGGGCGAGCGCAAGGTTCTCCAGCATGTCCTCGATGTAGCCGCGAGGATCTCGCGGCTCCGTCATACGGGCACCGCGCTGCCCAAGATCCGCTCTTTCAGTCGCGGCTTGATCGAGGCGGGGGTTACCACGTCGACCTTGACTCCGAAAAGCTCGCCGAGGTCCTGCTCGATACCGATGAGATCGAAGAGGCTTGCCCTGTCGTCGAACGTGACCAGCAAATCGAGATCGCTCTCCGGTGTGAAGTCGTCGCGCACGCGTGAGCCGAACACCGCCACGTCGAGGACGTGATAGCGCTCGCGCAGGGCGGGAAGCATCTCGCGGAGGCGGGCCCGTAGGGCTTCGAGGTCGTTGGGCAGCGCGGCCACGCTCTAAAACTAGCAGGCTCCGCTCTTTGCTGCGCGATCGGCAGCGTCACGACCCACGCCGCTATTTGCCGGTCGCCTCGAACAGCTCCTTTAGATCGACGCCGAGGTGCTTGATGAGGAGCTGGCGGTAGCTGCGGCTGTTGCGGTAGCCACCGCCGGCGGCGAAGAAGTCCGCCAGCGGCGCCGCCCAGTCGGAGCCGAGCGGCATGGTGAAGCCGAAGTCTTCGTGCGGGCCGTCGGCGGCGCGATGGCGCTTGATGTTCGCGCCGCGCTTGCGCTCCACCCAGAAGACGTTGAGATCGAGGAACGCGAACGCTTTCTTGTCGCGCGAGAGGCGGGCGGTGATGTCGTGGAAGTTGGGCACGATCTCGACCTCGAGCGCCGGCCAGTGCTCGGCCTTGAAGCGCTTCGTCTGCGCCTCGTTGGTGGTGCCGCGGAAGGCGAGGGCGGTGAAGCCGGCGAGCTCGACGGGGATGCGATCGCGGCTGGTGACGTCGGGCACCGCGGCGTTGGTGACCAGCACCGGCATGCTGGAGAAGAACGGCGGCCCGAAGGTCACCTCCTTCTTGCGCTCCTCGGTGATGGTGGTGCCCGCGAGACCGATGACGCCGCCCCGTCCCTCGCGCACCGCGGCGTAGAAGCGTGAGAAGTCGTCGAAGGGCACGTGCCGGTAGGTGACGTCGACGTTCTTCACGTTCTCGAGATAGCTCTTGAACTGGTCCATCAGCTCGATCATCACGCCGGCGACGTGGCCGTTGGCGTCGCGGTAGGCGAACCCTTCGAGCGGGTAGTAGTAGGCGAGCGTCACCGTGCCGCGGCCGGCGCGCTGCGTCGCCGCCCAGGTGTCGCCGCGCAGCACGGCGGGCGGCGCACTCGGAGGCGCCGTCGTCTCCGCCAACACGGCGGCCGCCACGAGACCGAGCCCCACCCCGAACGTCAGCTTGTTCATGCGCGTGGGTACGGCGGCGCGTGAAGAGAGTTCAGCCCGACGGCGCCGATGACGCGAGCGGCGCTGGCGCCGTCGCCAGCGGTCGTCCGCAGCCGGCGATTGGCAGCGCTCCTGCACGCCATCCGCGCCGGACGTACACGGGAGGCATCGCCATGAAGCTACCCGCCATGAAACTACCGAGGCCCGGCAAGCCGCACGCGCAGCTCGACCGCCTGGCTGGCGAGTGGGACGGCGAGGAGACCTGGCACCCCGGCCCGTTCGCGCCGGAGGGCGCGGAGGCGAAGGGCGCCTTCGAGTTCCGCAAGGACGTCGACGGCTTCTATCTGCTCGCCGACTACGAGGACGCGATCGACGGCAAGCCCGGCATCCGCGGCCACGGCGTGCTCGGCTGGGACCCGAAAGCGGAGTCATACACGCTCCACTGGTTCGACAACTTCGGCAAGCCGCCGGCGGAGCCCAGCCGCGGCGACTGGGAGGGCGACCGCCTGGTGCTCGAGAACGGCAGCGGCGACCACCGCGGCCGTACCATCTTCGAGCTCGCCGGCAAGGACGCCCTGAGGTTCGGCATCGAGATGAGCGAGGACGGCGGCAAGAGCTGGAACGCGACGCTCGACGGCGAGTACCACCGGCGCTGACGGCGACAGGCGCGGGCGGCGCCGACGAACGCGGCGCTACACGTTGAACCGGAAGTGGATGACCTCGCCGTCCTTCACTTCGTACTCCTTGCCTTCGAGCCGCAGTGAGCCGACGTTGCGGCAGGCGGCGATCGAGCCCTGCCGCAGCAGCTCGTCCCACTCCACCACCTCGGCGCGGATGAAACCGCGCTCGATGTCGGAGTGGATGGTGCCCGCGGCCTCGCGCGCGTGGGTGCCGCGGCGCACCGTCCACGCCCGCACCTCGTCCTCGCCGACGGTGAAGAACGACAGCAGGCCGAGGAGCTGGTAGCTGGCGCGGATGATCCTGTCCACGCTGGGCTCGGTGAGGCTCAGCTCGGCGAGGAACTCGCGCTGCTCGTCGGCGGCGAGGCCGGCGATCTCCTGCTCGATGGGCGCCGAGATGACGACGGCCTCGGTCTTCGCGCGCGGCTTCCAGCCGGCCTGCGCGGGATCGGCGCCGGCCAGCGCGGACTCGCTGACGTTGAGGATGACGAGCATCGGCTTGGCGGAGAGCAGCTGAAAGCCGCGCAGCCGCCGCGCGTCGTCGGCCGAGAGCTCGACGTCGCGCATCGGCCGCTCCGCCTCGAGCGCCGGCAGCACGACGTCGGCGAGCAGCGCCTTCTCGCGCTCCTCCTCGGGCTTGAGGCCGCGCTTGGCGGACTGGGCGAGGCGGTCGATACGTCGCTCGACGAGCTCGTGATCGTTGAGGATCAGCTCGAGCTCGAGCTCCAAGAGGTCCCGCGCCGGATCGACGCTGCCGGAAGCGTGCGGCAGCTCCGGATCGTCGAAGGCGCGCACCACGTGCACCAGCGCGTCGACATCGCGCAGCTTGCCGAGGTCGAGGCTCTCGGCGCCCTCGCCCTTGCGGATGCCCGGGATATCGACGTACTCGACGGTCGCCGGCGTGAACTTCTTCGGCGTGAAGAGGTCGCGCAGCTTGACGAGCCGCGCGTCGGGCACCTGCGCGACCCCGACGTTGGTCTGCCGCGACGCCGCGAACTTGTCGGTCGACTGCTGCGAGGCGGTGAGGATGTTGAAGAGGGTGGTCTTGCCCACCTTCGGGAAGCCGAGGATGCCGAGCTGCATGGCGCGGCATTGTGCCACGCCGCCCCGAGATCACTCGCCGCCGCGCACCTCGAGGCCCGAGACGCGCAGCGTTGGGCTGCCGATCATGCCCTGGAGCGGGAAGAACGTCAGGTCGCGCGCGACACCGGCGACACCGCGCAGCAGCACGCTCACCGAGCCGACGAGCCAGCCTCCCGCGAGCGGCCGCCGCGCCGCCCCGGCGGCGAGCTGGAAGCCGCACACCGGCAGCGCGAAGTGGTCCGCGGCGAGGTCGAAACCGCCCGGGCCGTCGACGTCGAGGAGATAGCAGCCGCCGTCCATCTCGCCCACCAGCGTCGCCGGGCGCACGCCGTCCTGCGGCCGCACGAAGAGGTGCGTCGGACCCGGCCGCGGCAGGTCGCGGAAGCTCGGCCGGCCGCTGCAGCCGCTGGCGACGCGTGCACCGTTGCCGGAGCCGGCTCCGGCGGCGACACCGCGCGCCTGCCACCACGCCAGCAGTGGCTGCCGGTAGAGCCCGCCTTCGACGAGAGGCACGGCGCGCGTCGGCACACCTTCGCCGTCGACCGCGGCGGCGAGCAGGCCGTTGGGCAGCCGGCCGTCGTCGACGATCGAGAGCTGCGGCGAGCCGATGCGGCCGCTCGGGTCGAGATGCGGCGCCGCGCGTTCGCGCGCCTCTGGCCCAACGAGCAGCGGCAGCAGACCGGCGAGGAGGCGCGCCGCCACCGCCGGCGCCAGCACGGCGTCGCCGCACTCGCGCTCGGGCAGGCTGCCGCGCGCGCGCACGGCGAGCCGGTCGGCGAGCGCCCGGGCGAGCGCGCGCGGCTGCAGCCGCCGCGCCTCGCGCGCGCCCTGCTCCACCGTTGCCCGCACCGGCGAGCCCAGCGCCGCGCCGGCGGGCGCCGACTCGGGCAGCGTCGCGGCGAGCCGCACCCACGCCACGCGGTGGCGCCAGCGCGCGCGAATGCCGTGCGAGCTGGCGAGCGTCGACGCGCTCGAGCCGTCCTCGAGCGCCGCTTCGACGAGCGTCGCGCCCGGCAGCTCGCTCGCCAGCGCCTCGCCGACGGCGTTGAGCAGCGCCTGCGCCTCGAGCTCGGTGAGCAGCGGGCTGTCGAGGTCGGGCGGCTCGCTCCAGCGCACGACCGGCGACGGGTCGGGCAGCGGCGAGGGGAAGCCTTGCGGCGTCGGCCACGGCCCCTGCGGCTGCGGCCGGCCGGTGCCGCTCGAGAAGAACGCCGAGCGGCGGTCGCCGGCGCGCACGGCCCAGCCTTCCTCGACCAGCACCTGGTGCTCCGCACCGGCGAGGCCGACGCTCAGCCGCCGGCTGCGCCCCTCCTTGAGGTAGACCTCGGCCTCCGGCAGCCCGGCGCGCTGCAGCGCCGCGAGCACCGCCTCGGCGTGCTCTTCCGGTCGCGACGACGGCTTCACCGCGCCGCCGCCACGCTCACGCGCTCACCTCGATCCATCAGTTGCCGACCTCGACACCCGCGAGCAGCATCTCCGGCGCTTGCCCCCACACCGGCAGGCGCTGGCCGCCCTTCGCACACCAGCCGGCACCGGCGGCCACCGCCTTGCCGCCCACCGCGCCCACCTTGCCGAGCAGGTCGGCGAAGCGGCCGGCGATGCGGCAGGGACCCACCGGCTCGTGCAGCGCGCCGCCGCGGATGCGGCGCCCGTGCGCGAAAGCGAGCGTGAAGTCGCCGCTCATCGCGTCGAGCCGGCCGCGGCTCGGCTCGGCGAGGTAGAGGCCGTCGCCCGCCTGCGCCACCAGCTCGTCGAGCGTTCCCTCGCCGGGCAGCAAGCGCAGATACGTGGAGCGCGGCGCCGGCAGGCGATGGCGGCTGTCGCGCCGTCCGGCGCCCGGCTGCAGCCCGGCGAGCCGCCGCGCCCAGCGCTGATCCGCCAACGGCTGGTCGACGACGCCGCCGCGCAGCAGCCAGCGCGGCAGCACCGGCGTCCCTTCGTCGTCGCTCTGCCGCCGCACCGGATGCGGCGCGCCGCCGGGATCGTCGAGCACGTCGAGCTTCGCCGCCGGCAGCTGCACGCCGCGCGCTGCTTCCGGCGCGCCCACTTCCGCCAGCGTGTCGGCCTCGAGCGCGTGCGCCACCGCTTCGTGCAGCAGCGTGGCCGCCGCATCCGGTGCCAGCACCACCGTCGTCGTCGTGCTCTCCGGCGGCGGCGCCTCGCGGGCGCGGAAGGCATCGGCGAGGCGCGTCGCCACCGCGTCCGCCGCTTCGTCGCCGAGCTCGATGAGCAAACCGCCGAGGCTTCCCCAACCAAGCTCGACGCGAAAGCTGTAGTACGTCTCGCTCTCGGCGGCCGGCAGCAGGTGCGGCGTCGCCACCTGCAGCTCGCGGCGGTGGCGGCGGAGGCTCAAGCGGTAGGGAAAGGCGACGCGCCGCTCGCGTAGCGCGCGGTCGAGCAGGCGCGGGAACGCCTGCAGCTCGGCCGTCGCCGGCAGGCCGCCCCACGGCTTGACCAGCGCCGGCGGCGGTGGCGGCGCGGCGCGCGGGTAGACGCGCGCCACCTGGCGGACGGCATCGACGAACGACTCGGCGTCGAGGCGGTCGCGGCTCGCAAGCCAGCTCTTGTCGCCGCGGCAGAGGCGCACCGCGAGCCCTTCCTCGCGCCGCAGCCGCACCCCCGCGGGCTCGCCGGTGGCGGGCAGCTCCACCACCTCGACGCGCTCGAGGAAGGCGTCGACGAGGTCGTCGGGCCCCTCGGCGAGCTGCGCCAGCGCCCGGGCGAGGGCGGGGCGGTCGAGCTCGCCGAACGGCATGGCAGCGATTGTAGGATGCGAGCGATGGGCGAAGCGGTCAAGCAGTGAGCGAAGCGGTGAAGCCCGGCGCGGCCGAGGACCTGCAGCGGCGTCTCGACGCGGCGCGCGCCGGCGGCGGCGACGAACGCGTCAAGAAGCAGCACGCCGAAGGCAAGCTCACCGCCCGCGAGCGCGTCGAGCTGCTGCTCGACCCCGCCTCGTTCGTCGAGCTCGACGCGCTGGTCGTGCATCGCAACCGCGACTTCGGCATGGACCGCCAGAAGATCCCCGGCGACGGCGTCGTCTCCGGCTACGGCACCATCGACGGCCGCATGGTCTTCCTCTTCGCGCAGGACTTCACCGTCTTCGGCGGCTCGCTGTCGGAGACCAACGCGCAGAAGATCTGCAAGGTGATGGACCTCGCGGTCGAGAACGGCGCGCCGGTCATCGGCCTCAACGACTCGGGCGGCGCGCGCATCCAGGAAGGCGTCGTCTCGCTCGGCGGTTATGCGGACATCTTCCTGCGCAACACGCTGGCCTCCGGCGTCGTGCCGCAGATCTCCGCCATCATGGGCCCGTGCGCCGGCGGCGCCGTCTACTCGCCGGCGATCACCGACTTCATCGTCATGGTCGAGGGGACGAGCTACATGTTCGTCACCGGGCCCGACGTCATCAAGACGGTGACCCACGAGGACGTCAGCAAGGAGGAGCTCGGCGGCGCCCACACCCACGCGGCGAAGAGCGGCGTCTGCCACTTCACGACGCCCAACGACGCGGCCTGCCTGGCGCTGGTGCGGCAGCTCCTCTCCTACCTGCCGAGCAACAACCTCGACGAGCCGCCGGTGGGCCACAGCAGCGACGACCCCGAGCGCGAGGACGCGGCGCTCGACACCCTGATCCCCGCCGACCCCAACAAGCCCTACGACGTCAAGCAGCTCCTGCGCGCGATCGTCGACGACGGCGAGCTTTGCGAGGTGCACGCCGACTACGCCAAGAACCTCGTCGTCGGCTTCGCGCGCATCGCCAACCAGAGCGTCGGCATCGTCGCCAACCAGCCCAACTACCTCGCCGGCGTGCTCGACATCGACGCCTCGCTCAAAGGCGCGCGGTTCGTGCGCTTCTGCGACGCCTTCAACATCCCACTGGTGACGTTCGAGGACGTGGCCGGCTTCCTCCCCGGCACCCAGCAGGAGTTCGGCGGCATCATCAAGCACGGCGCCAAGCTCCTCTACGCCTTCGCCGAGGCGACGGTGCCGAAGATCACCGTCATCACCCGCAAGGCCTACGGCGGCGCCTACTGCGTGATGGCGAGCAAGCACATCCGCACCGACGTCAACCTCGCCTACCCGACGGCCGAGATCGCCGTCATGGGCCCCGAAGGCGCCGTCAACATCCTCTACCGCCGCGAGCTCCACGCCGCCGGCGACGACGCGCCGGCCCGCCGCGCGCAGCTCGTGCGCGACTACCGCGAGAAGTTCTCCAACCCCTACGTCGCCGCCGAGCGCGGCTTCGTCGACGCGGTCATTCAGCCGCGGCAAACGCGAAAGTCCATCGCCCGCGCCTTGCGCCAGCTCAAAGGCAAGCGCGTCGGCACGCCGCCGAAGAAGCACGGCAACCTGCCGCTTTAGCGCCTTGACGGGGTGGTATCCGTGCGACAAGCTCCCGCGGCTGCGCTGACCGAGCGCTCCAAACGACTGAGGGGCAAGCACCATGCGTGAGAAGGACCGTGAGCTGAATCGCCGGCAGCAGCGCCGCAACAAGCGGCTGCAGAAGCGCCGCAGCGCCGCGCGCGCCGAGGCGGCGGAGGCGAAGAAGGCGGCGAAGCGGCCGGCGGCGAAGAAGACGGCGGCGAAGAAGGAGCCGAAGGCGGCGGCTGCTCCGGCCGCAGCGACGGCTCCCGCGGCTCCGCCCGCAGAGACACCGCAGAGCTAGCAGCGACTCGCAGAGCCGGGTGCACCACAGGCGCACCGCGGCGACACGATAGACCACGTACTCTCCCGATGCTCGACAGCCGCAATCTCAAGGCCGCCGACCCCGAGGTCTGGAACGCCATCGCCAACGAGCGGCGGCGGCAGAACGAGGGGCTCGAGCTGATCGCCTCGGAGAACTTCGTCTCCCGCGCCGTGCTCGAGGCCGCCGGCTCGGTGATGACCAACAAGTACGCCGAGGGCTATCCGGGAAAGCGCTATTACGGGGGTTGCGAGTTCGTCGACGTCGCCGAGCAGCTCGCCATCGACCGCGCCAAGGCGCTCTTCGGCTGCGAGCACGTCAACGTGCAGCCGCACTCGGGCACGCAGGCGAACATGGCGGTCTACTTCGGCTTCCTGCGCCCGGGCGACAAGCTGATGGGGATGGACCTGTCGTCCGGCGGCCATCTCACCCACGGCCACCGCCTCTCCTACTCCGGCCGCGACTTCGAGGTGATCGCCTACGGCGTCGACCGGCAGAGCGAGCGCATCGACTACGACGCCGCCGAGGCGCAGGCGGTAGAGCAGCGGCCGAAGCTGATCGTCTGCGGCGCCAGCGCCTACAGCCGCATCATCGATTTCGCGCGCTTCCGCGCCATCGCCGATCGCTGCGGCGCGCTCTTGATGGCCGACATCGCGCACATCGCCGGACTGGTGGCCGCCGGCCTCCACCCGTCGCCGGTGCCGCACTGCGACTTCGTGACCACGACGACGCACAAAACATTGCGCGGTCCCCGCGCCGGCATGGTGATGTGCAAGGCGCAGCACGCCAAGGACCTCGACCGCGCCGTCTTCCCCGGCATCCAGGGCGGGCCGCTGATGCACGTGGTGGCGGCGAAGGCGGTCGCGTTGAAGGAAGCGTCGACGCCGGAGTTCGCCGCCTACCAGGCGCAGATCGTCAAGAATTCGGCCCGATTGGCGGCGCGGCTCGCCGAGCGCGGCTTCCGCATCGTCTCGGGCGGCACCGACAACCACGTCTTCCTCGTCGACGTGGCGGCGAAGGGCCTCACCGGCAAGGTGGCGGAGAAGGCGCTCGAACGCGCGCACATCACGGTCAACAAGAACACCATCCCCTACGATCAGAACCCGCCGCTGGTGGCATCGGGTGTCCGCATCGGCACCGCGGCGGTGACGACGCGCGGCATGGGCGAGCAGGAGATGGACCGCATCGGCGACCTCATCGCCGAGGTGCTGGCCGACGCCGAGAGCGAGAGCGTGGCGGGCGCCGTCGCCGACAAAGTGCGCCAGCTCTGCCTCCAGTTTCCGCTCTACGACGCGCTCAGCTGAGGGCCGCGGCGGGCCGCTGCCGCTCTCGCCGGCGACCTGTCATCAGCGCGAGCTATCATCAGCGGCCCATGCTTCAGCGCGCAGCCCTCCGGGCCCTGCTCGTCCTCGGCGTGCTGGTCGTGCTGATGCCGGCACCGGCCCATGCCTATCTGGATCCGGCCTCCGGCAGCATGATTCTGCAGCTCGTGTTGGGCGGCGCCGCCGGAGTGGCGGTAGCGGTCAGGCTGCTGTGGCGGCGCCTGCTCCGCGGTCTCGGCCAGCGCGACTCCCCGCCGCCGCAATGAGCTCGCCGCCCATGGATCCCGGGTCGTTCCGGGATCGACAGAGCCGGGTGCTCGACGTCGGCGGCCGGATCTATCGCGTCTTCTCTCCCCACGGCTGGGAGGAGTGGAAGGCGCTCGCCGCGAGCGGGTTCTTCGCGCGGGCCGTCGCCGCGGGCCAGCTGGTCGCCACCGCGGAGGCTGTGCCGCCGCCGGGCAGCGAGACGGTGCTGCCCACCGGGATTGCTGGCGCCGTCGCGCACCAGCGCGTCCCCTTCGTCTCGTATCCCTACGAGTGGACCTTCGGCATGCTGCGCGAGGCGGCCCTGCTGCAGCTCGACCTGCTGCTGGCCGCCCTCGATGAGGGCTTCACCGCCAAGGACGCCTCGTCGTACAACGTGCAGTGGCAGGGCGTGCGGCCGACGTTCATCGACATCGGCTCGTTCGAGCGCTGGACGCGCGGCGAGCCCTGGATCGGCTACCTGCAGTTCTGCCAGCTCTTCCTCTACCCGCTGCTGCTCACCGCCTACCGCGGGCTGCGCTTCCAGCCCTGGCTGCGCGGCGCGCTCGAGGGGATCACCGCCGACGAGTGCCGGCGCCTGCTGCGCCGGCGCGACCTGCTGCGCCCCGGCGTGCTCGCCGACGTCTGGCTGCAGGCGCGGCTCATCGAGCGCGCCGCCGGCAACGGCCGCCCGCTGCGGGCCGAGCTGCGCGATGCCGGCTTCTCCCACGCCATGGTGCGCCGCAATGTGGAGCGGCTGCGGCGGGTGGTGGCCGGGCTGCGCTGGCGGGGCGCCGCCTCGGCGTGGTCGCGCTACGCCGACGACTGCCACTACAGCGAGGCCGACCGCGCCGCCAAGCGCGCCTTCGTGCACGCCGCCGCGGCGCGCCGCCCGCGTCGCCTGATCTGGGACCTCGGCACCAACACCGGCGAGTACGCGCGGCTCGTGGCGCCCCTGGCCGATTGCGTGGTGGCGATGGACCGCGACCACGCGGCGGTGGAGCTGCTCTTCACGCGGCTGCGCGAGTCGGGGCCGGCCAACGTGCTGCCGCTCGTGATCGATCTCCTCGATCCCTCGCCGGGGCTCGGCTGGCGGCAGGGGGAGCGGCGGCCGCTCGGCGAGCGCGGCAGACCCGACCTCACTTTGGCGCTCGCCCTCGTCCACCACCTGGTGCTCACCGGCAACGTCCCGCTCGCCGAGCTCGTCGACTGGTTCGCCGACGCCGGCGGCGACCTCGTCGTCGAGCTGGTGACGAAAGACGATCCCATGGCGGCGCGCCTGCTCGCCAACAAGCCCGACCACTACGTCGACTACACCGCCGCACGGTTCGAGGAGCTGCTCGCGGCGCGCTTCGGCATCATCGAGAAGCTGCCGCTGGCTTCGGGCACGCGCCTGCTCTACGCGCTGGAGGCGCGGCGATGAGCGGCGACGCTGCCCTCCGGTCGTCGGCGGCGGCCGCGGCGGCAACGAAGCCGCGCCGCGGCGCCATGCTCTATCTGCACCTGCTGGCGCTCGGCGCGCTCGCCTTCGCGCAGCCGCTCTTCGACCTCCTCGCCCGCACGCCCGACTTCTTCGCCGCCCGCGGCAGCGGTCGCGGCGACCTGCTCCTGCTGATGGCGCTGGCGCTGCTGGTGGCGCCGCTGCCATGGCTGGTCGTCGCCTTCGCGACGCGGCGCTACTTGTCCGAGCCGCAGGCCGCGCGCGCCGGCGCCGTACTGATCGGGAGCCTGGCGTCGCTGGTCGTCCTGCGCGGCCTGGCGCTCTCCGGCGCGTCGGCGTGGGCCGCGGCAACGGCGAGCGTCGCCGCCGGCGCCGTGGCGGGCTGGAGCTACCGGCGCAGCGCCATCGCGCGGCAGCTCGCGAGCTGGCTCGTCGCCGCCCTGTTCGTGGTGCCGATCGTCTTTCTCCTCGACCCCGGCGTGTCGCGGCGGCTGTCGCCAGCCGCGGCGCCACCGGCTCTGCACGCGAGCGGTGCGCACACGCCGGTCGTGGTGGTGATCCTCGACGAGCTGCCGCTGCTTTCGCTGCTCGACCGCGAAGGGGGCATCGACCGCCCGCGCCTGCCTCACTTCGCGGCCCTCGCGGATGAAGCGACCTGGTTCCGCAACGCCGCCGCGCCGTCGGGAGAGACGGTGTCGGCGCTGCCGGCGATCCTCAGCGGCCGTCTGACGTTCGGCCGCGACGCCCTGCAGGTGCAGCGCAACCTCTTCACCCTTCTCGGGGACTACCCGACCTTCGCGATGGAGGAGGGGCTCTGCCCGCGCGAACACAACCTGCTCACGGAAGGGCGCGCCCCCGACTTCTCCGAGCGGGCGCGCCGGCTCGTCGCGGACCTGCCGGTCGTCTGGCTGCAGCTCGTGACCCCGCCCGCCTGGCGCCGACATCTGCCGTCGCTCGCGGCGGGCTGGGATCGCTTCGCGGCCGGCGCCCCCCCGCGGGTGCCGGGCAAGCGGCCGGCGTGGGTCGACCGCTCGAATCGTCGCCGTGACGCCGAGCGCTTCCTCAGGAGCATCGCGCCACAGGAACGCGCGCTCTGGGTCGCGCACCTCAGCTTCCCGCACGCCCCGTGGGACCACTTGCCGAGCGGCCAGGTCTACGCCTGCGAGCCCGAGTGCTACGCGGTACCGGCCGAGGGCGACGGCTGGGAGATCGCGCAGCTCCTGCAGCGCCACCTCCTGCAGGTCGGCTACGCCGACACCTGGCTCGGCGAGCTGGTGGCGCGCCTTCGACGCGCCGGCCTCTACGACCGCACGCTGCTGGTGGTGCTGGCGGATCACGGCGCCGCCTTCCAGTTGGGTGCTCAAACGCGCGCCCTCGGGCCCGCGACCGTTGGCGAGATCCTCAGCGTGCCGCTGCTGGTGAAGCGCCCTGGCCAACGGCGCGGCGAAGTGGCCGACGAGCTGGTCTCTACCGTCGATCTGCTGCCGACCGTGGCGGCGGAGCTCGCGGTGCGCCCGCCGTGGCCGATCCCTGGCCGCTCGTGGTTCGCCGGCGGCCGCCAAGATCTCACCTATCTCGCCGCGCGGTCGATCCCGACGGCGGTGCCGCGCGACCTCGCGGCCCGCCGGCAGGCTGCCGCGGTGCGGCTCGTGAAGTGGCGGCCGGACTCCGATCCGTGGCGCATCGGCCCGTGGCCGACGCTGCTCGGCCGGCGACCGAGCAGTTCCCTGGCGGAGGCCTCCGACCTGAGCTTCGAGCTCGATCGCCCCGAGCGCTACGCCGCCGTCGATCCACGAGCGGTGCCGCTGCCGCTGTCGATCAGCGGCGAGGTGGCCGGCACGACCCGCGGCGACGGCTGCTGCACGATGGCGTTTGCCGTCGACGGCACGGTCTGGGCGACGACCCACTCCTACTGGACGCCCGAAGGGGATCATCGCGTCGCCGCGCTGGTGCCGGCGCGCGCCTTCCACGCCGGCCGCAACGCCATCGAGGCCTACCTCGTCTCGCCCGACGGCGCATTGCGCCGCGTGCCGCGCCGCCGACGATCGTGAGGGCTAAGGCGGCGACCAGGTCGCGACGTCGGCCGCCGCCACCGGCACCCCGTAACGCGTCCGCAGCCAGCGCCGTGCCGCTCCCACCAGATACAGCGAGCCGCTGACGACGACCAGCGGCGCCCCCCCGTCGAGCGACCGCGCAAGCGCGTCGCCGAGCTCAGCGACGGGGATCGCGCCGGCGAGCGCCGGCAACGCCGAAAGTTGCGCCAGCGGCATCGCCCGCGGAGAGTCGGGCGGCGCCAGCCACACGCGGCTCGCACTGGGCGCCAGCGCCGCCGCCATGCTCGCCGCGTCCTTGTCGGCAAGCGTGCCGAACACGAGGTCCCATGGCGTGGCGAGAGTGGCCAAGTGCTCGGCGAGTGCCTCGGCGCCGGCCGGATTGTGCGCCCCGTCGAGCAGCACGGTCGGTCCGTCGGGCAGCGCCACAACTTCGAGACGGCCTGGCCAGCGACAACCCGCGATCCCGCGCGGAATCGCCTCCGCATCGATCCCGTCGAAGCCTTGGTCTGACAGGCGCTCCGCCGCGGCCACCGCCAGCGCCAGGTTGCGGAGCTGATGACGCCCCGCGAGAGTGACGCGCAGCTGGTACTCCGCGGCCGCGGTGCGCAGCGCCACGATCTGACCCCCCAGGCCATCCGCCTGCGAAGCGCCGATTTCTATTTCCTCGACAGCCAATTCCAGGAGCGCGCCGCCGGCACGCGCGGCCTCTGCGAGCGCCGCGGTCGA
>DASYQD010000056.1:0-77411 GCA_036005845.1 Thermoanaerobaculia bacterium | reverse complement strand
TGAATGCCTGTTGAATGTCGATGCGACCATCAAATTGCGCACCACTGGAAAATCCGGGCACGTCGATTTGCAGAACAGCGCTGAAGGTACCGCGGCGCAAATCTAACCGCACTACCAGGTCGGAGAAGTCCATGTGCATGCGAGACTGGGCATAAAGTGCTTTGTAGGTCGTCTCCTTCGCGCTGAAGATAGCCCGGCCAGCCAAAGCGCGGTCTAATGGACTCATCAAGGCGAGCCCTTCCTGCTCAATGCATTGGACCGCGAGCGGGGCGATGTCCTCGGGCAGGGGAAACGCCGGCTCCACATCGATGCCGAGTCCCGCTACGTCCTTCGCATCAGCGATCGCGACCGCAGCCAACCGCTCACAGTGGGTGATACTGCCGCACACATCAGCGGGCCACAACGGGACATTGTCGCGATCGTTGAGCAGTGGAATTGCGCGGCGTCCTAGTAGGTCTCGCGCGAGAAGTCGCCCCGCCGCAAATTCTCGCCGGCGCTTCCGCACTGCATTCGCTACGCAAGCCGATTCCGCGGGGTGCAGCTCGTTGACATCGACTACCCACGGGTCTACCTCCGCGACCAGAACATCGCTTGGGAGAAGATCGCGAAACAAGGACATCTCGCTGGAGTGTGACTCGGCTTGGATTGGATCCGTAGCGAACAATCTCAGTGGCTTGGGGACCGCTTCAGATGAAGTGGATCGCGAGCACTGTCACACCGGTTGGAGGTGCATCGGCTGTGTTGCCGGATCCTGTTCACCCGTCGAACTCGGGCCCAAGTGAAGTGCGGAGATCGCGAACGACGAGCGATCGCAACATGGCTTACCTGCGTGACCCCGGGGCCGATGGTATGGGATGTTCGGGATGGCGCTCGCGGGGGCGTCGGCCGAAGCCGCGAGGAATTCGATGTTGTGGTTGCGCCAGCAAAACATTCTCGTCGAGTCTATGGACGCTCCACTCGCAAGTCCGTGGACACGCGGGAGCACATTCAGGCCCTCCCTATTGAACTGAACAGATGCACGAACGCCGATCGTGAACGGCGAAGCAGTCTGCCGATCGTATCCATGAGCCTGATCATATGCCGATCGCCGGCTGTCGGAGAGGTGATGCGACCGGGGCTCACACGTCGTCCTGTCGGAGCGGTTGTTCGGGAGGCGATGGGGGTTCCAGTGGCTCTCGACCTGCGGGTCGTGCGGGCGCTCCGTTGCCTCCTCGAGATCGACACCTACGGCTTGCTAATCTGGCGCTTCTTCCGTCTCCGGCGGCCAACGACGATCCCCGCGGCCCTCGCTGATGCTTCCGTTCGGGTGCGACTACACGCCAACGCGAGGCACTTCAAGAGGCGGTTCCTGGGCTACCTGCGCACCGTCATCCGGTACCACACCGAGGTCAGGCTGGAGAGTGCTTCATCTGGACTGGTGCTGAAGCCCTCGCCGCCGCATGTGGCTCCTCGGCCGCGAGTAGCGATGAAACTGTGACGCACCGAGGACACTAGGAGCTTTGGCGCGGTCGCCAGCTGGCGCGGCGAGGCGCGAGGGCGTCACAGTTTCATCCCCTCGGTCACCGATGAAAGTGTGACGGGCGGCTTACCCGGGCCGCGGCTCAAGGGTCGTTCTGGATCAGGCGTACGGATCAGGATCTCTTCGGCTTGCCCGGGAGGGAGTGCAGGCAGCTTGGGACGATATACCCGCTGACCGGCAGCCACCCTCGCCCAGTATCCACGCGGTGGCACTGGCACCAACAGGCGCCTGCATGCCTTGGCTAGCCCCCGCCCCGACAACCCCCATTCCTTGGCCAGCTTCTCAACTGGTGTGGTCCAGACGCGCTCCAGCAGTGCTGGCCGGTCGAGCCGAAGGTCGTGTCCGTCTCGGCTCCACCCGCCGATCCGCACTGTTCGAGGGAGGTAAACCGCCTTCTCCACCTTCGGTTTTGGCGGCTTGACGCCAAACCTAGCGAGGGTCTCGCGGGCCTTGGTCGGTCGACTTCGATCGAATCCGCTGCGCTCCTTCCAGGTCGGGGGGATCAGCCCGACCCTCTTCATGCGTTCCCGCATGCTCGGTGTGCGGGCAAGCTCCGTCAGGACGTCAGGTGAGCAGTAGTCCTCGGTCGCGAGGAGCTTCATCAGTCCGACGAAGGTCCACTCGTTCGTCCTGAGCAGCTCGCGGCGAGTGTCCACGATCAGATCGGTGGGGCTGACCTTCCACCGCACTCCTGCTTTGAATAGGGCCCGGAGCGTTTCGACCGGCCAGTGGTCGCGAAAGGGCCACGCAGCTCGCATGAGGTTGAAGGCGACGACTCTCGAGGGATCTGTGGGCAGGGCCTTCCGCGCGAGCACCTCGACGATCCTCTCGTTCGGGGCGCCGCGGTAGAGCTCGTCGTAGTCGTCAAGAGCGGGGTCGGGCCGTAGGCGCTCGAGGATGGCGGCATGCCCTCCGCTGCACGCGTTGTAGACCGCGCTCGACCCCTCGTCGTCATCGTCAGCGGCGTGCAAGTAGTGCAGGGAAGGAACCCGCGCGTGGCCGTTGGCGCCGGCCCAGAGGCAGAGCAGGACTCCCTTCTCGTTGCCTTCGCTCGCGTGGTGAGCGAGAGCGATGTCGAGCTCGGCCTGGATGGTCGGGTCGTGCGACCGGTGCCGCCTTGCGAACCCAAAGAGCGGTTTGTTGCTGGTGTGGTGCCCGAGGGCATACGCCAGAGCGTGACCCGAGGTGACGTCGACCCCCAGGCCTCGAAACCGCTCATACAGCTCGGAGTCGTAGGTATCCAGGAGAGCGTCCAGGCTCACCTGTCGGGGATCGGCGCCCCAGTCGAGAAGCAGGTTGAGAAGGTCTCGCTGCCGCGCCCGCAGGACCGTGTCGAGCGGGCACTCCAGCTCCGCGGTCAGGTCGTAGCCGTTGGCAACGAGAAGGAGGACCAGCGAGTGATCGCGTCGATCGAGGGCAATCCGAAGGGCACTCTGGTAGCCCCGGGACCGGTCTGTCGACCCCTTCGGCGGGAGTTGCAGGGGACGGCCGTTCTGGATCCAACGCTCGACGTCGTACAGGCGCCCGTCGCGGCAGTGCCGATGCAGCTCCAGTAGGTCGACCGCGTCAGATGTGAATCGGGCGCGTGGACGCGGCCCGCGCGAGTCAGGAGCAGTACGCGGATCGACGAACGAGTTGCTCACGTCCCTCGTCGCAAATCCTAGCCTCGCTCGCGGGCGTGTCCGCGGAAAAGCACCGATGAAACTGTGACGGCGAGCCGCGCCAAGGCTTTTCCGCAGAGGCCTGCGGATTGAGGCCGTTTTCCAGATGAAACAGTGACGCCCCCGTCGATGAAACGGTGACGCGTGCGGGCCCCTGGGGCGATGAAACTGAGACGCTCGACCGATGATTCTGTCCCGCGATCCGTCACAACCTGCTGATTCCCCGGGTGATATCGGTCTGCCTGTAGCTCCCCTCTAGCCGTACCCTCTAGCTCACCTCGTAGAAGGACGACGGCGGCTGCGGAGATTCGAGGGGACCAATGGCTCGCCAGACCTGACGCTCCACCTTCCCTCTCGCGGCGCTCTCCCCCTCAACGCACGACCAGTCTCATCGGCCGCTGCGGGGCGTCAAGGCCTAGCCCTGCGGGTGGCCTGCGGCCAGCCTTGACGCTCCTCGCGGCCTGACTGGATCTCTGGGTGCGTTGAGGGGAATCCCTCGAAGGGTTCGGAATCCACCGACCCACACCCGGGAGGAGCGCACGATGTCGAAGGTCTACGAAGTCGTCACCCGCCAGATCCTCGAGCAGCTGGAGCAGGGAGTGGTGCCTTGGGCACGCCCGTGGAAGGTCGACGGGCTGGCGCCGTCCAACCTGATCACGCGGCGACCCTACCGTGGCAACATCTTCCTCCTCGGCCTCCGCGCGGCGACGACACCGTGGTGGCTCACGTTCCGTCAAGCGCTGGCCCTGGGTGGCACCGTGCGCGCCGGCGAGCGGTCGGCGCCAGTCATCTTCTGGCGGTGGGCCGAGCGGACGGAGCGGGCCGATCGTGAGCCGGTGCGCGCCGAGGAGATCCAGCGGCGCGAGCGCATCCCGGTGCTGCGCTACTACCCCGTCTTCAACCTCGACCAGACCGACGGAATCGACCCGGCGAAGTTGCCCGCCGGCGACGGCGATGCGCCGGCAATGGTGCCCAAAGCCGAAGAGATCCTCGCGGGCTTTCAGGATGCGCCTGCGATCGAGCATCTGGCGCAGTCGCGCGCGTTCTACCGACCGGCGACGGACACGGTGACGATGCCGCTGCGCAGCGCCTTCACCACGCCCGCGGGCTACCACACGACGCTCTTCCACGAGCTCGCGCACTCGACCGGACACTCCACGCGTCTTGCGCGCCCTGGCTTCGAGAAGAACCACGGGGCGCCCTTCGGCTCCGACGCCTGCGCGCGAGGGGAGCTGGTGGCAAGCTCGGAGCGGCTTTCTATGCGGCGAGGCCTGCATCGACCGGAAAGCCCGAACTCGGCGGCCTACATCGACTTCGCGACGCGGCCAACGCTTCAACGAAGGCTTCAAGGCGAACGCGCCGCCGAGACCATGGCCCTGCGCTCGCGACTAGCCGCGGTGCGGTCGTCCGACCGATAGCTGAGCCGCTGCGGACGTGGACGGCGCTCCCGCCGGCCTCGACGATGCGCGGTGGTCAGGCCTACAGCGATTCGTTGACCCGCTCGGCGTCTAAGGGTTGCAGCCGCGACGCACAGGCAGCGAGCGTTGGGTGTCGGTCTTTGCCGCATTCTAGTCCTCATCGCCGCCAGGCGGTCGAATCAGTAGCGCTCGCATCTCAGCAGCTGGGAGTGGCATCTCGCTCAGAGGGCGCCGGGTGACGCTCAACTGAGTAGTTCCAGGCACTCGGTGAATGCTGATGGCCTCGTAGGTCCCGCCGACACTGCGCAGGTCGGTCTCGTATTCGAGAGTGTCGAGCAGGCTGTCACTTCCCGGAGCGCTATAGGCATAGGCGGTCGAAGGGGCAAGAACGCTCACTTCCATCCAGAGCTCGATGTCACAGCGGAGCCCTTTCAGTGGGAGTGCAAGGCCGCTAGGCAGTGGCAGTTCGTAGGCTGGCTTCAGCAAGTCGAGCTCGACGTGACGTCGGACGTGGGTTCCATCGGATGGCACGCCGGCCTCAGAGAACACGTCCACCCCGATGCATCGCTGCGCTTCAATGGCTTCGTTCCAGAGTTGCAACAAGCTCACCATGGCGCCGCTGGCGACGGATCGGAAACACGGCGCGGTGTACGTCGCATTCAGCTCCGCGAGTTGCTCCTCGAGAGCCTCTGCCTCGACGCCGGGTGGTGCGGCTAGCAGAGGGCCGCCGCTCACGATGTGTTGCCTCGCGACATGCAGTGCGAACCCGCGAACTCGCGCCGCCTCGGCAACCGTCGTCGGCGTGAGCGTCGAGAGTTGCCGGACTTCGATGTTCCACTTTCTGGCCTTCTCGAGGGCTGGAGCGAAAAAGCCGGAGCGGGAAACGGCGATGGCACGCTCTGCTCCAACAGAGACCGCCTTACTTGCCAACTGTTCTATCCAAGTCGAGTCCTGAGCTGACTTCCGATCGCGACACTCCGCCATGATCAACACCGGGGTGGAGCCGGCCTGAATCCGCACTGAAACGTCCACCTCGCGTGGCTCACCAGTCTGCAGGTCAGGTAGGTAATCGGGAGACTTCACCTGCACTGCTGGGCCGAGCGTCTTCTCCAGCAACGCAACTAGCTGCTCGAGGTCTCGCCCTCTTCTTCGCTCTTGCTGCTTGCCGCGACGCGCGCGGGCTTCTCTCGTCTTGGGCCGGATGCGCTTGCCGGTCATCGACCGGCTGCCTAACCTAGCATTAGGGTCTCGACGAGTGCTTTGGTGGCGCCCTGTACTGCGCCTGCAACCAGCTGCTGCGTCAGAAACGGCGCACTGGCCTTGAAGAATTTTCCAACGAGGCGCTGCCAGCCGACAACTCCTTCGCTGCGCTCAGCCGGGGACTGATGCTCGCTGTGATGTAGCACGACTTCAGAGAGACCGGCATCTGCTGTGGCGCGGAGGACAATGGCGCCCTCAAGTGGGTATCGGTCTAGAGCGTCCAGGGCCCTTTGGAGGTGGTGAGTGAGCCGCTCCGCAAGTTCCACCGAGACCTTGCCTGCCTCTTTGTCAGAGCGGATCCGCTCGAGAACGGCAATGACTTCTGACCGGAGTTCTGCGAGGGTCTCTTCAGAAACCTCGATCTCGTTCGACCGTGGGGTAAGCAGATCGGAAGCGGCCCGGAGTGTGACCATTCCCGCCTCATCGATTCGCTCGCGCAAGTGTGGCCAAGGGTTGGCAAGAGAAGCAGGCCCCAGACTGCCGATCTGCAGCTGCTCCAACTTCGGAATGTAGTGTTCAAGCCCGCTGGCTCTTAGGTCGAAGAAAGTAGCTGCAAAGAGGGCGTGGATTAAGCCGAGCATCTCGAATGTGCGGGAGACGTCCTCCACGCCCAAAACACTCGCCCAGAAATCCTGACCACTCGCACCCCTGGCCACTTCAACGAGCCGAGCCCGCTCGTACACCTTCAGAAGCCGCTTAGCAGGGCTGGTCAGAGTGGCGCTCTGTTCGGTGCCCATTAGTGCGGCGGGTTACGGGCGGGGCTAAGTGCTGGTAGCGCATAGGGGATTCGAACCCCTGTTCCCGCCGTGAGAGGGCGGTGTCCTGGACCCCTAGACGAATGCGCCGTGAAAGAGCCTGCTTCGCGCCGGCCGGGCGGGCGGGGCGCAAAGGCGGCGCAGAAGATAGCACAGCGGCTCCGAGGGCCGCAAACTGCGGACGTTGCGGCTACTATGTGCGGATGCGCCGCTGCGCGCCCGCCCGCCGTCCCTGGCTCTCGCGGCTCAGCCGCCACGCTTGGCCGTTGTGGCTGGTCACCGCCGCGCTCGTGCTCGGCCTGGTGCCGATGCACTCGTCGACAGAAGGGCTCGAGCAGCACGGCGTGCTCGGCGGGCCGACGCGGGTCTGGCTGACGATCTGTCCGCCGGGGCCGTCACGGCACCTCGAGCCCTCGGCCTCGGTCGAGCTGCCGCGCTGCAACGCCTGCGTGCTGCAGCTGCAGACGATCGGCAGCGCTCTTCCCGCGCAACGCCAGCAGGCCGGTTTCGTGCTCGTCGGCGACGCAGCCGCCAGAACGCGCCACCTCAGCGCGGCGCCGCCGCTTCGCCTCCCCGCCTCGCGCGGGCCGCCTCTCGCCTGACGCCACCATCCGTCACCGGCGTGCACGCGGTGGTCGCGCGCACGCCCTGAGATTGACTGATGGCGTCGCGGAGCGCATCCGCAGGCGCGAGGAGGAACGATGCAGAGCTGTCCCGAGGGACGGTCGCGGCTCGGCCCGACGATCGTCGTTTGTCTGTTGGCGTCGGTGTTCGCCGGCTCAGCGGTGCGCGCGCAGGCGCCGCCGGCGAGCCCTGGTCCCGACGACGTCGCGGCGTTGCGCGCGGAGATCGCCGCGTTGCGCGCCGACTACGAGCAACGCATGGCGGCGCTCGAGCAGAAGCTCGACGCGCTCGAGAACGCGGCGCCGGCGCCAGCCGCCGGTGCAGCACAACCCCAGCAGGCGGCGGAGGCGCCGGCCGCCTCGCCTAGCCAGCAGGAAGCGGCCGCGAACGCCGGCGGCGAAGCGCCGCCGGCCGAGGCGCCGGCGACGACTGCGGAGGCCCCGCCCACCGAGACTCCGGCCGGCGAAGCCGCGACGACGGTGCCGGTGGCCGAGCTGCCGCCGTCGGAGCTGCCGCCGTCCGAGGCCCCGCCGACCGAGGCTGCCGCCGCGGCGCCGGCGGAGGGCTCCACTTACTTCAACCCGTCGATCTCGCTGATCGGCAACTTCCTCGGCGTCGCCGGCCACAACGAGGTCGAGAACCTGCCGAGCCTCGACCTCCGCGAGTCCGAGCTCGGCTTGCAGGCGATCGTCGATCCCTACGCCCGCGCCGACGTCTTCATCTCGTTCGGCGACGAGGGCGGCAACGTGGAGGAGGGCTATCTCACTTTCACCGCACTGCCCGCCGGCCTGCTCGCCAAAGTGGGGCGCATCCGCGCGCCGTTCGGCAAGACCAACCCGCTCCACCTGCACGTGCTGCCGTGGGCGGACGAGCCACTGCCGATCCAGAACCTGCTCGGCGGCGAGGAAGGTTGGGCCGGCGACGGCGTGACGATCTCGCGGCTCGTGCCGCTGCCCGCCGACACCTTCTCCGAGGCCACGGTCGCCATCTTCCGCGGCGAGCGCGAAGGGCTCTTCCAGGAAGACAAGCGCCGTGACCTCGCCTACGACCTCCGCTATCGCGTCTTCCGCGACCTCACCGAGGCGACGAACCTCGACCTCGGCGTGTCATGGGCGCAGGGACCGAACGCCATCGACGTGGCGCCCGGCGAGCCAGGCTCGTTCCTCGAGCACGGCACGACGCGCCTCGCCGGCTTCGACGCCACGCTCCGCTGGAAGCCGCTGCAGACCGCCTCCTACCGCTCGTTCACCGCGCGCGCCGAGGCGATCCGCAGCCGCCGCGAGCAGCCAGGCTCGGATGCGTTGTCGCTCGGCTGGTTCGTCTCCGGCGAGTGGCAGCTCGCCAAGCGCTGGTTCGTCGGCGGCCGCTACGAGGTCGCCGATCACGCCGACTTCGACGACCTCACCGACAGCGGCGAGGCCGCCGTGCTCACCTTCTGGCCCAGCGAGTTCTCGCAGCTCCGCGGCGAGCTGCGCCACCGCCGCTACGAGCTGCTCGAGCGCGATTCCGTTGACGCCAACGAGCTGCTGCTGCAACTGCAGTTCGCCATCGGCGCCCACGGCGCTCATCCCTTCTGACCACTACACGAGGAATCACGCCATGAAGATACTGCGTCCGCTCTTCGCCGCCTGCGCGCTCGTTGCGTTCGCCGGCGCCGCCCAAGCCAAGGTCAACGTCGTCACCACTCTCCAGGACCTCGCCTCGATCGCGCAATCGGTCGGCGGCGACCGCGTCGACGCCTTCGCCATCGCCAAGGGCTACCAGGACCCGCACTTCGTCGACGCCAAGCCGTCGTTCGTGCTCAAGCTGTCGCGCGCCGACCTGCTGATCGTCGCCGGGCTCGAGCTCGAGATCGGGTACCTGCCGCCGCTCATCGACCAGTCGCGCAACGGCAAGATCCATCCCGGCAGCCCCGGCTACCTCGACGCCTCGCAGGGCTGCGACATCCTCGGCCGGCCCACCGGCCAGGTGACGCGCGCCATGGGCGACGTGCACCCCTACGGCAATCCGCACTACTGGACCGATCCCGAGAACGGCCGCGTCATCGCCCGCTCGATCGCGCGGCGGCTGTCGCAGCTCGACGCCGCCGGCGCCGCCACGTACACCAAGAACCTCGCCGCCTTCGAAGCGCGCCTCACCCAGAAGGAGGCCGAGTGGACGGCGAAGATGAAGCCCTACCAGGGCCTGCCGGTCGTCACCTTCCACGACTCCTGGCCGAACTTCGTCAAGCGTTTCGGCTTGCGAGTCGTCGGGCACGTCGAGCCCAAGCCGGGCATCCCACCCTCGCCGTCGCACACGTTGGAGATCATCAACGCGATCCAGCAACAGAAGGTGCCGGTCATCCTGATGGAGCCCTACTTTGACGCCAAGACGCCGAAGTACATCGCCGACAAGACCGGCGCCAAGGTGCTGACGTTCTACCCTTCGGTGGGCGGCACGGACGCGATCGGCGACTACTTCGCGCTCTTCGACACCAACGTCAACAATTTCGTCGCTACGGTCAAGCGCTGAGCGCGAGAGGGGAAGCGTCATGAGCATCTTCCAGCTGCTGCTGCCGGCCTTCGTCGCCAGCCTCATCGTCACCGGCATCCACGCCTACCTCGGCGTGCACGTCGTCGAGCGGGGCGTCATCTTCGTCGACCTCGCGCTGGCGCAGATCGCCGCCGTCGGCACGACGGCCGCGTACCTCGCCGGCTACGACCTGCATTCCGGCACCGCCTACCTCTTCTCGCTCGCCTTCACCTTCCTGGGCGCGGGCATCTTCGCCTTCTCGCGCGTGCACCGGAAGACGCGCATCCCGCAGGAGGCGATCATCGGCATCGTCTACGCGGTGTCGGCGGCGCTCGCCATCGTGGTGATGTCGAAAGCGACGCAGGAGACCGAGCACTTGAAGGAGATGTTGGTCGGCAACATCCTCTCGGTCACCTGGCCGGAGCTGGGCCTGACGGCGGTGCTGTACGTCCTGGTCGGCGTCTTCCACTACATCTTCCGCCGGCGCTTCCTGCTCATCTCGATGGACGAGGCGGAGGCGGAGCGGCGCGGCTGGAACGTCCGGTGGTGGGACTTCCTCTTCTACGCCTCGTTCGGCTTCGTCGTCACCCGCTCGGTGGCGATCGCCGGCGTGCTGCTGGTGTTCTGCTTCCTGATCGTGCCCTCGGTGACCGCGATGCTGTTCGCTCAGAGACTGGGGCCGCGGCTCGCCATCGGCTGGGCGATGGGCGCGCTGGTTTCCGCCGGCGGCGTGGCGCTGTCGTTCGTGCTCGACCTGCCGACCGGGGCGACGATCGTGGTGACCTTCGGCGTCACGCTGCTGGTACTCGCCGTGGTGCGATGGCTGTTCGTGCGCGGACGCGGTGCCGTGGCGGCCGACGAGACTGGTGCCGGCGGCACGGGGGCCGGCGGCGCGGAGGCGGCGGCGTAGCGGATCAGCGCGGCGGTTCGAAGACGATCTCGACGGGGTGCCACGTTTCCGCGGGCACCCCGCCGCGGATCGCCGCGGTGTAGATGCTGCGGCGGGCCACCCGTTGCGCCTCGGCGACGAGGCGCGGATCGGCGACGGTGCCCGCGTGCGCGCGCGTGTCGAGAGGCTTGCCGTCAGCGCCGACGAGCACGTCCATCGTGACCACGGTGCGACGGCGCGGCACACCGGCTGGGAACGATGCCGGTGGATGCTGCACCAGCGTGGCCTCGCGGTCGGTCACGAGGGACTTGGTGCTCGGGCTCGCCGCGACGGCGACGCCGATTGGCGAGAGCGCGGCCGAAGCCGTGGCCACGGGCGTCGGTGAGGGCGCGGTCTCGGCGTTGCTCGACCGCGTCGACAGCCAGCGCACGAGAAGCGCGAGCACCAGAAGCAGTACGAAGGCTCCGATGCCGAGCAGCAGCCAGCGCGTGCGCGCAGCCGCGGCACTCGCGTCATCGCCGTCCTCACTCGCGGCGGCAGCGACTGTTGGCGGCAACGGATAGGTGCGCGAAGGCGGGCGCGGGTGCCCCGCTCCCGGCAGGTCTGGACGGGGCCACGCGACGCCGGACGCCGGCGCCGCCGCGGTACCGGAGGCGGTAACACTTGCTGCGGGTGGCGCTGGTGCGACGCCGCCAGCGCGCCCGCGCCCTTCCGCCTCGATCCGCTGCTGCGCCGCCGCGATGGCGCCGATGCCGACGCCGACGGTGCTGGCGTCGACGCTGACGCGCGTCGCCACGCTCTGAGCGGGCGCCGACGGCGGGGTGCCGCGGGCCAGCGCGATGCGCCGCCGCAGGTCGCGCAGCGGCTGGTGCGAACCCAACCGCGCCTGCGCCGCCGCGACCACCGCCTCGGCGCCGTCGAGATCGCCGTGGGCCAGCAGCGACTCGGCTTCCGCCACCGCCTTGCCGATCGCCGAGCGCCGAGCAGTGGTCTCCTCCTCCGCCGCGGCGCGGGCGCGCTCGCGCTCCGCGATCTCGGCGCGCCAGCTGTCGCGCAGGCGCTGCGCGTCCTGGTGGTCGGGCACCAGCGCCAGCAGCTGATCGAGCATCTGCAGCGCCGGCTGTGGTTGCCCCTGTTGCCAGAGCGCCGCCGCCTGCGCCAGCGAGCGCTCGGCGCGCGCCCGCGCGACCTGCCGCCGCACCGCCGCCACCTCGGCGCCCGCCTTCGCGGGGACGCCGGCGAGCTCCTTCTCCGCCGCTTCGAGGTCGCCTTTGGCGAGCAGCTCGCGGGCGCGGCGCGCGTGAGCGGCGGCCCCCGCGCCGGCAAGCGCCTCTTCGACGTCGCCGAGCAGACCTTCCGTCGGTGGCGGCTGCGTGCGGCGCACGGTGGTCAGCGCGGCCTCGAAGCGCTCGTTGGCCGAGCGCGCCGGCGCGGGCCGGGGCGATGGCGCCGGCAGGGGAGCGCCCGTAGGTGCCGGCGCGGCAGGTGGCGCACCGCTCGTCGCCGGCGACGCAGCGCTCTTCGCCGCCGGCGGAGGCTTGGGCGCTCCGAAGGCCGGAAGCGTCGGCGGCAACCCCGCCGCCGCTCCGCTCGCAGCCTGGCTGGCTGGATGCGGCAGCGTCTTGTCCTCGCCACGCCCCGGCCGCTGCATCTCGGCGAGCACCGCCTCGAGCTCCGGGATCAGCTCGCCGAAGCTCGCGTAGCGCTTCTGCGGGTCCTTGGCGACGCACCGCGCGACGATCCCTTCGAGCGCCGGCGGGCACGACGGCCAGTGGTTGGTGAGCGGCTCGGGCTCGCGCTGCAGCAGCTCCCAGAAGAGCGCCGAGATCGTCTTGCCGGTGAACGGCCGCTTGTAGGTGAGCAGCTCGTACGCGGTGACGCCGAACGAGAAGACGTCGGCGCGGTGGTCGACCGCCGTGCCGCGGATCTGCTCGGGCGGCAGGTAGGCCGCGGTGCCCAGCGTCATGCCGGTGCGCGTCAGGTGGCTCGCCACGTTGGAGAGCTTGGCGATGCCGAAGTCCATGATCTTCACCGTGCCGTCGGCGGTGAGCCGGATGTTGGCCGGCTTGACGTCGCGGTGGATGACGCCCTGCTTGTGCGCCGACTCGAGCCCGCGCGCTGCCTGCAGCAGGATGTCGACGCGCTGCGCCGGCGGCAGCGGCTCGCGGCGCGCGACGATGCGGTCGAGGTCCTCGCCGGTCAGGTACTCCTGCACCAGGTAGGGCACGCCGTCCTGGATGCCGAAGTCGTGGACGGTGACGATGTTTCTATGCTGGAGATTGCCGGCGATCTCCGCCTCGCGGAAGAAGCGGTCGCGGATCTCCGGCTCTTCGGAGCTGCAGGTCTTGATCGCGACGCGCCGCTTGAGGAACGGATCGCGCCCTTCGTAGACGACGCCGAACCCGCCGGTGCCGATCTGGCCGACGATGGCGTACTTGCCGATCTGATTCATGGAGTTGTGCGCAAATCCTAGCAGGCAAGGGATTTGCGCGAGTACCGGGGCCGCCCCCCGCCCAGCCCGTGCCTCGCGACGGTGCCGGCCCTAACGACCTTCTTCGCGCAGGAGGATACGCACGCCGTCGGGGTCGTGCGTCTCGAAGGTGAGCGCGCCGTCGGGGGCCTTGCGCAGGCCGCCGGGGACGTTCTTGTCGCGGAAGAGCAGCTCCTCGTAAGTGCGCTCGGCGGACGGCACGATCCACGAGAGCACCAGCTTGTGCTGCGGGCCCGAGTAGTCGAAGTCCTCGTCCCAGCCGTGCGAGTCGCGCGGGCGGCCGATCACCTCGACGGCGCCGGTGCCGGCTTGGAAGAGGGCGCCGCGGCCCTCTTCGTCGTCCCAGCTCTGCAGCCGCGGTAGCGCCAGCACCTCGCCGTAGAAGTTGCAGGTGCGGTCGAAGTTCTTGGCCTTGAGCACCACGCGGAACTGGCGGATCTGCATCGCGCACCCCTCCTCGTCGCGAGACGCAGGATATCGCGACGATGCGGGCTTCGCCCGCGGGGGCGGGTGCTATTCTGCCGCTCGTGCGGCGGCGCCTTGCCCTGCTCCTCGCCCTGCTGGTGACGTGCGGGCTGCTCGCCGCGCAGCGGCTCGTTCCGCAGACGCCGCCTCCTGGCGCAACATTGCGGGCGTTGCAAGCTCCGCCCGCGGAACCGCCGCCTGGCGAAGGCGAGCCCACGAACGAAGGAACGCCGACTCCGCCGCCGGCGCCGACGGCGCTCACCAACACGCCGGCGACGATCTCGGTGGCCGGGCGCGACGTCGCCGGCTCGGCGCTGATCGGCGGCGCCGGGCCGCTCTTCGCGCTGCCGCCGCTGGCGCCGCTGCTCGGCGGCGAGCTGCGGCTCGGCCCCGGCGGCGCCGGCTGGGTGCTGAAGACGGGCGACGTCGAGACGGTCTTCGGCCCCGGCAGCACGGTCGCCACCGTCGGCCGCACGATCCTGCAGTTGCCGCAGCCCGTCGTCGGCGGCGAGGCCGGCCCCTGGGTGCCGCTCGAGCTGCTGAAGAGGAGCTTCGGCGAGTCATTGCACTGGGACATTGCGTGGGACGCGGCGAGCCGCCGTCTGGTCGCCACGCCGCAGCAGCGGCGCGTCGTGCCCGTCGAGTGGAGCCTGGTGCACATGCAGGGGCTCACCACGCTGGTGCTGCAGTTCCCCGAGGCGCCGCGCGTCAACGTCCAGGAGAAGGGCCAGCGCGTGGAGGTGACGATGCTCGGCGACCAGGTGGCGCAGCCCTCGCGGCCGCCCGAGGTCGTCGACTCGCTGGTGCAGTCGCTGCGCTTCGCCGACGACAAGATCCTGCTCGACGTGGCGCCCGGCGCGGTGGTGGAGCACTACCAGCAGCAGGACCCGTATCGCTTGGTCTTCGACGTCTACCAGCGCGTCGCCGCGGCGCCGGGAACGCCGACGCCGCCGCAGCGGCCGACGATCGTCATCGACCCCGGCCACGGCGGCGTCGAGACCGGCGCCATCGGACCCAGCGGCACGCAGGAGAAGGAGCTGACGCTGCTGCTCGCGCAGGGCTTGGCGCGCGAGCTCCAGCAGCGGCTGCCGGTCGACGTCGAGCTGACGCGTGACGAGGACGCCGAGCTGCCGCTCGACACGCGCGCCGCCATCGCCAACCAGCACCGCGCGAAGCTCTTCATCTCGATCCACCTCAACTCGTCGGTGGGCACCGGCGCCACCGGGGCCGAGACGTATTTCTTGAGCCTCGAGGCGAGCGACGCGCGCGCGGCGGCGGCGGCGCGGGCGGAGAATGTGATGCCGCCGGCGGCGCCGGGCGCGGCGACGCCTGGTGGTCCAGATGCGCAGGGCGCTTCGTCGGTAGCCGGTCTCGACTTGATCCTGTGGGACCTGGCGCAGAGCCAGCACCTCGCCGAGAGCCAGCGCTTCGCGAGCATCGTGCAGGAGGAGCTCAACACCGCCCTCGGCCTGCGCAACCGCGGCGTCAAGCAGGCGCCGTTCCGCGTGCTGATGGGCGCGGCGATGCCGGCGGTGCTCGTCGAGCTGGGGTTCATCTCGAACCCTGAAGAGGAGAAGAAGCTGCTCACCGTCGAGTACCGGCAGCAGCTCGTCGACGCGCTGGTGCGCGCGGTGTCGCGCTACCAGGCGCAAGGGCGTCCCGACGCGGCGCCGGACGCGCAGGCCGCCATCCGATGAGCGCGCGCGCGGCCGGTGGAGAGCGGCGCCAGGCCGGCGCGTCGCGGGCGGCGCGCGCGGCGATGCTGGGCGTCGCGGCGGCAGCGATCGCTGCGCTCGCGTGGAGTGGTTGCGGCGGCGGCAAGGAAGCCAAGCCGGGCGCGACGCCGCCGCCGGTCGGGCCGACGGAGAACACCACCGTGTCGCTGCTCTTCCCGGGCCCCGACGGCTACCTGCACGCGGAGACCCGCGACGTCGCGATTCCGCTCCAGGCCGACGGCCGCGTCGCCGCGGTGGTGGCGGCGCTCCTCGCCGGGCCGCGCACGGCGGGACTGGTGGCGCCGCTGCCCGCGGGCGTCACCGTGGCCGACGCGTTCCTCGACGCGCAGGGTGTCGCGTACGTCGATCTCGCAGCGAAGGACCAGCCGGCGCCCCCGCCGTCGGGCTCGGACCTCGAGCTGCTGCGCGTCTACAGCTTCGTCGACAGCGTGCTCGCCAACGAGCCGCGCGCGCGCTCGGTGGTGCTGCTGTGGAACGGCGCGCAGCGGATCACCTTCTCCGGGCACATCGACACCTCGGCGCCGCTGCTCGAAGACCGCAAGTGGATCAAGTGAGGGGCGAGGCAGCGCGGCCGACGGCATCGCCGGCGGGCGCAGCCGGCGCGCGGGAAGCGAGCTCACGACCGATCGGCGTCTTCGATTCCGGCGTCGGCGGCCTCACCGTCGTCGCCGCGCTGCAGCGCCTGCTGCCGCGCGAGTCGATTCTCTATCTCGGCGACACGGCGCGGCTGCCCTACGGCACCAAGTCGCCGCAGACGGTGCTCGCCTACTCGAAGAAGAACGTCGACTTCCTCGTCGGCCGCGGGGTCAAGGCCGTGGTGGTGGCGTGCAACACGGCGTCCGCCGTCGCGGTGGGCGAGCTGAAGCCGCCGGTGCCGCTCTGGGGCGTGCTCGGGCCTGGCGCGGCGCGCGCCGCCGCCGTCTCGCGCGGCAAGGTCGGCGTCATCGCCACCGAGTCGACGATCGACTCCGACGCCTACGGCCGCGAGCTCCGCCGCCTACGGCCCGACGTCGAGGTGGTGAGCCAGCCCTGCCCGCTGTTCGTGCCGCTGGTCGAAGAAGGCTGGCACGACGATCCCGTTGCCGCGGAAGTGGCGCGCCGCTACCTCGCTCCGCTCGCCGCCCGCGACATCGACACGCTGGTGCTCGGCTGCACGCACTACCCGCTGCTGCGCCGCGTCATCGCCGAAGTCATGGGCCCGGGCGTGACGCTCGTCGACTCCGCCGAAGCCGTGGCCGAAGTCGTCGCCGCCGACCTCCTCCGCCACCAACTCGCGCGCGACGAGAGCAGCGAGCAAGCCGAGCACCACTTCTGCGTCACCGACGCCGGCACCCGCTTCGCCAAGATCGGTGCGAGGTTTCTCGGCGCCGACGCGCTGTCGCTCGAGTGGGTGGACGTGTAGCGGTCGCCGACGCAAACCAACCGGCCGTTACGCCATCATGCGGGTCGTCGCTACTTCGGCGCCGAGCCCTCTTCGCCCGTGAGGCGCGCGAGCAAATCGCGAACCGTCGGAACGACGGCCGGCAGCTCGACCGTCGCCGATCGCCAGACGATGTCGACATCCACCTCTCGATAGCCGTGGGTCAGCTTGTCGCGCAAGCCCGCCATCGATCGCCACGGGACGGAAGGCGCGAGCGCCCGCACGTCGTCGGGAACGCCCTTCACCGCCTCCCCGATGATTTCGAGCGCCTTCGAGAGCGCGAGAAACCGGATGTCGTCTCGCCGCAGGTCGTCGGCCGACGAGAGTCCCGCACGGATGAGGTCGACCTTCTCCGCGTATGCGAGTACGTCTTCGAGAAACGGCCGCACGTCTCGCGGCGCGGTCATACGGGAACGGCGCTGTGGAGGATCCGTTCCTTCAGGCGCGGGTGGATCGAATTGGGCGTGAGGAGGTCGACTTTGCAGCCGAACCGCTCGCCCAGCTCCTGCTCCAGGCCGATGAACTCGAAGAGCCCGATCGGGCGGTCGAACGTCACGAGCAGATCGAGATCGCTTTCGGGTGTGGCGTCGTCGCGCGTGCGCGAGCCGAACACCGCGAGGCTGGCCACTCCGTGACGGTCGTGGAGCTCCGGCAGCAGGTCCCTCAGCGTCGTCAGCAAGAGATCCAGCTCCGGCGGCAGCGTGCGAGTGGCTGGCTGAGTCACGTTCGTCGCTCCTAGCGAGGTGGACCCCAGAGGTCCTTCTCGCGCTTCGGCTCCTTCTTCGCTCGCGGCTTGCTCTGCACTTCTTCGACTTGGGCGAACAGCGGCGCCAGCGCCCGACGCTGCGCGGCGATCATCTGCGCGATGCCCGCCAACGCGAGGTCGATCAACGCGTCGAGCTCCTTCCGCGCGAAGCCGCGGCGCTCGCCGGTGCCTTGCACTTCGACGAGCTGGCCGGAGGCGGTGGCGACGACGTTCATGTCGACCTCGGCCTCCTGGTCTTCGACGTACTCGAGGTCGAGCGCCGGCACGCCGCGCACGATGCCCACCGAGATCGCGGCCACCGGCTCGAGCAGCGGCAGCTTCGGCAGGTCGCCGGTGAGCACCAGCTTGGCGAGCGCTTCGGCGAGCGCCACGTAGCCGGCGGTGACGCTCGCGGTGCGGGTGCCGCCGTCGGCCTGCAGCACGTCGCAGTCGACCGTGACCGTGCGTTCGCCCAGCGCGGCGGTGTCGACGACCGCGCGCAGGCTGCGTCCGATCAGCCGCTGGATCTCGCTCGTGCGCCCCGACGGCCGGCCCTTCGCCACCTCGCGCGCGTTGCGGGTCTGCGTGGCGCGCGGCAGCATCGCGTACTCCGCCGTCACCCAGCCGCGGCCACTCCCGGCGAGGAAGGGTGGGACTCGCGGCTCCACCGACGCTGCGCAAAGCACCTTGGTGTCGCCCAACGACAGCAGCGCCGAGCCCTCGGCGAACTTGAGCTCCCCGATCGCCAGCTGCAACGGCCGCAGCGCGTCGGCCGCCCGCCCTTGCGGCCGCGACGCGGCCGTCTCGACGAGCGGCGTCACTTCACCTCTCCCACGACCGGCACCTCGAGCAGCGGCTGCTTCGGCGAGCTGGTGCGCACGCGCAGCGCTCCGCGCAGCGGCCCGCGCGCGACGTCCGAGCTCAGCGTCAGCGCGAGGTCGAAGCGCTTGCCCTTCTCGCGCTCGTCGATGCGCGCCACGAGCCCCCTGACGTCGCTGTCGACGCCGAGCAGCTGCAGCGGCGCGCTGCCGTAGTTGGTGATCAGCACGCTGCCCTTGCGCGGCTGGCCGCCGGGGAAGGTACCGAAGTCGGCGGTGGGCGGCGTCACCATCACCACCGGCCGCACGTAGCCGGCGATGGGGATCTCGAGCACCTTCTTGCGCGGGTGGTTGGTCTCGACGCGCACGTCGCCGGAGAGCGGTCCCGGCGGCGGCTCGGCGGCGAGCGTCGCCGCGATCACCCACTGGTTGCCACGCCCCTGCGGCTCGCGCTCGGCATCGGTGGCGCGCCGAAAGGTGACGGTGAGCGCCGGCGTCGGCGAGGTCACCGACAGCACCTGCAGCTCCGGAAAGTCGGCCGACCAGACGATCTGCTGCCCGCTCTCGGGCGGCGCGCCGACGACGTGCAGGAAGCGGAAGTAGCCCGGCTGCGCATCCAGCGCCGCGCGCACCTGAGCGCGGATGGTGAGCTGGATCATCGCGTTGCCCGGGTCGCTGGTGAAGACGGTGACCTCCTTGGCGATGGCGCCGCTGAAGCTGCCGGTGTCGACCTCGGCGCGCACCTTGCCCTCGCCGCCCGGCGGGATGGCGGGGTCGTAGCTCACCACCGTGCAGCCGCAGGCGGGACGCACCTCGCGGATCTGCAGCATCTCGCTGCCGGTGTTCTTGATGGTGAACTCGTGCACCACCTGCGTGCCCTTGGCGACGATGCCGGCGTCCCACACCGGCTCGGCGGCGATGGCGCGCGGCGGCGGCGCGACGCCGGGCTCGGCGGCCGGCGCTGGCGCCCGCGCCGCCGACTGCCCCGGCGCCGGCGGCGCGAACAGGGCGAGCCCTGCCGCGAGCGCGGCGACGGCGAGCGGCCGCAGCGGCGAGACGATGGGGAACGTGCGGCTTCGCTGGTGCATCGGCGCCTCCGTCGGTCCTCCGATCGTACCCTCTCCGCACGCTGCCATGATTCAGCGCGCTGCTATATTCCGCGCCGAGTGGCGGCCCCGGAGCAGCAGCGTCCGCGAGCCCCGCTCTCCGTCACCGGCCGCCCGCTCGACATCCACGTCATCGCCATCGGCGGCACCGGCATGGCGCCCTTCGCCTGCCTGATGCAGGCGCTCGGGCACCGCGTCCGCGGCAGCGACGGGCCGCTCTATCCGCCGATGTCGACGCTGCTCGAGCGGGCCGGCATCGTGCCGATGACGGGTTACGACGCGGCGCACCTCGATCCCGCGCCGGACCTCGTAGTGGTGGGCAACGCGATACGGAGCGACAACGTCGAAGCGGTCGAAGCCGAGCGTCGCGGGCTGCCGCTGCTGTCGATGCCCGAGGCGCTCTACCGCTTCTGTCTCGCCGACCGGCGGCCGCTGGTGGTCGCTGGCACGCACGGCAAGACCACCACCACGGCGATGGCGGCCTTCGCGCTGCACGAGCTGGGCGGCGACCCCGGCTACCTGATCGGCGGCCTGCCGCTCGACCTGCCAGCGAGCTGGGCGCTGGGCAGCGGGCCGCGCTTCGTCGTCGAGGGCGACGAGTACAACGCCGCCTACTTCGACCGCGGGCCGAAGTTCCTGCACTACCGGCCGCAGACCCTGATCTGGACGAGCGGCGAGTACGACCACGCCGACCTCTACGCCTCGCCGGAGACGCTGCTCGCGGCGTATCGCAAGCTGCTGGAGCAGATGCCCGCCGACGGCTTGGTGGTGGCCTGCGGCGACCGGCCGGAAGTGCGCGAGCTCGCGGGCACGGCACCGTGCCGCGTCGTCTTCTATGGCTTCGGCGAAGGCAACGAGGTGCGGCCGCTCGAGCCACCGGTGGAGGAGGCGGCGCGCTACCGCTGCCGCGTCGTCGGGCCGGCGGGCGAGGCGGAGCTGTCGCCGGGCCTCGGCGGGCTGCACAACCTGGAGAACGCGATCGCGGTGTGGGCCGCGGTGGCGGCAGATGGTTACGACCCTCAGCAAGTGGCCGACGCCCTCGGCCGCTTCCGCGGCGTCGCGCGGCGCCTGCAGGAGCTGGGCACGGCGGCCGGCGTCACCGTCGTCGACGACTTCGCTCATCACCCGACCGCCGTGGCGGCGACGCTCGACGCCATGCGCCGCCGATACCCCGGCCGGCGGCTGCTCGCGGCCCTCGAGCTGCGCTCCCTCTCGGCCGCCCGCTCGCTCTTCTATGCCGGCTATCTCGACGCGCTCGCTCGCGCCGACCGCGCTTTCCTGCCGCCGCTTTTCCACGCCTCGCGCCTGCCGCCCGAAGAACGTCTTGACCTCGACGCGCTGGCGGCGAAGCTCGGCGAAGGCGGCACGACGACCACGATCGCAGCCGACTACGACGCGCTGCTCGCGGCGATCCTCGCCGTGGCCCAACCCGGCGACGTCGTGGCGTCCATGTCGTCCGGCAGCTTCGGCGGTTTGCCGCAGCGGCTGCTTGCCGCGCTTGGCGAGCGTAGCGGCGCATAAGGCATCGAGATCGCTTCGCTGCGCTCGCGATGACATCAGGTCATCGCGAGGAGCGTGAGCGACGAAGCGATCTCGATGACGCCGTCTCACCACGTCAGCGCGCTCGCGACTCTTCCTCTAGCAGCCGCCATTCGACGATCTGGCGCGCGCCCAGCGCGTCCGTACGCAGCAGTGCGCGCAGCGGCTCGAGAAGCGCGGCGGCCGGGGCGAGACCGACGAGCTCGGTGGCGACCACCTCGGTGCCTTGTGCGTGGGCTTCGGCTTCGACGCGCGACAGCAGCTCGATCAGCGAGGTGCGGCGGAAGTCGACGAGGTTCATGCTCACCTGCGCGCAGCCGCGGCTCTCTAGATAAAGACCGAGCGCGCGCACCCCTGGCAACCCGCCGGTCGCTTCGCGCACCGCGCGCGCCACGGCTCGCGCCGTCGTCACGTCGGCGGTCGCCAGCCGCGCGTTGACCGCCAGCAGGAAGAAGCGAGCGCCGACGACGGTGACGCCGAGCCGCGGATGCACGCGCCGCGGACCGTAGTCGGGCGCCCAGTCGGGCTGCGCGATCTTCTCCGGAAAGCCTTCGAACTGGCCGCGCCGGATGTCGGCGAGCAGCCGCCGTTCGGGTCGTCGCGCCGCCTGCTCGTACAGGTAGACGGGCAGGTCGAAGGCCTCGGCGACCGCCGCCGCGGTGCTCACCGCCGCCGCCACGGCGTCGGCCATCGTCGCGCCGGCGAGCGGCACGAAGGGCACGACGTCGACGGCGCCGACTCGCGGGTGTACACCGCGGTGCTGCCGCAGGTCGACATGCTCAGCCGCCCAGCCGAAGAGGGCGAGCACGCCCTCGCGCAACGCCTCGGCGGTGCCGGCGAGGGTGACGACGCTGCGGTGGTGGTCCGGGTCCGGCGCCAGGTCGAGCAGTCGCACTCCCGGCACCTCGCGCATCCGCCGGTCGAGCGCCGCGAGGGCCTCCAAGTTGCGGCCTTCGCTGACGTTGGGGACGCATTCGAGGAGCGGACCGGAGGCGGCGGAGGCGGGCGGCGGGGCAGTCATCCCCCTATTCTCGCTCTGGTAACATCGACGACTCCCATCGGTCCACAGCACGCGCATGAGCTACGCCGGCAATCCCAGCCTCCCCGCGGACGTCCAGAAGCGCATCCTGGAGACGTTCCGGCACACCCTCGACGTGGCGGCTCGCGGCAGCCTCGAGGAGGCGCGGCTGGGGTGCGATTTCGTGCTGCAGCTCGACTCGCAGTTCACGCCTGCCTCGGTGCTCGCGGACCGCCTGCGCGGCGCCAGCGGCCCGCTGGCGATCGACGATCTCCGCGCGCGGCTCGACGGCGAGTCGGCGCCGGCCGCGGCGGCCACTGTCTCGCAACCCGTACAGCCCCGGCCGGCCGCGCCGGCGCCCGCCGCGCCGACGGCCGCGCCGCAGCGCGACCTCCGGCGCGAGATCGGCCAGCTGCTGGCCCGGCGCGACTTCGAGTCGATCAACGCCCTCGCCAAGAGCGAGCACTGGGCGATCGGCAACGATTCCGCCCTGCAGGCGATGCTGGCGCAGGCCCAGGAGCTGATGGAGGCCGCGCCCTACGTCGACCGCTTCCTCAGCAAGGCGCGCAACGCGATGGCGGGCGGGCAGCTCGACGAGGCGCGCGCGCTGGTCGACAAGGCGCGCACTCTCGACGACGGACACCCGGCGATCGCCGAGCTCGCGAGCCAACTCTCGGCACCGTCCCCGCGCGGTGCCGCCGCGCCGCCGCCGCCGTCGTTAGCAGCTTCTCTCGGCGAGCCGCTGGTGAGCGAGCCGACGTCGTTCGACGCCGGCTCGACCTACCAGCCGCACGAGCTGCCGCAGGACGAGCTTTCCTTCGGCGGCCTGTCGCACGACGACGAGCTGCCGATGGACCTGCCGCCGCTCGACCCGGGCGATTTCGGCGCCGGCCTGCACGAGGGCCTTCATGAAGGCCTGTCGCTCGACGACCTCGGCGCCGACGCCGCGCCCGCGCTGGCCGCGGCATCCTTCGACTCAGGCGAGCCGCGCGAACCGGGCGGCGCCTCCGACGCCGACCCGCGCATCGCCGAGCTGCTCGACGAAGGCCAGGCGCAGTTCCAGCGCGGCGAGCTGCAGGGCGCCATCGACGCCTGGTCGCGCATCTTCCTCATCGATATCGACCACGCCGAGGCCGCCCGCCGCATCGACCAGGCGCGAAACGCCAAGGCCGAGCACGAGCGGCAGGTCGAGGAGACTTTCCACGACGCGCTGGCGCAGGTGCAGGCCAAGGACCTCGACGGCGCCAAGGCGACGCTGCAGCGCGTGCTCGAGATGCAGCCGAACCACCTGGCGGCGCGCGACGCGCTCGGCAAGCTCGAGCGCGGCGAGCTCACCGAGCTGCCGAAGCCCGCCGCTGCCGATGCCGCGCTGCTCGACGAGCTGGGCGCGGGCGCCGACGATCTCAAAGAAGAGATCCTCGTACCGCCCGAGCCCAGCGACGAGCGCGCGCGGCCGGCCGCGGTGGCGGTCAAGCCGCCGGCCTCGCGCCGCAACCTGCTGGTCGCCGCGGCGGGCGTGCTCGTCGTGGTGCTCGCCGCCGGCTGGTTCCTGAGGTCGCGCTGGAGCTCGCTCTTCCCCAACACCGAGCCCCAGCCGCGCGCCGCGCAGGCGCCCGAGCAGACGCCGATCACCCGCGCCACCGAGCTCTACAAGGGCGGCAAGCGCGCCGTCGCCATCGCTCAGCTCAAGCGCGTGCCGCCGGCGAGCCCCTACTACGAAGAGGCGCAGGCGCTCATCACCCAGTGGGAGCAGGAGGAGGGGGCGACGGTGGCGGCAGTGGGGCCGGCGCCCGAGTTGCTCGCCAAGCGCGAAACGCTCGTGCAGCAGGCGCGCAAGGCGGCGGACGAGCGGCACAACCTTGCCGTCCAGCCTCTGCTCACGCAGGCGGCCGCCATCGCGCCGCTCAGCGAGGACGAGCAGGCGCTGAGCGAGCGCGCCGCGAAGGCGGTCGAGCCGCTCAAGGGCGTGATGTCGCTGCTGCGCGCCGAGGAGTACGACCGCTCGCTGCGCGACCTCTGGGTCGTGCTCGAGAAGGACAGCGGCAACGCCGACGCGCGCACGATGCTCACCACCGCCTACTACAACAAGGGCATCCTGAGCCTGCAGCAGGGCAAGCCCGACGAGGCGGAGAGCAACCTCAAGGAGGCTTCGGGCCTGACGCCCGGCGACGTCGACGTCCAGCGGCTGCTGCAGTTCGCGCAGACTTACCAGCAGCGCAACCCCGATCTGCTCTACCGCATCTACACCAAGTACCTGACGCCGCGGCCGCTATGACCGCCGCCCGCCGCGGCCGCCAGCAGGCGACGCTCTTCGAGCTCGACCTGGACGAGGAGGCGACTCCGCCGGAGGAGCCGATCGAGCTGCCGTTGGTGACGGCGAGCGCGCGGGCGCCGCAGCGGGTGGCGGCCGCCGCCGCGCCCGAGGCGAGGACGGCGCCGTTCCGCGCCCGCATCTTCGCCGGTCTCGTCGACCTCGGCGTGCACGCGGCGGTGGCGGCGCTGGCGCTCGGCGGCGCGCGGCTCTTGGAAGTGCGGCCGGAGCTGCCGCAGCAGGCGGCGCCCTTCGCGCTGCTGCTGCTCGTCTTCTCGCTCTTCTACAGCGTCGTGCCGCTGGCGTTCTGGGGCAAGACGCCGGGGATGGCGGCCGTCGGCCTCGCCTGCCAGGCGGGTGACGATTTGCCGCTCACCTTCGCCGAGGCGCTGCGGCGGTGGGTGGGCGAGCTGGCGACGGTGCTCCTCCTCGGCATCCCGGGCCTGCTCGTTCTCGGCGGCGAACGGCGCTCGCTGGCCGACCGCTGGAGCGGCAGCGTGCTCGTCGTCGAGTGATGCGCCGGCAGGCGCGCGGCCGCGCTCAGCGCTGCGCGTCCCACACCGCCCACGCCATCCACCCGTTGCCGGCGGCGGTGGCGATGGCGAAGACGACGAACGGGTCGATGCCGATCGGCCACAGCGCGATGAAGCCGCCGATCTGGTAGACGAGGCCGCAGACGCGAAAGGCGGGGAAGGCGAGCGTCCCCATGAGGAAGAAGGAGTGGCCGAGGACGAGCAGCCACATGCCCGGCACCAGCCGCCCCTGGTCGGCGAGCAGCAACGCCGCCGACAGCGCCAGCGCCACCAGCGACAGGTTGCTCTGCACCGTCATCGCCCAGCCGCCCAGCGGCGTGCGGCCGTGACGGCGGCGCCCGCGGCGGATGCCGGCGAGCTCGACGGCGCCGCCGAGCAGGATGACGAGCGACCAGAGCGCCAGCACGCCGACGGCGCCGAGCCCGGCGAGCACCGGCATGGTGGCGAGCGCCGCCGCCGGCAGCAGGATCGCCCAGGCGATCCACGGCACCGGCCACACCAGGAAGGGCCGGCTGGCGGCGGCGAAGAGGTCGCGGGCGCGCTCGAGGTCGTCGCTCCCCGCGGCGACGGTGACCGGCACGATGGGGTCGTACTCGCTCAAGCGCGGCGATGCTACCGGCTTTGACCCCTTCTCTGGCCCCGTGTTAGAGTCCGCGCGCTTTCGCGGGCGACCCCCCATCGTCGCACAAACAGCACGTAAATCGAGGCGACGCCGCGGCTTCGGCAGCAGCCGAAAGCGCAGCGGAGCCCAGCCGACGGAGCCGACCGGTCCGTGAAGTTCGATGCCAGCTTGCTGGTGGTGGTAGCGATCTTCGGGGTCGCCTACTTCCTGCTCAAGGTCTTCCTCTTCGACCGCCTGCTGCGCATCCTGCAGGCGCGCGAGCGGCGCGTCGAGGACGCGCGCTCGACGTGGCAACGCGCCACGGCCGAGGTCGAAGAGGCGCTCACCGCCGAGCGCCAGCGCCTGATCGCCGCGCGCCGCGAGGCGACCGCGCGCCGCGAGGCGTTGCGGCGCGAAGCGCTCGACCTGCGCGGCACGATGCTCGGCGAGGCGGACGCCGCGGCAAAGCGGATGCTCGAGCAGGCGACGGCCGAGCTGCAAAGCGAGCGCGCCCGCGAGGAGCAGACGCTAGCCGGGCGCGCTGCTGCGCTCGCCGCCCGCATCAGCGAGCGGCTGGTGGGGAGAGCGGTTTGATCTCGCGGCTCCACTTCCGCGCGCTCGCGGCGCTCGCCACCGGTGCGCTCCTCAGCGCGCCCGCGCTCGCCGCCGAGGCGGCCGAGCACGCCGGTGCCGAGCACGCCAAGCAGACCTTCCTCGGCCTGCCCTACGAAGTCTTCTGGACCCTCAACCTCGTCGTCTTCCTCGGCCTGCTCGCCAAGTTCGCCGGGCCGGCGCTGGTCAAGTTCCTCGAAGGCAAGCAGCAGGACCTCGCGCACGCCCTCGCCGAGGCCGACCGCCAGCGCGCCGAGGCCGCCGGCATGGAAGGCCGACTCGCGGCGCAGATCGCCGACCTCCGCCGCGAGGTCGACGAGCTCGCCGCCCGCGCCGAGCGCGAGGGGCAGCGCGAGCGCGAGGAGATCCTCGCCGAGGCGCAGCGCGAATCGGCGCGCATCGAGACCGCTGCCCGCGCCGAGATCGCGCAGGGGCTGCAGCAGGCGAAGGCGCAGCTCACCGCGCACGCCGCCAGGCTCGCCACCGAGCTCGCCGAGGAGCGCCTCTCGACCGGTCTCACGCGCGAGGACAAGAAGCGCCTCTTCCGCGACAATCTCGCGCGCCTCGAGAAGAAGCAGGGGAGTCACTGATGCGGCGCATCGCGCGTCCCTACGCCAAGGCGCTGCTCGGCGTCGCCGGCTCGCTCGAGGAGGCGGGCAAGGTGCGCGACCAGCTCGCCTCTTTCGCCGCCGCGCTCTCATCCGATGCGAAGCTGCAGGCCTTCTTCCAGAACCCGGGCCTGCCGCTCGACGCCAAGCGCCGCGTGCTCGACCAGCTCGCCGAGCGCTTGTCGCTGCTGCCGCTCTCGCGCCGCATGCTGCGCGCGCTCGTCACTCGCCATCGCGTCGCCAATCTCGACGAGGTGGTGGCCGGCATCGGCGAGGCGATCCAGGCGCGCCAGGGCGTCGCCGTGGCCGCGGTGACCACCGCCGAGCCGCTCGGCGACGACGACCGCAGCGAGCTGCGCCGCGTGCTCGAGACCAAGGTGGGCAAGAAGCTCGAGCTGCGCGAGAGCGTCGACCCGGCCTTGATCGCCGGCTTCGTGGCGCAGGTGGACTCGCAGCTCTTCGACGGCAGCCTGCGCGGCCAGCTCGACCGCCTCGCCAAGGAGCTGGCCTCGACTTAGCCCGACTTCAGCAATCACGGCGCGCTCGGCGCGCCCTCTCCGAAATCAGCAGGAGCTCGAACATGGCCTTGAACGCCGACGAAATCACCACCATCCTCGAGCGCGAGCTCGCCGGCTACGAGGCCGACGTCGACCTCGCCGAGGTGGGCACCGTGGTCACCGTGGGCGACGGCATCGCCCGCGTCTACGGCCTGCAAAAGTGCATGGCGAGCGAGATGCTCGCCTTCCCCAACGACGTCTTCGGCCTCGCGCTCAACCTCGAAGAGGACGAGATCGGCGCCGTGCTCATGGGCGAGACGCGCGACGTGCAGGAGGGCGACCAGGTGCGCCGCACCGGCAAGATCATGCAGGTGCCGGTGGGCGACGCGCTCATCGGCCGCGTCGTCGACCCGCTCGGCCGCCCGCTCGACGGCAAGGGCCCCATCGCCTCGACCGAGTTCTACCCGCTCGAGCGCGTGGCGCCGGGCGTCGTCGACCGCGAGCCGGTGAAGGAGCCGCTGCAGACGGGCATCAAGGCGATCGACGCCATGATCCCCATCGGCCGCGGCCAGCGCGAGCTGATCATCGGCGACCGCCAGACCGGCAAGACCGCGGTGGCGATCGACACCATCCTCAACCAGAAGGACAGCGGCGTCATCTGCATCTACGTCGCCATCGGGCAGAAGCGCTCGACCATCGCGCAGGTCGTGCGCCAGCTCGAGGAGCGCGGCGCGATGGCCTACACCATCGTCGTCGCCGCCTCCGCCTCGGAGCCCGCGCCGCTGCAGTACCTCGCGCCCTACGGCGGCTGCGCCATGGGCGAGTACTTCCTCTACAACGGCAAGCACGCGCTGGTCATCTACGACGATCTGTCGAAGCAGGCCGCCGCCTACCGCGAGGTGTCGCTGCTGCTGCGCCGGCCGCCCGGCCGCGAGGCCTATCCCGGCGACGTCTTCTACCTGCACTCGCGCCTGCTCGAGCGCGCCAGCAAGCTGTCGACCGCCAACGGCGGCGGCTCGCTGACGGCGCTGCCGATCATCGAGACGCAGGCGGGCGACGTCTCGGCCTACATCCCGACCAACGTCATCTCCATCACCGACGGCCAGATCTATCTCGAGAGCGACCTCTTCTACGCCGGCGTGCGCCCCGCCATCAACGTCGGCATCTCGGTGTCGCGCGTCGGCGGCAACGCGCAGATCAACGCGATGCGCAAGAACGCGGGCACGCTGCGCCTCGAGCTGGCGCAGTACCGCGAGCTGGCGGCCTTCGCGCAGTTCGGCTCCGACCTCGACAAGTCGACGCAGGCGCAGCTCAATCGCGGCGCGCGGCTCGTCGAGATCCTCAAGCAGGGCCAGTACGAGCCGCTGAGCGTCGAGCTGCAGGTGCTGTCGATCCTCGCCGGCACTCGCGGCGTGCTCGACAAGCTGGCGGTCGATCAGGTGCAGGGCTACGAGAAGGCGATGCACCGCTACTTCCGCGACGAGAAGCCCGAAGTGCTCGCCGAGATCCGCGACAAGAAGTCCATCTCCGACGACCTCGGCAAGCAGATCGTCGCCGGCATGGAGACGGTGCGCGAGCAGTTCCTCGCCGAGGCGGAGGCCGTGGAGAAGAAGACGGCCTGAGGCCCGCGTCGGCTCGCACTCACCCATGGCCAACCTGATCGACATCCGGCGCCGGATCCGCAGCGTCAAGAACACGCAGCAGATCACCAAGGCGATGAAGATGGTGGCGGCGGCGCGCCTGCGCCGCGCGCAGGACCGCATCCTCGCCACGCGCCCCTACGCGCTCGAGATCAAGAAGGTGATCGCCAACCTCGCGGCGCACGCGGCCGGCCGCCTCAAGCACCCGCTGCTCGAGGTGCGGCCGGAAGAGCGCGTGCTGCTCATCGTCGTCACCGGCGACAAGGGGCTCGCGGGGTCGTTCAACGCCAACGTGCTGCGCCGCGCCGTCGAGTCGATCCCGCGGCTCAAGAGCGTCGAGCTGCTGCTCCTCGGCAGCAAGGGCGTCGCCTTCTTCCGCCGCCGGCCGCTCAAGGTGCGCAAGGGCTACACGACGCTCTTCAGCAACGTCACCTACGCGCAGGCCGAGGAGATCGCCGCCGACCTGCGCGAGGCCTACGCCACCGGCGCCTACGACGCCGTGCACGTCATCTACAACAAGTTCAAGAGCATCATCTCGCAGGAGCTCACCGAGGAGCGGCTGCTGCCGATCCCGGCGGGCGAGGGCGCCGCCGCCGAGACCGCCGCCGGCGGCCAGACCCGCGAGTACCTGTTCGAGCCCTCGGCCGAAGAGATCCTCGAAGAGCTGCTGCCGCGCTACGTCACCTTCCAGGTCTACCGCATCCTGCTCGAGTCGCAGGCCGCCGAGCACGCGGCCCGCATGACCGCGAGCGACTCCGCCACCAAGAACGCCGGCGAGATCATCGACCGCCTCACCTTGCGCTACAACCGCGCGCGCCAGGCGGCGATCACCACCGAGCTGATCGAGGTGGTGTCGGGCGCCAACGCCCTCGAAGGCTGAGCCGACAAAGGAATCCACGCACATGGCACAGACCGCTGAGCAACGTCATCGCACCGCTGGAGCCGCAGGCGCCGGCAATGTCGGCAAAGTCGTGCAGATCATCGGCCCGGTCGTCGACGTCGAGTTCGCCGCCGGCCAGCTGCCGCCGATCCTCAACGCCGTGCGGCTCTCCGATCCCGGCCTCGAGACCGGCGTGCCGATCGACATCGTCACCGAGGTGGCGCAGCACCTGGGCGAGTCGCGCGTGCGCTGCATCTCGATGAAGCCCACCGACGGCGTGGTGCGCGGCATGGAAGCGGTCGACACCGGCGGGCCGATCTCGGTGCCGGTGGGCAAGGCGACGCTGGGCCGCGTCCTCAACGTCGTCGGCGATCCAGTCGACGAGCTGGGCGAGGTCGCGTCGGAGGAGCGCTGGGCCATCCACCGCGAGGCTCCTCCCTTCGACGAGCAGTCGACCGAGACCGAGATGTTCGAGACCGGCATCAAGGTCATCGACCTCCTCGAGCCCTACACCAAGGGCGGCAAGACCGGCCTCTTCGGCGGTGCCGGCGTCGGCAAGACGGTGCTCATCCAGGAGCTGATCAACAACGTCGCCCTGCAGCACGGCGGCTTCTCGGTGTTCGCCGGCGTCGGCGAGCGCACCCGCGAGGGCAACGACCTGCTGCGCGAGATGGTGGAGTCGAAGGTCATCTCCTTCGGCGACGCCTTCATGAAGAACTGGCACGACACCGGCACCTTCGACCTCACCAAGGTCGACAAGGCGTCGCTCGAGAAGAGCAAAGTGGCGCTCATCTACGGCCAGATGACCGAGCCGCCGGGCGCGCGCCTGCGCGTCGGCCTCGCGGGCCTCACCGTCGCCGAGTACTTCCGCGACACCGAAGGGCAAGACGTGCTGCTCTTCATCGACAACATCTTCCGCTTCACCCAGGCAGGCTCCGAGGTGTCGGCGCTGCTCGGCCGCATGCCCAGCGCCGTCGGCTACCAGCCCAACCTCGCCACCGAGATGGGTGAGCTGCAGGAGCGCATCACCTCGACGAAGAAGGGCTCGATCACCTCGGTGCAGGCGATCTACGTGCCCGCCGACGACTTGACCGACCCGGCGCCGGCGACGGCCTTCGCCCACTTGGATGCGACGACGGTGCTGTCGCGGCAGATTTCAGAGCTGGGGATCTATCCCGCCGTGGATCCGCTCGGCTCGACGTCGAAGATCTTGGACCCGCGCATCGTCGGCGACGACCACTACCGCGTCGCCCGCCTGGTGCAGATCATCCTGCAGCGCTACAAGGACCTGCAGGACATCATCGCCATCCTCGGCATCGACGAGCTGTCCGAAGAGGACAAGCAGACCGTGGCGCGCGCGCGCAAGATCCAGCGCTACCTCTCGCAGCCCTTCTTCGTCGCCGAGCAGTTCACCGGCTTGAAGGGCCGCTACGTCAAGATCGCCGACACCATCGAGGGCTTCGAGAAGATCGCCAAGGGCGAACTCGACGAGTACCCCGAACAGGCCTTCCTCTACAAGGGCACCATCGACGAGGTCGTCGAGCACGGCAAGAGGCTGGCGAGCGGTGGCTGAGCAACACGCCGCCGAACAGGCGGTGCTCGGAAGGCTGCAGTGCGTCCTCGTCACCTACGAGAAGAAGGTGCTCGAGGTCGAGTGCGACGAGGTCACCCTGCCCGGCAAGAAGGGCTACTTCGGCGTCCTGCCCGGCCACGTGGCGATGATCGCCAGCCTCAAGGTGGGCGAGCTCATGTATCGCCAGGGCAAGATCGAGCACTACCTGGCGCTCTCGGGCGGCTTCTGTGAGGTCACCGATGACGTCGTGACCGTGATGGCCGAGTTCGCCGAGCTGCCGAGCGAGATCGATGTCGCCAAGGCCGAGCGCGAGCAGGCTGAGGCTGAGGCGGTGCTGGGCAGCGTCAGCGACGAGGCGCTGGCACAGGCGCTGGTGAAGCTCGAGACCGCGGTAACGCGGATCCAGGTCGCCTCTCGGGCTCGCTAACCGCGGACCGGCCAGCAGAGACGCGCTGCTCGCGCGTTGCGGAATGCGGTCAGCCAACCCTCGCCACGGCACTAGATGCTATCGGCGTTCGCATCACCCCTCACCCTCGTCGCATGACGGTCGAAGAGACCGCGGGTTAGAGTGTCACCATGTCGACCCGCGCTCCCCTGCTGTCCACTGATCTCGATGACCCGGAGGCCGTTCCCTACTTTCTCTGGGACGATCCGATGACGGTCGGCGAGCTGCGTCGTCGTCTAGCCGAAGGCTCCGAGTCGGAGCGTGCGAGCCTGCTCGGGAAGGTGTTGCGGGAAGCGAAGGATACAGACGTTTGGAAGCTGACCACGCCGCAAGCAGTGATGAACGTTTGGCCCATGGTGAGCCGACATCTCGGCCGTCGACGCGCCTTTTGGGAGTTTCTCTTGGCGGCGTGGCGGGAGCAGGGGCTCATCGATGGAGAGCCGCCTCACTAACCTGCAAGAGGAGATCCTAGCCGCCTTCTTCCGGCGAGAGAGCGAGTTCTTCTTGACCGGAGGGGGAGCTCTCGCGGGCTTCTATCTGGGTCACCGCGAGACGCACGACCTGGACCTCTTCACGACCGGCACGGACCTCGATAGCGGCGTGCAGACGTTGACCGAGGTTGCCGACGAGACCGGAGCGGTGCTGGAGGGGCTCCAGACTTCGCCTGACTTCAAGCGATTTCTCGTGCGTCGCGGCGTTGAAGCTGTGGTCGTCGACTTGGTGCGAGAGCGGGTCGCACAGCTTTATCCAGAGAAGCGCCGCATCCGATCGATCGTGGTCGATCCTCCTGAAGAGATCCTGGCCAACAAACTCTGCGCATTGCTGTCGCGCGCGGAAGTGCGTGATCTCGTCGATTTGAAGACACTGGAGGAAGCGGGCTATCCGATCGAAACCGCGCTCGAGCCGGCGAGCCGTAAGGACGGCGGGCTCACGCCTGCTCAGCTCGCATGGGTAGTGGGACAGATCGAGATTCCGGATGGTGCCCCAATACCCGGAAACGTGAGCCCCGTAGCGTTGCGTGAGTATCTGGCTGGCCTGCGTGCACGATTGGTGCTTGCGGGGTTTCCGGCGATGGCCAAGGAGCGGAGCAACGAATAGTGCGGCGCCTGGCGGCGCGTTTGGCGGCCAGGCCTAGCCGGCTCAATTCGCCTGGTCGCACATGCCATAGGGTGGTAGCCGGCACGTCAGAGGAAGTCGGCGTCGCCGCCCCTCTAACGCGCAGACCCGGCTGAACCCGTGGAGCCCCGAATGAGGCCCAGTGCCATGAGCCCAAGTACCGGAAGTCTCAGTGCCGCCCGTCGCTGTCTGCTCGTCGTCGTTGCTCTTGCGACGTTCTGCGCCGCGGCGGCTGGACCCGCCGCGGCCAAGGGCGCCGGCGCTCGCGATCCCGAGCTCTCCGCCGAGGTGCGCGTGACCCTGGTGCGGCTGCCGGTCGAGGTGTCCTCCTCGCGCGGCGAGCCGACGCGCGGTCTCGGCGCCGGCGACTTCGCCGTCACCGCTGGCGGCAAGCCGCTGCCGATCGTCGCCGTCGAGGAGGTGGACCTCGACGGCGCGGCCGCGGTCGCGGAGCCCACGTCTTCCACGGCGGCGCCCGCTCTGCCGCCGGCCGCCGCCCGCCGGCACGTGCTGATGCTTTTCGACTTCGCCTTCACCCGCCCCGAGCGCCTGGTGACGGCGATCGCCTCGGCGCGCAGCAGCCTCGCCACCGCGCTCGCGCCCTCGGACCTCGTCGGCGTGGCGGTGTACCTGCCGCGCGGGGAGCTGACCGTGCTGCTCAACTTCACCGCCGACCGCGCCGCCGCCGGCGAGGCGCTCGACACCCTCGGCGCGCTGGTGCGCGGCGAGAAGGTGGCCGCCACCGTCGGCACGGCCGATCCGTTGCACGTGAGCGGCCTCTCCGCGCGCGCGTTGCTCGCGCAGCGCTTCCAGACGCGCGAGCGCAATACGCCGCGCGAAGCGGCCAGCGACATCAACTTCTCGATGTCGGCCCAGCTCGGCAACTTCAAGGAAGGGTTCCTGCAGTTCAACGTCCTCACCCATTCCGCCCAGCTCATCGCCGGCGACGTCGAGCAGCGGCGCCGCGACCACGCGATGGCGATGGCCGACACCATGAGCTCGCTCGCCGAGGCGCTGCGCGGCGTCGAGGGACGCAAGTTCCTGCTGCTGTTCAGCGAGGGGTTCACGCTCAACGTCGCGGTGCCGGCCGGGCCCGGCACTTCGACCGACGCCGGCAGCTCGCTGGTCGGCTACCTCGAGCGCGCGCTCGAGGGCATGCGCCGCGCCGGCTGGGTGGTCGACGTCGTCGACCTCTTCGGCCTGCACGGCGGCGGCTTTGCCATGGACGGCACCTTCATGCTCGCCGACAAGACCGGCGGCGTGGTGATCGAGAACGGCGGCGACGTCGCCAGGAACGTCGGCGCGGCCCTGGAGAAGCACGCCCACAGCTACGTGGTGACGGTGCAGGTCGACGTGCCGTACGACGGCGCCTACCACCCGCTCGAGGTGCGCGTGCCGGGCTCGCCGCATGCAGACGTCAAGCAGCGCGGCGGTTATTACGCGCCGGTGCCGTTCCGCTCGCAGAACGAGGCGGAGCGGCTGGCGGACACGGCGCTGCTGCTGGCCGGTAATGAGGAGAGCAACGACCTCGGCGTCGAGTGGGCGGCCGTGCCGCTCGGCGGCGGCGAGGGCGGCCAGCGCGTCGGTCTCGTCGTCGAGGTGCCGACGGAGCGCTGGCGCGAGGGCACGGCGGACAAGACGGCACTCGAGGTCCTCGCCTACGCCTTCGACGCCCAGGGCGCGAGCCGCGGCTACTTCAGCCGGGTGCTGGAGCTCGATCCGGCGCAGGCGAAGTCGCACCTCGGCGCCAGCGGCTTGCGGGTGCTCGGCGCGTTGCAGCTGCCGCCCGGCGACTACCGGCTGCGCCTTCTGGTACGCGAGCGCGGCGAAGGGCGCCGCTCGCTGCTCGCCGCGCCGCTGCGCGTGGGCGAGGCGACGCGGAGCCTCGACTTCGACGCGCTGTTCCTGCCCGGCAAGGGCGACGGCACGCTGGTCGTCGAGCCCAGCGAGCCGGCGTTCGTGCTCCAGGGCCGCACGCTGCGGCCTGCCACGCACACGCGCCTCCTCCACGGCGGCAGCACCGACGTGATCCTCGTCGGCGCCGGGTTGGCCGCGCAGGGCGGGTCGGTGGGCGCCCGCATCCTCGGCGCCGACGGCAGCGAGGTGAAGGGCGGCTCGCTACAAATGCTGGCGCTCGCCGCCGGCGAGTCCGGGCAACCCGACGTGGTGATGGCGCGGCTCAGCGCCGGCGCGCTGCCGGCGGGCGACTACACGCTGGTTGTGCAGCGCGCCCGCAAGGGCGCCGGCGGGCGCGCGGGGACCGCGCGGCGCTTCCACGTCGAGGGTTGACGCCGCCGCCGCGGCGCGTCGACGTTCACGGCACGACCGCGGCGCGCTCGGGCTGTTCGAGGTCGGCGCGCGCGGGCGCTTGCTCGCCGCCGCGTGCCACCAGCACGGCGGCGGTGAGGTCGCCGGTGACGTTGAGCACCGTCGCGAAGAGGTCGGGGATGGCGTCGACGGCGATGAGGATGCCGATCCCTTCGGCGGGCAGGCCGATGGCGTTGAAGAGCGGCGTCAGCATCAGGAAGGCGCCGCGCGGGACGCCGGGGACGGCGAAGGCGAGGAAGACGGCCGCGAAGGCGATGGTGACGAGCTCCTTGGCGTGCAGCTCGATGCCGTAGAAGCGGGCGACGAAGAGGGCGCCGATCGTCCACGACACCGGCGCCGCGATCTTGAACGTCGACGTCGCGAGCGGCAGCACGAAGCCGCGGATGCGCGGCGGCATGTCGAGGTTGCGCTCGGCGGTGTCGATGAGCGCGGGCAGCGAGGCGATCGACGAGCTGGAGCTGAAGGCGATGAGCTGCGCCGGCAGCACGGCGCGCGCGAATCGCCGCAGCGGGATCCCGCCACCGATCGCCGCCACCGGGTACAGCAGCAGGATGACGGCGAGGCACGCCAGCGAGTAGACGAGCACGTAGTAGCCGACGGCGCCGGCGAGCCCGAGTGCGCCGTGCGCCGCGAGCGGCAGCACGAGCGCGAAGATGCCGACCGGGGCGAGCTTGATGATCCAGCTCACCAGCACCAGCATCGCCTCGCCCAACGCGCGGAAGAAGCCGAGCAGCGTCTCGCGTGCCGCGGCCGGGCTGCGCGCGATGGCGAGCGCGAGGAGCAGCGTGAAGAGGATGAGCGGCAGCATGGCGCCGTTCGCGGCGGCGGCGATCGGGTTGGTGGGCAGCAGCGAGGTGAGCCAGCTGGCGAACCCGGGCGCCTCGCCGCCTGCGGCGAGCTGGCCGGCCGCTTCCGCGGCGCCCGGCGGCAAGGCGGGCCGCGCTCCCGGCGCGAGCGGCAGCGGCGCGAAGAGCAGCGGCGCGAGCGGCACGACGACGGCCGCCGTCCCCAGCAGCAGCAGGAAGAAGACCAGCAGCGTGCGCCCGCCGATGCGGCCGATGGCGCGCAGATCCGCGGCCGCGGCGACGCCGGTGACCAGCAGCGCGACGACGAGCGGGATCACCGTCATGCGGATGGCGTTGACCCACAGCGTCCCGATAGGCGCCACCGCATCGGCGGCGCGGAGCAGCGACGCGTTGCCGGAGAGCGCGATCAGCGCGCCGAGGATGAGCGCCGCTACCAGCGCGAGCAAGACCCGCGTGCCGTCCTTCATTCGCTCCTCCTACATCATCAAGTCGCCGCCGTTGATGTCGAGCGCGGCGCCGGTGACGTAGCCGGCGGCCTCCGAGGCGGCGAAGCAGATGAGGTCGGCGACCTCGCGCGCGGTGCCCAGCCGAGGCACCGGGAAGCTCCGCGCCAGCTCCGCGAGCCGCTCGTCGGCTGCATTCTCGCGCGTCAGCTCGGTGTCGATCATCCCCGGGCAGACGGCGTTGACCGTGATGCCGAAGCGGCCCAGCTCCTTGGCCGCCGCCCGCGTCAACCCCAGCAGCCCGGTCTTCGACGCCGTGTAGTGCGCGCCGCCGAGCGTGCTCACCATGCGGCCGGCGGTCGACGAGACATTGACGATGCGTCCGTAGCCCTGCGCGTGCATCGCCGGCAGCACCGCCTGCATGAGCAGGAACGGAGCGGTGAGGTTCACCTCGAACGCCCGTCGCCACTCCTCGGCGGTGATCTGCGCGAAGCGCGTCGTCAGCGGCAGCGCGGCGTTGTTGACGAGGACGTCGACGCGTCCGAAGCGGTCGAGCGTGCGCGCCACAATCCGTGCGGGGATCCCGTCGCCGGCGAGGTCGCCGTCGACCGCCAGCGTGCGCTCACCGAGCTCGCGAGCCACGGCCTCGGCACGCGCCAGGTCGCGCACGTGGATGGCCACCGCGGCGCCGCGCTCGTGCAGCCGCGCCACCGTGGCGCGGCCGAGACCGCGAGCCGCGCCGGTGACGATCGCCACGCGGCCGCGGAAGTCTTGCTGCGCGGCTTCGCTCGTCAAGGCATCTCCACGGATGCCCGAGTATTGCCCAGCTCGGCGCCGACGGCGAGAGAATCAGTCGTGGATGAGATCGATGGGCACGATGATCGCGTCGCCTGCCAGGCTTGCCACGAACGTGCCGACCTGGGAGAGGTCCTCTCGTTCGGTCTCCAGCAAGAGGTTCTTGCCGCCGGCGATCAGATGCTTGGTTTCGGCGGGCGCCATGCGTGAGGCGAGCTTGAGCGCCAGCAGCTGCTCCGGTCTCGCCGCGAAGGCTACGAACAGATGTTCGACGCCAGCTTGCTCGTCGAAGCGGAACCAGGAAACGCCTTCGGGTATCGCTCGGCCCTCGTCAGGCGGCAGCTTGTATGAGACCTCGCCCTTCTCGGGGTCTGGGTACAGTCGGCTCGCCGCGCCGTTGGTCCCGAGCTGGAACAAGCTGAGGTAACCGGACACGTTGCTCTCGAAATGCAAGCGCACGCGGTCGCCGGAATGAAACCGGCTGTCGGGAGGCATCGGCATGCCGGGGCCGCGCGGGTCTCCGCGCAGCAACTCCACCCAGAACCGCAGCGCGAGCGACGTTGCCGTCGGAGCGATGCTCGGTCGCTGGCTTGCCAGTACGGTGCCTGACGCGGGTGCGGCTTGCGGCCGCACCGCGGGTGACTGGTGAGGACCGCCGGCGTGCACTTGCTTTGGCGGTACCGCGGCCGGGACCGGTGCCGGTACGACGATCGTGCGTCGCGTCGTGAAGAAGATCTCCTTCGCGCCGCTCGCCGTCGTGTCGCCGTTGGCGGCGGCGGCGATCGTACTGATCGCCGACGCCGCGATGAGCCAGCCGCAGGCGAGCGCTCTCACGACTGGCCCGCGCGCGCCTGGATGCGCTGCATGATCTTCTTGCTTACCTTTGCTTTGCTGAGATCGATCAGCGCGCGCGGCGAAGTGTCGAAGCTCGGGTTCGCTGCGTCGTCGATCGCAGTCAGGATGACGTCCTCCGGCAGCCCGGCCTTCACCATCTCGATCACGCCGGCGTTGTCGAGCGTATTGGCGGCCGCCGGTGCCGCGCCGCCGACGGCGACGCCCTTCGAGCCTGCCGCCGCCGCCGGTCCGCCGTTGGCGAACTCCTTGATGCGCTGGTAGTCGACGAGCGCGCCTTTGACGCGCTGGAGCGGCGCCGCGTAGGTCGAGCTGTCCGCCTTCTCGGCATGCCCGAACATGGTCGCGAACGCGCTGCGCTCGTAGGGCTGCGAGAAATACTTCTCTCCGGGATTCATTTGCAGCGCCTGGTTGTAGTAGGCCGACGCCTGCTGCAGATACTTGAGGGTGTCGTCGGTGCTGCTCTCTGCTGCATAGCCCAGAGCTTCATAGGCCAGGCCCATGGCGTACTGGCGGTAAGCCTCGTCTGCCGGCTTGGGCCTCGCCGGCAGCGACTCCATGGCTTCCAGGTATTGGTTCCAAAGGCCGGCCGAAGCGAGGTTCGAGAGGTCCTTCAGGCTGCCACGCGGAACGAGCACGCCGATCTGCTCGCGCGAAGGCGTGATGCGCACGCGGATCGCCTCGATGGCTTGGCCCATGAGGGTCGACTCCAGCGTGGCGACCTCGGGAGCACCCTTCCCTTCCTCGAAGGTCTGGTCGTAGCGACGGGTGATGGTGTCGGCGTCCAGGCTTGCCTTGGTGCGTGCGTCCTGGACCTTGTAGGCCACGCCGAAGGAGTAGGTCACGATCTTGAACTGGACGGTGGCCTCGTATTGCGTATACACGGTGTGGCCTTTCGAATCCTTGCCGTTCTCGCGCGACTTCATCACGGTGCGGTTTTCCCACCGTTCATTGCCACGGCTCTCGACCACCGCCACGTCGACGAGAATCTCCGGACGGCTGGCATCGAGAGTGAGCCGCGGATCCGCGCTGACGATCTCGCTTTCCAACTGAGTACGAAAACGTTCGGCCGTGCCGTCGAGCTCATGCTGCTGCGACGAAGCGTGAACGGCGATGCGCGTGCCGCGGAGGAAGACCTTCGGCGGGTGCGTGCGCTGCAGGTACGCATAATCCTTGTTGAGCATGCCGAAGCCGTCGCCGGCGCGGGCACTCGCGGGCAGCCCGAGGATGATGGCAAAACCCAGCACCGTCGCTGCGAGCACGATCCGTCGCATGACACCCTCCTCCAAAATCAACGTTGAAGCTGTTGCGGCACGACGCCGATCCTGAGATCGCCCTTGCCGTCTTCCGGCAGCATGTGCGGGTTCTGCGGGGCACCCTTGTCGCGCGCCACCGAGGCCCTCACCTGCGAGCTCAGGCGGCTGAAGACCTCGGCGAGGGTCGGAGGTTCCGCGCCCTGGCGCAGCGCTTCGATGAGGTAATACGTGAAGTAACCGTTCTTGAGCTGATCGCTCTCGAACGAGACCTCGTTGGCGCTGCTCGAAGTGATGATGTAGCTGCCCTCGCCGGAGAGGAACAGCTTGGCCATGTCGACGCCGACGCCGAAGCCCTCGAGCACCATCGCCTTGCCGCCGCGGGCCGCGGATTGGCCGCTGTAGCAGGTGTCGAGAAGCGTCACCTTGCGGCGGGCCCGGATGGTCGACACTTTCGAGGCGAGGTCGTCGAATTCGAGCGCATTGAGGAAAACTTCCTGGCGACTGCTATCGTGGGTGAGGATGTAGCCGATACCCTGCAGACCGGTGCCTTCCTTGTGCGGCGAGCCGTGGCTGCTGAAGAACAGCAGGACCAGATCGTCTTCTTGCGCCTCCAGGGACAGCCGATTGAGCTCCTTGAGGATATTGACCCGCGTCGCGTCCTGGTCGGTGAGTAGACGGACGTTGTCCGCCGGGAAGTTGCCGTATCGGGGGTCGACCAGCACGGCGCGCAGATCGCGGGCGTCCTTGGCCGCGAAGTGAAGCTTCGGAATGTCGGGATCGGCGAAGTCTCCAACGCCCACCAACAATGCGTACTTGTTGCGCACGACGGTGGGCAGGGGTGCCACCGTGACGCTGCCAGGGCTGCATTCGAGCTGGGTGATGCCGTTGAACAGCGCCCGGTCGCGGTAGATCCGTGCCTTGTTGGCGTCGCCGATGGCTTGGGCGCTGCAATAGGAGTACTTCCAAGCCTCCCCGAGCGCCGGGCAGAGGTCGCGAGCCGTGCTCAACCTGGCGAGCAGGCTTGCATGGGCGGGCTGGCCGGAGGCCCACGCGCTCTTGGCCTCGTCCACGATGGCTTGCGCTTGATTGCAGGCGGGCGAATCGGCACGTGCCGGAGCTGCAGCCAGCGCGAGGATCACCGCCGCCCAGAACGACAGGCGCCGAAGGCGGACGGACGCCATCTCAGCGTCCCACCAGAGCCGCGAAGCTCGTTGTCTGCCGCAGCGGCTCGAGGCTGGGATCGGTTCTCAGGTCATGAAGCATGTCGTCGAGCTCTTGCCTCTTGTCGCCGGCGGAGCGGACATACGCGAGGGCTCGTGAGACGTGCTTCAGGCCCTCTTCGGGATCGCCGGTGCGAGCGAAAAGCAGGCCCAGGTTGTAGCGCACTCGCCAGTCGTCGGGAGTCAGCGTCAAGGCTTGGTTGTAGGCGTCGCGCGCCTCGTCGTTCCTCCCGAGCATCGAGTTGACGGCCGCCAAATTGGACCACGCGGCCGCGCTCTTGGGATCTGTCGAGCTGGCGCTCAGGAACTCTCTTCGCGCCTGCTCGAAATGGTGGTCGTGGGCCATGACCAAGCCGCGCTCGAGGCTCTCATCGGCAAGGTCCAATCGGCGCGAGAGCTCTCTTGCCAGCTCGATCGCGTCCTCGGCCGAGACTTTCTCTCGCGCTGCCACTGCCGCGACAGCGTCGAACACTGCGCGGTCGCGAACCGGACTGGGATCGGGATGAAGCTGGTAAGCGTCTCGGGTCGCGCTTTCGATCTTGGCGGCGATCGCCGGCGTCAGCTCGCGATCGGCCCACCACCCGTGTATTTCAACCGCGGATGCCAGCACCCCTACCAGGGTCACCAGACCTCCGATGATCTTCACAATCTTCGAATCGCGCACGAGCCACCCTAGATTCATGACAGTCGAGACTCCGCCGGCCAGCAGAGACCGGCACAGCTGCATGTGATGGAGAGCTGAGCCAGTATGTCAAAGCTGGATGCGGCTGCCAAGCACCGCCTACAGCAGATTGTTGGGCGCTGTCAGTGATTGCATATCCACCATAGACTCGCGCCGTGTCCGCAAGGGGTAGCTCGGTGACCAGGCGGCAGCTCCTGCAGGGTGCCCTCGCGGCGCCGATGGCGGGGGGAGTCGCGGCCGCCGGCGCGCGCGCAGCGGCTGCGGCGCCAGCGAGCGCGACGGCCGCGCCGTCGCCGTCACCGGCCGCGCGGGGGCTGCACGTCGCCGTCGTCGGCGCCGGCGCCTTCGGCGGCTGGACGGCGCTGCATCTGCGGCGGCGCGGCGCGCGGGTGACGCTGCTCGACGCCTGGGGACCCGGCAACTCGCGCGCCTCGTCGGGCGGCGACACGCGGGTGATCCGCGGGCTCTACGGGCGCGATCGCATCTACGTCGAGTGGGTCGTGCGCGCGTTCGCGCTCTGGCGCGAGCACGAGCGGGCGGTGGGGCAGCAGCTCTACCACCCGACCGGCGCGCTGTGGCTCTTCCGCGGCGACGACGGGTACGCGCGCACCTCGGCGCCGCTGGCGCGCGAGGCGGGGCTGCCGGTCGACGAGCTCGCTCTCGACGAAGCAGCGCGCCGCTTTCCGCAGGTGCGCTTCGACGGCATTCGCCACGCGTGGCTCGAGCGCGAGGCCGGCTACCTGCTGGCGCGGCGCGCCTGCGCCACGGTGGTCGAGCGCTTCGTCGCCGAGGGCGGCGAGTATCGCGAGCTGGCGGTGAAGCCCGTGGCGGCCGGCAGCAACCGCCTCGCCGCGCTGCAGCTCTCCGACGGCAGCTCGCTCGCGGCCGACGCGTTCGTCTTCGCCGGCGGTCCCTGGCTGGGCCGTCTCCTGCCCGACGTGGTGGGTGCGCACGTGCGTCCATCCCGCCAGGACGTCTTCTTCTTCGGCTCTCCCGCTGGCGATGGTCGCTGGAGCGAAGGCACGATGCCGACCTGGATCGACTTCGGCAGCGAGCGCATCTTCTACGGCATACCGGGCAACGAGCGGCGCGGCTTCAAGGTGGCCGACGACACGCGCGGCGAGGTCTTCGATCCCGAGGGCGGCGAGCGCACGCCGGCGCCCGACGCGCTCGCCCGCGCCCGCGCGCTGCTCGCCGAGCGCTTCCCCGGCCTCGGCGCTGCGCCGCTCCTCGAGTCGCGCGTCTGCCAGTACGAGAACAGCCCCGACGGCCACTACCTGATCGGACCGGTGCCCGGCGTCGCCAACGCGTGGCTCGCCGGCGGCGGCTCGGGCCATGGCTACAAGCTCGGCCCGGCGGTGGGCGAGCACGTCGCCAAACTCGTGCTCGGCGAGGCCGAGCCGATCGCGATGTTCCAGCCCGACCGTGCCTTCGCGCCGGAGACGGGCGAGAGCCAGCTCAAGTCCGGCGCCGTCAAGCAGCACTGAGGCGCGCTCTCGGTCCGCGGCGCGCAGGCTCGACCGCGACCCCGCGAGCTTTGGCCACCGCGAAGGGCATCGACTTCGGGCACATGCCGTAGACTCACCTGCTCGCGCCTGCCGGCCCGGCGGCGGCCGCGGCCGGCATGACCGAGGGAAATCCAGCGCAGCCGCCACCGGTGCCCGCGAAGCCGGCGCCCTCCACCGCCGCGCCCAGCAGCACGGCGCCGCCCGGCCTCACCGGCAACAAGTACCTCGCCTATCTCACGCTGACCGCCCTCGGCGTCGTCTTCGGCGACATCGGCACCAGCCCGCTCTACGCCTTCCGCGAGTGCTTCTACGTCGGCACGACACCGCCGCCCGACCGGCCGCACGCGCTGATGGTGTCGACGGTCAACGTATACGGCGTGCTGTCGCTCATCTTCTGGTCGCTCATCGTCGTCGTCAGCATCAAGTACCTGATCTTCATCCTGCGCGCCGACAACCGCGGTGAGGGTGGCATCCTTGCGCTCACCGCGCTGGTGGTGCCGGTGCGCGCCGCCGCTGGGCGCTATCGCATCCTGCTCATCCTCGGCCTCTTCGGCGCCGCGCTGCTCTACGGCGACGGCATCATCACGCCCGCCATCTCGGTGCTGTCGGCGATCGAGGGGCTCGAGGTGGCGACGCCGTACTTCACGCCCTACGTCATCCCCATCACCATCGGCGTGCTGATCGTGCTCTTCATCTTCCAGCACCGCGGCACCGGCGGCATCGGCAAGATCTTCGGGCCGGTGATCGTGCTCTGGTTTTTCGTCCTCGCCGGCCTCGGCCTCTGGCACGTGCTGGCGAAGCCCGGCGTGCTGGCCGCCGTCTCGCCCCTCTACGCGGTGCGCTTCTTTGCGCTCAACCGCTGGCAGGGCTTCGTCGTGCTCGGCTCCGTGTTCCTCGTCGCCACCGGCGCCGAGGCGCTCTACGCCGACATGGGCCACTTCGGCAAGCTGCCCATCCGCATCGGCTGGTTCGGGCTCGTGCTGCCGGCGCTCCTGCTCAACTACTTCGGGCAGGGCGCGCTGGTGCTCGGCGACCCCAGGACGGCGGTGCACCCCTTCTACCACCTGGCGCCGAGCTGGGCGACCTACCCGCTGGTCGTGCTCGCTACGGTCGCCACCGTCATCGCGTCGCAGGCGGTGATCTCGGGGGCGTTCTCGCTCACTCATCAGGCGGTGCAGCTCGGCTACACGCCGCGCCTGGAGATCGAGCACACCTCGGCGCGCGAGCGCGGGCAGATCTACGTGCCGGCGGTGAACTGGGCGCTGATGCTCTCCTGCATCGCGCTGGTCTTGACCTTCGGCTCGGCGACGCACCTCGCCGCGGCGTACGGCATCGCGGTCACCTCGACGATGGTGATCACCACCGTCCTCTTCTACGCCGTCGAGCGGCGGCGCTGGAAGTGGCGGCGGTGGCCGGCGCTCCTGCTCTGTCTCGTCTTCCTCGTCGTCGACGGCTCCTTCTTCGGCGCCAATCTGCTCAAGGTGGCGCACGGCGGCTGGTTCCCGCTGGCGGTGGCCGTCCTCGTCTTCACGCTGATGTCGACGTGGAAGACGGGGCGGCGCGTGCTCTCCGACCGCCTGCGGCGGAGCACGGTGCCGCTGCGGCCGTTCCTGCACGGGATTTCGCTGGAGCCGGTGGTGCGCGTGCCCGGCATCGCCGTCTTCATGTACAGCAACCCGCACGGCGTGCCGCCGGCGCTGCTGCACAACTTGAAGCACAACCGCGTGCTGCACGAGACGGTGATCATCTTGACCGTCGAGACGCAGGAGATCCCGCGCGTCGAGGCGGCCAACCGGCTGGAGGTGGTGCCGCTCGACCACGGCTTCTACCGCGTCATCCTGCGCTACGGCTTCATGGAGGAGCCCGACGTGCCGGTGGAGCTGGCGCGCGTGCGGCTGCCGGGCCGGCCGCTCGACCTGCAGCAGGTGAGCTACTTCCTGTCGCGCGAGACGCTGCTCGCCACCGACCATCCCGGCATGTGGATCTGGCGCGAGAAGCTGTTCGCCTGGATGGCGCGCAACGCGCGGCCGGCGACCTCGTACTTCAACCTGCCGCCCAACCGCGTCGTCGAGCTGGGCATGCAGGTCGAGATCTAGCGGCCCGCGGGCGGCGCGCCAGGGCCCGGCTCGAGGCGCCAGATCTCGTAGTCGGGGTCGGCGTAGAGGAGCGCTAAGCGGCCGCGCGCCGCTGGTCCGTGCAGCGCCGCGGCCGCGGCGCGTGGCAGCAGGAGGTACTGCGCGCCGTCGTTGCGCAGCGCGCGTTCGAGCGCAGCAGGATCGTGAAGCGGGCGCTCGATACGCCAGTAGGCCCACGGGCCGAAGTGCTCGCCGAGCAGGCGGCCGGTAGCGAAGCCGTGCAGGTGCTCGCAGGCGACGCAGCGGGCGACGTAGCGGCTACCGCGTCGCTGCTGCAACCACCGCAGCGCGCGGTAGCCCGGGTGCGTTTCGGCGAGGTAGGCGACGCGCTCGGCCGGCGTGTCCGGGATCTCACTCCGCTGCTCGAGATAGAAGGCGCCGTAGGCGACGCCGGGCAGCGCAACGCCGAGCGCGAGCAGCGCCGCGAGCCGCCGCGGCAGCAGCTCGCCGCGCCAGCGCTGCCACGCCCAGCCGATCGCCAGCGCGACCAGCAGACACCAGAGCGGCAGCACGGTGACCAGGTAGCGCGAGACGACGGGCATGTAGAGGTAGACCGGAAAGAAGCCGGCGACGACGAGCGTGCCCACGCGCAGCCGCGGCACCGCAATCGCCGCGGCGAGGAGCAGCGCGACGCCGAGCAGCAGCGCCGGCGAGAGCGGCGGCTGGCCGCCCGCGTGCTCGCGGTGGAAGACGGCGTTCCACGGCAGCAGCACGATGCTGTCGCGGTAGAGGCCGTGCACGCCCGGCAGCACGGGGTCCCACCGCGAGCTGCCGAAGAGGCCGGAGAAGAACGGAAAGAGCGGGTTGCCGGTGCGCCACAGTAGGTTGCCGTAGGGGATCGCCATCGTCGTCGCGGCGCTGCCGGCAAAAACGGAGAGCGGGTGCCAGCGCGGCGGGCGGCGCAGCAGCAGCACCAGCGCGCCGACGGGAAGGGCATAGAGGCCGAGATACTTGACCGCCGCGCCGGCGCCGGCGAGGAGGCCGCCGATCCAGAGCCACTCGACATCTGTGCGCGCTTCGGTGGCGAATCGCCACAGCGCGTAGAACGCGGCGGTGACGAAGAGGCCGACGAGCGGATCGACGTAGCCGGTGCCGCCGAGATAGACGACGAGCGGGCTGCCAAGGAAGAGCGCGGCGGCGAGCCAGCCGCTCTCGGTGCGGTCGGCCTCGCGGCCCCAGACCAGCAGCAATGCCGTGGTGAGCAGCGTCGCGAGAAGCGCAATCTGGTGCGGTCCGCGCTCGCCCCAGCCGAACAGCAGCGCCGCCTGCAGCGCCTCGCCGAGCAGCGGGAAGGTGGCGACGCGCAGCTCCGGTACCCACGGCATCGCGCCGCCGGCGAGGAAGGCGCGCGCGAAAGGGAGGTGGTAGGTCGTCTCGTCGAACGCCGTTGGCGGGAAGAGCGCGATGATGAACGGGCCGGCCGCGGCAAAGACGACGAGCAGCGCGACGACGAAGGCACGACCCGGCGCGCGGCGGATCGCCCGTGCCGTCGTAGCGAGCAGCGCCCACCAGCCCGGCAGCGCGACGGCGTGAACGAGCACCACGAGCGCGAGGATGACCGCAAACCAGAACAGGTGCATCTCGGCGAGCAGCAGGCCCACGCTGCCGAGCAGCGCAAGGCCGATGCACGGCGTGAGTGGATGCGCGAGCCGCTCCGGAGCACCGCGGCCCCACGTCGCCCAGCCCGCCGCCCACGCGGTCGCGGCGAGCACGAGCAGGCAGCCGGCCTGCGCGAGCACCAACATCACCAACGTCATGGCGTCCGCGTCACGAAGTTTCCGTGATGCCGTCTTCTCCGCGAAGACGGTGATCCTATTCGCTAGTAGGCGACGTGCAGCCGCGTGCTCGGCCCCTGCGCACGCATCGAGAGCTGCACGGCCGCGCTGCCGTGGCGAAGCTGCCAGGCATCGCCGCCGTTCGCGCTCGCCGACCAGCCGGCACCGGCGAGCTGCTGCAGGTACGGGCCGCGCACGGCGGCGAGACGCCGCGGCACCAGCAGCTCGACCCAGGCGCCGCCGGAGGAGCGCCCCTGGTCCACGAGGCTCGAATGAGGCGGCAGCGGCAGCCCGCGCGGGAAATTGCCGGGCAGCACGCCGGCGAAGGACTCGGCGCGGCGGCGCTCCTTGACGTCGCGCTCGACGTCGACCTTGGCGTCGGGCGGCGGCGCCACGTCGACCGTCTCGAGCTCGCCGCGGTGCGGTGCGGGCTTCTTCGCCTCCTCCTTGCCGTCGCAGGCGGCGAGCGTGAGCGCGATGGCGATCGCCGCGGAAAGCGCCCACCACGAGCTCGAGCTCGGCGATGGTTCGTGCCGACGCGGCGCCGACAAACTCTTCGCTTCGCGCATGCGCGCGCAAGCGTATCCCGCGCTCGCACCGGCAGCGGCCACGCGGGCGGCCGCACCGCGCATGCAGGCATTCGCATGGCGCACGCCGCGCGATTCGCGAGCTAGCCGGCCAGCGAACCGCCGCGCAGCCGTTGCGGCAGCTCCGCCAGCGTGCGCAAGTCGCCGCGCGTCGAATCGCGCGTCAGCCACAGCGCCTGCATGCCCACCGCACGCGCGCCCTCGACGTCGTCGCGCCGGCTGTCCCCGACGTGGAGGACGCGCTCCGCCGGCAGCTTCAGCCGCTCGAGCAGCTCCTCGAAGATCGCCGGGTGCGGCTTCTCGACGCCCACCTCCTCGGAGTAGACGACGGCGTCGAAGCTGTCGCCGAGGCCGCAGTCGGCGAGCAGCCGCGGCAGCCGCGCGTCGAAGTTCGACACCACGCCGAGCCGCAACCCGCGCGCGCGCAACGCCGGCAGCACGGCTTTGGCGTCGGCGAAGACCTCCCACGCCTCGACGTGCGCGAAGCGTTCGAAGAGCTCGGCGGCGAGGAACGGCGTCGGCGCCGGCAGCTCGAGATGCGCGCCGACGCGGCCGACGAGCTCGCGCCAGAACCCCTTGGCGCCTTCCGGGTGTGCCGAGAAGCGGTCCTCGCCGAGCCGCGTGCGGATCGACAGCTCCTGCCAGACGGCGAGCACCACCTTCGCCATCGTCGAGGCGTCGACCGCGTGACCGTGGCGATGGAACGTCTCGGCGTAGATCTCGCCCAGCCGCGGCAGGCCGAGCAGCGTGCCGGTGACGTCGAAGCTGACGGCGGCGAGGCTCACGCGCGGAGGCGCTCAGCGGTCGAAGCGCAGCAGGCGCCAGGGAAAGACGACGAGGGCGGCGACGAGCAGCAGGTAGACGAAGGCGCCGAGCGGCGAGCCGATCAACAGCAGCACCATCCACGCCGAGAACAGCGCCAGCGCAGTTGCGATGCGGATCATCGCGCGATCCGCGCGCGCTGGCGGCCGGCAAGCGCGAAGCGCGCCGCGCGGCGTCGATCGCGCACGCCTCGCCTCCTCAGCCGCGGTTCCACGCCTGCACCGGATTGACGAGCGTGCCGACGCCGGTCACCTCGACCTCCACCGTCTCGCCGTCGTGCAGCGGTCCGACGCCGGCGGGCGTGCCGGTGAGCACCACGTCGCCGGGCTCGAGGGTGATGAAGCGCGACACGAACTCGACGAGCGCCACGGGCCCCCACGCCATGTCGCCGACGCGGCCGCGTTGCCGCTCCTTGCCGTCGACGCGTGTCACCACCTCGACCTCTGGTCCGGGCGCGCCGAGGCGAACCGCCGGCCCCAACGGGCAGAAGGTGTCGAACCCCTTGGCGCGCGCGAAGGTGCGGTCCCTGTTCTGCAGGTCGCGGGCGGTGACGTCGCAGGCGGCGCTCCAGCCGAAGATCGCCGCCGCCGCCTCCTCGCGCGAGCAGCGCCGCGCCGTGGCGCCGATGAAGAGCGCCACCTCGCCCTCGAAGTGCACCTCGGCGCTCTCGGTGGGCAGCACGATCGGCTCGCGCGGCCCGATCAGCGCGCTCGTCGCCTTGAGGAAGATGAGCGGCTCGGCGGGCATCTCGTTGCCCAGTTCGGCGGCGTGCTCGCGGTAGTTGCGGCCGATGCCGACGATCTTGCGCGGCGCGGCCGGCGCCAGCGGGCGCAAGTGTGCGGCGTCGACATCGTTGCCGAATTCCCAGCCGCCCGGCGCCGTCTCCAGCGGGTCGCTGTGGAGGAAGCGCAGAGAGCGCTCGTCCTCGCCGGCGGCCCAGAAGCCTTCCGGTCCCAATCGGTAGAGCAGCATCGCGCGGGATTGTACCGGCGCTGGCCAGGCTAGGTGGGGCGGCGGCGCCCCCTGCCCCTTGAGGGGCAGGGGGAGGGGGGGATAGGGGTGAGATGAAACCCGGGGAGGGGGTTGGGAGGGTGGGGGCAGCGCGCTATGCGCGCGGGCGGGCGCGCAGCAGCCAGAGGAAGAACGGACCGCCGAGGAGCGCGGTGACGACGCCCACCGGCAGCTCGGCGGGCCGCAGCGCGGTGCGCGCACCGGCGTCGCAGAGAGCGAGAAATGCGCCGCCGCCGAGCACGCACGCGGGCACCAGCGCGCCATGTTCCCAACCGACCAAGCGGCGCAGCATGTGCGGCACCATCAGGCCGACGAAGCCCACCGGCCCGACGACCGACACCAGCGCCGCCACCGCCAGCGAATCGACGACGAGGAGCGCGAGCCGCAGGCGCGCGACGGCGACGCCGCGGCTCGCCGCCACCTCCTCGCCGGCGAGCAGCAGGTCGAGGTCCCAGCGGCGCGCGGCGTGCGCGGCGACGGCGGCAACCAGCCAGGGCAGCAGCCACAACGGCTCGCGCCAGCCGACGACGGCGAGGCCGCCCATCATCCAGCGCACCATGCGCAGCGTGCCGGCGGCGTCGGTGAGGTACTGCAGCAGCAGGATCGCCGCCTGGCAGAGCAGCGCCACGGCGACGCCGGCGAGCAGCAGGCCGGCGCCGCCGCTCATGCCGCTTGCCGCACCGCGCGAGCGCCCCAGCGCCACCACGACCGCTGTGGCGGCGAGCGCGCCGCCGAACGCGGCGAGAGCGGCGAGCGGCAACCCCAACGACGTGATGCGCGGCGCGAAGGTGAAGACGAGCGCCGCGCCCAGCGAAGCGCCGCTGGCGACGCCGAGCGTGTAGGGCTCGGCCAGCGCGTTGCCGAAGAGCGTCTGCAGGGAGAGGCCGCAGAGCGCGAGGAGCCCGCCGGCGAGCAGCGCCAGCAGCACGCGCGGCGCGCGGAGCTGCCAGAAGATCGCCACCGCCGCCGGGTCGCCGTGCAGCACGTCGGCGAGCGACAGCGGCCGGCTGCCGACGAGCGGCGCGAGGAGCGCGACGGCGAGCCAGAGGAGCGCCAGCAGCAACAGCGCGCGGCGTTTGTTCACAGCTCGATCCACAGCCGTCGTTCCGGCCCGACCCCGGCGGCGCGGAAGGGCGCGCCGTAGAGCTCTTCGAGTCGCTCGGGCGCCAGCACCTCGTCGGCCGGCCCGTCGGCGGCGACTCGGCCGTCGACGAGGGCGACGACGCGAGCAGCGAGGACGGCGGCGAGGTTGAGGTCGTGGGTCGCCAGCAGCAGCGTACGCGGCCCCGCCGCCGCCGCATCCGCTAAACCGTGCAGCTCGGCGAGCAGGCGCGCCACCCGCCGTTGATGTGCGGGATCGAGGTGCGCCGTCGGCTCGTCGACGAGCCAGGTGTCGCCGCCCTGCACCAGCGCGCCGGCGAGCTGCACGAGCTGCCGCTCGCCGCCCGACAGTGCCGACAGCGGCCGCGCGCGCAACGCCGCGAGATCGGTGGCGGCGAGCGCCGCGTCGACGACTTCGGCATCGCCGTCCGCCGGCCCGCGCCAGCTGCCGCGATGCGGGAAGCGCGCGAGCAGCAGGTAGCGCTCGACGGTGAGCGGCACGTCCACCGGCGGGTGCTGCGGCAGGTAGACGAGCCGCCGCGCCGCCTCGCGCCGCGGCATCGCGGCGAGGTCGCGGCCGTCGAGCGCTACCGTGCCGCCGCTCGGCACCAGCACGCCGGCGAGCAGCCGCAGCAGCGTCGACTTGCCGGCGCCGTTGGGGCCGACGACCGCCAGCGACTCGCCGGCGCGGAGCTCGAAGTCGAGCGGCCCGAGCACGGCGCGGCCGCTTTCGCGGCGAACCAACCCGCGCGCGGCGAGCAGAGGCCGCTCGCCGCCGGCGAGCGCGGCGGTCGCGTACGGATTCATCGCGAGAACGCTGTCATCGCGGTCCGGGCCGTGCGGTTCGGCGCCACGCGCTGCTGCTCCATCGCCGGCGATCTTCGGCTCACGGGGATGCCGCGGCGAGCAAGGCCTTGCGCAGCTCGCCGTAGAGGATCGGCATCCGCGGGCCGGGCACCAGCGCCCAGTCGCCGGCGACGACCACCACCTTCACGCTGCCGGCCGGCAGGCCCGGCACGCGCTGCCAGTCGGCGCGCAACGCCGCGATCTCGGCCGGCGACAGGTTGCGACCTTGCAGATCGACGATGACGTCGGGCCGCCGCGCCAGCACCTCCTCGAGCGACACCTGCGGCCAAGAGAGCGGCGCGTCTTCCGCGGCGTTGGTGGCGCCGAGGCGGTGCAGCAGCTCGTCGAGGAAGGTGTGCGGCCCGGCGAGGAGGAGCTGCGCGAGCTGGCCGCGCTCGCGCTCGGCGACGAGCAGCACTCGCGGATGAGCGAGGCGGCCGAGTCGTGCGGGCAGCGGTTGCGGCTCCAGCTCGCGCTCGAGCGAACGCGCCAGCTTCTCGCCCGCCGCCGGCACGCCGGCGCGCGCCGCTACCGCGCGCGCCGCGCGGATCACGTCGTCCACCGTCTCGTGCGGTACGACGAGCACGTCGACGCCGAGCGCGGTCAGCCGCTCGCCCAGCTCGCGTTCGCTGGGCAGCAGCACGGCGAGGTCGGGATGCAGTGCGACGACGGTCTCGAGCCGCGGATCGAGCAGCCCTCCGAGCCGCGGCAGCTTCGTCGCCTCGGGTGGCCACGCTACGTACTCGCCGACACCCACGACGCGGTCGCCGAGGCCTAAGGCGAAGACGAGCTCGGCCGCGCTCGGTGCTACGGCGATGATCCGCTGCGCCCTGTGCGGTGTCTGATGAGCTGTCGTGTGGCGAGCGCTGGACGGATGCCGGACTTCTTCGCCCGCGGGTAGAAGCCACGACGTGGGGCGCGCCGGGGGGAGGGCTCCCGCGAGCGAAGCGAGTGGGATACCCACCGGCTGGCGGGGCCCCACGTCGTGCCTCGCTTGTGCGACCAGCGAACCCGCGGCGCACGCCAGTGCAACCGCGAGCCCCGCGACGGCAGTGGCACCTCGCCGTAGCTTCACCACTCCAGCCGCACTCCGGCGATCAGCGTCCGCCCGCTGGCCGGGAAGCCGAGCACCGCTTCGTACTCGCGGTCGAGCGCGTTCGTCACCCGCAGGTAAGGCGCGATGCCCTTGCGCAGCTCCCAGCTCGCGGCGAGGTCGAGCGTCGCGTAGGCCGGGTTCACGGTGTCAGCATAGGGGAACTCGGGAAAGGCGTTGATGCGCTCGCCGACCCAGCTCGCGACGGCAGACAGCACGAGATCGCCCGGCCGCGCGATCGCCACGAGGTGCGCCGTGCTGCGCGGCCGGTTGCGCAGCCGCGCGCCGGTGTCGCGGTCCTCGGCGTCGAGCCGCATGCCGCCGAGCCGCAGCTCACTGGAATCGCCGCGCCAGCGCAGCTCGCCGTCGACGCCGCGGCTGCGCGCGCGGCCGACGTTCTCGTTGCGGCTGGCCACGAAGTCATAGGTGATGAGGTCGCGTTGCCGCGCCTCGAAGGCCGCGACATCGACGCTCCACGCACCGCGCTGCCAGGCGGCGCCGACCTCCGCCGTGCGGCCGAGCTCCGGCCGCAGCTCGGGGTTGCCGGTGAACGGGTAGTAGAGCTCGACGAGCGCCGGCGCGCGGAACGACTCGCCGTAGCTGGCGCGCAGGCGCAGCTCCGGCGTCGCGGCGAGAGCGACGCCGAGCCGCGGGCTGGTGGCGCCGCCGAAGGCGTCGTTGTCGTCGCGCCGCGCGCCGAGGTCGGCGGCGAGGCGGCCGCGTTCGAGGTGGAGCTCGCCGAACGCCGCCGCGGTGCGCTCGTGCGCGTCGTCGAGGTTGGTGCCGAAGGTACCGCCGTCGGTGACGCGCACGCGTTCCCACTCGCCGCCGCCGGCCCACCAGCCGTTCTGGAAGTGCCGCGTGCCGACGACGCGCGCGCGGTCGGCGCGCGACTCGGTGTCGCCGCGGGTGAAGCCGAAGGGGTCGTCGGGGTCGCGGAAGGCGTTGTCGTAGCGCAGCTGCGAGACCGCACCATTGAGCTCCCACGCCGCCGCGGTGTGGCTCCACGGCAGCGCCGCCTCGCGCTCGGTCCAGGCGATGTGGCGGCGCGGGCTGGGCGTGAAGCCGACGAAGGGGATGCCGGTCTCGGAGTCGTTCCAGCGCAGCAGCAGCGACGCCTCGCTCTGCGGCCGCGGCGTCCAGCGCAAGCGGCCGGACGCCTCGCTACTGTCGTAGGCGTCGTTGCCGGTGCCGCCCCTGCCCTCGCGCCGATGGCCGGCGACTTCGCCGTGCAGCGGGCCGCGGTCGCCGCCGGCGGCCACGGAGGCGCGGCGGTGGTCGCGCTGCCCCGCCTCGAGCTGCAGGCGCACGCCGCGCTCATTGCCGGTGATCACCTGCACGACGCCGCCCATGGCGCTGCTGCCGTAGAGAGCGCTGAACGGGCCGGGCACCACCTCGACGCGCTGCACGTCCTCGGCGGGCAGGAAGGCGAAGTTGAGCTCGTCGGAGAAGGGATCGTTGAGAGGAATGCCGTTCCACAGCACCAGCGTCTGGTTGGAGTCGGCGCCGCGCACGAACAGGGAAGCGAGCTGCCCGGGTGGTCCGTACGCGGAGACTTGGGCGCCCGCGACCGTCGCGAGCAGCTCGACGAGCGACTCGGTCTGCCGCGCCTTCGCTTCGGCGCCGTCGACCACGCGCACGGTGGCGGGGACGTCGTTGCGTTCCTCGGCCACCGCGGTGGCCGTCACTTCCGTCGTCTCGCCGTAGACCGGCGTCGCCGCAGCGGGCTCTGCGGGCGGCTCGGAATCCTGCGCGCGCGCCACGCCGCCGCCGATGCCGAGCAGCACGCCCACCGCGGCCGCGGCAACGAGGCGACGCGACGAGGTCCTTGCGCAGGACCCAGCCCGCCGTCTGCTGATTCGATCGAGGCTCATGGCGGTCCTCCACTCCCTCCGCCGCGGCGTGGTGGAGGGTGGTGGATGCTGGATCGCGCCACCGCCATCCCTCGCACCCCGGAGGAGAGGCTCGACCCGCCGCACGTTCATCGTGGGCGGCGGGTTGGCGCGTCGGGGAGGTCTCCTGGCTCCCGGATCGTCCTACTCCCGGACCTTCCCAACGCCGCGACTGCTTCTAAAAGAGTGCTTCTAAAAGAGTTCTTCTAGAAGAGTGCGCCGGCGCCAGTGGTGTCCCGGTTTCGTCCCCGGTCACAGTGGCGGGGGCCGCGCCGGTCTCGCACCGGCTTCCGAGGGCCCCGACGAGCCTGGGTTGTCAACGGCGGCCGGCGGCGCCGGCCGCTACCAAGGAAGCGAACGTTACTGCGGAGTCGTGGTCGTCGTGGTCGGCGGCGCCGCGGTCCCCGGCGACGGGATGGTGAAGGGCGCCGGCGTGACGGTGTTGGTCGGCGTCGTGAACGGCGCCGGCGTCGTCCCCGGCGTCCCGGTGAAGCCGCCCGGCGCGCCCACCGGCACGTTGAAGTTGCTGTTCGTCGAGTTGAAGCCCATCGGGATGCCGTTGCCGATGGCGTTCGGCTCGACGAACTGCTGCAAGGCGGCGCCGCCCGCGGGGTTCACCACCAGCTGCCCCTGCGGATTCAGCGCCGCCTGCTGCGCCATGACCTGCTGGCTCCGGTCGAGGTCGTTGGGCATGAAGCCGAGGTCGACGGTGGTGGTGTTGAGCACGCGCCCGTAACCCTTCTGCTCCGATTGCGGCACGACTTCGGTGACCAGCGACTGCGGCAGCGCGATCTCGGTGCCGGTCTCGTCGACGAAGGTGACCAGGCTGGCGTCCCACGCCGCCTGCTTCGGCTGGTAGCGGCTCTCGAAGGTGCTGCCGTTGCTGAGCCGGATGGTGTAGACCTCGGCGGCCGCGGGCAGCGCGGCGAGCAGCGACGCTGTGATTACCAGAATGACGAAGAGCAGCGACAGGCGGCGATGCAGCATGCGGACCTCCTGCGGTGAGCTGGCGCAAAGTCTAACACAGCAAGGGTTTCGCGCGCGCCAGCCTGTGACGGCGCGCACCGCGCGGCGGTGATCGCGCGCACCGCGACGCCATGAACGCGTTCGCTGACACTCGCGCGCGGCGTCACTACCATGCGTGCATCCGGCAGGACTCGGACAGCGAGGGGTGTGGTGATGGCGAGCCGCCGCGCGCGGGCTGGGTGGTGCTTCGACGGAGCGGACGGTTCGTGAGCGGTTCGTCGAGCGCTGTCGCGGTGGCGATTGCGTTGACTGCGGCCGCCGCCACGGTCTTCGCCGGCACGGCGCTCGCGCAGACGTCGGAGGTCGCGTCGCCTACGAGCGCCATCGTCGCGCCGGCCGCGCGGTTCACCGCCACGCCGACCTTCGACCCGGCGCCCGGCACCTACGTCGCGCCGCGCACGGTGACGATCGCCTCGGCGACCGTCGGCGCGCAGATCCGCTACACGCTCGACGGCTCGTCGCCTTCGCGCAAGAAGGGCGCCGTCTACGCCGGGCCGCTGACGCTCAGCGTCACCGTCACCTTGCGCGCCATCGCCTTCTCCGCCGGGCGCAAGGCGAGCCTCGTCGCCTCGGGCCTCTACACGATCACCCAACCGCCGCCACCGCCGCCTCCGCCGCCGGGCGGCGGCAACGCGCTGCTGCTCGTCGCCGCGCTCGTGCCGCAGTCGGGCGCGCTCACCCTCGGCGCCGGCAAGGCCACGCTGCTGCTCGCCGCCGACAAGAAGAGCGGCGCCTTCCGCATGAGCTACGGCAATCTCACGGGACCGCTCTCCGGCGCCCACGTGCACGCGCCCGACGGTGCCATCGTCTTCGACGTCGACACGGCGCCGGTGCAGCCCGACGGCTCCCGCACCTGGACGATCGCCGACGCCGGCGCGTGGTCGCGGGCGCAGATCGTCGCCGCGCTCGACGCCGGCGCCTGCTACGTCAACCTGCACACCGCACGCTACCCGTCGGGCGAGGTGAAGGGCTTGCTGCGCCCCGGCGGCGGCAGCGTCACCTTCACGCCGCCGGCCGCACCGCCGGCGTTGCCGACGACGCCGCCGACGCCGGCCGAGGCGGCGCGTTTCCTCCGCCAGGCCGCCTACGGACCGACGTCGCAGGACATCGCGACGGTGCAGAGCCGCGGTTACGCCGGCTGGATCGCCGACCAGATGGCACTGCCTCGCGTCTCGCACCTCGCCTACGTCGACGCGCTGCCCGGCGACCACGACGACCTGCCCAGCGAGCACGCCCGCGAGTCGGTGTGGAAGCAGGCGATCCTCGGCAGCGACCAGCTCCGCCAGCGAGTGGCGCTCGCCCTCTCGGAGCTCTTCGTCGTCTCCGACCGCGACGACGACTTGGGCGGCGTCGAAGGCATCGCCGGCTACATGGACGTGCTCGCGCGCGACGCCTTCGGCAGCTTCCGCACGCTGATGAACGACGTGACGCTGTCGCCGGCGATGGGCGTCTACCTCGACATGCTGAGCAACGACCGCGAGGGCGACGGCCGCAACCCCAACGAGAACTTCGGCCGCGAGCTGCTGCAGCTCTTCACCATCGGCCTCTACCAGCTGCACCCCGACGGCACCTGGAAGCTCGGCAACGACGGCCTGCCGGTGCCCACCTACGACCAGGAGACGGTGCAGGGCTTCGCCAAGGTGTTCACCGGCTGGACCTTCGCCGACCAGGACAAGAGCGAGGACTGGCGCTTCGAATGGCCGGAGGAGCAGTGGCGCCAGCCGATGGAGCTGTGGCCCGAGCACCACTCGAGCGCGAGCAAGAAGCTGCTGAACGGCGTCGTGCTGCCGGCGGACCAGGCGGCGGTGCAGGACCTCGCGGCGGCGCTCGACAACGTCTTCCAGCATCCCAACGTCGGGCCGTTCGTCTGCCGCCATCTCATCCAGCGGCTGGTGACGAGCAACCCGAGCCCGGCGTACGTCTACCGCTGCGGGCAGGCATTCGCCAACGACGGCAGCGGCGCGCGCGGCAACCTCGCCGCCGTGGTGCGCGCGATCCTGCTCGACTGGGAGGCGCGCAGCGGCGACGTGCTCGAGCAGCGCGGCTACGGAGCGGTGCGCGAGCCGGTGGTGCGCTTCGTCTCGCTGCTGCGCGCGCTCCACGCGCGGCCGCCGGCGGACGGCCGCTTCCGCTACTACTGGCTCGCCAGCGCCGAATGGGGCATCGACCAGGCGCCGCTCGATGCGCCGACGGTGTTCAACTTCTTCGAGCCGGGCTACGCGCAGCCGGGAGCGATCGCCGGCGCCGGCCTCGTCTCGCCGGAGATGCAGATCACCAACGAGACGAGCGTCTTCGGCACCGCCAACTACCTGCACGCAGTGCTCTTCGACGGCTACGCCGACGACGACACCGAGATCGCGCTCGACTGGTCGGAGCTGATGGCGCCTGCGACCGACGCGGCGCTGCTCGACCGCGTCGACCTGCTGTTCTTTGCCGGACGCATGTCGCCGGCGACGCGCGCCACCTTCGCTGCGGCGCTCGCCGACCCCGACTTCCCGACCGACCGGCTCGAACGCGCGCAGACCCTGGTGTGGCTGGTGTCGCTGTCGCCGGAGTTCGTGGCCGGGCCGTGAGCGCAGGTGGGTAAGGAGAGATTGCGATGACCGACCGTGACGACGATGCCTCCGCCGCGATGGCTGGCCTCGCGCCGCCGCTGACCCGCCGCCGTTTCCTGCGCTCCGCCTGCGCGGCGGTGGGCATGACCTCGCTCGCGCACACCGTCTTCGACCTGCGCCGCATCGCCGCCGCGGCGACCACCGCCGGCGACTCGACGCTCGCCGACTACCGCGCGCAATCCGAATATCGAGCCTTGGTCTGCCTCTTCCTCTACGGCGGCAACGACGGCAACAACATGGTGGTGCCACGCGGCCCCGAGTACGCCGGCTACGCGGCGGCGCGAGGCGAGCTGGCGCTGCCGCAGTCGCTTCTCCTCTCGCTGCCCGGGACGACCACCGATGGCCGCCAGTGGGGCCTTCACCCGGCGATGCCGCAACTTCACGCGCTCTACGGCCAGGGCAAGGCCGCCGTCGTCGCCAACGTCGGCCCGCTCGTCGCGCCGCTCACCCGCGCGCAGTACGACGCCGGCTCGGCGGCGGTGCCGCCGCAGCTCTTCTCGCACAGCGACCAGACCCTGCACTGGCAGACCTCGCTGCCCGACCAGCCGGCGCGCTCGGGCTGGGGCGGGCGCGTCGCCGACCTGCTGCACGGCGCCAACGGCAACGCGCAGCTCTCGATGTCGATGTCGCTCTCCGGCAACAACACCTTCCAGGTGGGGAGCGCGGTGACGCAGTACCAGGTGTCGCCCGACGGCAGCGTCGGCCTCGGCTGGTACTACGACGGCAACGAGTGGAACGACCCGCCGTCGACCGCCATCCGCCGGCTGATGAGCCAGAGCTACGGCAACCTCTTCACCCAGGGCTACCGTGACGTCTTCGCCCGCGCCCTCGACCAGGATCGGCTGCTCGCCGCCGCGCTGCAGGCGACGGCGCCGCTCACCACCGCGTTCCCCGACAGCTACCTCGGGCGGCAGCTGCAGATGATCGCCCGCCTCATCGCCGCGCGCGGTCCGCTCGCGCTCTCGCGGCAGGTCTTCTTCTGCGCCGCCGACGGCTACGACACCCACGGCGAGCAGGTGGGCGCGCAGGCCGCAGTCGGCACGCACGCCGATTTGTTGGGTGAGCTCGACGCCGCGCTCGCCGCTTTCTACCGCGCCACCGTCGAGCTCGGCGTCGCCGGCTCGGTCACCACCTTCACCGCCTCCGACTTCGGCCGCACCTACGCCAGCAACGGCGACGGCTCCGACCACGGCTGGGGCAACCACCACCTCGTGGTGGGCGGCGGCGTCTCGGGCGGGCGCATCTACGGTGACATGCCGGTCCTGCAGGTCGACGGCCCCGACGACGTCGGCGACGGGCGCTGGATTCCCACCATCGCCGTCGACGAGTACGCAGCCACGCTCGCCCGCTGGTTCGGCGTCGCCACCAGCGACCTGCCGCTCGTCCTCCCCAACCTCGGCCGCTTCCGGCGCAACGACCTAGGTTTCCTGGCGTAGCGTTTTATGGTGTAGCCGCAAGAAAGTGCGAGAATGGGGGTTCCAGGGGAACGACCAACCTTCTGGACGACCCGGATACGGGAGGAGATTCCGATGAAGAGACTGCACGTCGTCGCCGCCGCCTTGGTTGCCCTGGTGTTGATGCCCGCCCTCGGCCACGCGGCGCCGCGCGGCGGCCGCGCCACGCCGGAAGAGATCCTGCGCAACCCCCGCCTGCTCGCGCGCTACCTGAACCTCACCGCCGCGCAGGTGACGCAGGAGGAGGCGCTGTTCAAGACGCTCAACGATTCGCTGCGCGCGAACCATCAGCAGGAAGAGACGCTGCGCGACCAACTGCAGGCCGAGCTCGACAAGCCGAGCCCCGACGCCTGCACGGCGGGCGGCTACGTGGTCAGCTTGCACGGGCTCTACGAGCAGGCGGAGGCGGCGGTGCACGCCTTCGACACCGCGTTCTCCGCCATCCTGACCCCCGAGCAGCTCGCCAAGTACAACGCGCTGAAGGAGCTCGCGCACGGGCCAGGGAAATAGCATCGAGATCGCCACGGGCGCTTCGCGCCCTCGCGATGACCGGCCTGGTCCGGCACGCGCGGCCGCGCGCCGGACGCAGTCCGGTCAGAAGACCAGCGCGTAGCCCACCTTGGCGAAGAACGTGCGGTTGCTCTGCGCCAGGCTCTCGCCCTGCGAGTCGGGCCCGAAGTAGCTGTCCGAGTAGCCGACGAAGAGCACCGTCTGCGGGTTGAGCTTGTAGGAGAAGAGGAGCTGGTTGAAGAGGTCGCGTGACTTGTCGCCCACCGGGAAGGTGTAGAGCGACGGGTCACGCACCAGGTCCTGGTACTGGGTGATGACGCGCACGAAGGTGCGCACGTTGATCTGGTAGGTGGCGCGCAGCTCGGCGAGGTGGACGCGGAAGAGCTGGCCGCCCCGCACGTCGAGCGTCTGGTAGTTGTCGGAGAGGTCGAAGAGCAGGTGGCGGCCGGCGTTGACGCTCGCCTGCGGCCGCAGCCGCACGATGCGCCCCTGCCGCGCGTTGTCGTAGTCGATCTCCTGCCCGACGCGGCCGTCGAGGTTGACGTAGAGCGAGCCCGACGGCCGCATCTCGCCGAAGAAGGAAGCGAAGTTGCGGTCGAACGAACGGCCGGCGTAGAAGCTGTCGCCGAGGCCGAGGTAGACCGTGCCGTACGACTGCTTCGGCCCGTTGAACCAGAAGTAGGGCGACACCTGCCGCTGCAGTGGATTGCCGTCGGTGTCGTAGGTCCAGGTGCTCTCGGCCGCCCAGGTCCAGCGCGTCCACCAGTGCTCACCGTGGTCGGCGTACCAGTACTGCTCGAGGATGCCGTAACCCTTGCGGTAGCCCACCTGCGGGATGAAGCCCAGGTCGGCGCGAAAGCCGTCGCTGGCGTCCTGGTAGGAGATGTAGCGCATGTTCGCGCGCGACTGGTGCTGGTAGACGAGCCGCGAGGCGTGGCCGCGGCGCGTACCGGTGTCCTCGCCGAGGTCGTGCGCCAGCGACAGCGGATCGAGAGTGTCGGAGCCGAGCACCTCGATGCGCAGCGCCTCGCCCTTGCCCCAGCGGTAGAGGGTGTCGAGGCCGAGCACGCGGTTGTGGTAGTCGGTGCCCTCGCGGCTGGTGAAGATGCCGCCCATCGCGGAGCCGCCGCCGGCGAGGTCGCGGCGGTAGCGCAGCACCGTCGAGGTGTTGCCCTCTTCCAGCGAGGTCAGCTGCGAGAACTGGCTGGAGGGAATGAGGAGATTGGTACGGGTGTCGCGCGCGACGATCGCCCCGAAGGCGTTCTTTCCCTCCTTGCCGGTGAGCTTGATGCCCCAAGAGGGGTCGGCGATGTTGCGCGTGTAGACGGCGTTGATGCGGGTCTCGAAGAGGTCGGCGCCCTCGAGGAAGAAAGGCCGCTTCTCGGGGAAGAAGAGCGCGAACTGGGTGTTGACCGCGAGCTGCGCCGCGTCGGCCTCCACCTGCGAGAAGTCGGGGTTGACGGTGGCATTGAGGGTCATGCCGGGCGTGATGCCCCAGCGGCCGGTGATGCCGGGGTCGACGTCCTGCTCCTTCGTCCACGGCTCCGACGAGTCGCCGCGATTGCGGGTGTCGTTGGCGGTGAGCGTCGGGTCGAGCTCGATGTTACGGCCCGGGGTGATGCCGGCGAAACCGGAGAGCTTCGACTCGTTGCAGAGGTAGCAGTTGCGGCCCCGCGGCAGGGCGTTGAGGCCGATGCGGCGGCGCTGGTCGCGCGGCCAGATGCGCAGCGCGTCGATGCCCCAGATCTGCTCGCCGCTGTGGGCCTTGAAGCGCAGCGACGAGAAGGGGATCGCCATCTCCACCTCGAAGCCGGTGTCGGTGAGGCGGCCGGCCGAGGCCCAGAGCGCGTCCCACGAGGAGTCCTCGTTGCCGGTGACGTCGTTCTGGAAGAGGTCCATCTGTACGCCGAGCGGGTTGACGAAGAACTCGAAGGCGCGTCGCTCGTCGTTGAAAGTGTCGAGCACGACGCCGACGAAGTCGTCCTGGTAGGCGTTGTCGCGGTCGCGCAGGCGAGCGCGGATCTTCGCCGGCTCGGGGTCCTGCGCGCGGATGGCGACGTAGAGGCTGCCCTCGTCGTGGGTGATCCAGTACTCGGTCTTCACCGGTGGCGCCGCGTTCTCGGCCGGGTAGGTCTCGTAGTCGAGGGTGAAGGTGGGCGGCCCCTGCCAGGGCGCCTCGTCGAGGTTGCCGTCGACGGCGATCTTGGCGGTGGTCGGGTGGACCTCGTAGGTGCGCTTCGGGGCCGCGGGCTCCGGCGCGGGAGCGGGGGTGGGCGAAGCCGCCGGGGCCGCTGGCGGCTCCTGCGCCAAGGCACTGTGGGCGCAGGGGATGGCCAGGATGGCCAGGGCCGCCGTCAAGGCCGTCGATGCCGATCGCGCTGCCGCTCGTCTCACGCTGCCTCCTTGGTGGAATCCGCGCTTCACCCCACTTGTACTGGCCAGAGCGGAAAAGGTTGCCGCCGGGCGGCCAGGGAGGAACGCCGAAGGTTGGCGCCGGCGCGCGAGTCAGGCAGAATGTGCCCACTCCGCGAGACCCGAGATGGCCTGCGACGAAGCCCTGCTGCGCGAGCTGAAGCCCTTCCAGCTGCTCGACGACGACCACCGCGCCACGCTGGCGAAGCTGGTCGACCTCGCGGAGCACCCCGAGCGGCATGTCCTCTTCCGCGCCGGCGACCCTGGCGAGACGCTCTACGTCGTCGCCTCGGGCGAGGTCGAGCTGGCGATCGAGGACAACGTCGGCGAGAAGATCGTCCTCGCCATCGCCGGCAAGGGTGACCTCTTCGGCGAGCTCGCCCTGCTCGACGAGGGCTCGCGCACGGCGACGGCGACGACGCGCACACCGGCGCAGCTCATCGAGGTGGGGCGCGACGACCTGCTGCGCCTCGTCCAGCAGCAGCCCGACGCGGCGATGGGCCTGCTCGCCGCCGTGGCCTCGATGACCCGTCGCGCCAACGAGGTGCTGCGCACGCGCGTCATCCCCAACGCCAACCAGGCGGTCGACGAGCGCCTCACGCCGCTGCAGCGCATCGCCGACTGGATCGCCTGGTTCTCCGGCAGCATGTCGTTCCTCTTCTTGAACGCGCTCTTCTTCGCGGTGTGGATCGGCCTCAACACGCTCGGCTTGGGCGTCAAGCAGTTCGACCCCTTCCCCTTCGGCCTGCTGACGATGATCGTCTCGCTCGAGGCGATCTTCCTCTCCTGCTTCGTCCTCGTCAGCCAGAACCGCCAGGCGCAGAAAGACCGCGTGCGCGCCGACGTCGAATACGAGGTCAACGTCCGCGCCGAGCGCGAGGTGTCGGCGCTCCACGCCAAGTCCGACCGCCTCTACGAGACGGTGATGGCGCGGCTGCGCGAGATCGAGAAGCGGATCGAGAGAGAACCGGTCGGATCGTAAGTCGACGGCCATTCGGCACCCGCGTCATCGCGAGCGAAGCGAAGCGATCTCGATACTGGAAGGTCGAGATTGCTTCGTCGCTGCGCTCCTCGCAATGACGAGGCTCCGGTGCCGACTCAGTGCGGGGCCGGGGTCGGCGAAGTGATCGGAGTCTTTGGCTCACGCACGACGACGCCGGCCTTGACGACGAGCGCTACGCGCTCGAGCGCGGCGGGATCGGCGAGCGGATCGCCTTCGACGGCGACGAGGTCGGCGAAGTGGCCGGGCTGCAGCGAGCCGACGCGGTCGCTCCAGCCGAGCATCGCGGCGGCGCGCGTCGTCGCTGCCTGCAGCGCCTGCAACGGCGTCATTCCCAGCTCGACCATCGCCGGCACCTCGCGCGCGTCCAGGCCGTAGGGGATCACCGTCGCGTCGGTGCCCAGCGCCACCGGCACGCCGAGCGCGATGGCGCGGCGCTGCCGGTCGCGCACCCTTTCGGCGTTGGCCGCGGCGCGCTCGATGGCCGCGGCCGGCGCGCCGGCGGCAGCCGCGGCCTCGCGCCGCCAGCGCAGCCGGTAGAAGGTCGGCACGAGCCAAGTACCGCGCTCCACCATCAGCTTCGCCGTCGCCTCGTCGACGAGCGAGCCGTGCTCGATCGAGTCGACGCCGGCGCGCACCGCAGCCGCGATCGCCGCCGGCCCCTGCGCGTGCGCCGCCACCTTGAGACCGAGCCGGTGCGCCTCGGCGACGATCGCTGCGAGAATCTCTGGCGACCCCTCGACCACGGATTCGTCGTCGGGCCCCGGCACCACGCCGCCGCCGGCGCAGACCTTCACCCATGACGCACCGGCATCCTTGAGCTTGCGCACGTGCGCCAACGCCTGCTCTTGCGTCGTGTAGACGCCCGAGCCGGGAAACACCTGCGCGCAGACACCGCCCGCAAACCCCAGCGGCGCGCCGGCGGCGATCACACGCGGCCCGACCATCTCACCGCGCTCGATCGCGTCGCGCACCACGAGGTCGGCGCCCTCCGGCGCGCCGCAGCTCCGCACCGTCGTGAAGCCCGCCTCGAGCGTCTTCCTCGCGGCCTCGCGCGTCGCCTCGCTCTTCCCGTCGTCCCACGTCAGGTGCACGTGCACGTCGATCAGCCCCGGCAGCAGCGTCGCCTTGGGCAGGTCGATCACCCGCGCCCCCTTCGGCACCATGATCGAGCTCGCCGGCCCGACCGCCGCGATGCGCTCGCCCTCCGCGCGCAGCGCCCAACCCGCGTGCTTCTCTCCCGTTTCGACCACGACCAGCCACCCTGGTCTGATGACGCTGGTCGCAGCGGCTCCTGGCTTAGGCTCAGTGGAAGCGGAAGCGACGATGGCGGCACTCGCGAACGTGAGCGAGACGGCGAACAGCCGCGAAGCGAGCGACGGACGACTCATGCGAAACCTCCTCACGCGATCTGTGAGGAGATGTACGAGGCACCGCCGCACAGGTTGCCGGCACATCGCCGCCGTTTTCCTTGAGGCGTGGCCCCGAGCCGATGCGAGCGCCCGCCGGCGCTTCAGTGAGACTGCGGCGCCGGCATCAGCTTGTAGAGCGTCCCGTCCGCGGTCGGGTAGAAGACGTTGCCCGCGTAGGCCGGCTGGACCATCGTCCCGCCGGTGATCGCCGGCAACTTTGCGGAGCGCGCGAGCTCCGCGCCGGTGGCGGCGTCGCGCCAGACGACCTCGTCGTGCTTGTTGGCGCCCGGGATCTCGGCGCCGGGGATCGCCGTCGTCACCAGCACTCGATGGTCCGGCGGCCCCACGACCGGCAGGAACTCGGTGGTCGCCTGCGAGACCTTCCAGACCATCTCGAGGCCGGAAGGGGTGACGCGCAAGGCGGCGATCTTCCCGGGCAGCGCGTCGAACATGTAGATCATGTTGCTCTGCGCGTCCGCCGACAAGGCGGAGATCACGAAGCTGACGGCTTGCGTGCCGCCGGGCGCCTGTTTGCGGTAGGCGGCCTTGACGACGGGCGGGATCGGATCGTTCGCGAACGGCTGCATCGTGAAGCGCTTCGAGGCATCGCCCTGGTGGACGGCGTAGGCGGTCGACGGCACTGAAGCCGGCAGGCCGTTGCTCTGGGTGACCACCCAGTCGCCCATCGGGATGAGCGACCAGCCGATGGTCTGGCCGGAGGTGAGGACCGGAGCCGTGCTCCACGACGGGTCCAAGGTGATCGCACCGGCCGGGGAGATCTCGTAGCGGATGAACCCGCTCTGCGCGAAGATGTACGCGTAGTCCTTGCCCTGGTAGCGGCCGATGCAGACCCGCCCGAGGACCTCGCCGGGCATGGTCACCGTGTGGAGCACCTTCATCGCCTTGGGATCGACCGTCACCAGCACCGAGCTCGGCAGCGGCGGCGAGTCGGGACACTGCACCAGGGCGTTCCCTCCCTGCTCCGTGCAGCCCGGCTGGCGGAAGATCGGCTTGGCGACGATGACGCCCGCGGCGGTCGCGGAGAACCCGTTGTAGGTGGTGTTCGCCGGCGCGGCGTCACCGGTGGGAAGCGTGAGCGTCGCCACCACGTCGCCGTTCTGGGGATCGACCTTGGCGAGGTGGTAGCCGTAGATCACGTACAACATCCCGTCCTCGAGGATGGCGCTCGCGCCCGGGTAGTCCCACTCGCCGGTCTGCTGGGTGTTGATCAACTGGCGCGACCAAACCGGTTGCAGCGTCGCCGCATCCACCTTGGCGACCCAGGCACCGGTCGAAGACGCCTCGTTGCCGGCGCCGCCGCCGTAGAGAAACATGTTGTCGGCGTCGAGGAACGTGACGTTCCACCCCGACGGGTACTGCCCCGCCGGAGACTGCTGCGAGCCCACCGTGTTCTTGCCGTCGAAGCCACCGCCGAACGTCGCCTGCGAGAATATGCGTGCCCGCGTCGAGTCGTAATGCTCGAACGCCGCCAGCGACGGATACCACGGAGCGTTCGCATTCGCGCCCGCGGCACCTGCAGCGGCGGCGGCAGGAGAAGCAGGCGCCGCCGTCACCGCGGCCCCTGCTTCCGACGCCCGGTTGTCTCCGGCTGGCGTGTTACGGGAACAGCCCGCGAAGATGACGACGCCAAGGCCACAAGCGACGCATCGCGACACGACCGCTCGTCTCATCCCTTTCTCCCCCAAGTCAGTTGTGCCGATCAGCCTACACCGATCTGCCGCAGCCGGGCACAATTCGCTCCCACGCGTATCCCAACCGCAGCGCGGAGACCAGCACGAGCGAGCGAACGCGAGCGAGTGCTGCCAGACCAGGATTCGCTCCTGAGCACTCTCGGCGCGCAGCGCCGGAGTGCGAAGACCGAAGCCTGTCGGGGCAACGCGAGGGAGCGAAGCGATCGAGTGGTGCGCCCGACAGGATTCGAACCTGTGGCCTACAGCTCCGGAGGCTGTCGCTCTATCCAGCTGAGCTACGGGCGCGCAAAGAACGGTGGGGTCGGGATGGGGTGAGCGAAGGGGATCGAACCCTCAACCACTGGAGCCACAGTCCAGCGCTCTACCAATTGAGCTACGCTCACCGTCGATCTCGATATCGATGCCGATCGATGCCAAAGAGCCGCGATTGCCGGATGGTGGTCGCTGCAGCGAGATAGCGGTGGATGGTCGCCGGTGGCCTGCCTGGAGGGATTCGAACCCCCGACCCGCGGCTTAGAAGGCCGCCGCTCTAGTCCAGCTGAGCTACAGGCAGCCGTCAGAGTCAAACCCGAGCCCGAGTCAAACCTATCCGGCGGCCCCGCCTCCGGGTCTCCGACGTCAATCTGGGTCTCCGACGTCAAGTCGGGGCGCCCAGATTTGAACTGGGGACCCCCTGCGCCCAAGGCAGGTGCGCTACCAGGCTGCGCTACGCCCCGTCAGAGGCCCCGAAGCGGCAGCAGAGTGTACGGCCCGGACGAGCCGCAAAGCAAGCCGCGCAAAGCAAGAGAGCCTCCCAGCCGGGAGGCTCTCGCTCCAGTGCACGCTGCTGTCAGCGCCCTACCAAGTGAACGTGACGTTGCCCAGCGCCCGCCGGCTGATGAGATCGCCGCCGAACGACTGGTAGTGCTCCTTGTCGAGCAGGTTGCTGACGTTGAGCCCGACGCGCACGTGGTCGCTGATCTTGTAGTTGCCGCCAATGTCGACGAGCTCGTAGGAGGGCACGTCGCCGACGAAGACGCCCGCCGCCCAGCGGAAGCTGTCGACCCAGCGGAAGCTGGTGGAGAAGTCCCAGCGGTCGCCGACGTAGGCGAGGCCGACGCTGGCGTGGTTTTCCGGCGCGTTGGGCTCGATGAGGTCGCCGGTCAGCTGCTGCTTGATCTTGAAGTCGAACCAGCTGTAGTTCGCCGACAGGTTCCAGTTGTTGGTGACGTAGTAGTTGAGGCCGAAGTCGATGCCCTGCGTGTCGGCGGAGCCGGCGTTGGCGTAGGAGGCGACGATGGCCGGGCTGCCGTTGACCATGGTGAAGCCGGAGACGGCCGCCGTGGCGCCGCGCAGGAACGCCTGCTGCGCCGCCGGCAGGGTGGCGGGCGGCACGTAGGGGTTGCCCGGAGCCGAGAAGGCGGGGTTGACGCCGCGCAGCAGGTCGGTGACGAAGCCGGTGAGCTGGCTGTTGTAGTAGTCGAGCGTCACGAAGGCCTTGCCGCCGAGGATGCCGCTGTAGCCGACCTCCCACGACTTGATCTTCTCTACTTCGAGGGCGTTGTTGCCGCGCGCCAGCACCGGCACGCTGGCGAGTCGCGGGTCGAGCGGCGCCAGCGCAGCCAGCGCGGTCGTCGGCCGCCCCGCCGGCGCGGCGAGGAAGAACTCCGAGTAGTTGGGCGACTGGAAGGCCTCGTTGTAGGTGAGGCGGAGCGTCTGGTTCGGCGTCGGCGCGATGACGAACGCGACCTTGGGCGAGAACTGTCCCTCGTGCAGGTCGCTGTCGTCGTAGCGGCCGGCGACGAGCGCCTTGAGCTTGGGCGTGAACGAGTACTCGACCTGCGTGTAGGCGGCCTCGCGGTAAGCCGAGAGCTTGGCCGGGTTCGACAGCGTCGCTACGCCGGCGTCGTTGCGGGTGTCGATCGACTCGTCCTTGTACGAGACGCCGCCGACGATGCGGCCCTTGCTCGCCGCGAAGTCCATGTTGCCCTGCAGCTCGGCCGCCCAGTTGCGCTCGTCGAGCACCAGGTTGGCGCCGGAGGCAAGGGCCACCTGCTTCGGGGCGTCGCGCTTGTTGTAGTAGGAGAGGAAGTTCCAGCGCGGGTGGCTGAAGTTGAGGCGTGCCCACGGGCGGTCCTGCTCGAGCACCTGCACGCGGCCGATGCCGGTCTGCACCACCACGCCCTCGACGTGCGAGGTGCCGCCCTCGAGGGTGAGGAAGCTCTCGCCGAAGTAGTGGTCGAGGCGGGCGCCGGCGAGCCACAGTTTGTCTTCGTCGGCCGCCAGCGGCCGCGCTTCGGGGGCGCTGAAGCAGGAGCGCAACGGGCTTGACGCCTCGGCGGCGCTGCAGAAGTGGCTGTACTCGACGCGGGCGTTGCGCGACTGGTAGAAGTCGTCGCTCTTCGTGTAGCTGCCGTTGACCTTGAGGTAGGTCGATTCGCTGAGGCCGCCCGACCAGCGGGCGTCGGCGCGCGCCGTGCCCAGCTCGCCGGCGGAGAGCTGCACCGTGCCGCCCTCGCTGAAGCGCGGCTGCTTGGTGGTGAGCACCAGCACGCCGTTGTAGGCGTTGGTGCCGTAGAGGGCCGAGCTCGGCCCGCGCACCAGCTCGACGCTGGCCATGTCGCCGATCGACGACATCGAGGCCCAGTCGTTCGACATCAGGAAGGGGATCGTCGGGTCGCGGCCGTCGATCAGCGCCGGCACGCGGCGGTTGAGCGAGCTGTTGAAGCCGCGGGTGTTGAGGTTGAAGTCGTAGAGGCCGCTCTGCGTGACCTCGGCGCCCGGGGTGAACTCGAGCACCTTGGCGAGCTGGCCGCTGGAGGTCTCGCGCGACAGCTCCTGCTCGGAGACGACGGTGACGGCGGCCGGCGCCTCGACGATGCGCTCGCGGCGGCGCGATGCCGAGTAGACGGTGATCGTCTCGGCGTAGCTGACGTCCCAGTCGACCTTCTGGTCGAGGCGCGCCGTCTTGCCCGCTTCGACGGTGACCTGCGCCTCCTGCGAGTTCTCGCCGAGCGAGAAGCTCACCGTGTAGGTGCCCGGCGGCAGGCCGGTGAGCAGGTAGTGGCCGTTGTCGTTGGTGATCTCGGCCATCGCCGCCTCGTTGATGACGACGGTGACGCCGGCGATCGGCGTGTCGCTCGAGCCGGTGACGGCGCCCGAGAGCGAGCCGGTGCCCTGCGCCATCGCGGCCCTCGGCAGAAGAGCGAACACGGGCAGCAAGGCGAATACGAGCGTGAGAAGAAGGCGCTTCGGGCTCATCGCGAGACCTCCTGGAGGCGTCGTGCGTGGAGCGACCCCGGTCCACTCGCGGGCGGAGCGGCCGCGCGCCGGCCCCGCCACGAATCGCCGTGTCCTCTGCGCTGCGTTGTGCCCTGAAGCTAACACAAAACCGCCGCGGCGGGCCGTGCGTCAGGCGAAGATCTGCGGCGTCTGCGGTGTCGCCGCTTCTTCGGTCTCGACGAGGCGGCCCTTGCCGTCGCGGAAACGGCCGCGGCCGGTGTGGAGCAGGACGCAGTTGCGTCCGAGGCGCTTGGCCTCGTAGAGGGCGCCGTCGGCCACCTGCAGCAGCTCCTCGGCGGTGCGGCTGGGCACCTCGGGATAGGCCGCGATGCCGGCCGAGATCGAAAGCGGCAGGCGCTCGCCTTCGTGGTCGACGGCGAGCGCCTCGACGTCGTGGCGCAGGCGCTCGACGATCGCCAGCGCCGCCTCGCCGCCGAGGCCGTCGAAGAGCATGGTGAACTCCTCGCCGCCGTAGCGGGCGCAGAGGTCGCCTTCACGCGCGTGACGCTTCAACACCTCGGCGACGGATTGCAGAGCGCGATCGCCGGCGGCGTGGCCATAGCCGTCGTTGACGCGCTTGAAGAAGTCGAGGTCGAGGAGGGCGACGGCGATCGGGCGGCCGGTCTCGCGGCTGGTCTCCAGGGCGGCGCGGAGGCGCACGTCGAGCACCCGCCGCAGCGCCGTGCCGGTGAGCGGGTCCTGGTGTGCCTGGGTGTCGAGCACGGCGCGGTGGACGAGGCCGGCGAGCTGCGGCACGAGCTGCTCGAAGAGCGGCAGCACGTCCGGGCGCAGGCGCCGCGGGTCGAGCCAGAGAGTGAGGCGGGCGAGCTCGATCCCTCCCGAAAGCAGCCGGCGCTCGAGGAGATGCCAGGCCGCGCGGCGATGGACGCCGGGCAGCGGCGGTGGGCTCGCCGGCACCTTCGGCCAGCCTTCGCGCAGGAGCGCGTCGGGGCCGGCGTGCCAGCTGCCGCCGGCGCTCGACGGCGCCGTGACCTCGAGGTGGAACCAGGAGAGCGGCACCACCTGCCGGCACTCCTGCAGCACGCGCGCGGCGACCTCTTCACTCGCCGACGGGCTGGCGACGAGGCGTTCGCCGGCGCGGCCGAGCTGCTCGAGCGCGGCACGCCCGCCCTCGGCCTGCTGGCGAAGGCGGCGCTGGCGGCCGGCTTCCGCGGCGGCGGCGGCGCAGGTGGCGAGCACGAGCGCCCCGAGCGCCCAGCTCGCGCGCTGCCAGACGACGAGCGCCACGAACCCCACGGCCCAGCCGAAGAGATCGAGGCTGAGCGCGCCGAGCGGGCGCCACCACGCGGCGAGCGGCGGCAGATCAGCGAGGCGGCGCTGCAGCGGCGGCAGCGCGACGACGAGCGCGAGCCAGCCGGCGGCCGCGGCAATGACGCGATACCCGTCGGGCAGCGGCGCCATCCACGCCGCGGCGGCCGCCCCGCCCGCCGCCGCGTGCAGCGCCGCGTCCTCGACCGCACGCCGCGTGCGCGAACGCGGCGATCGCCGCTCGCGCGGCGGCACGGCCGGCGGCACCAGCACCATCGCCGCGCCGGCGACGGCGGCCACCGCGACGACGCCGCCCCAGCCGAGCGCGACGCGCGCCAGCGGCAGCGCGGCGGCGCCGGCGCCGAGCCCCACTCCGGCCGGGCGGTAGACCGCCGCCGCCGTCGCCGCGACGAGCAGCACCAGGAGCCGCATCCACGACGCTCCGTCATGCGGCAGCGCGCGCGCCGCGGCGAGCAGCAGGGCAAGCCCCAGCGCGGGCAGCAGCAGAGGCGCGAGCCGGGCGAGCCTGGAGATCGAGGAAGCTCCGCTCGAGGTTTGCCCGGGTGGGCGGATCGCGGCCATGGGGCGGCTCGCGCATGCTACGCTGCCGACCCCGCCGAGACAACGGCGCGCGCGGTCGCGACGATCGCTCGGCGGCGCCACGGCACCGCCTCGCAACGCCTTCCTCGAAGCTCGGTCGATTCGCCAGTGCCGCCTATCTCAGCGTCGCCTCGCTCGCCTTCGGCGCGCGCCGTCGAGCCCGAGAGGCTCGACCGTGGCGTTTCGCCCGCCGAGGCCGAGCGCGCGCTGCGTGACCTGGAGCGCGTCTACCGGCGCTTCCTCGCCGCCGGCCGCGACCTGCGGCGGCTGGTGTTGCGCGAGCTGGCGAACGCGGAATCGTCCAGCTCCGCGTCAAATCAATGGTGCCTCGACCTCGGCGCCGGCGGCGGCCACGTCGGCGCCGACCTGCTGCGGGACGCGGCGCGCGAGGGGCGTAGCGTCAAGGTGATCGGCGTCGACGCCAAGCTGTCGCACCTCCTCGCCGGACGGCGTTTCGGGTCGCCGCAGCTTCCGCTGGTGGCCGATGCGGCGGCGCTGCCGCTGCGCGACAGCTCCGTCGGTTGCGCCTTCTCGCACCTCTTCTTCCATCACTTCGACGAAGTGGAGAACCGCCGCGTGCTGGGCGAAATGTGGCGGGCCGCGAAGAGCGTCGTCGTGGTCGACCTGCGGCGCAGCCGGCTGCTGCGCTGGCTGGTGCGGCCGGGATTGCGCCTGCTCGGGTTGGGCGAGGTCGCCTACGACGACGGGATCACGTCGGTGGAGCGGAGCTACGCCTTCGCCGACGTGTCGGGAGTCGTCGCCGGCCTGCCGGTGGAGGAGCTGCGCCCCAGCTTCCCCTTTCGCTGGGCGCTGGTGCTGCGCGACCGGTGGCGCGTTTGACCGGATGGCGCGTTTGACCGGATGGCGCGTGTGACGCGCCGTCAGACACCCTGTTAACGCCAAGCAGCCGGCGGCGTTCTGATGACGAGGGTGCTCGTCATGGAAAAGCTGCTCCAGAACGTCCGCCTCGGCGCCCGGCTGCTCTGGAGGCAGCCCGGCTTCACGGCGGTCGCCGTGGTGGTGCTGGCGCTGGGCATCGGCGCCAACAGCGCCATGTTCTCGATCGTCAACACGCTGCTGTTCCGGCCGCTGCCGTTCCCCGATCCCGCCGCGCTCGCCGGCGTCTACAGCCGCAGCGTCGCGCGTCCCGATGCCTACCGCGCCTTCTCCTACGGCGAGTTCACCGAGCTGCGGCAGCGCGGCGACGTCTTCACCGGCGTCTTCGCCCACAACCTCGGCGCCGTCGGCCTGCTCGAAGGCGAGACGACGCGCCGCGTCTTCTTCGACGAGGTCTCCGCCAACTACTTCGACGTCATGGGCGTGCCGCCGTTGCGCGGCCGCGCCTTCACCGCCGCCGAGGAGCGGCCGGGCGCCGGCATCCCGGTCGCCATCGTCAGCCACGCCTTCTGGCAGAAGCGCGGCAGCGACCCGCGGATGGTCGGCCAGACGCTGCGCATCAACGGCACGCTCTTCACCGTCGTCGGCATCGCGCCGCGGGCGTTCACCGGCACGACGGCGATGGTGAGCCCCGAGCTCTACCTGCCGCTCGGCGTGCACGAGCTGGTGATGAACGACTTCGACAGCGCGCGGCTGCCGCTCGCCGACCCGCGCAACCACCAGCTCATCGTCGTCGGACGGCTGCGGCCGGGCCTCTCGCCCGCGCAGGTCGATGCGCGCCTCGCGGCCACCGCGGCGCAGATGCAGCAGGGCATCGCCGCCGACGAGCGGCAGACCTTCATCGCCCGGCCGCTGTCGCGGCTCTCCATCTCCACCTCGCCGCAGAACGACGACGGCCTGCGGGTGCCGGCGCTGCTGCTGCTCTTCCTCGCCGGCGTCGTGCTGCTCATCGCGTCGCTCAACGTCGCCAACATGATGCTGGCCCGCGGCACGGCGCGGCGGCGCGAGATCGCCATCCGCCTCGCGCTCGGTGCGAAGCGCGGCAGCATCCTGGCGCAGCTCCTCATCGAAGGGGTGATGCTGGCCGTGCTCGGCGGCGTCGCCGGTCTGCTCGGAGGCGCCTGGAGCATGCGCCTGCTGGTGCGCTCGCTGGGCGCGCTGGCGCCGTTCGACCTGGTGGTGAGCGCGGCACCCGACCTGCGCGTGCTCGCCGCCACCGCGGCGTTCTGCCTGCTCTCGACGGTCTTCTTCGCCCTCGGCCCGGCGTGGGACGTCTCGCGTCCCGGCGTCGCCGGCGACCTGAAGGCGGGGCAGCAGGATGCGCCATCTGGAAGACGCGGCAAGCTCGGCGGCCGCTTCCGCCGCGGCGTGCTGGCGCGCCGCAACCTTCCCGTGCTGGCGCAGCTCGCGCTGTCGCTGATGCTGCTGTCGACCGCGGGCCTCTTCGTACGCAGCTCGCTGCGGGCGGCGCGCCTGCAGCCCGGCTTCGCGCTCGACCACGGGGTCGTCGTCGAGATCGATCCCGGCCTCGCCGGCTACGACGAGCACGAAGGGCGGCGCTTGGTGCGCGCGGTGGTGGAGCGCTTCCGCGCCCAGCCGGGCGTCGAGTCGGCGAGCGTGGCGGCGACGGTGCCGTTCGGCATGATCTCGCTCGGCCGCCGCGTCGAGCCCGTCGGCAGGCCCGCCGGCGGCCGCGGCGAGACGGCGGTGCCGAGCAGCTACAACGTCGTCGGCGAGGACTACTTCGCCACCCTCGGCATCCCGGTGCTCGCCGGCCGCCCCTTCACCGCCAACGAAGCGGGCGACGCGAGGACGACAGTGGCCATCCTCGACCGTCTGGCGGCCGAGAAGCTGTGGCCGGGCGGCGGCGCGCTCGGGCAGACGGTGAAGCTGGTCGAGAGCGGCGACAACCGCGAGGGGACGATCGCGCAGGTCGTCGGAATCGTCGACAACGTGCAGGAGAGCCTGCTCGGCGAGGTGCTCGAGCCGCACGTCTACGTGCCCTTCGGCCCGCTCTACCAATCCGACATGAACGTCCACGTGCGGCTCGCCGGCGGCCGAGGCGCGAGCGACGGCGCCGCCGAGGCGCGCTTCGTCGCCGCCGCGCGCGGCGCCGTGCGCGGCGTCGACGAGCGGCTGCCGGTGCTCAACGCGCGCACGCTGCGGCGCCACGTCGAGGAGAGCTTCGACACCTGGGTGATGCGCACGGCGGCGCGCCTCTTCACCGTCTTCGGCGTCGTCGCCATGCTGCTCGCGGCGGTCGGCCTCTACGGCGTCCGCGCCTTCGCGGTGGCGCGGCGCTCGCGCGAGATCGGCATCCGCATGGCGGTGGGCGCCAGCGCCGGCGACGCGGTGCGCCTCTTCCTGCGCGAAGGCGTGCGGCTCACCGTGGTGGGCGGCGCCGTGGGGCTGTTGCTGTCGCTCGCCTTGGGCCGCCTGCTCGCCGGCATGCTCTACCGCGTCAGCGGCTGGGACCCGCTGGTGCTCGGCGCCTCGACGGCGCTGCTCGCCGGCGCGGCGATGCTGGCGTGCTGGGTGCCGGCACGCCGCGCCGCGAACGTGGCGCCGATGACGAGCCTGCGCAACGAGTAGCCGAGGGCAGGCGCGGAGTCCGCCCCCGCCCTGCGCTGCGGCGGCGCTCTAGCGGCTCAAACGCGCGGTGGCAGGTCGCGCACCGCGGGCAACAGGCCGAAGCCGTCGGCGGCACGCACGGCGACGAGCACGGCACGCGCCACGGCTTCCTCGGCGAGCACGCCGACCTGGTGCGGATGCGCGCGCCGCTCGCCGCTGGCCAACGCGACGACGAGGTCGCCGTCGTAGAGCGTCAGCGCCGGCGCCAGCGTGCGGTAGAGGCCGCCGAAGGCCATCTGGCAGACCTTGAGCAGTGCGGGCTTGGCGAGCGCAGCATCGGTGAGCACGGCGACCAATGTCGTATTTCCCTCCCACGGGTGCATCGTGTCCGGCGGCAGCGCCGCCATCACGCGCCGCGCGTCGAGCAGCTCCAGCGAGTCGGGCGCGGCGCGGCAGCCGGCGATCACTTGGCCCGTCGCGGGATCGCAAACGTCGCCGGCGGCGTTGACGGCCACCGCCGCGGCGACGGTGACGCCATCGGGCACGGTGAGCCGCGCGAAGCCGAAGCCGCCCTTCATCCCCTGCGGCGGACCGAGCGCCTTGCCCACCGTGGCGCCGGTACCGGCGCCGACGCTGCCGACGGCGATCTCGCCACTGTGCGCCTCGGCAAGCGCCTGCTCGACCAGGGCGCGCGTGGGCCGCGCCGCCGGATCGCCGAACGCGAGGTCGAAGAGGATCGCAGTCGGCACCGTAGGCACCACGCCGGCGTGAGTCTGGAACCCGTGGCCATGCGCCGCCAGCCACTCGACGACGCCGTCGGCAGCGGCGAGCCCGAAGGCGCTGCCGCCGGCGAAGACCAGTGCGTGCGCCCGCGCCGCCACGTGATGCCCGGCGACGAGCGAGTCGAACTGCCGCGTCGAGGTGGCGCTGCCGCGCACCTCCGCCGCCGCGGCGGCGCCCTGCGGGCAGAGCACCACCGTCACGCCGGTCATCCCCGTGCGGTCGCTGCCGTGGCCGATGGCGAAGCCCGGCAGCGCGAGGTCGCTGGCGGTGGCAGGCAGTTGCGGATACACGGCTACGGAGACGGGCATGGAGAGCGATTCTAGGTTTGGGTTGGCGGCGGCGTCACCACGCAGCCGCCGCGGCGCACTCTTCGGCGCTGACCGCACGTCGCTGGCCCGGGAGGCGGGGTCCCATGATCGATCCGCGGGGCGCCCACGGCGAGTCGTCGAGTGCGAACACATGACCGAACTCGTGCGCGATCTCCTCGGTCAACGGGAAGCAACTGACTCCATTCTCTTGCCTGATGAAGATGTCGATCTCCGCGGCGATGAGCCGGCCATGGGCGAATTTCAGAGTGGTCAGGCCGCATCTGCCGTTATGCGATGTGGAATCCGCCCGGCGGCGCACGACGACCGGAACGCCCGGTCCCTCGAAGACGATGTCGGGAAGCCGCGCGCCGAGCGCTCCGCTGCAGCCGTGACGCCACGCGTCGACCGCGGTCTGCAGCTGCTGCGCGGGGAAGTCAACCGACTCCAAGCGGAGTGGCATTGGCGGGCGCGGTGCCACTTGCGGTGCAACTTCAGCCGCCACTGCCGCCGCCCATTCGCCGGGCGCCAAGGCGACGCTGAGCCAGGCGAACGCCGCCAGCGCCAGGTCCGTGTTCGCGTGCCTCTTCGTGAAGGATTTGAGCTGAACGATCATCGCCGTATTCCTTCTCGTCGACGGGTTCGGTCGACTCGACGATCGCGACGTTGGTTCGTCGGTCGGGCCAGATACGAAGGGCTCGCGTTCCGGCTTCACCTCGCTCACGCGAGATCGGCGAACGAAAACCGGCAGCCGTCGCCGAAAATGATCGATCACTCTCTGCGATGCTTTACAATCGAGCTCAGCCCGGGGTCTTTACATGGCCGCAGGCGCGCCCTCCGACGTGACGGGTCTCCTCCTTGCCTGGTCGCAGGGCGACCGCGCCGCGCTCGAACGATTGGTGCCGCACGTCGAGCGTGAGCTGAAGCTCCTCGCCCACCGCTACCTGCGCCGCGAGCGCGTCGGGCACACCCTGCAGACCACTGCAATCGTCAACGAGGCCTACTTGGGTCTGGTCGACCAGCGCGAGCCACGCTGGCAGAACCGCGCGCACTTCTTCGGCATCGCGGCCCAGATCATGCGGCGCATCCTCATCGACCATGCCCGCAAGGCCCGTTGCGCGAAACGGGGCGGCGGCGCGCTGCAGGTTCCGTTCGATTACACCTACCAGCTCGGCGAGGAACGAGCCGCCGAGTTGGTGGCCCTTGACGATGCCCTGAGTGCCCTCGCCGAGGTCGACCGGCGGAAGAGCCAGGTGGTCGAGCTGCGCTACTTCGGAGGACTCAGCGTCGAGGAGGTCGCGGAGATCCTCGGCGTACACCCCGACACCGTGACGCGCGAGTGGCAACGAGCAAGGGCCTTTCTCCGGCGCGAGCTGGAAGCCGCCGGCGGTGACCGTTGAGCGCGTCCGGCGGCGGCGACGAGGAGCGGTGGCGTCGCGTCGACGCCATCCTCGAAGAGGTGCTCGAGCTGCGCGCCGACGAGCGGGACGCCTTCCTCGATCGCACCTGTGCCGCCGATGCCCAACTCCGCCGGGAGCTTGACTCGCTGCTCGCTCACGATCGAGCCGACGACGACTTCCTCGCCACCCCCGCGGCGAACGAGGCCGTGCGGCTGCTGGCCCGCGCCGACGCGCCGCTGGT
>DASYQD010000055.1:0-72173 GCA_036005845.1 Thermoanaerobaculia bacterium | reverse complement strand
CGACCGTGCTCGACTTCGCCGCCGGCGCCGACACGCCGGGCAACGAGCTCAGCTACATCACCAACCTGCCGTCGATGGCGGCCACCGCGCTCTACCACAAGAAGGCGAGCGCGCCCTCGGTCGACCAGTTCGTCGAGGAGGCGCGCCAGTTCGCGCTCGGGCCGTATGCCGCCGCCCTGCTCAAGGGGCAGCGGCTGCCGGCGGACGAGCGCGCGGCGATCCGTCGCGAGCTGTCGCGCTTCACCGGCCTCAGCGAGGCCTACCTCGAGCTCGCCGACCTGCGCGTCACGCCGGACCGCTTCTACAAAGAGCTGCTGCGCGATCGCGGGCTGACGGTCGGCCGGCTGGACTCGCGCTACACCGGCCGCGACTACGACAACGCCGGCGAGACGCCCGACGACGACCCCAGCTTCTACGGCATCGACGCCGGCTATACCGCGGCGGTCAACGCCTGGGAGCGCGACGAGCTGGGCTTCGTCACCGACCGCGAGTACCAGTCGATCAGCAGCGTCGGCCGCGACTGGGACTGGCGCATCGGCGAGCGCGACACCAATGCCTACCTCAACGTCGCGCCCTATCTCGGACAGGCGTTGCGCGAGAACGCCGGCCTGCGCATCTTCGTCGCCCAGGGCTACTACGACTTCGCGACGCCCTTCTTTGCCGCCGAGTACGCGCTGTCGCGCACCGGCATCCCGCAAGACCGCATCCAGTTCCACTACTACCAGGCGGGCCACATGATGTACGTGCGGGACGAAGACCGCGCGCGGCTGGCGCACGACATCCGGGAGTTCGTTCGCGGGCGGTGACCGGCTTTCTACGGGTGCTCGGCCTCCAGCCGCGGCCGTGAGCGCTCGCGGTGGACGAGGTAGAGGCCGGCGGCGATGACGATGGTGGCGCCGCCGAGCATCCGTGCCTGCGGCCGGGTCGACCAGAGCCGCCAGTCGAGAGTGATGCCCATGGCGATGGCGGTGTACTCGAAGGGCGCCACGACCGACGCCTCGCCGCGGCGGAACGCCTCGGTTATGGCGTACTGGCCGAACGCGCCAGTCACCGCCACGACGGCGATCACCGGCCAGTGCTCGGGGCGCAGCGCCACCCACCGCGGCGCCGCCAGGGCGCCGGCGCCGAAACCGACGATCGAGGTGAACCAGAACATCATGCTGCCCGTCGAGTCGGTGCGGCCGAGCACGCGCACGGTGATCGCCGACAGCGAGTAGCAGACCGCGGCGGCGAGCGCCGCGACGCCGGCGAGGGTCAGCGTGCCGGCGCCGCTCGGCCGCAGCACGACCAGGACGCCGAGCAGGCCGCACCCGATCGCCGCCCAGCGCCGCGCATCGACGCGCTCGCCGAGCAGCGGCACCGACAGCGCGGTGATCAGCAGCGGCGAGACGAAGAAGATCGAGTAGGCGTCGGCGAGCGGCAGCGTCCGCACGGCGTAGATGAAACAGGTGAGCATCAGGACCGACATCGCGGCGCGCGCGAGCTGCAGGGCCCAGCGCACTCGCACGACTTGCCGCAGCTCGCCGCGCAACGCCAGCCAGATGACGACGACGGGCAGCGACGCCATGCCGCGCATCGCCGCCACCTGCAGCGCCGGGTAGTGCGGCGCCAGCCACTTCATCGCCGCGTCCATCAGCGACAGCACGGCGACCGCGGCCAGCATCCAGAGGATGGCGCCGAGGTTGCGGCGGCTCTGCGGCGTCGCCATCGGCGGTGGTGCGAGCTACGGCGCCGGATGCGCCGCCGGCTCGGCGAGGAGGCCCGGCGGCAGCACGCCGTCGGGCGCCGCGAAGGGCAGGCCGAGCAGCCGCGCGACGAGCGGCGCCGTGTCGGCGCTCCGCATCCGCGGCAGCACCGCGCCCGCGCGCACGCCGGCGCCCCAGGCGACGAGGCCGGTCTGCAGGCCGGGCTCGTCGGGCAGGTAGCCGTGATCGCCGCCCTCGGCGGGAACGACCGCCGGGCCCGTGTACTCGCCCGAGCCGCCGACGCCGAGCGCGTAGGCGAGCGCCAGCGGCACGCCGGGAGCGGCGCCGAGGCGGTCGAGCTCGTCGCGCTCGACGACGCGGAAGAGCCGCCGCACGTCGGGCGGCTGCGCCGCCAGCACCTCGCGCACGCGCACGGCGTCGCTGTCGGCGGGGTCGCGGAGGATGAGGAACGCCGAGGCGGAGCTGACGTGGAAATGGGCGCGCCAGTTCCCGCGGTCGCGTCTCGCCTCGCGCAGCCCCGCCTCCACCAGCCACACGTTGGGCGCCAGCTTCGCGTGGATGTCAGAGAAACCGTGGTCGCCGGTGACGACGAAGGTGGTGCGCTCGCGGATGCCGGCGCGCTCCGCCGCCTCGACCAGCCGCGCGAGCCCGCGGTCGGCGGCGGCGAGCGCGCGGCGCACGAGCGGATGATCGCGGCCGTGCTCGTGCTCGAAATGGTCGACGGTGAGCAGGTGCACGAGCAGCAGCGCCGGCTTCTTCTTCTCGAGCAGGTAAGCGGCCATCTCGGCGACGCGGTCGTCGCGCGCCATCTCGCCCAGCTTCCAGGTCTCGTCGCGCAGCGCGCCGGTGGCCGCGCGCTCGAGCTCTTCGAGCAGGCCGGGCGGCGAGGCGTGGCGGCGTGTCTCGGCGACGATCGAGCCGCCCTCGTCGAGCGGCCAGATCTCCGGCACGTTCCAGTCGATGTCGGCGCCGACGCTGACCGGCCACGAGACGGCCGCGGTGGTGAGCCCGGCGCCGCGCGCGGCCGTCCACAGCGTCGGCACGCGGATCGCCGACGCCTCCCAGTACCAGCGGCCGGTCGGCCCCGCCGGCTCGAACGGCGTGTTGAAGAAGATGCCGTGCCGCGCCGGCAGCGCGCCGGTGACGATCGTGGTGTGCGTCGGGTAGGTGACCGAGGGGAAGACGCCGAAGACCGCGTCTGCATGCCCGCCCTCGCGCGCGAGCTGCTGCAGCGTCGGCGCGGGCCAGCTCGCGTCGCGGTACATCTCGGGCCGCATGCCGTCGATGGAGAGGAGGACGACGTGGTCGGCGAGGCGGGAAGCGCTCGGCGACGGCGTGACTGTCGGCTGCGCGCTGGGCGGCGCCGCCGCGAGCGCCCGCAGCGCCGCGAGGGCGAGTCCGATCGCCAACAAACCGGTGCCGACTCCGAGAGCGTTCGACTCTCCTGTTCTCATTGCCGTGAAGCTAACGCAGTTGCCAAGCTAGGATCGCGCGCACATGACGCCCGAGCTCGCCGTCCCCGGCTTCGCCGCCGCCGTCTCGCTCACGAGCTTCGCCGGCGACCGCGCGACGGCCGCCATTCCGCCGGGCTGGGCGCAGGGCCGCGCCACTTTCGGCGGCATCGTGCTCGGGCAAGCGCTGGTGGCCGCGCGGCGCACGCTGCCCGAGCCGCGGCCGTGCCGATCGCTGGTTGCCACCTTCCCGGCGCCGATCGGCGTCGGCGAGGTGGACATTCGCCTGCGCGAGCTGCGCCACGGCCGCGCGGTGAGCAGCGTGCAGGTGGAGGTCGCGCAGGGCGGCGAGCTGGGCTGCGTCGCGCTGGTGAGTTTCGGCGGCGCTCGCCCCTCCGCGGTCGACGTGCCGGCGCCGCCGCCGCCGCCGCTGCCGCCTCCCGACGAGCTGCCGCTGCTGCTGCCGCTCGGCGCGCCAGGTCCGGAGTTCACCCGGTTCGTCGATTACCGCCTGGCATTCGGCGCGCGCCCGTACGCCGGCGCCGACGTCCGCGAGCTCGGCGGCTGGTGCCGCTTCCCCGGCGAGCGGCAGGTGGGCGAAGAGCACCGGCTCGGCCTCGTCGACGCCTGGCCCTCGCCCGCGGTGTCGCGCTTCGCCGCGCCGGCGCCGGCCGCCTCGATGACCTGGGCGATCGAGCTGCTGCCCATCGAGCCCGTGCCCGAGCCGGACGGCTGGTGGCTCTACCACGCCGAGCTCGAGTCCGCCCGCGACGGCTACGCCCACGCCGCCGCGCGGCTGTGGAGCCCGGCCGGCCGCCTCGCCGCCCTCAGCCGCCAGGTGGTGGCGATCTTCGGCTGAGCCGCCGCGCATGGCTGGCGCCCGCGCGCGCCGGCTGCGTCAGAACGTCTTCTCGTCCGCCGTCGGCCCGTAGATCGACGGCACCGCGACGTCGTTCAACCGCAGGTAGACGGTGAGCTGGCCGCGATGGTGCGACAGGTGGCAGAAGGTGTCCTCGACCACCACGTGGCGCGGCTGCTCCATCACCACGTGGCCGCCGGCGAGCAGCTTCCACGGCGTCAGCAGGTGCTCGTCGTTGGTGCCCGCCAACGCCGCCTTCGCCTTGGCGATCGAGTCGTCGAGGGCCGCGATCAGCTCGGCGGTGGTGCTCCACGTCGGCGCCTTGTAGCCGCCGCCGCCCGGAGGGTTGAGGTCGAGCGAATCCTGGTCGACCGCCATCGCGATCCACGCCGGCATCGTCGCCACCAGGGTGGCGAGGTAGCCCAGCGCCATCGACTTCGGGTGCGGTTTCCAGTCGGGCCTGCCTTCGGGCACGCGCTCCAGCGCCTTGCGCGAACCCACCATCTCGCGCTCGAGCTGGGCGAGGTAGAGCTCGTTCATCTTCATCGGCTGGTCCTCCACGTCGTCGCGGCGATACTATCCGCCCACATCCCTTGCTTTCTGCGATCGGCGACGGAGGGCTGCGCGTGCAGGTCACGTTCCTCAACCCAGGGGACAAGAGCGACCCCTTCTTCGACACCCTCGTCTCGTTCATGCGCCGGGCGGCGAGCGACCTCGGCGTCGAGCTCGAGGTGGTCGACGGCCACCGCGATCACGCCAAGCTGCGCGCCAACGCGCGCGCCGCGGTGGAACGCGCGACGCCGCCCGAGTACCTGCTGCTCGTCAACGAGCAGGGGCTCGCCGTCGAGGTGCTGCCGGCGGCGAGCGCGCGCGGCAGCAAGGTGCTGCTGCTCAACGAAGGGCTGATGGTCCCGGACCGCCAGGCGCTCGGCCACCCCGGCGAGCGGCACCCCGGCTGGCTGGGCGAGCTGGTACCCGACGACCGCCGCGCCGGCCAGATCCTCGCCGAGACGCTGTTCGAGGCGGCACGCGCCGGCCGCGGCGGGCGGGGCGGCAAGCTCGGCGTGGCGGCGCTCGGCGGCTCGTTCACCAGCTCGTCGCTGCTGCGCATCAACGGCCTGCGCCAGGCCGTCAATGCCGCGCCGGACGTCGTGCTGCACGAAGTGGTCGCCGCCAACTGGCAGCAGGACCGCGCGAAGAGCGAGACGGCGCGCCTCCTCGCCGCGCATCCCGACCTCGCCGTCGTCTGGGCGGCGAGCGACCAGATGGCGCTCGGCGCCGCCGAGGCGATCGCCGCCGCGGGCCGCGTGCCCGGCCGCGACGTGCTCCTCGGCGGCATCGACTGGGCGCCCTTCGCCTTCGACGAGGTGCGCCGCGGCACTTTCAACGCCACCGTCGGCGGCCACTTCCTCGACGGCGCCTGGGCGATCGTGCTGCTCTACGATCACCACCGCCGCCCGCAACCGGGCGCCATCGCCGAGAAGTCGCAGCTCGCGGTGGTGACGAAGAGCAACGTCGACGACTACGAACGGCTCTTCTCGCGGCGGCAGCAGGTGGACTTCCGGCAGTTCTCGAAGGTCCACAACCCGGCGCAGGCGGCCTATCGCTTCGGCGTCGATTCCCTGCTGTAGACCGCGTCTGTAAACTGCCGGCCATCGAGAGGTCGAGCGCGATGGCCGAGACGAGCGTCCACTACCGGGCCTGCAACCTCTGCGAGGCGATCTGCGGCCTCGAGATCCGGCTCGAGGGCGGCCGCATCGTGTCGATCCGCGGCGACGAGCAGGACCCGCTGTCGCGCGGGCACGTCTGCCCGAAGGCGGTGGCGCTGCAGGACCTCGAGAGTGACCCCGACCGCCTGCGGCGGCCGCTGCGGCGTGGCGTCGACGGCGCGTGGCACGAAGTGAAGTGGGAGGCGGCGCTCGACGAGATCGCCGCGCGCACGCGGCGCATCCAGGCCGAGCACGGACGCGACGCGGTGGGCGTCTATCTCGGCAACCCGAACGTCCACAACCTCGGCTCGATCCTCTACGTGCGGCCGTTCCTGAAGGCGCTCGGCAGCAGGAGCCGCTTCTCGGCCAGCTCGGTCGACCAGAACCCGCACCACCTCGCGGCGATGCTGATGTTCGGCCACCAGTTCCTGCTGCCGGTCGCCGACGTCGACCGCACGCAGTATCTGCTCGTGCTCGGAGCGAATCCGCTCGCCTCCAACGGCAGCATGATGACGGCGCCGGGGATGCGCGACCGCCTCAAGGCGCTGCGGGCGCGCGGCGGCAAGCTGGTGGTCGTCGACCCGCGGCGAACGGAGACGGCGCGGGTCGCCGATCGACACCTGTTCATCGAGCCGGGGACCGACGCGCTCTTTCTGTTGGCGCTGCTGCACGTGCTGTTCGAGGAAGGGCTGGCGCGGCCCGGGCGGCTCGAGGCCTTCACCGACGGCTTGCAGACGCTGCGCGAGGTCGCGGCCGAGCTCCCGCCCGAGCGCGTCGCAGCGGCGACGGGGATCGCCGCCGAGGACGTGCGCACCGTGGCCCGCGAGCTCGCCGCCGCCGAGGCCGGCGCGTGCTACGGCCGGCTCGGCGTCTCGGTGCAGGAGTTCGGCGGCCTCTGCCAGTGGCTGGTCAACGCCGTCAACGTGGTGACCGGCAACCTCGACCGCCCCGGCGGCGCGATGTTCGCCAATCCGGCGATCGACATGCTGGCGCTGACCGGCCGCGGTCACTGGGGGCGGTGGAAGAGCCGCGTGCGCGGCCTCGCCGAGTTCGCCAGCGAGCTGCCGTCGTCGACGCTCGCCGAGGAGATCGACGTCGCCGGCCCCGGCCAGGTGCGTGCGCTCTTCACCGTCGCCGGCAACCCGGTGCTGTCGACCCCCAACGGCGGGCGGCTCGAGAAGGCGCTCGCGGGGCTCGAGCTCATGGTGTCGATCGACCCCTACCTCAACGAGACGACGCGCCACGCGCACTTCATCCTGCCCACCACGCCGCCGCTGCAGCGCGAGCACTACGACGTCGTCTTTCACGCGCTGGCGGTGCGCAACACGGCGCGCTGGTCGGCGCCGCTCTTCGCGCCCGAGCCCGGCGCGCGCCACGACTGGCAGGTGCTGGCGGCGCTGGCACGGCGGCTCGATCGCGGGCCGCTGCTCGGCCGCCTGCGGCGGCGGTTCGAGGCGGCGCTCGGACCGCGGTGGCAGGTCGACCTCGCCCTGCGCGCCGGACCGCACGGCGCCGGTTTCCGCCCCTTCGGCCGCGGGCTGACGGTGCGACGGCTCGAGAAGGAGCCGCACGGCGTCGACCTCGGACCGCACGAGAGTTGCCTGCCGGGGAGGCTGCGCACGCGCAACGGACGCATCGACCTCGCGCCGGCCCCGTTCGTCGCCGACCTGCCGCGACTGCGCGAGATGCTCGACGCGGCCACGGCGGCGGCGGCGAGCGAGAGCAACGGCCACGGCGCCCTCCGCCTCATCGGCCGCCGCCAGGTGCAGAGCAACAACTCCTGGATGCACAACGTGCCGCGCCTGATGCGCGGCAAGGACCGCTGCACGCTGCTCATGCACCCGGCCGACGCCGAAAGCCGCGGGCTCGGCAGCGGCACCGTCGTCGAGATCGTCTCGCGCACCGGCCGCGTACGCGCGCCGCTCGAGGTCAGCGACGAGATGAAGCCGGGCGTCGTCAGCCTCCCCCACGGCTGGGGCCACCACCGCACTGGAACTCGGATGGCCACGGCGGCAGCGAGCCCTGGCGCCAGCCTCAACGACCTCACCGACGAGCTGCGCGTCGACGCGCTGTCCGGCAATGCGGCGCTGTCCGGCGTGCCGGTGACGGTCGACGCCGCCGCCATCTCCTGACGTCCTTCACCGGCGCGTTGTCGAGCGAAGCCAGCGTCGCCATCGAGGGTGTCACCAAGCGCTTCGGCGAGGTGGTCGCCGTCGACGCGGTGACGCTCGACATCCGGCGCGGCGAGTTCTTCTCGCTGCTCGGCCCGTCGGGTTGCGGCAAGACGACGCTGCTGCGGATGATCGGCGGCTTCGAGCAGCCCGACGCGGGGACGATCCGCATCGACGGCGCGGACGTCACCGGCGTGCCGCCGCACCGGCGGCCGGTGAACATGGTGTTCCAGCACTACGCGCTCTTTCCGCACCTCACCGTCGGCGAGAACGTGGCGTTCGGCTTCCGCTATCGCAGGTTCCCGGCCGCCGAGCACGCGTGCCGCGTCGGCGAGGCGCTGGCGCTGGTGCGGCTCGAAGGCTTCGAGCGGCGGCTGCCGAGCCAGCTCTCCGGCGGCCAGCGGCAGCGGGTGGCGCTGGCGCGCGCGCTGGCGCTGGAGCCGCGGGTGCTGCTGCTCGACGAACCGCTCGGCGCGCTCGACCAGAAGCTGCGCCAGGAGATGCAGGGCGAGCTCAAGGGCCTGCAGCGCACGCTCGGCATCACTTTCGTCTTCGTCACCCACGACCAGGAGGAGGCGCTGACGATGAGCGACCGCGTGGCGGTGATGAACGCCGGGCGCGTCGAGCAGGTGGACGCGGCACCGCGCCTCTTCGAGCGGCCGCGCACCGAGTTCGTGGCGCGCTTCCTTGGCGCCGGCAATTTCTTCGCAGGCGAGCGCCCGGACGGCTCACCGCTGCGCTTCGTGGTGCGGCCGGAGAAGCTGATGCTGCGGCGCGAGGCTGGTGAAGGCGACGCCTCTTGCCTCGCCGTCACCATCGAGGAACGCACCTACCACGGCGTCAGCACCACCTGGACGGTGCGCGACGAGACCGGCGAGCGCTTCACCGTCTACGAGCAGAACGACGAACGCAACGCCGCGCGCGGCGAGCTCGCCGCGGGCGACCGCGCCCTGCTGTGCTGGCACCCGCGCCACGCGGTGCCGCTCGACTGAGCATGGCGACAGCGAGCGACCGCCGCGGTGTCCGCCGCTTCGCCGCCTACCTGCTGGCGCTGCCGAGCTGGGCCATCCTCGGCGGCTGCTTCGCCGTGCCGCTGCTGCTCATGCTGCTGCTCTCCTTCGCTCAGCGCTCGACCTACGGCGGCATCGCGCCGGTCGCCGACTGGTGGAGCTACCTGCGCGGCGGCGCGTTCCTCGCCAACTACGGGCGCTCGCTCGACCCGATCTACCTGCAGATCTACTGGCGGTCGCTGTGGATCGCGGTGCTCACCACCGGCGCCTGCCTGGTCGTCAGCTATCCCATCGCCTACTACCTCGCGCTGCAGGCGCCGCGGCGGTGGAAGGCGGCGCTGCTCGCGCTCGTCGTGATCCCGTTCTGGACCAGCTTCCTCATCCGCACCTACGCCTGGATGCTCATCCTGCGCAGCGAAGGGCTGCTCAACCTCGCGCTGCTGCGGCTCGGCATCGTCGAGGCGCCGCTGCACCTGCTCTACAACGACTTCGCGGTGGCGATCGGCCTCGTCTACGGCGAGCTGCCGTTCATGATCCTGCCGCTCTACGCTTCGCTCGAGAAGCTCGACCGCTCGCTGCTCGAGGCCGGTGCCGACCTCGGCGCCGGCGACGTCGCGACGTTCTTCCGCATCACCGTGCCGCTCACCATGCCGGGGATCGTCGCCGGCATCGTGCTCGTCTTCATCCCCTCGCTCGGGCAGTTCGTCGTCTCCGACCTCCTCGGCGGCGCCCGGACGGTGCTGGTGGGCAACCTGATCCAGAACCAGTTCGCGCTGGCGCGCAACGGTCCGTTCGGCGCCGCCGTCGCCTTCGAGCTGACGCTCGTCGTGCTGCTGCTGCTCTGGGCGTACGCGAGCTACGCGCGGCGGCGCGCCGGCGAGGCGCTGCTGTGAGCTTCGCCGCGAGCCAAGCGCGTCTCCGCGGCGCCGCGCGCTGGCAGCGCGCACTGCTGGCCACCCACGCCTGGGCCGTCTACCTGTTCCTCTACGCGCCGATCCTCGTGCTGGTGCTCTACTCCTTCAACCGCTCGCAGCGCACCGCCGTGTGGACCGGCTTCACGCTCGACTGGTACCGGCGCCTCTTCGCCGACCGCGGCATCCTGCGCGCCGTCGACAACAGTCTGATCGTGGCGCTCGCCACGACTGCGATCACCACGGTCGCCGGCACCCTGGCGGCGCTGGCGCTCGCCCGTTTCCGTTTCCTCGGCAAGCGGGCGACGCAGAGCGGGCTCTACCTGCCGGTGATCGTGCCCGAGGTGGTGATCGGCGCTTCCCTCGTCACCTTCTTCGGCGTCGCGGGGCTACGGCTCTCGCTCGCCACGGTGATCATCGCCCACGTCGGCTTCTGCCTCAGCTACGTGGCGATCGTCGTGCGCGCGCGGCTCGCCGGCTTCGACCGCGCGCTCGAGGAGGCGGCGGCGGACCTCGGCGCCCCTGCCTGGGGCGTCTTCCGCCGCGTCACCCTGCCGCTCATCGCGCCCGGCATCCTTGCCGGTGCGCTGCTCGTCTTCACCGTCTCGCTCGACGACTACGTGGTGACCTCGTTCGTCGCCGGAGTAGGCTCGACGACGTTGCCGCTGCAGATCTACTCGATGCTCAAGGTGGGAGTGACGCCGGAGGTCAACGCGGTGTCGACGCTGCTGCTCGCGCTGACGATCGTGCTCATCGCCATCGCCCAGCGCTTGCAGCGGCCGGCGGAATCAGCTCAGAACGTACGCGGGGACAGTCGATGATGCGCAGCGCCGCTTTCCGCGCGTTGTCGAGCCTCGCCGTGCTCGCGTCGTTTGCCGCGGCGTTCGCGAGCTGCCGCGGCCGCGAAGCCGCCGCTCCCGCCGCGAGCGCGGGCGCCAACGCAACGGCGAGCGGCGGCGAGCTCCACGTGTACATCTGGTCCGCCTACCTGCCCGACGCCGTCGTCGAGGAATTCCGTCGCCGCACCGGCGTCGAGGTGACGGTCGACGTCTACGACAGCAACGAGGCGCTGCTCGCCAAGCTGCAGTCGGGCGTCGCCGACTACGACCTCGTCGTCCCCTCCGACTACATGATGCGCATCCTCGCCCACGAGCACCTGCTGCAGCCGCTCGACAGGTCGAAGATCACCACCCTCGGCAACCTCGACCCGCGCTTCCTCGACAAGGACTTCGACCGCGGCAACCGCTACTCGGTGCCCTACCTCTGGGGCACCACCGGGCTCGGCTACGACAGGAAGAAGCTCGGCGCGATCGACAGCTGGGCGGTGCTCTTCGACCCGCGTCACAAGGGACGCATCCTCATGCTCGACGACGTGCGCGAGGTCTTCGGCGTCGCCCTGCGCACGATGGGCCGGTCGATCAACGAGCGCGACCCCAAGGTGCTCGCGCAAGCGGCGGAGCTGCTCGAGAGGCAGAAGCCGCTCGTCGCCACTTACGACAGCGGCGACTTCGCCAACGTCCTCGCCGCCGGCGACGTGGACCTCGCCCACGGCTACAACGGCCAGCTCGCCGCCGCCGTCGCGGCCGACCCGCAGCGGCTCGCCTACGTCGTGCCCAAGGAAGGCGGCACCCTCTGGATGGACAGCACCGCCATCCCGGCCAAGGCCCGCAACGTCGCCAACGCCCTCCGCTTCATCAGCTACGTCCAGGAGCCCGAGGTCAACGCCAGGATCGTCGACGGCGTCCACTACGCCAGCGCCAACGTGCCCGCCCGCAAGCTCATCGCGCCGGCGATCCTCGGCGACAAGGCGATCTACCCCGACGACACCACCCTCGCCCGCTGCGAGCTGCTCGCCGACCTCGGCGATGCCACCACGGTGCTCGATCGGCTCTGGACCGAGGTGAAGTCCCAGTAGAGCGCGCTCGGCACAGGCGTTCCCCGTAGTCGTGAGCCCGACTGCCGCCGGAACCCGCGATACAGGCAGGAGACCCCGTTCGCGGCGCGCACCTCACGCGCCCACGCTCCACCTGACCTCGGGAGACCCAGTGCCTCTCTACCTCGAGGACTTCATCGCCGGCCAACGCTTCCGCTCCCACTCGCTGCGCGTCGACGCCAACGAGATCAAGGGCTTCGCGGCGCAGTTCGACCCGCAGCCCTTCCACCTCGACGAGGACGAGGCGCGGCAGAGCTTCTTCGGCGGCCTGGCGGCGAGCGGCTGGCACACCGCGGCGCTCACCATGCGGCTCCTCGTCGGCAGCCCCTTCGAGCCCGCCGGCGGCATCATCGGCACCCGCGCCTCGGAGCTGACCTGGCCGCGCGCCGTGCGCCCCGGCGACGAGCTGCACGTGGAGGGCGAGGTGCTGGAGGTGCGCACCTCGCGCTGCCTCGCCGAGCATGGCATCGTCAAGGCGAAGAGCACCACCTTGAACCAGCGCGACGAGCCGGTGCAGGTGCTGGTGATGAACATGCTGGTCAAGTCGCGAACCACCGCCGATCAGAGCGAATAGACTCCGCGGTGGCGCAGCCCGGCGCCACACCGACAGCGGAGGAGCCGCCCGTGATCGTCCTCGTCGCCGACAAGTTCCCGTCCGCCGGCCTCGAGCAGCTGCGCGCCGCCGGCGCCGAGGTGCGTTACCAGCCCGACCTCAAAGGCGACGCGCTCGCCGAGGCGGTGGGCAGCAGCGGCGCCGAGGTCCTCGTCGTGCGCTCGACCGAGGTGCCCGCAAACGCCCTGAGAGCCGGCCGCCTCGGCCTCGTCGTGCGCGCCGGCGCCGGCTACAACACCATCGACGTGGCGACCGCCTCCGAGCTCGGCATCTACGTCTCCAACTGCCCGGGCAAGAACTCGATCGCCGTCGCCGAGCTGGCGTTTGCGCTGCTCCTCGCCCTCGACCGCCGCGTCGTCGACAACGCGGCCGACTTGAAGCGCGGCGTCTGGAACAAGAAGGAGTACGGCCAGGCCCAGGGCCTCTTCGGCCGCACCCTCGGCATCGTCGGCACCGGCTCCATCGGCTGCGAGATGGCGTCGCGTGCCCGCGCCTTCGGCATGCGCGTCGTGGCGTGGAGCCGCTCGCTCGACGAGGCAAAGGCGCACGCGCTCGGCGTCGAGCGGCTGGGCTCGCCGGCCGAGGTGGCGGCGGCCTCCGACGCCGTGTCGGTGCACCTGGCGCTCAAGCCGGAGACCCGCGGCCTCCTCGGCAAGGATTTCTTCGCCGCGCTCGAGCCCGGCGCGCTCTTCGTCAACACCTCGCGCGCCGAAGTGGTGGACGAGGCGGCGCTGCTCGACGCCGTGCGCGGCAAGAAGGTGCGCGCCGGCGTCGACGTCTTCGCCGGCGAGCCGGCCGGCGGCACCGGCAGCGTCGAGAGCGCGCTCTTCGCGGAGCCCGGCATCATCGGCACCCACCACATCGGCGCCTCCACCGAGCAGGCGCAGCAGGCGATCGCCGACGAGACGGTGCGCATCGTGCGCGAGTACGTGACGAGCGGCCGCGTGCCCAACTGCGTGAACATCGCCAAGCGCACGCCGGCCACCCACCTGCTCGTCGTCCGCCACCGCGACCGCGTCGGGGTGCTCGCCCACGTCTTCGGCCGCTTGAAGGACGCCGGCATCAACGCCCAGCAGACCGAGAACGTCGTCTTCGACGGCGCCGCGGCGGCGATGGCCCGCATCCAGGTCGACCAGCAGCCGGCAGCGGCGACGCTGGAGGCGATCCGCGCCGGCTGCGAGGACGTGCTGGAGCTCAAGCTGGTGGAGATCCCGCGCGGCTAGACGATGCCGAACGCGATCTCGTTCGCCGGCGCTCGACAGCCGCTTCGATATCCTCCGGCGGTGTCAAGCCGCGTCCTCGACGACTACCCGCGACGGCAGCACCTCGAGTTCTTCCGCCGCCAGGCGAACCCGTTCTACTCGCTGACCTTCGAGCTCGAAGCGACGCGCGTGCGGGCGCGGGCGAAGGAGGCCGGCGGCTCCACCTATGCCGCGCTCGTCTACTGCTTCCACCGCGCGCTGCTCACCATCGACGCCTTCCGCACCCGCCTCGACGGCGAGGAGGTCGTGCTCCACGACGGACTCGACGTCGGCATGACGGTGCCGGCGCCGGCGCGCACCTTCTCGTTCGCCAACTTCGCCTGGGAGCCCGATGCGCAGCGCTTCCTCGCCACGGCCCGGGAGGCGATGGCGGCGGCCTCGACCCGCGCCGACCTCACCGGCGGCAAGACTCCCGACTACGCCTACTACACGGCGCTGCCGCAGGTCCCCTTCACCAGCTTCGCGCACGTGGCGCTGCCCGATCCCACCGCCGGCCAGCCGGAGACCGCCTTCGGCAAGTTCCGCCAGTCGGGCGGACGCAGCGACGTGCCGGTCGGCCTGCTGGTCAACCACCTCTACGTCGACGGCGCCGACCTCGGCGACCTCTACGAAGCCGCGCGCGAGAGCTTCGACCGCGCCTTCTGAGCGTCTGAGCCGCCGCCATGAAGAAGCTGCGCGTCGGCGTCCTCGAAATCCTCACCGATGCGGTGCACAGCGGGTGGCTGGAGCGCAACTTCGACCGCCGGTTCCGGCGCTACTACGCCAGCATCATGCCGCAGGCGGTCTCGGCGTGGTGCCGGCAGCTCGGCCACGACGTCCGCTACGCCACCTACTGGGGCCAGGCGCCGCCCGAGGAGCTGCTGCCGCGCGAGCTCGACGTCGTCTTCCTCGCCACCTACACCCAGGCCAGCACGCTCGCCTATGCGCTGGCGCGGCTGTATCGCCGTCGCGGCGTACGCACGGTGCTCGGCGGCCCGCACGCCACCGCCTTCCCCACCGACAGCCGGCGCTTCTTCGACCTCGTCGTCCACGACTGCGACAAGGCGCTGATCGAAGCCATCCTGCGCGGCGACCACGCACCCGGCAGCGTGGTGAGCAGCGGCCACCTGCTGGAGGAGATCCCGGCGGTGCCCGAGCGCCTGGCGGAGATCGAGATCGCCAGCTTCGACCGCGGCCGGCGTAACCGCCTCAGCAACGTGCCGCTGCTCACCAGCGTCGGCTGCCCGTATCGCTGCGACTTCTGCGTCGACTGGAAGAACGACTACGTGATGCTGCCGCGCGACCGGCTGCTCGCCGACCTGCGCTACGTCGCGGAGCGGCTGCCAGGGATCATCGTCGCCTTCCACGACCCCAACTTCGCCGTCCGCTTCGACGAGGTGCTCGACCTCATCGAACAGATCCCGGCCGGCCGCCGCAACCCCTACCTGATGGAGAGCTCGCTCTCCATCCTGCGCGGGCCGCGGCTGCAGCGGCTGCGCGACACCAACTGCCTCTACGCGGCGCCGGGCGTCGAGTCGTGGACCGACTACTCGAACAAGGCCGGCGTCGGCCGCAGCGTCGGCCACGCCAAGCTCGACAAGCTGGTCGAGCACTTCGAGGATCTCCACCGCTACGTGCCGGGGCTGCAGGCGAACTTCATCTTCGGCACCGACGGCGACCAGGGCGAGGAGCCCGCGGCGCTCACCCGCGAGTTCATCCGCCGCCTGCCCTTCGTCTGGCCGACGATGAACATCCCGGTTCCCTTCGGCGGCACGCCGATGTACGACCGCTTCGTCGCCGAGGACCGCGTGCTGCGCGCCATGCCGTTCGCCTTCTACTACGCCCCCTACACCGTGGTGCGGCCGAAGCACTACGGCCTGGTGGAGTTCTACGACCTGCTGATTTCGATGTACGAGGCCACGGCCTCGCCGGCGCTGCTCGTCCGTCGCGTGCAGAGCACCCGCTCGGTGGGAATGAAGGCGCTGCACGTCCTGCGCGTCTCGGGAGCGTGGGCGGAGGTGCGGCGGCTGCGCCAACTGCGCGACCGCATCGCCGGCGATGCCGAGCTGCTCGGCTTCCACGAAGGCCGGACGAGCGCGCTGCCCGACTTCTACCGGCAGCTCCTGGCGCAACGGCTCGGCCGCTACGCCGAGCTGCTCGGCGGCGACGAGCTCTCCCCCGAGCTCGAACCGGTCGCCGGGCTGGTGAGCCTGGGCGGCCTGCGGGCGATGCCGCTGCCGGCTTGACGTCGGCGCCTGGCGCGCGATGCTGCTCCCCGAATACGACCGCCTCGACGCCGTCGACCTGGCGGCGCTGGTGCGTCGCGGCGAGGTGCAGCCGCGCGAGCTCGTCGACGCGGCGATCGAGCGCATCGAGCGGCGCGATCCGGCGCTCCATGCCGTCGTGCACCGGCGCTTCGAGCGGGCGCGCGAAGAGGCGGCGGCGCCGCTGCCAGATGGCCCGCTGCGCGGCGTGCCGTTCCTGCTCAAGGACCTCCTCGGCGAGATGGCCGGCGAGCCGCTCACCTGCGGCTGCCGCTTCCTGCGCGACTACCGGCCGCGCTACGACGCCGACGTCGTGCAGCGCTACCGCGCCGCCGGCCTCGTCATCCTCGGCCGCACCAACACGCCCGAGCTCGGGCTCGTCGGCACCACCGAGCCGCTTCTCCACGGGCCGACGCGCAACCCGTGGGACCTGGAGCGCTCGGTGGGCGGCAGCAGCGGCGGCTCGGCGGCAGCCGTGGCGGCGCGGATGGTGCCGATGGCGGCCGGCGCCGACGGCGGCGGCTCGATCCGCATCCCCGCCGCCGCCTGCGCGCTCTTCGGGTTGAAGCCGACACGCGGCCGCACGCCGCTCGGCCCCGAGCGCGGCGAGGACTGGAACGGCCTCGTCGCGCAGCACGGGCTCACCCGCACCGTGCGCGACAGCGCGCTGCTGCTCGACGTCTCGCACGGCGCCGCGGCCGGCGATCCGTACGCCGCGCCGCCGGCGCCGCCTTCGTACCTGAAGGTCCTCGACGAGCCGCCGCCGCGCCTGCGCGTCGCCGTCTTCGACGGCTCGCTCTTCGGCAAGGCGATCGACCCGCGCTGCAAAGCGGCCGTGCACGAGGCGGCGGCGCTGCTGCGCGAGCTCGGGCACGAGGTCGAGGAAGCGGCGCCGAAGATCGACCGCGAAGCGTTGGTTGCGGCGTACTTCACCATCGTGGCAAGCAACGCGGCGCGCATCCTCGACCACGCCGCCGAAGTCATGGGCCGGCCGCTCGACCGCGACGGCTTCGAGACCGTGACCTGGTTCCTGCGCCAACTCGGCGCCCGCCTCTCCGCCACCGAGCTGCTCGCCGCCGTGGAGGAAGCGCAGCGCGCGAGTCGCGTCCTCGCCCTCTTCCACGAACGCTACGACGTGCTGCTGACGAGCACCCTCGCGACGCCGCCCAAGCGGCTCGGCGAGCTCGGGCCCACCGCGGCGCAGCAGCGCATCCTCGCCGTCCTCTCGACCCTGCCGCTGCGCCCGCTGCTGCTGCGCGCGCTCGCGGCGATGGGCCCCGAAGCCCTCGAGCCGCTACCCAACACGCAGCTCTTCAACCTGACCGGCCAACCGGCCGCGAGCGTGCCGATGGGGTGGACCGCCGAGGGGCTGCCGCTGGCGGTGCAGCTCGCGGCGAGCTGCGGCGAGGAAGGGCTGTTGCTCCGGCTCGCGGCGCAGCTCGAGACCGCGAAGCCGTGGGCGGACCGCGTGCCCGCGCTCGTCGCCTGATCTCACGCCGCCTGCGGCAGCTCGAGCTCCAGGTTCGCCGCCGCGAACGCCTTCGCCAGGTTCTCCTTGTCCACTGCCTTGAGCCAGGCCTCCTGGGCGGTGACGACGCCGCGCTTGACCAAGTCGAGCAGGGCGTCGTTGAGCAGGATCATCCCCTTGGCGCGGCCGGTCTGCATGGCGGAGGCGAGCTGGAACGTCTTGCCCTCGCGGATCAGGTTCGACACCGCCGGGTTGCCGAGCAGGACCTCCTGCGCCGCGACGCGGCCGCCGCCCACCTTCTTGAGCAGCGTCTGAGCGATCACCGCCTTCAACGAGTCGGCGAGCATCATGCGCACCTGCTCCTGGCGGTCGCCCGGGAACTGGTCGACCAGGCGCTCGACGGTCGAGATGGCGGTCGTCGTGTGCAGGGTGCCGAAGACGAGGTGGCCGGTCTCGGCCGTCTCGATGGCGATCGCGATCGTCTCCAGGTCGCGCAGCTCACCCACCAGCACCACGTCGGGATCCTCGCGCAGCGCGGCGCGCAGCGCCTGCTTGAAGGACTGCGTGTGCACGTGCACCTCGCGCTGGTTGACCAGGCACTGGCGCGACGGGTGCACGAACTCCACCGGGTCTTCGATGGTGATGATGTGGTCGTGGCGCGTGCGGTTGACGAGGTCGATGATGGCGGCGAGGGTCGTCGACTTGCCCGAGCCGGTGGGCCCGGTGACGAGCACCAGCCCCTTCGACAGGTAGGCGAGGTTTCTCACCGCCGGAGAGAGGCCGAGGTCGTCGGCGGTGGGGATCTTCTCGGGGATCTGGCGCATCACGGCGCCGGGCCCGAGGCGGTCGCGGAAGAGGTTGACGCGGAAGCGGCCGGTGCCCGGCAGCTCGTAGGCGAAATCGGAGTCGTTCTTGCCGTCGAGCTCGTCGCGATTTCGCTGCGGCGTGATCTCCCACAGCAGCTCGCGCAGCCGCTCGCCGTTCGGGGCCGCATAGCCGTCGATGACCTCGAGGTCGCCGTCGATGCGCCACCGCGGCGCTTGCTGCGCGGAGAGGTGAAGGTCGGAGCCGCGAGCGGCGACCAGGTCCGCGAGGAGGCGCGGAAGGGAGGTGATGGTCCGTAGGGCGGTCGCCACTTCGGCTGGCGGCGCACTCACGGCTGCCGCGACGTGCGGCGTGGTCACGGCCTGCGGCGTGGCCACGGCCTGCGGCCTGGCACCGGCAGCGGCGGCGCGCACCGGCGGCTGCGGTGTCGACAACGGCGCGCCCGGCGGAACGGCGGCGGGCGCCACTGCTGCGATCGAGGCGTCGGAAGCGGCGTGCCGGGCCGACACGCGCCACCCTCCGGCGCAGACGACCGCCGAGACCACGAACTCGGCGCCGCCGACCGGCCGCAGCAATTCGACGCGTGGCGCCGACACCGTCGGCTCCGGGACGCGGCGAGGCATCACTTCCTGCAACATGCGGTGGATGGTGGTCGCGTCCAGGGGGCCGCGAGTGAGCGCACGCTCGCCGTGGGCCGTGCGCAGGCGCGCTGCATGTCCCGGCTCGAGCAGCAGCGACGCGCCGGCGCCGCCCTTCTCGTGCATGGTCTGCAAGAGCTGATCGATCACCGGCATGACAAGACCTCCAGCGGCGCGTCCTCGTGGATTCTCACGATGGCGCGGCGGTTGACGTACCAGCAGTGGTCGCGGGCGGTGAGCAGCAGGAAGCGCTCCTCGGCCGCGTTGAGCAGGTCGGAGACACGACAAGAGAACGGCGGCCGCCGGTAGCGCAGCTCGCCGCTGAGCGTCTCGCCGTGCGCGAGATGGAGCAGGGCCGCGGAGCGGAAGGCCGACATCTCGTCCAGCTCGGCAACCTCGGGGAGACCAGGCGCGCACTCGAGATAGGCGAGTTGTTCGAGGTTCACCAGCTCGACACCGGCGACGGTCTCGCAAGGAAGGAACCGCGTGTCGCCGCTGCTCAGCCGCTCGCCCAGCGTCTCGGGGCCGAAGCGGCGGCCGCTCGACGTGTGCAGGAAGACGAAGGCTTCGCTGCCCTTGCCGTCGAGGGTCACCAGCCGCACCGCCAGCGCTTCCACCGGCACCACCAGGGCTTCTTGCACGTCTTGCGTCCTCATGGGTTCCGCCATCGCAACGGGGGTGCCACGCGCGCGCGCTACGCCGGCTAGCCGCAAGTGGAGATGTACCAATACCTTGCCGGTTGCCGCTGTGGCGACCGCCAGCCGGCGGGCGTCCCGCCGTCCAGCAGCCCGACGACTACCTCCGGCGCCTGGACGACACCGGCCGGCTATTGGCCCCTCGAGCGCTTTCTGCCGCTCTCGATGCGGGCGCCGCGCCGCGCCGGCAGCACGCCGGCGAGCAGCAACCCAAGGTTGCGAGGAGCCTAGGGTGCGATGAGCCCGGCGAGCGCCTTCTCGAGGCAAGCCCGCAGGGTGGCGCGGTCGAGGTCGGGCTGGCGCACAGCGCGCACCAGCACGCCCTCGATGACGCACTGCAGGGCCAGCACGCGCCGCTCGGCGGCTGCGGCGTCGAGCTCGCGGCCGGTGGCGCGCACGGTCCGCTGCAGGGCCTCGCGCAGGCGCGCGCGTACCTCGGCGTCGGCCGCGCGCGTCACCTCGGCCACGCGCGGGTCGCGCGTCGCTTCGGCCGCCATCTCGAGGAACAGTGCCGCGTTCATCTCCTCGTCCTGCGGCCGGCTCCACCGCTCGAAATGGTCGAGGATCGCCGCGACCAGATCCTCGGCCGAGCCGATCGAATCCAGCAGCGTCCGCGCCTCCTCGATCTGGCGGTCGACGATGCCGCGCACGATGGCGTCCTTGCTGTCGAAGTAGCGGTAGATGAGGCCGGCGCTCATCTCCGCCGTCCGCGCGATGTCCGCGACGCTGGCGGCGTGGAAGCCGTGCTCGACGAAACAGCGCTTGGCGGCGCGCAGGATCCGTTCGCGCTGCGCCCGCGCGCGCTCGCCGGCCTCGCGTACGTTCGCCGGCGACGCCGGCGCCGGCCCAGCCGCGGCGCCATCCGACAGCGGCGGGCCGGCCGGCGACGCGGTCACTCGGTCCGTTCCTTCCAGCCGCCGCCCAACACCCGGTACAGCTCGACGCGGTTCCTCTGCTCGGCGAGCCGGATGACGATCAGCCCCTGCTGCGCGCCGTAGTGGATGCGCTGCGAGTCGAGCGCCACGAGGTAGCTGTCGCGCCCGGCCTGGTAGCGCTCGCGCGACAGGTCGTAGGCGCGCGCCGCGGCGTCGGTCAGCGCCTGCTGCGCCTCGCGCTGGCGGGCGAGGCTGCGGTCGAGCGCCAATGCGTCCGCCACCTCGCGGAAGCCGGTCTGGATGGCGCCCTCGTACTGCGCCACGGCGATGTCGCGCTCGACCTCGGCGGCGCGGCGGTTGGCGCGCAGGCGGCCGCCCTGGAAGATCGGCACGGTCACCTGCGGCAGGAAGCTCCAGGTGCCGCTGCCGCTGCTGAAGAGATCGCCGAGGTCGTCGCTGGCGCGGCCGAAGAGGGCGGTGAGCGAGATGCGCGGGAAGTAGGCGGCGCGGGCGGCGCCGATGCTGGCGTTGGCGCCGCGCAGCACGTGCTCGGCGGCGAGCACGTCGGGACGGCGCAGCAGCACCTCCGACGGCAGGCCGGGCGGCAGCGCCGCGATCGAGGCGACGCTGTCGTCCAGGCGCTCGGGAAGCAGCGCCGGGTCGATGGGCGCGCCGACGAGCAGCTGGAGCGCGTTGACGTCGAGATCGACCTCGCCGGCGAAGCGCGCGGCGTCGACGCGCGCCGACTCGACCGTGGTGCGCTCCTGCGCCAGGTCGAGGCCGGAGACGGCGCCGAGCTCGTGACGCTTCTCGGTGAGGCCGAACGACTGCTCCTGGCTCTTCACCGTCTCCTCGGCGAGGTGGAGCAGCTCGCGGTCGGCGGCGACGGCGAGGTACTGGTCGGCGACCGCGGCGATCAGCGCGAGCTGCGCGCCGCGGCGGTTCTCTTCGCTGGCGAAATACTGCTCGAGCGCCTCGTGCGAGAGGCTCCTCACACGGCCGAAGAGGTCGAGCTCGTAGGCGGTGGTGCCGACCTCGAGCGCGTAGGAGCTGACGGTCGCCGGATCGCCGCCGGTCTGCGAGCTGGGCAGGCGCTGCCGCGCGCCGCTCACCGTGGCGTCGACCGACGGCACGCGGTCGGCGCGGCGGATGTCGTAGAGGGCGCGGAAGCGCGCCACGTTGAGCACACTGGTGCGGAAGTCGCGGTTGCCTTCGAGGGCGAGGGCGATGAGTTGCTCGAGGCGCTCATCCGCGAAGAAGTCGCGCCAACCTATGTCTGGTGCGGCAACCGGCGCCGTTGCGGTCGCAACGGACTCACTAGCTGCGGGCTCCGTGGCCGGCGGCGGCGCCACGACGGTGGTTTCCGGCAGGGGCCAGCTCGCCTGGATCGGCGGCGGCGGCAACTGCACCTTGGGCTCAAAGCTGACGCAGCCGCCCGCGAGCAGCGCGGACAGCACGGCCGCCGTAAGGCGGGCGTTCGTGGTTCCCATGCGCCGCATCACGCCGTCACCCCCGGCTGCGTCTCCGCATTGAGCGGCACTCGCGCCGTTCGTCGGGCAAAGATCCTGCGCACGGTGACGAAGAAGAGCGGCACGAAGAAGATCCCCAGGAAAGTGCCCGCCACCATGCCGCCCAGCACGCCGGTCCCGATGGCGCGCTGCGCGCCGGAGCCGGCGCCGCTGGCGAGCGCCAGCGGCAACACGCCGAGACCGAAGGCGAGCGAGGTCATCAGGATCGGCCGCAGGCGGTCGCGCACCGCCTGCAGGGTCGCCTCGACGAGGCCCAGCCCCTGCTCGGTGTACTTCTTCGCGAACTCGACGATCAAGATGGCGTTCTTGCTCGACAGGCCCACCGTCGCCAGCATCGCCACCTGGAAGTAGATGTCGCGCTGCAGGCCGCGCAGCATGGTGAAGAGGACGGCGCCGAGCACGCCCAGCGGCACCACCAGCAGCACCGAGGTGGGGATCGACCAGCTCTCGTAGAGCGCCGCCAGGCAGAGGAAGACGACGATCACCGACAGCGTGTAGAGCAGCGGCGTCTGCGCGCCGGACGCGCGCTCCTGGTACGACTGCCCTGTCCACTCGAGGCCGAAGCCCGGCGGCAGCTTCGCCACCATCGCCTCGACCTCGTTCATCGCGTCGCTCGAGGCCACCCCCGGCTTCGCCTCGCCGGTGATCTGCATCGCCGGCGCGCCGTTGTAGCGCTCGAGGCGCGGCGAGCTGCGGCGCCAATGCGAGGTGGCGAAGGCGGTGAAGGGCACCATCTCGCCGTGGCGGTTGCGCACGTACCAGCGGTCGAAGTCCTGCGGCACCATGCGGAAGGGCGCGTCGGCCTGCAGGATCACGCGCTTGACGCGGCCGCGGTCGATGAAGTCGTCGACGTAGCGGCCGCCCCAGGCGAGCGCCAGCGTCTCGTTGACCTCGCCGATGTCGAGGTCGAGCGCGCCGGCCTTGGCGATGTCGACGTCGACGCGCAGCTCGGGCGTGTCCTCCTGGCCGTTGGGGCGGACGTTCTGCAGCAGCTTGCTCTGCGACGCCATACCGAGGAACTGGTTGCGCGCCGCGGTCAGCGCGTCGTGCCCCTGCCCGCGCAGGTCCTTGAGGTAGAAGTCGAAGCCGCTGCTGGTGCCGAGCTCGAAGATCGGCGGCGGCGGGAAGGCGAACACCATGGCGTCCTTGATCTGCATCAGCGCGCCCATGGCGCGCATGGCGATCGCCTGCACGCCCTGGTCCTTGCCCTTGCGCTCGTCCCAGTCCTTGAGCTTGATGAAGGCGATGCCGGTGTTCTGCCCCGAGCCGGCGAAGCTGAAGCCCTGCACGGTGAAGAGCGACTCCACGGTGCCCTTCTCGTCCTGCAGGAAGTGCCGCTCGAGCGGGTAGATCGACTTCAAGGTGCGCTCCTGGGTGGCGCCCACCGGCGCCTGCACCATCGCCATCAGGAACCCCTGGTCCTCGTTGGGCAGGAAGGCGGTGGGCAGGCGCAGGAAGAGGAACGCCATCGCCGCCGCGAGCACGGCGTAGACCAGCATGAAGCGCACGCCGCGCGACAGCATGCCGCTCACCGCCCGCCGGTAGCCGCCGCTGGCGCGCTCGAACGTGCGGTTGAACCAGCCGAAGAAACCGCCGCGTTCCTCGTGTACTTCCACATCGTGCGGCTTCAACATCGTCGCGCAGAGCGCCGGCGTGAGCACGATCGCCACCACCACCGACAGCGCCATCGCCGCGACGATGGTGATCGAGAACTGCCGGTAGATGACGCCGGCGGCGCCGCCGAGGAAGGCCATCGGCACGAACACCACGGCCAGCACCATGGCGATGCCGACGAGGGCGCCGGTGATCTGGTCCATCGACTTGCGCGTCGCCTCGACCGGCGACAGGTGCTCCTCGCGCATCAGGCGCTCGACGTTCTCCACCACCACGATGGCGTCGTCGACGAGCAGGCCGATGGCGAGCACCATGGCGAACATGGTCAGCATGTTGATCGACTGCCCGAGCGCGGCGAGGATGCCGAAGGTGCCGAGCAGCACGACCGGCACCGCGATGGTCGGGATCAACGTCGCGCGCAGGTTCTGCAGGAAGAGGTACATGACGAGGAACACCAGGCCCACCGCCTCGAGCAGCGTCTTCACCACCTCGTAGATCGAGGCGCGCACGAAGGGCGTGGTGTCGAAGGGGATCACCGCCTTGAGCCCGGGCGGGAAGGAGCGCTCGAGGTCCCTCACCATCGTCTCGACGCCGACCGCCGCGTCGAGCGCGTTGGCGTTGGTCGCCAGGTTGACGGCGACGCCGGAGGCGGGCTTGGCGTTGTAGCGGGTGATGAAGCCGTAGTTGGACGAGCCCAGCTCGACGCGCGCCACGTCGCCCAGCCGCAGCGCCGAGCCGCCGGGGTTGCTGCGCACGACGATGTCGCGGAACTGCTCGGGCGTCTCGAGACGTCCCTGCGCGGTGATCGTGGCGTTGAGCTGCTGGCCGGGCACCGACGGCGCGTCGCCGAGCTGGCCGACGCCGACCTGCGCGTTCTGGGCGCGGATGGCGGCGACGAGGTCGCCCGGCGAGAGCTTGTAGGCGTTGAGCTTCTCGGGGTCGAGCCAGATGCGCATCGCATAAGGCGCGCCGAAGAGCTGCACGCTGCCGACGCCCTTGACGCGCGACAGCGGCTCGACGAGGTGGCTGGCGACGTAGTCGTCGATGTCGGTGCGCGTCATCCGCCCGTCCTCGGAGACGAAGCCGACGACCAAGAGGAAGCTCGGGTTGGCCTTCGACACCGCGATGCCCTGCTGCTGCACGATCTGCGGCAGCAGCGGGATGGCGCCCTGCAGCTTGTTCTGCACCTGCACCTGGGCGATGTCGGGGTCGATGCCGTTCTCGAATGTGAGCGTCACCGCCACGGCGCCGTTGGACTCGCTCGTCGACGACATGTAGAGCAGGCCGTCGAGACCCTTCATGTTCTGCTCGACGATCTGCGTCACCGAGTCCTCGACCACCTGCGCCGAGGCGCCGGGGTAGAAGGCGTTGACGGAGACCGAGGGCGGCGCGATCGTCGGGTAGCGCGAGATCGGCAGCCGCGCGATCGACAGCGCGCCCGCCAGCATGACGATGATGGCGATCACCCACGCGAAGATGGGGCGGTCGATGAAGAACCTGGCCATGGCGTCGCCTTTCTCCTACTGGGAAGCCGGCGGCGCCTGACCACCGGCGGGGCCGGCACCCGGCGGCGCGGGCGGCGCCTCACCGAGCTCGATCGCCTGCGCCGGCATCCCCGGCTGCACCTTCTGCAGGCCTTCGACGATGACGCGGTCGCCGGGCTTCAAGCCGTCATCGACCAGCCAGCGGTCGCCGATCGTGCGCGACACCTTCACCTCGCGCAGCTCGACCTTGCCGTCAGCGCCGATGACCATGGCGCTGGCGTTGCCCTTGGGATCGCGGGTGATCCCCTGCTGCGGCGCCAGCACGGCGTCCTGGTCCTTGCCTTCGGCGAGCAGGGCGGTGACGTACATGCCGGGACGCAGCACGTACTCGGGGTTGGGGACGAGGATGCGCAACGCGAAGCTGCCGGTGCCCTCGTCGACGGTGACGTCGGAGGCCTGCAGCCTGCCGGGGTGCGCGTACTGGCTGCCGTCCTCGAGCACGATCGTCACCGGCAGGGCAGCGTCGCCGGCGGTGAGGGCGCCGGAGGCGATCTCGCGGCGCAGGCGCAGCCACTCGCTGCTCGACTGGTTGACGTCGACGTAGATGGGGTCGAGCTGCTGCACGGTCGCCAGCGGCGCGTCCTGGTTGGCGGTGACGAGGGCGCCGGCGGTCACCGCCGACATGCCGACGCGGCCGGTGATCGGCGCCGCAATGCGGGCGTAGACGAGGTTGAGGCGGTTGCGGGCGACCATGGCGCGGGCAGCGGCGACGTCGGCCTCCGCCGAGTGCTGCGCGGCGATGGCGTCCTCCTTCTCCTGCTCGGAGACGGCGTCGATCCGGCGCAGCTCGCCGGCGCGCTTGGCGGTGAGCTGCGCCGCGTGCGCCGCCGCCTCGGCCTTGGCGAGTGCGGCGAGCGCGTTGTCGAACTCGGCGCGATAGACCGAGGCGTCGAGCTCGTAAAGCGGCTGGCCCGCCTTGACGATGCCGCCCTCGGTGAACAACCGCCGCTTGACGATGCCGCTCACCTGCGGCCGCACCTCGGCCTGGGTGACCGGGCTGGTGCGGCCGGGAAGCTGGCGGGTGAGCGTCACCGGCTCGGCCTTGAGGGTGACCACGGTGACCTGCGGCGGCGGCATCTGCGGCGCGCCGCCGCCCTGGGCGCCACCGGCGCCGCCCTTGTCTCCCTTGCCGCCGCAGGCGACGAGCGGCAGGAGGGCAAGTAGAGCGAAGGGAGTCAGTCGACGGGGAAGCGAGGGGAATGGCTGCATAGCAGAAACCTCTGGGGAGCGGTGGGAGCGTCGCCTACCACCGAAATGGCGGAAAGGCGACGTTAATTGAGCGTTCATTCTCTTTCCGCCAAAGCCGGCTGTCAACCTCTAGACGTTCGAGGTCGCAGGAAATCGACACGCTCGCCCATCCTAGAGAAAAGCGCTGCGCTCCAGAGTCCACTCGGCCCGCGGCATCGTCGTTTCCGCACCGGGGCTGCTCGCGCGCGCCGCCACGGCCGCGCGCGCACAGCCGCTGTCAGCGCCGACTCTTGTGGGTGCTGCCCTTCGCCGTCGGAGGCGCTCGCGTCAGGGCTTCTTCTCGCCTGCCGCCTGCGCACGCGACCCAGCTTCGAGCTGGTCCACCAGCGCCAGGCTCGCCGCCGCCTGGGTGCTGCCGAAGCGATCGCGCGCCACCACGAAGACTTTCCGGGCATCGTCGAACCTACCCGTGTAGAGATAGAGCAGGCCGAGGTTGTTGTAAACCTTCTGATTGGATGTCTGGGTGTTCTCAGTCTCGTGCTGGGCGGCCGCGCGGAGGTACTTCTCGCCGTTGGCCCAGTCTCGCTTGACCATGTAGGCATAGCCGAGCGAGTTGTAGATCGTGGCGTCCTTCAGCCCTTCCTTCTCACGCAACTGGAGCGCTTGGGTAAGGGAGCGGATGCCGTCGTCGACGTCACCTTTGCGCAGCTTCGCCAAGCCGAGGTTGTAGTGGGCGCGGAAGAAGTTCGGTTGCGCCGCCACCGCCTTGTCGAGTATGGAGATTGCTTCGTCCAGCGTCCCCTGCTGGAGCTTGGCGCGAGCGGCGTCGACGTCCGCCACGATCGGGGCCGGGATCTGCGGCTGGAACGCGTCGCCGACGGCGTGGGAGGCCCCGCCGACGAGCCAAGCTGCCGCTGTGATCGTGATCACGAGTCGATCAAATGCCATTTTCCACCCCCGCTTGACCCTTGCCGTTGCTCGCCAGGGTCAACCCGCCCACCAGCGTGCAGCGGTCAAGACGCGTGATCAGCGGATCGACGTCGATGCTCAAGGAAGTGTTCGGTGACACCTCCACCTCCGATGTGCCGCGGGTCAGCACCACGGTTCGTCCGCCAAGACGTAAGACCGCGAGCTCCTCGTTGCGCGCTGGCGACAGCACGATGGCCATGCGCACCGGATGGGTGTCGATGAATGCCGCCACCACCACGAAGGCGAGCGAGAGGGCGAGGAACAAGGTGGCCAGTACGAACACCTGCTTTGGCTGCTTCGAGTTGCCGATCAGCGCCCGCAACAGCTGGTAGCAAAAGAGCAGGGCAAGGAAGGCAAGGCCGATGGCGCCGAACTTGAGGATGGCGGGGATCGCGGCCAAGAACGATCCGGACTCGCCGGTAGCGGCCATCTCTGCAATTGGAAGCATGGCGTCTCCTTCGACTGCGACTGCGCAGCGATCGCGGGTTGCTCTCTTGCGGCTGATTGGACGGACACAGGTCCGTGATTACGCGCCCGTTCGGCAGCGGAGACGCCGCTGACGAGATCGGCGTCGATTCCGGCCTCGTCTGCCGAAGATCTTCGCCGGCGGCCTCTTCGGCCGGCGGGTGGCCGGCGCCCGCGTCAGCCGCCGGGGGGCCGCACGAGCTTCGGCTTCGACGGGATGACCGGCGTGAAGCGCTCGCGCACGCCGGCGAGGGAGATCGCCTCGACGTAGTAGTAGTACGTCGCGTAGGGGTCGATCTCGTCGTCGACGAAGCTGTACTTCTGCGGCTCGTCGGTGGTGCCGGCGCCGGGGATGGGGTCGGCCGTGATGCGCTCGAAGGGACCGTCGGGGCTCGTGCCACGGTAGACGTCGTAGCCGAAGTTGTCGACCTCGCTGGCCGTCGACCAGCGGACGGTGTTGCGGTAAGGCGGCGTCGGCACCGGTGACGCCGAGGGCTCCGGCGCGGAGGGCGATGCCGTCGCTTGCGGTGCCGCGTGCGGCGTCGTTGCCGGCAAAGGCGTCGATTGCGGTGTCGCCATCGGCGTCGGCGTCGCTGCCGGAGCGGGGCTCGCGGTCGTCGCCGCGCTCTCCACCGGCGCCGGCAAGGCGGTGCCGCCGCTGCCGCAGCCGATCGCGGCCGCCGCAGCCACGGCGGCCAAACCGAGAACAGCAAGCCGCCTCATTGCGCCCCCGCCGCCATCGCGGCCCCCTGCCGCGCCGGCTTGGGCAGCCGCAGCGCCGGGTCGCCGAGCAGGTTGTACTGCTCGATGAAGTCGCGGTCGAACGCCTTTCGCTTGGCGTTCTGCACCGCTTCGCCCAGCGTCGGCGCGCTCAGGATCTGGTCGACGAGCGCCTGGCTGACGTTGAGGTTGGGCGAGTTGCGCCACGACGCCGCGATCACCGCCACCGCCCCGCGCTTGGGGTCGCGCAGGAACTTCTCGCCGATCGAGTCGGCGGTCGGATGGTCGAAGGGCGCCGAGTAGCAGGTCATGGCGAGCACCACCGGCAGCTTGTCGCTGGGCTGGAGCTTGTCGAGGTCGTCGAGGTTGAAGAGGTCGCGGTGCTTGGTCCAGTCCGGCGGCCCGGTGCGCCAGATGAAGCGGCCGCCGTGGCCGACGAAGTGCACCAGCAGCGAACCGCGGCCGATGGCGTCGCGGATGGCAGCCTGGTCGGCCTCGCTCTGGGTGACGCCGGCCTTGGCGTAGATCTTCTCGCCGGTGAAACCGACGTCCTGGAGGTGGGTGGCGAGCCGGTCGCTCATCGTCTGGAAGCCGGTGTCCTCGTTGCTGATCCACACCACGCGGTCGCGCCAGTCGCCGGGCGGCGGCGCCGTCTCGTAGCGCACGATCTTGTCGACGATCGCCGCCACCTCGGCGGCGGTGACGACCGGGAAGCGGCCCACCGCCAGCTCCGGCTTCTCGTCGTTGCCGTCGATGGAGACGAACCAGTTGTCGCTCGCGGCGTGGCCGTCGTAAGTCGACAGGCTCCAGGTGGGGATGAGGTTTCGGTGCAGGCGCTCGCCGGCGGCGTAGGGGGTGCTGCCGATGTGCGCGAAGGCAGTGCCGTGGCCGGGGTTGTAGACGGCGTCGGGGTAGTGGTCCTCGTCCGGGTGCTCGCCGAGGTCCCAGCTCGCATCGCCGACGAGGAGCAGGAAGCGCGGCGCCGGCCGCTGCCAATTCCGCCAAGCGTTCTCGACGTAAGCGCGCAGCGCCTCGGGGTGCGGGATGCCGTGGCTGAACTCGTCGTAGACGTCCTGCACGTCGGCGACGCTCACCGCGAGCCCCTGCGAGCGGCGCAGCGCGAGCAGCGGCTCGAGCGCCGGCCGCAGCGCCGCCGTCGTCACCACCAGGTAGTCGGCCTGCTGGTCGGTGGCGAGGAGGTGCGAGGGCTCGTCGCGCTCCACCGCCGTCGGCGCGGCGAGCTGGTCGTCGACCACGAGGTCGAGCCCGCCCGCGGCCACCGGGCCGAAGCCGAAGCCGCCGTCGCTGCCGCCGCGGCCGACGCGGCGCTCGCCGGCCTCGGTGTAGAGGACGACGCGGTGACGGCCGGGTGCCATGAGGCGCAGGTGCGTCGCGTCGCCCGCGAGCTCGAGGTGCTGCTGCGCACGGTGCAGCCGCGCGACGCGCGGGAAGACCACCTCGATCCAATCGACGACGGCGACGTCGACGATCGGGCTGCCGCCGGTGCCCGGCCGCTTCGGCACCCGCACCGCGAGCTGGTGCGGGCCGGCGGTGAGGCTCGCGGCGGCAATCGTCGGCAGCTGCAGGTCGTAGGCGCCCTGATCGTTGTTCCACTCCCCTTCGCCGAGCGGCTTGCCGTCGATCGTCACCTCGACGCGGTGGTCGAAGGTCGTCGGCAGCGGCTTGGTGGCGGGGCGCGACCAGCCGCGCAGCCGCACGCGAATCTCCACCGGCCTCGGGCTGGACCCGTCGAGGTCGGCGAGGTCGAGCGCCTGCACGAACGGCGCGGTGTCGATCTGCGTCATCTTCGCCCAGTACCAGAGCTCCTGCTGGTGGTCCTGCTCGCCGGAGTAGCGGAGAAGGAGCACGTCGCGCTCGAGGTGCTGGCGGGAGAGGAGCGCCGGTGCCGCGGCCGCAGCGGTCGCGGTGGATGCGGGGGTCGTGACGGCAACAGAGCTGGCGGCGGCCAACGCGCTCGAAGCGCTCGCCTCCGTCGAGCCCGCGCCCTCGACGTCGAGCACGTAGACGTTGTATGCCGAGTACGGATCGCGGTAAGTGACGGTGCCGGCGAGGTGGCGCCCGACGAGCTCCAACCGGTCGCCGGGACCGAAGCGGCCGTCGCCGCCGTCCTCCACCCAGAGCGGCACCGCCGCGCCGCGGTTGCTCAGCACGAGCGACGAGCTCGCCGGCTGGCCGGCGAGGCCAGCCTTGGCGAGCGCCTCGTAGGAGATGCCGTAGACGCCGTCGTCGCGGACCTCGACGCGGAAGCGGGCCGGCGCGGCGGCGGCCGCGGCGGCGACGAGGCTGGCACAGAGCCACGTCCCGGCGTGGCGCGAGAAGAGGGGCATCGACACAATCCTACCCTCCGGATGGCAATTCGCTGGCGCCGCGGCATGCGCCGCGCGCTATCGGCCGCCGAAGGCGACGAAGAGCAGCAGCGCCGCGAGCGCGGCGCCCATCGCCCACGCCGCCGCGCCGCGCCGCGGCCGCCGCGTCCACCACCAAGCGACGGTGGCGGCGGCGAAGAGGTCGACCACCGGCATCATCGGCACGCGATAGCGCGTCTTGACGTGGAGCACGAGAAAGAGCGCCAGGTTGTAGGCGAGGAAGAGCACCGCCACGGCGAGCCAACGCCGGTTCTCGGCGGGCACCGTCGCGATGCCGAGCGCCGCGGCCACCAGCAGCGTGGCGTAGAGCGCCAAGCTCCAGCCGCGCAGCGCCGCGCCGAGCCACGCCGACGGCGCCGCGAAGCCGTAGCCGTCGGGGCGCGCAGCGATGGCGCCGCCGGGAAGTTGGTCGGTCAGGAACGAATCGCGGTCGAAGAGCCGGAAGTACTGGCGCGAGAGCTGCGCGCGCAGCACGCCGGCGACGCCGCGCTCCTTCACGAGACGGCGGATCTTCTCGCGCGCGATCGCCGCGCGCGTCGCGGGATCGGGCGCGCTCTGCAGGTAGACGCCCAGCTCGTCGCCGACGATCTCGTCGACGAAGTTGCGCCGCGACCGGTCGTTCAACCCGACCCAGGCGTTGAAAGCCGAGGAGTCGGCGACCGTCGCCTCGCCGTAGCGGGCGCGGTGGCCGAGCTGCACCGGCAGCAGCGTGAGCGATACCGCGGCGGCGACCACCGCCGGCTTCAGCAGGCGCCGCGGCCAGCGGCCCTCGAGCGCCAGCGGCACCAGCAGCACCGGCACGAAGCCGAGCAGCAGGCTCTTGGTGAGGAGCGCCAGGCCGAGCGCCACTCCAGCAGCGACCAGCCACTCCCAACGCGAGCCGCGCGTCACCAGTGCCCAGAACGCGAAGAGGAAGAGCGCGAGATGAAGCGCCTCCGGCCAGAGGAAGATCCCGAACGCCGCCACCTGCGGGTCGAGCAGCAGCAGCGCCGCGGCCACGTCTCCGGCGTGGATGCCGTTCGCGAGCTCGGCACCGGGCAGCAGCGCGCGGCCAAGCGCGCGCAAGAAAAGCGCTGCGGCCACGAGCAGCGCGATCTGCGCCAGCTGCGCCGCGAGCCGCGTGCCGCCGGAGAGCGGCATCAGCGCGGCGAGCACGTGCGGGTAGAGAGGCGGCCAGATCAGGTGCAGATCGGGAGAGCCGCCGGCGCGGAGCTGCTCCGCCGCCGTCCAGTAAGTACCCTCGTCGCCCCACAGCTTGCGCGGCGCCGGCCGCCACTCGATCCACAGCAAGGCCAACTGCAGCAGCAGCGCGGCGACGCCGACGGCGATCCAGAAGCGGCGGCCGGCATAACGCGCGGGGCTGCGCCCGCCGCGGCTCGCCGCGGCCGGCGGCGCGAGGGACGCCGGAACGGTCTCGCTCATGAAGTGCGCGCCGAGGTTAGCAGCACGCTGACGGCGCGACACGGGCGCGTCCGCGTACGCAGCGGCTCACAGCGGCATCTGCGGCACGGCCCGTATAATTCGCCTCCGCTTTGCAACTTATCGTCCTCGGAATGCACCGGTCGGGGACCTCGGTCCTCACCCATCTGCTCGCCGGCATGGGCTTCGATCCCGGGCCGCCGGAGAGCCTGCAGCCGGGCGACGCCGCCAACCCGCAGGGCTATTGGGAGAGCCGCGCCGCGTGGGCGCTCGACGAGGAGGTGCTCGCGGCGCTCGGTGCGAGCTGGTGGGAAGTGGCCGACCTCGACCTCGGCGCGCTGGCGCCGGCCGACCGCGAGCGATTCACGGCGCGGGCGAAGGCGATCGTCGGCGAGCTCGACGCGCATCGCCCCTGGGTGCTCAAGGAGCCGCGCATGTGCGTGCTGCTGCCGCTGTGGCAACAGGTGCTCTCGGCGCCGGCGTACGCGCTCGTCCACCGCGACCCGCTCGAGGTCGCCCGCTCGCTGCAGGCGCGCGACGGCTTCCCAATCGCCGTCGGGCTGGCGCTGTGGGAGGTCTACGCGATCGCAGCGCTACGCCACTCGCAGGGCGCGCCGCGCGTGCCGGTGAGCTACCACCGCCTGGTGCGCGATCCCGCGCGGGTGGCGGCAGAGCTCGCGGCGCAGCTCCAGCCGCTGCTGGGCAGTCCGCTGCGGCCGCCGGCGGCAAGCGATCTGGCCGCGGTCGTGCGCCCCGAGCTTCACCACCAGCGCTCCCGCGACCACGAGGCCTGCGGCTACCTGAGCGCCGCCCAGCAGCGCCTGGCGGCCGCCCTCGCGGACGGCAGCGCGCTGCGCTGGAGCGAGGTGCCGGCGCCGTCGGCCGGCTCGCTCGAGCTGCTGCGCTGGTTCGCCGTCGCCGAGCGCGAGCGGCGCGACCTGCCCGACCTACGCCACCGTGTCGAGACGGCGGAAGCGGAAGCGAGCTGGCGCCGCGACCGCGACGTAGACCACACGCGGTGGAACTCCGACCTGCGCGCCTCGCTGTCGCGCGCCGAAGCGGCGGCCGGCGCCGCCGAGCCCGAGCTGGCGCGCCTGCAGCAGCGGGTGGCCGAGGTGTCGCGCTATAACGAAGATCTCGCACCGCGGCTCGCCGCGGCGGAGGAGGAGCTGACGCGCCTGCGTGCGCGCGACGCCGAGATCTCGTCGTGGAACGAGACGCTGACCGCCCAGCTCGCCGACCTGCGCACCGCCGTCGAGCGCCTGCAGGCCGAACACGAGGCGCTGCAGCATCTCGCCGAGCAACGCGGCCGCCAGTCGGAAGAGCTGCGCGTCACCCTCGAGCGCCTGCAGGCCGAACACGAGGCGCTGCAGCGCCTCGCCGAGCAGCGCGGCCGCCAGTCGACAGAGCTGCGCGCCGCGGTCGAGCGCAGCGGAGCGGCGTTGCGCGAGGCTCGACACGCCTATGCCGCCGTCAACCAACTCCTCGGCGACGTCATCGGTTACGCCGACCGCTGTTGGGACCAGGCCGTCGCCTTCGACCGTCTCGTCGAGCAGGTGCTGGGCTCGCGGACCTGGAGCGTCGGCCGCGCCCTCACCGCGCCGCTGCGCCGGCGCCACGGCGACCCGAGCGCCGAGTACCAGCACACCGAGCTGCGCGCCGACGCCGAGACGCTGGCCGCGCAGCGTCGCGACGTGGCGAGGCGCTCGGCTCACTGGGGAGGCGGCCTGCCGCTGCCGCCGCCCGGCGACTCGGACGAGTAGCGCCCGCGACGACAGCTGAGCGCGGCTGCAAGGAAATCGCGCCGCTTTGCGATTGATGGCTCGGCCGCCCACCGAACGGGCGACCGAGGAGGTTCCCTTGGTGACTCATGAGATTCGGACCCGCCCGGACGGACCCGAGCGCCGCCGCCACTCCCGCCGCCCCACCCCCGGCCTCGCCGGCCGCATCGGCATCCTGCAGACGCTCCGCGTCCTCGACTTGAGCGCGCAGGGTGCTCGCATCACGACCGGCGAGTCGCTGGCGCCGGGCCGGCGCTACCACCTGCAGCTCGCCTCGCTCAGCCTGACCGCGGCCGTGGCGCGCTGCGCGCTGGTCCACGTCGCGCCGGACGAGGACGGCGCGCGCGCGACGTTCGAAGCCGGGCTGGCGTTCGATCCGCTGACGCCGCTGCAGCGGCGGCAGCTGAGCCAGCTCGCGCGACGCGTCGCGGCCGCCGCGTGAACGCAGCGCCGGCGCGCCTCGTAGTGCCGAGCGACTCCGCTAGGATCGGCGCCGCGGGTACAACGGATGCAACGCACCCTCTCCGCCGACGCGCTGCGCGAGGTGATGGCGCCGCTGCAGCGAGCCAACGCCGCGTTCGCGGCGCGCCACCCCGGCGACGCCGGCGGCCGCCAGCCGGTGCACACCGTCTACGGCGGCGCGCAGCTCTTCCGCGCCGACGTCGCGAGGCGCATGGGCGCGCTGGCGCTGCGTTCGCTCGACCACTTCGCGCCCGACGCGGGAACGCTCGCCGCGGCGCTCGGCCTGCCGGCGCGGCTCGCGGAGCCGATCCATGCGCGCGTGCGCGAGAAGCTCGCCCGCGAGCCGGTCGAGGACTTCCGCATCGACTACGAGGACGGCTACGGCAACCGCTCGGACGCCGAAGAGGACGGGCACGCGCAGAGCGTCGCGGCGGAGGTGGCGGCGGGCCTGCGCGACGGCGTGCTGCCGCCTTTCATCGGCATCCGCATCAAGCCGTTCACCGAGGAGCTGCGCGAGCGCAGCGTGCGCACGCTCGACCTCTTCCTCACCACGCTGGTGGCGGAGAGCGGCGGCGCGCTGCCTCCCCACTTCGTGGTGACGCTGCCCAAGATCACCGTGCCCGAGCAGGTTGCTGCGATGGCCGAGCTCTGCGCGCGGCTCGAAACGGGCCTCGGCCTCGCCGCAGGCGCGCTGCGCTTCGAGATGATGGTCGAGACGCCGCAGTCGATTTTCGCCGACTACGTCCACGATCCATTGGCGCTGCCGCGCCTGGGCACCGTCGCTCTGCCGCGCCTGCTCGACGAGGCCCGCGGGCGCTGCACGGCCGCCCACTTCGGCACCTACGACTACACGGCGAGCAACAACATCACCGCCGCGCATCAGCACATGAACCACCCGGCGTGCGACTTCGCGCGGCAGGTGATGCAGGTGTCCCTTGCCGGCCGCGGCGTGTGGTTGAGCGACGGCGCCACCAACGTCATGCCGGTGGCGCCCCATCGGGCCGCGGCGGGCGAGTCGCTGACGGCGGCGCAGGAGGAGGAGAACCGCGCCGTCGTGCACCGCGCCTGGAAGCTCGCCTACGACCACATCCAGCATTCGCTGGAGCTCGGCTTCTACCAGGGCTGGGACCTGCACCCGGCACAGCTGCCGATCCGCTACGCCGCGGTCTACGCCTTCTTCCTCGCCGGCCTCGACGCGGCCGCCGAGCGCTTGAGCAACTTCGTGGCGAAGGCGGCGCAGGCGACGCTCGTCGGCGACGTCTTCGACGACGCCGCTACCGGGCAGGGCCTGCTCAACTTCTTCCTGCGCGCCATCAACAGCGGCGCCATCAGCGAAGAGGAAGCGGCGCCGCGCTGCGGGCTCACTCTCGAGGAGCTGCGCACGCGCTCCTTCGTGGCGATCCTCAAGAGCCGCTCGGCGCAGCCGCAGAGCGCACGTTGAATCGCTAGGAGCCCGGCGCCCGCCAGCTCGGGCCGGGGCGGAAGTAAGTCGTCAACCGTCCACGCCGCGCGCGGTCGCGCGAGCTGTTGACGAAGACGCTCCAGATCACCGTGCGCTGGCCGCGCTCGATGACCGGATGGCCCTGCCAGTGTGAGTCGCCGATCGTGCACGGCTGCTCGGCAACGCAGTCGCCTCCGCCCCAGCCGTCGACCGCCTCGTAGCGGTACCCGACGAAGCGCGCATCGCCAGGCAGCACGATCGCCACGACGGCGCACGAGGAGCCGGCGGGAACCGGAGCGGTGACGGGGCCGGCATAGCCGCTCTCGGCGGCCGACGGGGCCGACCGCGCGAGCGCCTGGAGGCCCGGCCGCACGGCGGCGGCCACCGCGGCGCAATCGACCGCCGCGGCGAGCGGAGCGGCAGTCTGCTCGCCCGCGGCCGCCCACTCGCCGGCGCCACACTCGGGGCACGTGCCGCGATCGGCGGCGCGGAGCGAGTCGACGGGCGGCGGGCCGGGAGGCGGAGCGGCCGCAGTTGCCGGAGGAGCAGGCGCCGCCGGAGCGGGTGCTGGCGGCGGCGCCGGCGCGGGCCGCGGAGTCGCCGCAGTCGCAGCGGGTGCAGCTGCCGGCGCGGGCGCGAGGGGCGCCGCTGGAGATGCGGCGGGCACGGGAGTCGTCGCAGGAGCCACAGCCGGCGCCGCAGCTGTCGCTGGAGGTGCGGTCGCCGCGGAAGGTGCGGGGCGCGGTGAAGCCGACGCGGGCATCGGAGTCGCTTGCGGCGCTGGCGCTGTGGGGGGCGGCGGCGAGGCCGCTGGCTTCGCCGGCGTAGAAGTCGCGGCTGCGGGTGGAGGCGTCGGCGCGGGAGTCGCCTGCGGCGCCGGTGTTGCGGGCTGTGGCGTCGAGGCCGCTGCCTTCGCCGGCGTCGGAGTCGCGGCTGCGGCCGGAGCCGGCGGGACAGGAGTCGCGGCGGGTGCGGGCCTCGATGTCGCTGGCGCCGGCTTGGACGTGGGTGCCGGCGCTGTGGCTGACGACGATGGAGGCGCCGGCGCGGCCGGAGCTGACGCCGGCGTCGGAGTCGCTGCCGCTGCGGGCGGCCGCGTGGCCGGCGGGACTGGCGAAGGCGTCGGGCTCGCGGTAGGGCGCATCGGCGCGGCCGGAATTGCCGCAGGTGCTGCGGGTTTCGGCGCGGCTGGCGCGGAGGGTGTCGCCGCGGCAGCGGGCGCTGCCGGCGCGCTCGCGGGTGGGGCCGGTGTCGCCCCGGCTGCCGGTGGCGGCGCGGCAGCCGCAGCCTCTGGCGGTTGCGGCATGAGAGGCACCATGGGTACCGCCGGGGCCACCGGCGCCGCGCCCGCTCCACTCGCCGGCGGCGCCGCCGTTCCGGTCGCGGGGACCACCGCCGCCGGTGCCGCGGCAAGCGCCGGTGTCGCCGGCGGCACGCTCTTCGGCTTGAAGAACTCCACCCGCAGCGGCGACCACGAGCTTCCCGTCGAGACCTGCGCCGCGAAGGTGCTCTTCGCCGCCTTGCCGGCGCGCGTCTCGACGTAGGCGGTGAACAGCATCGCGTCGGGGTGGCTCACCTCGACGTACCAGTTGCCCTCGGCGAGGTGGCCGATCACCGCCTGCCCTTTGGGATCGGTGCCCACCGGCGGTGGACCGATGGGAGGTTGGACGTCGGTGTACCGCAGCGTGACGCGCGCACCCGGCACCGGTTTGCCGGACTGGTTCTTCACCTCGACGGCGATGGCCGCCGGGCCGTCCCAGGCGTTCGCTGCCGTTTGAGCGCGGGCGGGACTCGCGATCGACGCGAGCGCGGCAACGAGCAGCGCGGAGGCGAGCGCGGGAGCGATGGCGTGTCGGATCACGGTGTCCTCCTGCCGGCGCCAGGGTGGGTGGCTCGCAGAGAGATTACTGCACGCGCGGCCCGCCGCACCGCGCCTCCTGCCGCGGTTGAATCCGCGCCCGCCCGCAGGTAGGGTCGGCCGCACTCGCATCATGGGCATGCGCATCGAGAAGAGCTTCGTCGTCCAGGCTCCCGCCGCGGCGGTGTGGGAGTTCCTCACCGACCCCGCGCGCGTAGCGAGCTGCCTGCCCGGCGCCGCCATCACCGGCCAGCTCGACCCGCAGACCTACGGCGGCACGATCAACGTCAAGGTCGGCCCGGTCACCGCGAGCTACCGCGGCAAGATGAAGTTCGAGCGCCTCGACGCCGCCGCCGGCGAAGCCGAGATCAGCGCCTCCGGCCAGGAGACCCGCGGCAAGGGCGCCGCCGACATGCGGATGACCAGCCGCGTCGTCGCGCGTGACGCCGCCTCGACCGAAGTCGTCATCGCTTCTGACGTCAACGTCGTCGGCGCCCTCGCCCAGTTCGGCAAGGGCATGATCGAAGACGTCAGCGACCAGATGTTCGGCAAGTTCAGCGCCGCCATGCGGCGTCAGCTGGAGACGACGCCGGCAGCCGCAACTGCGGGCAGTGATGCGAGTGCAGTCGCCGCGAGCGCCAGGTCCGCATCGCCCACCACAGCCGCGGTCGCATCGCCGGCAACGGGGGCCGCCGCACCCACGCGCGTAACGGCGTCGATGCCCGCACGCGCTCCGGCCTCGTCCGCGTCGCCAGCACCCGCCTCTTCAGTGCCCCGTCAGACGGAAGAAGTCCTCGACCTCGGCGCCATCGGCACCGCCGCCGCCCGCCGCGCCGCCGTCCGTGCCCTGCGCAACCCGGTGTGGTGGATCGCGCTCGTCCTCGCGCTCCACTTGCTCTGGCACCTGTGGCGCTGAACTGTCGAGGGCTGCCGCAGAGAGCCAACTAGGGCCGGCTCGCGCCCCCTCGCTACTCGATGTCTCGTTCGAGCCGCGAGGCGGCGACCAGCTCCCGGAATCGGTCGCGCAGCGACTCGGGCAGCTGGTCCGCATAGCTCTCGTCGAGCCGGTTGAGCTTGATCAGTTCCTGCACGTCCGCGAGATCGCGAGGGCGGTTGCCCCAGATCCCTGAGGCAAGCTTGAACGTCAGCAGCGACTCCAGCCTCGCGTAACGGATGCCGTCCGCCGCTTCTACGAATTCGGGCGCATCGGGTGCCGGATAAACGACGGGGCTTTCCGGCGAGCCGGCGTGCTCGCCGGCGACGAGAATGTCGATGGGCACGCGGTATTGGGTGTCGCGGAGCTTCTTGCGCAGGCCCGGGCCTCGCGGCGCGAGTCCGCGGCCGACGAGCCGCTCGTGGAGGCGGTTCAACCCTTCGGGCGTCGTGACCAGGTCGATGTCTTCGGTGAAGCGGGCGTATCCGTGCTGGCGCATCGCCAGGGCGCCGACGACGGCGAACGGAATGTCCTCTTGCTCGCAGCGCCGCCGCAGCTCTTCGAGCGCTTTGCGGACATCCTCGACGTGCATGGCGTCGCGCTCCAGGGCGTCGAGGAGCGCCGGCGGGAAGGCGGCCTCGGCCACGATGGAACTCTACCAGCGCGGCGTACTCTTGGCCGCGGAATCGCCCGATGCCTGCCGTTGCTTTCCCTGCCGTGACGATTGTGTTGCCCATGCGCCGAGCCCGTCCGAGCATGCCTTCCGGTCGCATCGAGAGCTGGGGCAGCTACGACTTCCCGGGGATCGGCGCGCGGCGCGTTCGGGTCTACGTTCCGCGCGGCCGCGCCGAGCGCTCGGTGGTGGTGCTCTTCGACGGCCAGAACGTCTTCGGCGACGAGGGCTCGTTCACCGGCGGCTGGCATGCCCATCGCGCCGCCGAGCGGGTGGTGACGCGCAAGCGCGCGGCGCCGATCGTCGTCGCGGTCGACCATGGCTACGGCGCCCGCGGGCGCGAGCTGCTGCCGTTCGCCGGCGGCCGCTCCCGCGGCGATCTCGATGCGATGGTCGCGTTCCTGCGCGGGCGTCTGGCGCACGACGTGCGCGTCCGCTTCGGCATTGCCGACGCGCCGGCGCGCTGGATCGTCGGCGGCGCCTCGCTGGGCGGCGTTGCCGCGCTCTACACCCACTTCGCGGCGCCGGAGGTCTTCGGCGGCGCACTCTGTATGTCGCCTTCGTTCGGGATCGTCGGCCGGCGACTCTACGAATGGATCGCGGCGCAGCCGCTGCCCTGGACCTCGCGCATCTATCTCGACTGCGGCGTGCGCGAGGGCCGCGGCGCGACGCTGCCGCGAGTCGAGGCGATGGCGGGCCTGCTGCGGGCGCGCGGTTACGGTGAAGATCGGCTGCGCTTTCGCCGCGACGCGCGCGGCCGGCACGACGAAATCTCGTGGCGGCGCCGGCTGCCGGGCGCGCTGCGCTTCCTGCTGCGGTGAACGCTAGTCGAGGCGCGAGGCGCGCACGAAGAGCGGGATGCGCACGGTGCGCGTCGTCGCCGCATCGCCGAACAGCGGCGCCAGTTCCTCGCGGATGAGCTCCGCCGGGTCCGCGCCGGTCTTCTCGCGGTAGACGTTGGCGCCGCTCCAGGTGCGCACGTAGTCGAGCGCGTCCTCGAGCGTCCAGTCGACGGTGAGGGTGAACGGCGGCGCTGCGATCGGCTCGCCGGGCATCGCGATGCCGGCGTACCGGTCGTCGACGTAGCGGACGCGGTCATCAAAGTAGGGACGCAGGACGTCCCAGTAGAGACGATGGAAGGCGCGGTCGAAGGGCGGCTCGCAGATGGCGGTGTGGTAGGTCCAGGCCGCCAGCACGCCGCCCGGGCAGAGCACGCGCGCGGTCTCGGCAAAGAAGGCCGCGAAGTCGAGCCAGTGGAGCGCCGCGGCGACGGTGACGAGGTCGGCCCTCCGCGCCGCGAGCCCCGACCGCTCGGCGGTCGCCAGCCGGTACTCGACGCGCGGATGCGGCGGCGCGTGCCGCAGCTGCTCGGCGCTCCGGTCGGTCGCCACCACGCGCGCGAAGTGCGGCGCCAGGCCGAGCGCCGCCTGGCCGTTGCCCGTCGCGCAGTCCCACGCCAGCTCGTGCCGCCTGGCGAGGCCGGCCAGCCACGCGTAGAGCGCGGGCGGGTAGGTTGGCCGGACGCGCACGTAGGTCGCCGCAAGCGGCGAGAAATCGGGCGCCGCGCCGGGCTCGTCGCGGGCCTTCCGGACTTCACTGATGGCCTCGGCCACGAAAAAAACTCTAGCAGCGCGGCGCGCTCGCGGGCGCGCGGCAGACCGCAGGCGCGAAGGTGGCTCTGAGCCGCCGCCGATGATCACGGCGATCGTGCCGTTCGTCGACGACCCGAGGTTGCCGCAGCGGTCGCGGGCGACGATCCTCAGCAAATGCGTGCTGCCCGGGCGCAGCTCGCGGGTATCCCAGAGGAAGCCGACGGTGCCGCCGCGGGGCCTCGTCGCCAGCAGGCGTCCGTCGACCCAGAGCTGCGTCTCCACCACGCCGCGGTCGTCGGTGGCGTGGGCGCGTACCGCCACGACGCCGTCGACGCGCGCGCCGGGCGCCGGCGAGCGCACGACGACCGTCGGCGGCTGGCGGTCGGCGCAGGTGGCGGCGAGCCAGCGCGAGCCGTCGAGGCGCAGCGTGGCGAGCTGCATCGACAGGCCGACGAGGTACTGGCCACGCCGGTGGTAGGCGTGGCTCGCGGCGCAACCCTCGGCGCCCGTGCCGTCGCCGAAGTCCCACGCGCACCGCCACGGTCCCGCGGGGTCGAAAGTGGCTTGGCGGAACGTGCAGTCGAGATCGGCGCAATCGACGGCGAGATCGGCGCGCTGCGTGCCGCCCGCGGTCGCCGGGAAGGCAAGGGGTTGCAGGAATTCCGCGACGGCGGGCTTCGCTTCGCCGCTTTCGCGGAAGATGCCGGAGGTCTCGCCGCCCGAGTCCTGCAGCTTGTAGATGAACGCCGCCGTGATGCGGTAGTTGGCGACGTTGTCGCAGCGCGGCCAGTCGGCAGCGCCGGTCGCCAGCGTCAGCGCCTGCTCCAGGTACTCGCGCTGGCGCGCGTCGCGGACCTGCGCGCTCTGCCAGCCGAACTCGGTGAGCCAGAGCGGCTTCTTCGCCAGCACCGGCGCCTCGGCGGAGAGCGGATAGAGCTTGCGCGACAGCAGGCGCACCAGCCACTCGCCGGGAGGATCGGCGTCGAGCACGTTCTGATGCACCGAGACGACGTCGACGTCGTCGAGGGCGGCACCGTCGGCGAACGCGGTGGACTCGAGCTGCCGCCAGAGCTGCGCCGTGCGTTCGGTCGAGGCGCTGGAGAGCGCCGGCGCGACGATCACCGTGCCGGGCGCTTCGTCGCGGATGATGGTCGCCGCCGCGTGCAGCAGGTCGACGTAGCGCGGTGCGACGTCGAGGTCGCGGTCCCAGCCGATGCCGTCGCCCTTGTCCTCGACGTCGGGCTCGTTCCAGATCTCGTAGGCGGCGATGCGGCCGCGGTAGCGGCGCGCCACGCGGCCGACGAGCTCGCGCCATGGGCCGAGGTCGGCGGGTGGGACGACGCCGTGCGCGCCGCCGCCAGCCCACTCCGGCGTGTGGCTGAGGAGCGCCAGCACGTCGACGCCGTGCGCGCGCGCGTCGGCCACTTCGCGGTCGAGCTCCCCGAGCTCCCACACGCCGGGTGCCGGGTTGATGTCCGACCAACGAATGGTGAGCCGCACCCAGCCGATCTGTGAGGCGCGCACGCGGTCGAAGTCGGGTCGGCCTTGCACGTTGACACCGATGGCGACGGGCCTCGAGGTGCAGCGTGCTGGCTCCGCCGCACCAGCACGCGCGGCTACGATGCCGACGACGACGCCAACGAAAAGCGCGAGCGCGACAAGGATCGTCGGCTGCTTCATCGCCCGGAGTGCCCCACCGTGAGCAGCGCCCGACGGCCGAGCAAATCGCCGCCGAAGCTCTCGTAACGGCGTCGGTCGAACGCGTTGGTCACGCGCAGGCCCAGCTCCCACACCTTGCCCAACCGCCGGCTCATCGCCACTTCTACGTCGCTGAGGGCGGGCACGATGCCGCGCGAGCCGCCGGCGCTCCATTCGAACTCTGGCTGCCCGCGCCATGCCGCGGCGACGCGCAGCTCGGGACCGCCATAGGCGAGCGTCACCGCCAGCCGGTGGTCGGGCGCATTGGCGACGAGCACGTCACCGGGCGCCGTGCGCTCGACGTGGAAGTCGAGGAGCGAATAGGCGAGCGTCGACTCCCAACGCCGCGCGATCCTGACGCGCAGCCCGACGTCCGCGCCGCGGATCACCGCCTCGCCCGCGTTGGCGAACGACTGCACGACGGCGGGCGAGCCGTCCGACAGGCTGGCCAGACCGGCGCGGACACCCGGATCGAGGAAACGGTCGAGCGTCTGCAGGAAGAGCGACGCGAGCTCGGGCGGCACGCCCGCCGGCACCGAGTACGGCGGATACGCCGCGGCGACGCCGGGCAGCAGCCCGCTGACCAGGTCGCGATGGCGGCTGCGGTGCGCGTCGAAGTCGAGATGCACCCGCGGGCCCAAGCGGCCGCTGTAGCCGGCTTCGACGCTGCTCACCGATTCCGGCCGCAAGAGCGGGTTGCCCAGCGCCACGACGGGCACGCCGTCGAACCCGAGGTCGAGGCCGTAGGCGTCCTGCAGCGGCGAGAGATCGAGCGGCTCCCGGAGCGGCACTTCCACAGACCGCTGCTCCGCGCTCGGACGCACAAAGCCGCGGCCGGCGTGGATCCGCAGCGTGTGCGCGTCGCCGAAGGCGTAGGCGAAGCCGAGCCGCGGTGAGACCTGCAGGTCGGCGCCGCGCGGAGAACCGTTGCTGGCGGCGCGATCGAGGCGCCCGCCGACCGTCATGCGCGCACGGCGGCCGAGATCGAAATCGGCGCTTCCCCACGCTCCTTGCAACGAGTCGCGCAGCGGCCGAGCGAGCCAGGTCTCGCGGCCGCGCGCGTCGCGCGAGTCGGCGAGCTCGCCCTGGACGACGAGGCCTCCGGTGAGACGACCGTGCGCATTCGCCGCTCGTTCGCCCTCGAGCTCGATCGCGTAGCGATCGGCATCGAGCGACAGCTCGCGTCCCAATCCCAATGCCCGCTGAGCGCGGCTGCGGTAGCCGGTCCAGCTTCCACGCAATCGGCGGCTCGGCGTAGTGAGATCGAAGCGCAGCCACGGCGCATCCGCGTCGGTGACCTGCTGGCGGTCGAGCTCGCTGCGCGTCAGCACGCCGGCGATCGCCGCCGTTCCCGCCGCCAGGCGCAGGCTCGCGTTGGCGGCGAAGTCGCGCTCGAGGCGCAGGTCGAACCCGCCGACGCGCTCGCGGCCGCCGTCGAGCGGCAGCCGTTCGCGCGGCAGACCGGCGTACTCGCTGGCGTCCACGCGCGAGCGCGCGAAGCCGCGGCTGCGCTCGAAGCCGGCGTTCACCGCGAGGTAGGTGGCGCCGGCGACCTCGCCGGCCCAGCCCGTCCAGGCATGGGCGCTGTCGCGCTCGCCGGCCGCGAGGCGCACGTCGCTTCGTGGCGCCCGCGGCGACCGCGTCACCAGCGCGAGCACGCCGCCGTAGGCGCCGCCACCGTAGCGCGCCGAGCCCGGCCCACGCGCGAGCTCGAGCCGCTCCAGCTCCTCGCCGGCGAACGCCACCGCCGCCCACGGCGGCGTGCCGGCGAGCGGCACCGACGCATCGCGGCCGTCGACGAGCACGAGCAGCCGCCGCTCCGTCACCCCTTCGAGCCCGCGAACGTCGAGCGCGAAGGCGTGAAGCCCATGCCGCACGACGCGCACGCCGGGAGCGTGGCGAAGCAGGTCCGCGAGGTCCGCCGGCTCAAGGACGGCGGACCGGTCGATCTCGGTTACCGGCGCGAGCGGCCGCGGCGTGGGCGCGACGGCAGCCGTCGTCCCGGCGTCGTGCGGCGGCGCGGCGGCGCCGCGAGCGCCCGCCCACGCCGTCGCGATCGCCGCCGCGAGCAGGGCTCCGCTCACCACGCGGGGCGCGAGGAACGAACGGGCGGGCACGGCATCACCCAGAGACGCGCAGCGCGGCGCCGGTCTCGATCGTCAGCCGACCCACGATCCGGAGGTAATCGGCCGAATCCTGCGTCAGCGCGTATACGGCAGTGCGGCAGCGCCCGCAGGCGCCGGCCGCTCACTTTGCCGGCTGTGGGGAGCACCATGCGGATCGTACGCCGCAGCGGAAACGAACGTCCTCACCGGTGACACCGGGTGACTCCGCGCGGGGACAGGCTCGGCGAAGAATGCGCGCTCGCGGCGAGGCGGCGCGCTCGAACGAGCGGCGGTACGCCGTGGCTCTCCACTTGCAAACGGCACCGGCAACCGCAGCTGCTGAGCGCGCGAGGGAGGGAGCCCCATGATCATTGTCCCGTCTCCAGGTCGAGGCCGAGGAGCGCCGTTGCTGATCGTCCTCGTCCTGGCAGTGGCCCTCGCCATCCCGGCCGCCGCGGCGAATAACGAGGCCGGCGCCCGGCTCGGCGTCGTCGACGGCGCCGCGACGATCGAGCGGGCCGGGGCGCAAGCCGTGGCCGCTGCGGACGAGCCGCTGCTCGGCGGCGATCGGCTCATCACCGCTCGCGGCGCCCGCGTCGAGGCCGTGCTCGCCGAGGCCGTAGACGCCCTCGTCGCCGGCGACAGCGAGCTGACGTTCGCGACCCTCGCCGGCGCGAGCGACGGCGATTTCACCGCCAACCTGCTGCGCCTCGACCGCGGCGAGCTGCTGCTGACCAACGACAGCGGCCGCGAGGTCCGCATCGACACCGAGAACGCCACCGTCTACGTCAGCGCCGGCTCCTGCCGCATCGAACGCGGCGAAGACTCGACGGTCGTCGTCGCGCGGCGCGGCGAGATCGAGCTGCGCACGCGGCAGGGCGCGGTCTGGCTCGCGGCCGGCGAGCAGGCTTCGATCGAGGGTGACGGCGCGGCGGTCGTCGAGCGCGCCGGCGGCGACGACGCCCTCGAGCGCTGGGCGGCGACGCTCGACCGCCGCCGCGAGCGGCTGGCCGCCGCGGACTACGGCGACCTCGGGCTCGACTACTACGACCTCGGCTTCGACGCCTGGGAGGTCGGCGAGCCGGTCTGCGTCGATCCCCGCCCGCCGGGCCGCGCCGTGCGCACGCGGCCGCCGCATCCCGCCGCCGACCCCGGCCCGGCCGTCGCGACCGATCCCGGCCGCAACGCGGTGTCGCCGGGCCGCGAGCCCGCGGCGGCCGTCGCCGCGATCGAGGTCCCCGTGGACAAGCCGTGGCCGCTCGATGAAGCGAGCACCAGCGAGCCCGGCGAGCTTCCGATCACCAAGCCGATCCTGGAGACGTACGACGACGATGACGGTTGGCGCGCCGCGAGCATCGCGGGCACCTATGCGCCGGCGGCAAGCCCCGCGAAGGAGTCCCAACCCTCGACCGCCGAGGAGGCGCAGACCGCCGGCAGCTCCGCCGACTCGGCAACCGCCGGCTCGAGCGGCGCGGACAGCTCGCCGAGCGACAGCCCCACATTCGTCGCGGACGCCGCTCCGGCGAGCCAGGAGTCCGTCTCCGACCCGATGCCCAGGCCGACTCAGGAGGGCAGCGGCAGCAGCGAGCCGACGGTCTTCGCGGCACCCATCCGGGACGAGCCGGCGACTGAGCCGAACTGTTAGGCCTTTCCGCGTTAGGTGTAGGCTTCATCTACACCTACCGGAGGGCATCACGATGACTCTCGTTCGACGTTGCGCGCTCGCCGTGGCCGCGCTGCTCCTCGTCTCTGGCTCGCTGCGCGCCACCGCGCTGACGCCCGGTACGCTGTACGGGCTCGTCAACGACCTCTCCATCAACAAGGAGAGGGTGGTGACGGTCGACCCCGCGAGCGGCGCCCTCACGCCGGTTGCCGGCGGCATGGACGACTGCTGCCTCATCGGCGGCTTCCCGGTCTACGCCCTCGACGCCAACATCGGTTACTTCTATGCCGCCGGCTTTCGCCTCTCCGATGGGGAGGGCTCCGACTTCCGGCTGCTCGGCTTCGACGCCACGACCGGCACCCTGGTGACGGACCCGGTGCTCACCGGCGGCACGTACGTCAACAACGTGTTCAAGCTCGACATCGGCAGCGGCACCGTCTGGGGCCTCCTCTTCGACCTCGGCGCCTCCGAGGAGCAGGTGGCGATCGTCACGCCGACGATCGCCGATCGGACGCAGGTCGGCAACACGATCGCCAACTGCTGCACGATCGGCGGTTTCAGCGTCTCGGCCTACAACCCGGCGACCGGGCGCCTCTACGTGGCCGGCAACCTGCTCTCCGATGGGCCGGAGAGCCCCAAGCGCCTGCTCGGCTTCGACGCCCCGACCGGCACGCTCGTCTCCTCCCCCTCGCTGTCGACGGCGTGGCAGTACAACGACTTCGAGCTCGATCCGCTCACCGGCACGCTCTACGGCATCGTCTTCGACGTCGGCGGCAACAAGGAGTACGTCGTCACCGTCAACCCCACGACCGGCGCGGTGGCGACGGTCGGCGACGGCGTCGACGACTGCTGCACGATCTCGGGCTCCAACGCGTACGACCCGTATACCGGCCGGATCTACATCCGCGGCAATCTTCTTTCCGATCCGAACAGCAGCCTGCCGCGCCTGCTCGGCTTCGACGTGGCGGGTGGCACCCTCGCCACCTCGCCCTTCCTGCCCACCGGTTGGAACTACAACGTCCTCCAGGTCGCCGTGACCCCGGCGGCGAACCAGCCGCCGGTGGCGGTCTGCCATGACGTCACCGTGGCCGCGCCGCCCAACCAGTGCGGCGCCGAGGCCTCGATCGACAACGGCTCGTACGACCCCGAGGGCGCCCCGCTGACCATCAGCCAGGACCCAGGCGGCCCCTACCCGACGGGCGACACGCAAGTCACCCTCTTCGTCTACGACGGCCAGGATTCCGCCACCTGCCAGGCGACGGTGACGGTGACCGGCGGCGACGAGTCGGCGCCGGTGATCTCCTGCAACAACCCGGAGACCATCACGCCGCCGGACGGGCCGATCTCGTTCATCGCCTCGGCGGTGAACAACTGCGGACCCACTCCGGCGCCGACGATCACCGGCTACGACTGCTGGAAGGTCGGCGACGACGGTCCGCACCACGCCGCTTGCCAGGTCAACATCGACGGCGCGACGATCGAGATCGAGCACACGGGCGGCGTCGGCACCCACATCGAGTGGACGGTGGAGGCGGGCAGCTCGACGTCGACCTGCAGCCTGGACGTCGTCAAGCAAGGCCAGGAATAGCACCCGGCAGTAGAACGAGCGGGCCGCTCGGCGGTGGCTGAGCGGCCCGTCTTCGACTCCCTGGTGATCGCGCCAAACGCGCAGGCCGCGCGCTAGGCGCCGACCAGCCAGTCCGCGAAGCGCTGCAGCGCGCTGACGTGACGCGCGTGCGCGCGCTCGACGCTCGCGCCGACGCTGGCCACCTCGTTGTGCACGCCCTGCAGGCCGGCAGCCTGGACGTGCTCGCGGTGACGCTCCTGGACGACGGCCACGGCGCCGCTCACCGCGCGCTCGTGCACGGCGTGGCGCCGCTGCACGAACCGGTCCGCCTTGGCAAGCGCGCGCATGTGCGCCCGGTGCCGCTCGGCCACGAACGCGTGGACCTCGCGGATGGGAGCCGGCGCGTGGCGCATGTGCCGCTCGTGCGCCGCCTCGATCTTGTGCAGCACGCGCAGGTGGCGCGCGTGCGCCTGCTTGATCATCCGCACGTGACGCGCGTGCGCCGCGCGCACGGTATCCAGCAGGTCGCTGCCGTGCGCCGCGCTGGTAGCGGGACCGGCCAGGACCGAGAGTCCGATCAGCAGGACACCTAGGGTTCGATGTTTGGACATGACGTACCTCCTCGCGGCCGCCGGCCTGTGGGCCTGGGGAAGCGCGGCCACGCTGTGTGGGGTAGCAAGGCACGTTCCAGCGAGGCGCAAAGCAGGCGGCAATCAGCCGCGGAAGAACGATGCCCTCGTTCGCTGTTTCCTCTGACGTGCAGCAGAACCGCGTCACCCGTGGCTTCGTTCTGGCGTTCGCCGCTCTCGTCGTCGTCGCCGCCTCCGGTCGGGCGCAGCAGACGCCGGCGCCTGCAGAGCCCACCGTCCGCATCACCGTCAAGCCCGCCGGTCTCGTCTCCGGCACGCTGCAGGTGCCGGTAATGGCAAGCGCGCCGGTCGAGCGCCTCGCGCTCTTCGTCAACGGCGTGCCCAGCGGTGCCGCCGCGGGGCGCACGATGACGCAGTCGCTCAACGTCGGCTTCTACCTGCGCCGCCTGCGCGTGCGCGCGGTGGGGTACGACGGCGCGGGGAAGGTCGTCGGCGAGGACGAGATGACCGTCAACGACCCGCGGCCGCCCTTCCGCGCGCGGCTGCAGGGGCCGGCGGCCTGGCCCACGAGTGGCAGCGTCACCCTCTTCGCCAACGTCCTGCGTCCGGCCGAGGTCCGCATCGGTGCCGTGGACTTCTTCGTGGGCGAGGAAAAGGTCGCGAGCGCCACGGAGCCGCCCTACGCGGCCACCGTCGACGCCGCGCGCTTTCCCGGCGCCGTCTACGCTCGCGCGGTCGCACGCGCGGGCGATCAGGAAGCCAACGACGTCCTCCTCTTCGGCGATCCCGCGCACGCCTCGGAGGAGGTGACGCTGCAGCAGGTGCCGGTGTCGATCGTCGGCACGAGCGCGGCGCCGCTGCGCGCGGACACGGTGACGCTCTGGGACGGCGACGCCGAACGCGCCATCGAAGGGCTGGTGCCCGCGGCCGATCAGCCGCTGCACGTCATCCTGCTCGTCGACTACTCGGAGAGCATGCTCGAGGAGCTGCCGGTGGTGAAGGCCGCGGCGAGGCAGTTCGCCCAGCAGCTGCTGCGGCCGCAGGACCGCATCGCCGTCGTCGGCTTCAACCAGCGTCCGTTCTGGCTCACCGGCTGGACCAACGACTGGAACGCCGTCGCCGCCGCCATCGAGCGCGGCAAGCCCGCCGGCCAGACGCACCTCTACGACAGCGTCATCCAGATGCTCTTCGAGCTGCAGAAGACGCCGGGCCGGCACGCCCTCGTCGTGCTCACCGACGGCGTCGACCAGGGCAGCCGTTTCGAGCTCGACCACCTCGTCCACTACGCGCGCTATGCCGGCGTGCCGCTCTACCCGGTGATCAAGAACCGCCTGCTGTCGCGCTGGATGAGGTTCGGCGTCGGCCGCCTCGAGGCGCGCCGCATCGCCCGCGTCGCCGAAGACACCGGAGCCACCTGGTTCCTCATCCAGCGCGAGAGCGAGCTCGCCGGCGTCTACGCCAAGATCGCCCAGGAGCTGCGCCAGCAATACCAGCTCGTCTTCCGCTCCGAGCCCGGCACCCCCGACCAGTGGCGCCCGCTCAAGATCGCCTCCGCCGACGGCCAACGTCTGCGCGCGCCGCGCGGCTACTTCCCTTAGGCGGCGCGATCACTCGCTGCCGAAGAGATGCTCGATCGCCCGGCGCAGCACCGGCACGTCGATCTGCGTGGTCTCCCACACCGTTTCGAGATCAACGCCGAAGTAGTCGTGGATCAGGAAGTCGCGCATCCCTGCGATGTCCTTCCAAGGAATGGCCGGCATCCGGTTGCGGGTCTCGGTGGCGAGGTGCTTCACAGCCTCGCCGATGATTGCCAGCTGCAGGATCGCGGCGTCCTGCCAGTGCGTTTCCGCGAAGAATGCATCCTTGCCCACGCCGGTATAGCGCTCGATTCGCTCTATCGCGCCGAGGATATGGCGCAAGTAGTCGCGGTCGGCGGTCAAAGAGCGATGGCCTGGGCGAGGATCTGTTCGCGCAGGACGGGCGAGAGGCCATTGTCGGTGACGATGTCCACCGCACAGCGCGTGAGCTCCTCGAGCTCCCGCTTGAGGCGGACGAGGTCGAGCAGCGTGCGGCCGTGCTCGAGCGCGACGAGGATGTCGAGGTCACTCGCCTCGTCGCCTTCGCCGCGCGCGCGAGAGCCGAACACACGGACGTTGCTCGCGCCATGAGCCGACGCCACGCGGAGGATCGCCGCGCGGTGCTGGTCGAGGACGCGGTCTCTCACGGCTCCAGTGTAAACCCGTCGCTGCTGCTGCCCGCCCGTGCGCTTGCATCGGCTCAACGCAGGTAGAGCACCTCGCAAGTGCCGGCGGGACGGTAGCCGAGACGGAGGGCGAGGCGTTTCGAGACCGGGTTGGAGGCGCTCCAGCAGGGCTCGAGGCCGCGCCGCAGGCACTCGCGGAGCAACGCAGCGGCGGCGACGGCGGCGAGACCGCAGCCGCGGAAGGCCGGCCGCGTGGCGATCGCCACCTCGACGTAGCGCGAGGAGCGCGTGTAGGAGGTCGCGGCGCAGGCGAGTCGGTGCCCTTGCACGATGCCGATGCCGAGCCCCTCCTCGGCGAGCGCCCACGGCGAGGGGAAGACCTGCAGGCCGTGCGGCTCGAGCTCGGCGTCGAGCTGAGCGGCGAGGTCGGCGTCGAGGCGCCGCAAAGCGAGCTCCGGCGGCAGGATCTGCTCGACGGCGGCGAGCGACGCGTCGTCGAGCGCCGACGGGTCGAACTCCTCCATCGGTCTGTCGAACACGCGCTCGCCGAACACCTGGAGAATGCGCGCCCGCCACGCGGCGTCGTTGCCGTAGATCAGCTCACGCGGCCCGGTCGCGCTCTCGACGAGCCGCCGCGCGCCAGGCGAAGCAGGGTCGCCGCCGAAGACGTGATAGCAGCCGAGACTCAGTCGTGCGGCGTCGCCGTCGCGCACGATGGTGCCCTGTCGACCCTCGACGCCCGCCTCGACGATGGCGCGCAGCGTCGCGTACCCGGCGAAGAACGCCGCAACTTCGGCATCCGCCCGTTCCAGCTCGGCCTCCACCGCGGCGGCGCTCAGGCCCGCGCCTGGTAGCGCTCGCGCGCCTTGGCCGCCGCTGCCTCGCGGTCCTGCGGCGGCGCGTGCGCCACCAGCGAGGCGAGCAGCCGCTCGCTGGCGGCGGCGATCTCGTCGACGGCGCGGTCGAACGCCTCGACGTTGTCCTGCGCCGGCTTGGTGGTGCCGGCGATCTTGCGCACGTACTGCAGCGCCGCGTTGCGCGCTTCGCCCGAGACGACCGGCGGATCGACGTTGTGGAGCCGCTTGATGTTCCTGCACATGGCGCGAATTGTAGCGTCCGGCGTATCGAGGTCGACGGCGCGCTCATCCAGCAGTGCCGTCGCTCGCGTATCGTGCGGTGATGCGCACCCGGCTCCGCCTCGCAGTCGGCCTTGCCTCGGGCCTCGCCCTCGCCGCGGCGCTCGCACTGGGCGGCTGCGTGTCGATGCAGCCGTGGAGCGCCGTTCGCGCCCGCCTTCCCGCCGCCGACCTCGTCGACGTCGGCGGCCAAGCCGTGCACGTGGAACAGTCCGGCGCCGGCGAGCCGGTGGTGCTGCTCCACGGCTTCGGCGAATCGACCTACACGTGGCGCCTGGTGGTGCCGGAGCTCGCGGCGCGCTACCGCGTCATCGCCGTCGACCTCAACGGATTCGGCTACACCGAGCGGCTGCGCGATCCGGCCGCCTACACCATCGACGGCCAGATGCGGCTCGTGCTCGGCGTGCTGGACCGGCTCGGCATGCCCCGCGCGCACTTCATCGGCCACTCCTACGGCGGCGGCCTCGTGCTGTGGATCACGGCGCACCACCCGGAGCGCGTGCGCTCGATGGCGCTCCTCGACTCGACGCTGCCGCGCTACAGCGCTACGCGGCGCTCGCGCGCGGCCAACCTTCGCGCGCTCACCTTCCTCTACCTGCGCACGGTGGCGATGCGGCCCGGCTACGTCCAGAAGAGCCTGCGCGCCGCGTACGGCGACGACACGCTGGCGACGCCCGAGGTGGCGCGCGCCTACCTCGATCGCCTGCGCATCGAGGGCATCGACGACGCCTACTACGGCCTGATGGCGAAGAACGGCGCGCCGTCGCCGGAGGTCGATCTCGCGAAGATCCGCGTGCCCGCGCTGCTCGTCTGGGGCCGCGACGACGAGCTGACCCCGCTCCCCAACGGCGAGCGGATGGCCGCCGGTCTGCCCGACGCGCGGCTGGCGGTGATCCCCGACTGCGGCCACTCGCCGATGGAGGAACGCCCGCGCGAGCTGCTCGCCGAGCTGCTGCCGTTCCTCGACGGCACCTCGGTCGCCGCCGCGCACTGAGGGTCCGAGCCTTCGGAGGCGGCGCCGGTCAGGCGGCCGCAACGTTCACGCGTCGGGGACGCCTCGGCGGCTACTCCTCGAAGACCGCTGCGAGCGGAATGACGAGGTCGGGCAGCAGCGCCGTCGTCAACGAATCGCCCTGATGCAGCGACAGCAGCTCCGGCCGGCCGTAGCGTTCGCCGTCGCGGCGGAATACTTTCACCGTCTCCGCGTCGGGATCGACCAGCCAGTACTCGGCGACGCCGGTCTTCTCGTAGCGGTCGCGCTTGATCACCTCGTCGCGCTTACGGCCGGACGGCGAGAGCACCTCGACGAGGAGGTCGGGCGCGCCCTGGCAGTTGGCAGCCGTAAAGATCCCCATGCGCTCGGAGCGCACGAAAAGCAAGTCCGGCACCACGACGTCATGCTCGGCGAGCAAGACGTCGATCGCCACACAGAATAGGCGCCCCAACCGCCGCGGGTGGATGAAGGCGTCGAGCGCGCGGTACAGGTTCAGCAGGACAGTTTGATGACGCGGGTTCGGCGACGGGCTCACGTAGTGCTCTCCGTCGAGGATCTCGTGCCGCAACCCGTCGTTGGGGAAGCCGACGAAATCTTCGTAGGTGAGCTTGGCCGCGGTCGTCGCCACGCTGTGCTCCATCGGTCGCACCTCCATGATGGCATGGGAGTCGCCCTCCGGCTCTCCAATCGGAAAGCCGGCACGATTCCTTGCAGGCGCTCGAGGCGCGGCTAGGCGCGGCGGATCCAGCTCGCCGCCGCCCAGCCGAAGAGCACCATGACGCAGAGCACCACCCAGCCGTAGCGGCTGCCGTAGGTGATCGTCGGGAAGTGGTTGCTCGTCATCAGGAAGACCACGGGTACAGCGAGGAAGGTGTTCTGCTTGCTGCGCAGCTTGGCGCTGGCGCCGAGGGCGGCGTCGGGCGTGGTGCCGGCCTGGATCGCGGCCACCATCTTCCGCTGCGCGGGGAGGATGCGCATCCAGACGTTGTTGGCCATGATGGTGCCGAAGAGCGCGCCGACGTGGATGTAGACGGCGCGTCCGGAGAGCCAGCGCGAGAGGGTGAAGGCGAGCGCGGCGATGAGCGCGAAGCCGACGATGGCCGCCGCTTTCTCGGACTTGCCGAGGGGCGACTTCATCATGCCGTCGTAGACGGCCCAACCGAGGAAGACGACCGCGGCGCCGATGGCGACCGCCTTCCACGTCTCGATGTCGGCGACCGTGGTGTCGACCATCGTGCCGCCGAACCAGTAGACGAGCGCCAGCAGCACCATCCCCGAGAGCCACGTCAGCGCCGCCTCCCAGCGGAACCAGTGCAGCGTCTGGCCGGTGTCGAACGCCTTCGTCTTGTCGACCCGGTAGAAGCCGCCGCTGTGCACCATCCAGACCTGGTGGTCCTTCTTGCCGGCCTTCTCGGCTTCGCCGAAGCGGCCGTCGAGCCAGGTGAAGTAGTAGGTGGTGCCCACCCACAGGATGCTGGCGAAGATGTGCACCCAGCGGGCGGCGAGCGTGAGCCACGTCCTCCAGTCGAAGTCCATGCGGCGAGATCTCCTCGTCAGCTTCCGCGGTAGGTCGAGTAGGCGAACGGGCTCAGCAGCAGCGGCACGTGATGGTGCTGCGTGGCATCGCGGACGGTGAAGGCGATGGTGACGTGCGGGTAGAAGCCGGCGCCGCCGTGCGCTGCGTGGTAGGGGCCGACGTCGAAGGTGAGGCGGTACGTCGCCGCCGCGAGCGCCGTGCCCGCGGGCAGGAGCTGCGCCACGCGGCCGTCGGCGTTGGTGGAGTGCGCGGCGAGCTCGCGCCAGCCGGCGCCGTCTTCGACTTCGAGGCGCACGTTGATGCCGGCCGCCGGGCGGCCGATGGCGGTGTCGAGGACGTGGGTGCTGAGACCGCTCATGGCTTGCGAGCCGCTTGGGTGCCGCGACGATATCGCGCTTGCGGCTCACGAGGCCCGCGCGCGCGACGCTAGTGCGCCGCTCAGAGCGCGAGCAGCTTCTCGAGCCTCAGCCGCGTGATCTTGCACTGCTCTTCGGCGGCCACCTCGAGCTCACGCTCGTGCGGGTTCGCGAGGCGCGCCTCGCAGAGCGCCAGCATCTCCTCTGCGCTCTTGCCGGTGGCGCAGACGATGAAGATGTGGCCGAAGCGCTCGCGGTAGGAGCGGTTGGCGGCGGCGAGCGCGTCGCGCGTCGCCTCGCCGGCATCGCGCGTCCCCGCCTGCTCGGCCGCCGACCAGCCGCTCGCCGCGCTCGATTGCGTCTGCTCGGCCTTGCGCTCGCCGATCTCGGGGTGGCTCTTGAACGCGGTGAGCCACTCGTCACGGCCGGCTGCCTGCCAGAGCGTGTCGGCGGCGGCGAAGAGCTCGCCGGCGCTGGCAAACGGTCGCCGCTCGTTCATCGCCCGCGCCCAGGCGGGCGAGCCGCAGCAGTCGAGGAAAGCGCTCTTCGCCTGCCGCGGCAGCAGCGCGTTGAGGCGGCGCAGTCCCTCGGCGCGGCGGCCTTCGGCGCTCGGCACTCCCCACAGGCGCAGCCGGCTCACGCCGCCGTCGGGGTAGATGTTGATGCGGCCGTGGGTGGCGGGCGGCGCCTCAGCAGCGTCGAAGATGTGTTGCGCGTCGGCTTGCAGCTTGGTGCGCGGCAGCACCTCGCGCCAGCCCCACTCCTTCCACTCGGCGTCGCTCGCACCGTCGGGCGCGGCGCTGACCTCGACCGAGCAGCTGTCGGGGTAGTTACCCTTGAAGTGCGCGGTGTCCACTTCGACGCGGCGCACCGTGCCGGCGATGCCGAGGCGCAGCACCACCCAGTCGAAGCCGGGCCCTCGGCGGCGTTTCGTCTCCCAACCGTCGTCCATACGCACGCCGCGGCCGGGCATCAACAAGTTCTGCGGCGCGCTGAAGAACATGTCGCTGGCGGCGAGCCAGCGGCCGCCGTGCTCGACGGCGACGAGATCGACCTCGCCCTCGTTGGAGGCCGCCGCGGCGAGGATCGCCGGCCAGTCGGGCACCACCTCGCCGTGCACGCGCAGCCGCGCCACGCCGCCGTCGGGGTAGATGTGGAAGCGCAGGTGGGTGAACCTGTAGGGGCTGTCGATCGTGAAGAGGTTCTGCGAGTCGCCGCGCAGCGCCGACTTGGGCAGCACCTCCACCCATTCGGTGCTCGCGCCCTGCAGCTCGTCGAGGCTCGGCGATCCGTCGGCGGCGCACGCCTCGAGCGAGCAGTGCTCGGGGTAGTTGCCGCGGAAGAACGCGGTGTCGACGACGACGCCGCGCAGCACGCCCGGCAGGCCGAGCTCGACGATGCACGAGTCGTGGCCCGGCGTGCGCCGCCGGCGGCTCTCCCAGCCGTCCATCCACTTGCCGCGGTCGGTGTACTCGTGCTCGCGCCAGACGGGCGCTTCCGGCTTGAGCAGATTCTCCTTCTCGGCGAAGAAGTCGTCGTTGGCCCAGAGGAGGGTACCGCCAAGACGGGCGGCAGCGAGATCGGGGTGCTGCAGCCACGCCGGGCGCTGCGCCGGATCATCAGTTGGACGGTGCGGATCGCTCATGCGTTACGTGGAAAGCGCCAGTGCGCGGCTCGCCGCGATGCTGCGCGATGGCCGCCTACGACGCAAGCCCTCGCGCGCCGCCGAGGAGCGCGCGGCCCGTCGGCGGTGGGGGGAACTGCCCGGCGGCGAACACCATCCGCCCGCGCAGGTACGTAGCGTGGACGACGCCGCGAAGCGTGCGGCCGGCGTAGGGCGTCAGCTTGTGGCGCTGGTGGAGACGCGCCGGATCGACGGTGAACGCCGCTTCGGGGTCCCAGACCACGAAGTCGGCGTCGCGGCCGACTGCGAGGCTGCCCTTGCGCGAGTCGAGGCCGGCCAGCCGCGCGGGAGCCGCCGCCATCCACTGCGCGATGCGCTCGGGGCCGTGGCCGCGCTCGCGCGCCGCCGTCCACACCACGGGCAGAGCGAGCTCGAGAGAAGCGATGCCGCCCCAGGCGCGGAAGAAGTCGCCTTCGCCGTCCGCGCCGCTCTCGTGCGCCGGATCGCCGGCGCTCGGCAGCAGCTTCATCGCCGGCGGACAGGGCGAATGGTCGCTCGCCACCAGGTCGATGATGCCCTCCTCCAGCGCCGCCCACAGCGCCTCGTTGTTCGCCCGCTCGCGAATCGGCGGCGCGCACTTGAAGTCGGTCCTGCCGGCGGCGATCTCCTCCGCGCAGAGAGCGAGGTAGTGCGGGCAGGTCTCGACGCTCACCTGCATCCCCGATGCTTTCGCCGCGCGCAGCATCTCGACGGCGCCGCTCGCCGAGAGGTGCACGACATGGAGCCGCGCGCCATGATCGTGTGCGAGACGCAGCAGCAGCTCGATGGCTTCGATCTCCGCCGCCGGCGGACGCGAGGCCAGCCAAGTCGCGTACCGCCGCGGCGACGCGCCGACGAGCTGCGCCGTCGCCGCCTCGATCGGCCCCGGCACCTCGGCGTGCGCGAGCAGCGGCACGCCCAGCGCCGCGAGCTCGGGCAGCGCCGCGCGCAGGTCCGCTTCGCCGACGCCAGGGAACTCGTCGACCCCCGACGGCACGAGGAAACACTTGAAGCCGAGCACGCCGGCCTCGCCCAGCGGCCGCAGCTCCGCGGCGTTGCCGGGCACGACGCCGCCCCAGAAGCTGACGTCCACGGTCAGCTGGCCCTCGGCAGCCGCGAGCTTGGCGCGGAAGGCCTCGACGCTCGTCGTCGCCGGCACGCTGTTGAGCGGCATGTCGACGATCGTGGTGATACCGCCCGCCGCCGCCGCCCGCGTTGCAGTGGCAAAGCCCTCCCACTCCGTGCGCCCCGGCTCGTTGCAATGCACGTGGGTGTCGACCAGCCCTGGCATCAGCACCAGATCGCCAAAGTCGACGACCTCGGAGAGCGACGGAGGCTCATCGTGACCACCTAGAGCCGCGACGACCCCGTCCTCTACGACCACCGAAGCCGGAACGATGGCTTGGTCGACTACGACTCGGCGACTGCGGAAGAACTGGCGGTTTGGCATCCTGGCCAAAGACAAGACACGGCGATTTTAGTCCCTCTCGTCGCGGCGGGCGGGTATTGCCGCGGGTATTCCCTGGTTTCTTCCGTATAGATATACTCAAAGGATGAAATTGGGCGTCTCGCTGCCCGACGATTTGATTGCGTTCGCCGACGAGGCAGCCCGGCGGAAAGGTACGACCCGGTCGGCATACTTGGCGCAACTCTTGGCTGCCGAGCGCCTGAGAGAGCAGGTCAGCAGCTACATCGACCGCCACGGGTGGGATGTCGCCGAGGACGACGTCGCTTGGCGCGAGTACCAGCGGCAGCGCATGCAGCAGGACTACGGCGACGATGAGTGGTGACGTGATGCCGCGGCGCGGCGACATCTGGTGGATCCTCGCGGACAAGCGACGACCGGCCGTCGTCATACAAACGGACAAGGTTCGCGAGCCGCGCGTGAAGACGTTCCTGGTGGTGCCACTCACCAGCCGAGCTCATCTCGCCGAGTTGCCCGGAAACATCCGGCTTTCTCGCCGTGTCACCGGCCTCGGCAAGGACTCGGTGGCCAACGTCTACGACGTGCAGAAGGTCCTGCGCGACGATCTCGTCCAGCGCGTGGGTGCGCTGCCGGCCAATGAGCTCTCAAGCCTCGAAGCCGGGATGCGGCTCGTGCTCGACCTCTAGGTGCTCGGCTGCCGCAAGAAGTCGACCAGCAGCTCCTGCGCGACGCGCAGGCGGTAGCGGGCGGTGGAGCGGAAGTCGTCGATGGGCGCGATCTCGCGGGCGAGCTCGGCGCGCGCGTCGGCAATCGCCGCCGGTGTCAGCGGTTGGCCGCGCAGCACGGCTTCAGTGCGTGCGCAGCGCAGCGGCATCGGGGCGACGCTGCCGAGGGCGAGGCGGATGTCGTCGACCACCTCGCCCGCCATCGCGATGGCACCGGCGAAGCAGACTTTTGAGATCGCCTGCGCGCGGCGGGTGCCCACCTTGCGATAGGTCTCGCGCCAGCGGCCGGGCGGGCGGCGCGGCAGGCGGAAGGCGCGGATGAGCTCGCCGGTGCCGAGGTCCATCTTGCGGTAGCCGCGGTGGAACGATGAGTAGGGCACGCGGCGGATGCCGTCTGGCGACACCAGCTCGAGCTCGGCGTCGTAGACGAGCAGCGCCGGCGGCGAGTCGGCGGCGGGCGAGCCGTTGGCGACGTTGCCGCCGAGCGTGCCGCGGTTCTGGATGGCGACGCCGCCGGTCTCGGCGGCGGCAGCGGCGAGCAGCGGATACTCGGTGCGCAGCAGCTCGTGGTGCTGCACCTGCGAGTAGGTGGTGAGCGCGCCGATCGTCACCTCCTTCGGCGACACCGTCACGCCGCGCAGCTCGCCGAGCCCCCACACACTCACCCAGCGGCGATGCGGCAGCTTGCCCGCCTCGGCGAGCACCATGAGGTCCGTGCCGCCGGCGAACGGCCGGTAGCCGCCGACGAGCAGCGCCAGCGCGCCGCCGAGGTCGGGCGGCGTGGCGAGCTCGTAAGCGGGGAGGTTCGATCGCATCAGCGGCACCGTCCCTCGACTGTCATTGCGAGGAGCGCAGCGACGAAGCAATCTCGACCTTGCGGGCGAACGCGGCGCGTGTGAGATCGAGATCGCCACGGCCCCTTCGCGGCCTCGCGATGACGCGTGTGGATACGCTGCATCATCAACGCGCCGGCTCCTCGCTTGCGGATGAACCGGCCGCGGCGGCGGCCACGGCGTCGAAGATCTTCATGTAGCCGGTACAGCGGCAGAGGTTGCCGGCGAGCCCGGTGCGGATCTCTTCTTCGCTCGGCTGCGGTTGCCGCGCCAGCAGCGCCACCGCCGCCATCACCATTCCCGGCGTGCAGATGCCGCACTGCGCGCCGCCGTGCTCGACGAAGGCGCGCTGCACGGGGTGAAGCTCGGCGTCGCGCGCCAAGCCTTCGATCGTCGTCACCTCGGCGCCCGCAATTTGCGCCACGGGCACCAGGCAGCTATTGACCAGCTCGCCGTCGAGCAGCACCGAGCAGGCGCCGCACTCCCCTTCGCCGCAGCCTTCCTTGGTGCCGGTGAGCCCGAGGTCCTCGCGCAGCACGTCGAGCAGGCGCGCCATCGGGTGGACGCGCGGCTCGACGGCGCGGCCGTTGAGGGTGAAGTGGATGGCGGTCATGCGTCGAGCGCCGCCATCATCGCCTCCGGAATCACCGGCACGTGCCGCAAGCGCACGCCCGTCGCCTGCGCGATGGCGTTGACGATCGCCGGCGCCGGTCCGTCCATCGGCAGCTCGCCGATCCCTTTCGCACCGCCGGGGCCGCCGGCGTACGGCTGTTCCGTGAAGGCGACGCGGATCGGCGGCACGTCGGCCGCGGTGGGGATGATGTAGTTCGTCATCTGCGCGTTGACCATGCGGCCGCGCTCCCACACCACGTTCTCGTAGAGCGCCCAGCCGATCCCCTGCGCCACGCCGCCCTCGATCTGGCCGGCGGCGAGCACGGGGTGGATGACGCGGCCCACCTCCTGCACGGCGACGAACTCGTCGACGGTCGTCTCGCAGGTGAGCGTGTCCACCGATACCTCGGCGACGTAGACCGCCCACGCGTAGGCGCCGTAGGCGTCGCCCTGGTAGGTCTCGTCGTTCCAGTGGATGCCCGCCGGCGGCCGGTATTGCGTCACCGCCTCGAGCGGGCCGAAGCGTTCGTGATGGCGGGCGCACGCGGCGCGGAACTCATCTGGCGTGTAGCCACTGGTAGCGGGGTCCGCCAGGAGGCCTTGCTCGACGAGCTTGGCGCGTAGCGCCAATGCCGCGCCCTCGACGAGCTTGCCCACCACCATCGTCGTGCGTGAAGCCACCGTCGGCCCGCTGTTGGGGACGTTGGCGGTATCGGGCTGCACGACCTCGACCTGCTCATACGGTAAGGCCAGCGCCTCGGCGGCGATCTGCGCCAGGATGGTGTTCGTGCCCTGGCCGATCTCGGTGCTCGCGACGCGTACCCGCACCTGCCCCTCGGCGGTGGCGTCGACGCCGACGATCGAGGCGAGGTACTCCTCACCCGACCCGGTGAAGCCGGCGCCGTGCATGAACGAGGCGAAGCCGATCCCTTTGCGCACGCGCGGCGACGCGGCGTTGTCGCGTGCGAAGCGCTCGCGCTTCTCGCGGTAGCCGGTCAGCGCGAAGGCGCGCTCGAGCAGCGCCGGCAGGTCGACATCCTCCTTGATGACCTGGCCCACCGCCAGCGTGTCGCCCTTCTCGATGAAGTTGCGGCGGCGGATCTCCTCGGGCGAGAGGCCGAGCTCGGCAGCCAGCTCGTCGAGATGCGACTCCATGGCGAAGATGCTCTGCGGCGCGCCGAAGCCGCGGAAGGCGCCGTGCGGCGGCGCGTTGGTGGCGGCGGCGCGGCTCTTCACGCGCACGTTGGGACACGCATAAGGCCCCGCCGCGTGGATGGTGCCGCGCGACAAGACGACCGACGACAGCGTCGCGTAGGCGCCGCCGTCGATGGCGAAGTCGACGTCCAGCGCCAGAAGCTTCCCCTCGCGCGTCGCCGCCGAGCGGATGCGCGTGCGCGACGGGTGGCGCTTCGTCGTCGCCACCATGTCCTCGGCGCGGTCGTAGATCATCTTCACCGGCCGGCCCGACTTCCACGCCAGCAGCGCCGCGTGGGCGCCGATCATCGACGGGTACTCCTCCTTGCCGCCGAAGCCGCCGCCGGTCTCCGTCTGCACCACGCGCACCTTCTCTTTGGGCAGCGCGAAGAGCGGCACCAGCGCCTTGTGCACGTAGTAGGGGCACTGCAGCGACCCCCACACGGTGACGCCGTCGCGCGGGTTGGCCTCGGCGATGACGCCTTGCGGCTCGATGTAGAGCTGCTCCTGCGCGCCTGTCGAGTAGGTGCGCTCGAGCACGACGTCGGCCTGCGCCCACGCCTCGTCGACGTCGCCCTTCTCGACCAGGTACGACTTGAAGACGTTGTCGTCGCCCCAGATCACGGTCTGGGCGGCGAGCGACTCTTCCAGATCGAACACCGCCGGCAGCTCGTCGATGTCGAGCGTCACCGCGCGCCGCGCCTCCTCGAGCAGGTAGCGGTCGCCGTGGGCGAGCAGCAGCACCGGCTCCTCGGAGTGGTTGACGACGCCGTCAGCGAGGCAGGGCTGGTCCTCGAGAATGAGCGTGATGCAGTTCTTCCCCGGCACGTCGCGCGCGTCGACGACGACGATCTCCTCCCACGGGATGCCCTCGCCGAAGCGCACGCCGCGAATCCGGCCGCGCGCCACCGGGCTGCGCACCGTCGTGCCGTAGAGCATGCCCTCGCGCCGCAGGTCGTCCACGTAGCACGCCGCGCCGGTGACCTTCTCGCGCCCCTCCTTGCGCGGCACGGGTTTGCCGATGAGCGCCATCAGTAGGCGACCTTGTCAGCCTTGTCGCGCCAGGCGCGGAAGGCGGCCTGCGCCTCGTCGCGCATGAGTTGGATCATCGGGATGCGGCGCGCGCCGTGCGGCAGCTCGAGCTCGCGGTAGATCTCCGAATCGTCGAAGCCCACCGCCGCGGCGTCGGCCGCCGTGTTGCCGAAGTAGACGCGATCCGGCCGCGCCCAGTAGATGGCGCCCAGGCACATCGGGCAGGGCTCGCAGCTGGTGTAGAAGTCGCAGCCGCTCAGTTGAAACGTCGCCAACGCGCGGCAGGCCTCGCGAATCGCCACCATCTCGGCGTGCGCGGTGGGGTCGTGGGTCGCCGTGACGCGGTTCGTGCCCTCGGCGACGATGCGGCCGTCGCGCACCACCAGCGCTGCGAATGGACCGCCGCCCTGCTCGACGTTCTGGAGCGACAGCTCGATGGCGCGGGCCATGAAGGGGTTGCCGCCGGAGTGCGCGTCGGGTTTGCCGATCATCGGGCTCGGCGGCGAGTCTAGCCCAGGCAGCGGCGCGGCTGCCCCGACGCGGGGCCGCTGCCGATAGAGTTGCGACGATGAGACCCAGACCCGGCCACCACCGCTCCGACCTCGTCCGCATCGCCCACCAGTCGATGCTCGACCACGGCCTGCTGCCCGACTTCGACGCCGCGACCACGCAGCAGGTCGAGGCGATGAACGGTGTCGAGCAGGAGCGCGTCGCGCAGGCTGCCGACCTGCGAAAGCTCCTCTGGTGCTCGATCGACAACGACGACTCGCGCGACCTCGACCAGCTCACCGTCGCCGAGGAGCTGCCCGACGGCGCCGTGCGCGTGCTGGTGGCCGTCGCCGACGTCAACTCACGGGTGGCGAAGGGCTCGCCGGCCGACGCCCACGCGCGCCACAACACGACCTCGGTCTACACCGGGTGCTGCATCTTCTCGATGCTGCCCGAGCGGCTGTCGACCGACCTCACCTCGTTGAATCCCGACGCCGACCGACTCGCCGTGGTGGTCGACATGGTGGTGCGCGGAGGCGCCGTGGAGCGCTCGAGCGTGCAGCGCGCGCTGGTCCGCAACCACGCCAAGCTCGCCTACAACTCGGTCGCCGCCTGGCTCGACGGTGAAGGGCCGCTGCCGCCCGCGGCCGCCGCCGTGCCCGGCCTCGACGCCAACCTGCGCCTCCAGGACCGCGTCGCCCACGACCTCCGCGTCGAACGCCACGAGCACGGCGCCCTCGACCTGCAGACGATCGAGGCCCGCCCCGTCTTCCAGGGCGAGGACGTCGCCGAGCTGCGCGCCGAGATGCCCAACCGCGCCAAGCAGCTCATCGAGGACTTCATGATCGCCGCCAACGGCGCCACCGCGCGCTTCCTCGCCGAGCGCGGCATCGCCTCGCTGCGCCGCGTCGTGCGCTCGCCCGAGCGCTGGCAGCGCATCGTCGAGGTGGCGGCCGAGTACAACGAGACGCTGCCGCCCGAGCCCGACGCGCGCGCGCTGCAAGAGTTCCTGCGGCGGCGCAAGAAGGCGGACCCGGAGCGCTTCCCCGACCTCTCGCTCGTCATCGTCAAGCTGATGGGCGCCGGCGAGTACGCCGTCGAGGTGCCCGGCCAGGAGAGCCCCGGCCACTTCGGCCTCGCCGTTCGCGACTACACCCACTCGACGGCGCCTAACCGCCGCTACCCCGACCTGGTGACGCAGCGGCTGCTCGAGGCGACGCTCGCCGGCGCGCCGCCGCCGTACGCCGCCGACGAGCTCGGCGAGCTCGCCCTCCACTGCACGCAGCAGGAGGACGCTGCCAACAAGGTCGAGCGCCAGGTCCGCAAATCCACTGCGGCACTGTTGCTCGAGGACAAGATCGGCAGCCGCTACGACGCCGTCGTCACCGGGGCCTCCGACAAAGGCACCTGGGTGCGCGTCTTTCACCCGCCGGTCGAAGGCAAGCTCGTCCGCGGCGCCCACGGTTTGCGCGTCGGCGACAAGCTCCACGTCGAGCTCGCCGCGACCGACGTCGAGCGCGGCTTCATCGACTTCGTGCGCGTCGGCTGAGCGCGGCTACGCCTTCGGGCGCGCCGTGTTGTGGAACGCGGCGATGCGCCAGGCCTCATCAATTAGGCGAGCGTGAACCCTTGCCGCACGAAGTCCTCATCGAACGCGAAGGCTCGGCGAATGCGTCCTCGCCGCATACGATCAGGTAGCGATCGTGGTTCTCTGCCACGTCGTCGGCGCCTGAGGGATCATGAAAGGCGCCCGCGAGCTCCAACAATCCATCGAGAGCACCGCCTGCGGCTTCGCCCTCCAACCAGCGATCGACGCTGTCCCGCACGAGCTCCGAAATGGACCGTCCCGCCGCAGCAGCGCGGTCTTTCAGCGCCTCGTACTGCTCCTCGCGGAGCTGAACCTGCATGCGCACCATGCCATCACGGTAGCACCCTTACGCCATCATGCAGCTCACGAGCTGGCGGCAAAACCTGGCGTCATCCCTTGCCCGGCAGCAGGAAGTCCACGCGCTCGACCTCGTCCCAGCGCACGTAGGTCGGCTTGGGGTGGTTGGGCTCGAAGACCAGCATGCCGGCGTTGTCGTCGGAGACGTCGGTCGAGTCTTCGAGCTGCAGCTCCTCGCCGCTGCGCAGGATGACGCGCGCCGCGTCGTTGCGCGGCACGACGGCGGCGACGAGGGCGAAGGGGATGCTGTAGGAGACGTCGTGGTGGTCGCCGTCGAGCATCTCGGTCGTCTCGCTCTCGTCGAGGTCGTAGACCAGGCGGCCGACGAGCTTGCGGCCGTCCGTCGTCGTCACCATGCCGGCGAGCTTGGCGCCGTTGCGGAAGTCCGTGTAGCGCGGGCCGCTGCCGCCGTTGGTGAAGTCGACGCGCTCGAAGGCTTTCCACTCGACCAGCACGCGGCCGTAGCGCGGGTCGTCGACGTAGATGCCGCGGTTGCTCGAGTCGACGTCGTTGGTGTCGGAGAGCACCACCCGGCGGCCGTCCTTGAGCGTCACCGCCGAGCTGTCGCTGCTGCGGCGCTCGATCGCGCGGATGGTGTCCATGCGCAGGCTCATGTCGTCGCCACGCTCGTCCTCGCCGTCGAGCTCGTCGCTGCCGACGCACTCCTCCTGGTCCCACTGCACGTAGCCGGTGAAGTCGCCGTCGCGCGTCGCCACCTTGCCGTAGAGGCGCGGCTCGGCGCTGGCGAGGCGCGCCGGCGCGGGCAGGAAGACGATCGAGCGAATGCGCCGCCACTCGACGCCCACCTCGCCGAGGCCCGCGTCCCACACCACCACCTTCGACTCCACGTCGTTGCTGCCGCCCTCGAGCTGGAAGACGGTGCCGTCCTTGAGCGTCACCGTCACCTCGTCACCGCCGCGCGGCTCGATCTTGGCGATGTCGCCGAAGCGCGAGACGAACTGCCGGCTGTCGTAGTCGCCGTGGCTGAACGAGCCGAGCTCGATGCCGAAGAGCTCGATCTTGTGCCGCGGGTGCTCGCGCGCGACGCGCGGCGCCTCGCCGACCCAGGGGTTGTGCTCCTTCGAGCTGTTGAAGAAATCGCCCCAGAAGGCCTCCTCGTCGTCCCAGCGCAGGCGGCCTTCGTAGGTCTTGCCGTCGTGAGTCGTGAGCCGGCCGTAGAGAAAGCCCTCGTCGCCGGCGGCGAGAGCGGGATGCGGCAGGGCCGCAAAGGTCAGCGACGCGGCCAGGGCCGCGCCAGATGCGAATCGTGTCCACGCGTGCATGGTGTAGCTCTCCTCCCTCGATGCGACTCTGCGTTCCCTTGTACTGTTTCGGCGGTCCGAAGGTTTCATCGGCACGTATCCGCCGGCAGGGGCGGAAACGGAGCGTCATCGGCGGTCGGAGTGGAACGCATCTTGAAGCGTTCGCACGACATGGCCATGACCGCCGACCTCGCCGCGCTCCGAGATGAGATGATCGCCCGCCAGCTCGCGGCACGCGGCGTTCGCGACGAGCGCGTGCTCGAGGCGATGCGGGCGGTACCGCGCGAGGAGTTCGTGCCGCCGGAGCTGGTCGAGTTCGCCTACGAAGACAGCCCGCTGCCCATCTCCGAGCAGCAGACGATCTCGCAGCCCTACATCGTGGCGCTGATGGCCGAGGCGCTCGAGCTGCAGCCAGGGGACCGCGTGCTCGAGGTGGGCACCGGCTCGGGTTACGCGGCCGCGGTGCTGGCGCACCTCGCCGCCGAGGTGCACACGATCGAGCGGCACGAGAGCCTCGCCGTCTCGGCGCGGCGCAAGCTGGTGCAGCTCGGCTACGCGAACGTGCAGGTGATCCACGGCGACGGCTCGCTCGGCTGGACGCAGAGTGCGCCCTACGACGCCATCGTCGCCGCGGCTGGCGGACCCGATGTGCCGCCGGCACTCCTCGAGCAGCTCGCGCCCGGCGGACGGCTCGTCATGCCGGTGGGCAGCACGCCGCGCGAGCAGACGCTGGTGCGGCTGCGCAAGCGGCCCGACGGCCGCGTCGCGCGCGAGGACCTCGGGCCGGTGCGCTTCGTGCCGTTGATCGGCGCCGCGGGTTGGCCCGATGCTGGCGCCGGGGTCGCATCGGGGCCGGCAGCGGTCACACGCCGCAAGCCTCAGCTCGCCACGCTCCTCGCCGAGGCCGGCGAGCCCCTCCCGAACGTCGCCGAAGCCGACCTCGGCGCACTTCTCGAACGCATCGGCGAGGCGCGCGTCGTGCTGCTCGGCGAGGCGACGCACGGCACCTCCGAGTTCTACGCGCTCCGCGCGCGCATCACCCAGGAGCTCGTCGCCCGCCACGGGTTCCGCATCGTCGCCGCCGAGGCCGACTGGCCCGATGCGGCGCGCGTCGACCGCTGGCTGCGCGGCCGCCAGGAGCCCGCCGGGCGCCCAGTCGCCTTCACCCGCTTCCCCACCTGGATGTGGCGCAACCGCGAGATGCTGTCGCTCTTCGAGTGGCTCCGCCGCTTCGACCACGGACGGCCGCCCGAGGACCAGGCCGGCTTCTACGGCCTCGACCTCTACAGCCTCTTCCACTCGATCGGCGCCGTCGTCCATTACCTGCACGAGGTCGACCCCGAGACAGCGCGCGTGGCGCGCCAGCGCTACGGCTGCCTGTCGCCGTGGGAGGGCGACCCGGCGGCTTACGGCCGCGCCGCGCTCACCGCGCGCTATGGCGACTGCGAGGGTGAGGTGGTGGCGATGCTGCGCGAGCTGCTCGACAAACGGCTGGAGCTCTCGGCGAACGACGGCGACCGCTTCTTCGACGCCGTCCAGAACGCGAGGCTCATCGCCGACGCCGAGCGCTACTACAAGGTCATGTACTACGGCGGCCGCGAGTCGTGGAACCTGCGCGACCAGCACATGTTCGACACGCTCCTCGCGCTGCTCGAGTTCCGCGGCGCCGACAGCAAGGCGGTCGTGTGGGCGCACAACTCCCATGTCGGCGACGCCGCAGCCACCGAGATGGGCAGCCGCGGCGAGCACAACGTCGGCCACCTCTGCCGCCGCCACTTTGGGAGTGCCTCCTTCAACATCGGCTTCGGCACCGACCACGGCACCGTGATGGCCGCCGACAACTGGGACGAGCCCGGCAAGGTGATGAAGGTGCGCCCGGCGCGGGCGGACAGCTACGAAGGCGCCGCGCACCAGAGCGCCGTGCCCGCGTTCTTTCTGTCGCTGCGAGAGCCGCGCGGCGAGCGCGGCGCCGAGGCGCGCGACGCCCTGCTGCAGCCGCGCCTCGAGCGCGCCATCGGCGTCATCTACCGCCCGCAGACCGAGGTGCAGAGCCACTACTTCGAGGCCTACCTCCCGGCGCAGTTCGATGAGTGGGTGTGGATCGACGAGACGCGCGCGGTGACGCCGCTGCCGGGACCGAGCGAGCCCGGCGGAGTCGAAGCCGAGACCTTCCCGTTCGGCGTCTGACGACGTCGCGCCGTGCCGTCGCTGCGCCAGCGTCTCGACGACGCGGCGGAGCTTCGGGCACTCAACTCAGCAGCAGCGGCGTGCCGAGCTTTCCGACGTAACGCGGGCGGTAGCGCTCGACGTCGTAGAGCCCGTGGACGTCGACTTGGCGGCTGCCTTGCTCGCGGTCGGGCAGGTCGACATGCGCGTAGCGTCCGCCTTGCACGGCGACCATCCTGCCGGTGACGCCGTCGGCGATGAGGTCCAGGGCGATGTTGGCGAACGTGGTCGCCACGGTCTGGTCGAGGGCGTCCGGGTTGCCGCTGCGCAGGTCGTAGGTGAGATCGCTGTGCATCGTGTCTTGCCCGGTGATCCGTTGCAGCTCGGTGCAGAGTGCCTGGCCGATGTCGGGACGATGGCGGCGGCCGTCGGCGTCGCGCGCGACTTCTCTCGCCGCGTCGCGGCCTTCCCACGTCGCGCCTTCGGCGGCGATGACGAAGGCGTAGCGGCTGGGGTTGTTCTCCTTGTCGCTGAGCATGAGCTGCGCCAAGCGGTCGAGGTCGAAGGGGTGCTCGGGGATGACGCAGCGGCCTGAGGTCACGTAGCCGGTGTGCAGGGCGGTGAAGCCGGAATCCCTGCCGAAGATCCTGAAGACGCCGATCCTCTCGTGCGAGCCGAGCGTCGTCCTCTGCCGCGTCACCAGGTCTTTGGCGCGCGTGATGGCGGTCGAGAAGCCGAGGCAGTACTCGGTGCCGGCGACGTCGTTGTCCATCGTCTTCGGGATGGCGACGAGCGGCACGCCTTCGCGCGCCAAGCGCGACGTCGCGCTCAGCGTGCCGTCGCCACCGATGACGATGAGGCAGTCGACACCCAGCCGCTCCAGGTTGTCGAGCACCACCGGCACGAGGTCGAAGCGGCCGTCCTCGCGACGGTACTTCTCCGCCCCGCTAGCCAAGTGCGGCGGCAGCCGCTCCTCTTTCACGCGCTGCGGGTCGAGGCGCGAGGTGTGGAGCATGGTGCCGCCGGTGCGGTCGACGGTGCGCGTGTTCTCGCGCGTCAGCCGGCGGGCGTACTCGCCCTCGGCCTCCGTGCCGGGCCGGCCGTGGGTGAGGCCTTCCCAGCCTTTACGGATGCCGACCACCTCCCAGCCCGCCTCGCGGCTGCGGTAGACGACGGATTTGATGACCGAGTTGAGGCCGGGGACGTCGCCGCCCCCGGTGAGAATGCCGATGCGCCGCGTCTTCATGGGCGCCAACGATGCCACAGCAGGCGCGGACCGTGGCCCTCGCGCGCGAGTTCCTCCGCTCTAAGGGCAGGAGGAACGATCATGGAGATGAAATCGGCGAACAGAAGTCGTGACGCCCTGATGGGCGTCCTCGCAGGGTTGCTGCTGTGCAGCGGCGTCGGCGTGGAGGCCGCGCGAGCTCAATCGTTCGCGCGTAGCGAGGCTTGGCACACCGGCATCGTCGGCATCGGCGACGGCAGCGGCCCGCAGACGGACGCCGCGTTCGGCACGGCGGTCGCGGCCGGCGACTTCAACTGCGACGGCCGCGCCGACCTGGCGATCGGCGCGCCGTTCGAGAGCGTGGATGGCGCCGAGGCCGCCGGCGCCGTCTACGTGCTGCTCGACACCCCCCTCGGGCTGCAGACGCCGGCGCAGCGCTGGAGCGAGACGCAGATCGGCGGCGGCCAGCGGTCCGAGAAGCACGAGTTCTTCGGCCGCGCCCTGGCCGTGGGCGACTTCAACCGCGACGGTTGTGCCGACCTCGCCGTCGGCGTACCGCAGCACGTCGGCGACGACGGCAACGGCGGCGCCTTCCACGTCCTCTACGGCGCCGCCGGTCTCGGCCTCTCCAACACCGGCGTGACGACGATCTCGCAGGAAACTCCGGGCGTCCCCGGCGACATGGAATGGGCCACCGACTACTTCGGCGGCGCGCTCGCTGCCGGCGATTTCGACGACGACGGCTTCGCCGACCTCGCCGTGGGAGCGCCGCTCGAGGGCCTGGGTGGCTGGCCCGAGGCGCTTGCCGCCGAAGCGGTGCAGGTCTTCTACGGCACCGCCCACGGCATCGACGTGCGGGGCAACCAGTGGATCGACCAGAGCTCGAGCCTCGGCGGCGTGGAGATCGCGGGCGACGTCGGCGAGTGGGACAAGTTCGGAGCCGCGCTCGCCGCCGGCGACTGGAACGGCGACGGCGTGGCGGACCTCGCGATCGGCGTGCCGGGCGACTTCGCCAATCGGCCCGGCGCGGTGGAGATCGTCTTCGGCCGGGGCGGCTATGGCCTGCACGGCGCGGGGAACTTCCTCTTCACCCAGAACAGCCCCGGCGTCCTCGACGACAACGAACGCCTGGATCAATTCGGCAGCGATCTGGGTGGCGGCGATTTCGACGGCGACGGCAGCGCCGACCTCCTGGTCGGCGTGTGGAGCGAGGACGACGGCAAGCGGATCGACACCGGAGCGATGCACCTCTTCCCCGGCGGGCACGACGGCCCGCGGCTCGAAGCCGACACCATGTTGACCCAGGATTCCTTCGGCCCTGTCGACGAATCGGACCAGGGCGACCGCTTCGGCGGCCCGTTCGCGACCGGCGATCTGAACGGCGACGGTACGCTCGATCTCGCCGTCGCCGCGCCGGGAGAGGACCTCTTCGGCTTTCAGGATGACGGTATCGTGCACCTCGTGCTCGGGGTGGCGGGCACCGGTCTCGACGTGGGACGCAGCGTCGTGGTGCACCAGGCGGCCGATGGGCCCGAGCCTCTCGTGCACGACGGCGAGGAATTCGGCGGCGCCCTGGCGATCGCCGACTTCGACGGCGACGGCCACGGCGACTTGGTGGTCGGCGTTCCCGGCGACGTCATCGACGGTCACCAGGGGGCCGGCTCGGTGAACGTGTTCTACGGATTCGCGGTGAAGTAGAGCTGCCCGCGCCTCGTGGCAGCGCAGCGGTGGCCCGCGTCAGCCCTGTCGCGGGCGCCGCTGCAGGAGCCGTTTCAAGTCTTCGCGAAAGCTCTTCGTCGAGCGCAGCGTCTCGCCCCCGTCGAGACGGAGCTGGTAGTCGCCGTGGAACCAGGTCTCGATGGCGCGCACGCGGTCGAGGTTGACGACGGTGTCGCGGCTGATGCGCAGGAAACGCTCGGGGTCGAGGAGGGCGCCCAGGCGGCCGAGGCTGTCGCGGAGGGTGTAGACCTCCTTGGCGGTGTGCACCCGTACGTATTTGCCCGCCGCCTCGAGCCAGCGGATCTCGTCGAGCTTGAGCAGCACGAAACGCTCGCCGACGCGGACGGAGAGTCGGGTCAGGTAGTGCGGAGCGGGAGGGAGCTGCGGGAAGGGGCCGCCAGGCCCCGCGGAGGTGGCGCGTGGTTCAGCGATGTCGTTGTCCTCCGAGTCGTGCTGCGGGTCGTCCGGCACTGCTTGCTCGAGCTCTCTCTCAGTTGTACTCGCGAAGTGGCGAAAGGTTGCCGCCGGCGTGCAACTCACCTGGAGTGAGAGGGGGGCGGCGGCGGATTTCCCTCGCCGGCCGGCACTGGTGGATCGCGAGCGGCAAAACAGAAGCGCCGCCGGGCCATCCCGGCGGCGCAGAGGAAAGTCAGCCTGGCGTCAGATCAGCGGAAGCTGACGCGGAGGCCGAGGCGGTAGATGCGCGGGCTGGTGATCTCGCGGACGTTGTTCGAGCTCGACTGGCCGAGGCGGTTGTTCCGCTGCAGCACGTACGACTCGTTGAACACGTTGAACACGTCCACGCCCAGGGTCAAGCCGAAGTCGGAGAAGGAGAACTCCTTCTCGACGCGGGCATCGAACATGTGGATGTCGTCGAACCGGAACTCGTCCGGATCGTCGACCACCGACACGCTCGTCAACGCGAAGTTGTCGCGCGCGTTGGTGCCGCCACGACGCCGCCAGTAGGGGATCGGGTAGCCCTCGCGGCCGTTGAGGTTGGCCGCGACGTTGAAGCCCCACGGACGGTCCGGGGCGATCTGGTACAGGCCGTTGACGCTGTACGACCACTTGCTGTTGATGTAGATGCC
>DASYQD010000054.1:0-15651 GCA_036005845.1 Thermoanaerobaculia bacterium | reverse complement strand
GCTGAGCAACGCTGGCCAGCAGCTCGACCGGCGTGGCATAGGCTCGCGAGCCGCGACCCCATTCCAGCCTCCACGGAGGCGAGTCCGAAGGAGAAGTCATGCCGGTACGCCCCGCCCGCCTCGCGCTCGCCACCATCGTCGCTCTCGCCTTGGCTGCTGCCGCGAGCGCTGCCGCCGCCGTCCCGAGTCCCGAGAGCTTCCTCGGCTTCATCCCCGGCGCCGACCGCCAGCTCGCCTCGTGGCCGCAGGTCCTCGCCTACCTCAAAGCGGTCGACGCCGCCTCCGACCGCGTCTCCATCGAGCTCGCCGGCAAGTCGACGCTCGGCAACGACATGCCGGTCGTCATCCTCACCTCGCCCGCCAACCAGCAGCACCTCGACCGCTATCGCGAGATCGCGCGCCGCCTCGCCTTCCCGGCCGGGCTCTCGGCGCCCGAAGTCCAAGCGCTGATCGACGAAGGCAAGGTCATCGCCCTCGTCTCCTGCTCCATCCACTCGACCGAGGTCGGCTCGACGCAGATGGCGCTGAGCTTCGTTTACGAGTTCGCCACCACCACCGACCCCGACAAGCTCGGCTGGATGGACGACCTCGTCCTCCTCCTCATGCCGTCGATCAACCCCGACGGTCAGGTCATCGCGCGCGACTGGTACGAGAAGAACAAGGGCACGCCGTACGAGGGCGGCCCGCTGCCGTGGCTCTACCACCACTACGTCGGCCACGACGACAACCGCGACTTCTACATGCTGACGCAGAAGGAGACGCAGGTCGTCAACGACGTGCTCTACCGCCGCTGGTTCCCGCAGGCCTTCCTCGACGAGCACCAGATGGGGTCGACCGGGCCGCGCATGTTCGTGCCGCCGCAGACCGATCCGCTGGCGCCCGAGGTCGACTCGCTGATCTTCCGCCAGGCCGACCTGCTGGGCACCAACATGTCGCGCCGCCTCGAGGAGGCGGGCAAGCTCGGCGTCGGCTCCGACATGATCTTCGACTCCTACTGGCCGGGCGGCACCCGCAACACGGCGTGGTGGAAGAACGTCACCGGCCTGCTCACCGAGGTGGCGAGCGCGCGCATCGCGACGCCGATCTACGTCGACCCGGGCGAGCTCGAGGGCGGCGAGAAGGGGCTGCCCGAGTACGGCCGGCGCTCGAACTTCCCGTCACCCTGGCCGGGCGGCTGGTGGCGCCTTTCGGACATCGTCGAGTACGAGCGCGTCGCCACCTGGGGGTTCGCCGAAGCGCTGGCCGAGAACCGGCGCGACTTTCTGCGCAACTTGCATCGCATGGCGAGCAAGGCTATTGATGCCGGCAAGAACGAAGCACCGTACGCGTGGATCGTGCCGCCCGATCAGCGCGATCCCACGGCGGCCGCGAAGCTCGTCGACCTGCTGCTGCGGCATGGCGTCGAAGTGACGCGCGCGGCCGGACCACTCAAGCTCGGCTTCACGGAGTACCCGGCCGGGACGGTGGTAGTGCCGGCGGCGCAGCCATACCGCGCGTTCCTGCTCACCATGCTGCGGCCGCAGCGGTATCCCGAGGTGCAGGGGAGCAATGGCGGCGACATCCTCGAGCCCTACGACGTCACTTCGTGGTCGTTGCCCATCTCGATGGGCGTCGAGGTGGTGGAGGCGCAGCAGCCGCCGGTGGCGAGCCTCGAGCCCATCGCAGAGACGCCGTGGCCCGGCGGCGACGTACCGGCCGGCGCCGGCGGATGGATCGTCTCCCACGCCGCCGACGGCGTCTTCCCGTTGATGAACCGGCTGCTCGCCAAGGGCTCCGAGCTCTGGTGGCTGGCGTCGGCCACGCCGGCCGAAGCGGGCATCGGTGGCATGCGGGCGGCCGCGCCGCCCGGCGACCTCTGGATCCCGCCGGCCGCCGCCACTCCCCAGCAGCTCGCGCAGCTTTCGCGCGAGCTGCACGTGCCGGTGGCGCCGCTGCCTGTGGCCCCGAGCGGACCGCGGCACGCGGTGCGCGGCGCCAGAGTCGGGCTCTACAAACCCTGGACGGCGAGCATCGACGAAGGGTGGACGCGCTGGCTGCTCGAGCAGTACGGCTTTCCGTACACCAGCCTCTCGAACGAGGACCTGCGCAGCGGCGCTTTCACGGGCAAGGCCGACGTGCTGCTCTTTCCCGCCATCAATCCCGACGTCATCGCCACCGGCCGCTCCGGCCGCGAGATCGCCGACCGCCTCGCCTCGCCGCTGCCGCCGCAGTACGCCGGCGGTCTCGACAAGGGTGGACCGCCGCTGGCGTCGAAACCTACCGACAAGCGCGGCGACGCCGGTGGCGCCCGCATCAAGGCGTGGGTCGAAGCCGGCGGCACCGTCGTGGCGCTAGACGAGTCGGCCGACTACTTCATCGATCTCTTCGGTCTTCCCGTGGTCAACGTCGTCAGCGAGCGCAACGCCAAGATCGAGGCGCCCGGCTCGATGCTGCGCCTCCTCGTCGACCCGACCGAGCCGCTCGCCTACGGCATGCGCAGCGAGGAGGCCGGCTGGTTCGCCGACTCGCCGGCCTTCGAGACCGCGATACCCGACCCGCGCTTCGAGCGCCGCGTCGTCGCCCGCTACCCCGACGACGAGCGCGACATCCTGGTGAGCGGCTTCCTGCGCGGCGGCGCGGCGCTCGAGAAGAAGGCGGCCGTGGTCGACCTGCGCGTCGGCAAGGGCCGCGTCGTGCTCATCGGCTTCCGCCCGCAGCACCGCGCGCAGACGCTACGCACCTTCAAGCTGCTCTTCAACGCGCTCTACCGCGTGGCAGAGCCGCCGCAGCCGTAGCGCTCGACGCCTAGATCGAGCCGCTCCAGCGCGCCAGCGACCCAGTGTCGGCCCCGTCCGCGAAGATGTCGGTATTCGCCCAGGTGCATCCAGCGCCGTTGTGGATGCAGTCCACGCGGCCGGCGCCGCCGACCACGAGGTAGAGCTCGCCGAGGTGGTCCTCGGCGAAGCCGTACTCGCCGGCGAAGCCGCTCGCCCAGCAGCTCGAGGCGATGGCGGCCGGGTTGTTGGGGTCGAGGGTCGTCGTCTTCCAGATGTCGCCGCAGGCCGCATCGGCGTAGAAGTAGGAGCCGGTGAGCGTCGGCACCATGGCGCCGCGGTAGCGGTAGCCGCCCATGATCGACGCCCAGCCGCCGTTGTGGTGGCAGAGGATGGGGTCCCAGAAGCCGCTGATCGGGCGCGGGAACTGGCCGGTGGTGCCGGCGTCGGTGGGGCAGAAGGGCGTCAGGTTGGCGAGCGTGCAGCCCGACTCGTTGTTGTTCGCCGTCTCGTCGCCCTCGCGGCAGACCCAGCCGAAGTTGACCGGCGCCGGCACGTTGGCGCGCTTGAAGTCGATCTCCTCCCACTTGTTCTGCCCGACGTCGCCGATGTAGATGTCGCCGGTGGCGCGGTCGAAGCTCCAGCGGAAGGGGTTGCGCAGGCCCATCAGCCAGACCTCGTCGCAGGCCGGCTCCTGGCCGACGAACGGATTGCTCACCGGCACCGTGTAGTTGTACGGGCCGACGCCGCAGTCGTCGTGCGCCACCGCCATGGGGTCGATGCCGCGCACGTCGATGCGCAGCATCTTGCCCAACAGCGTGCTGTTGCGCTGGCCGTCGAGCTCGGCGTTGTCGTCGAAGTTGCCGTTGTTGTTTCCCTCGTCACAGCCGTTGCCGCCGTCGCCGATGGTGATGTAGAGGAAGCCGTCGGGACCGAACGCCATCCAGCCGCCGTTGTGGTTGCTCACCGGGTGGTCGATGCGCAGGATGACGAGCGCCGAGGCGGCGTTGCCGGTGTCGGCGTCGATCGCCGTGCGGGTGTAGCGCGCGATGGTGACGTCGCCGTCGCTGCCGGTGTAGTAGACGTAGAGCCGGCCGTTGACGAGGTAGTCGGGATCGGCCGCCATGGCGAGCAGGCCGCGCTCGCTGCCGCTGTTGTTGACCGGGCCGCCGATGTCGTCGCGCAGGTCGAGGAACGGCGTGCCGAGGAAGCTCGCGGTGCTCGTGTTCCACACCAGGATCGTGCCTTGCTGGGTGGCGACGAGGCGGCGGCCGCGGTAGTCGCCGGGATCGACGAAGGCGATCGGCGTCGTGGCGGTGGCGGGGAAGGCGGCGGCGGGGATCAGCGTCGAGGTGCCGCCCGAGGAGGGAGTGCAGCCGCCGCAGGCGACGTTGGTGCAGCTCGTCGCCGCCTGCACGGGCGACGTCGACAGGTCGAGCATGGCGGCCAGTGCCAGGGTGGCGGCGACGGGGCCGCGGAGGGATCTCGTGACGGCTCTCATGCGGGTTCTCTCCTCGGCGCCAGCGTACCCCGCCGGCGGGCGCTCTCCTGCTAAGCACCTCACACCAGCTAAGTACCTCATTCGGATGGGCGGGTTCGCGGTCGAAGCCAATTTGACTCGCGTGTCCCCTGCCGCTACGCTTCCGCGGCTACGCGCTATGGGGCAGAGCTATGCAAGTCCGGCTCGAAGAGGTTCGCGAACGACCGTTCCATTGGGACGAGACCGAGACGGTCGGCGCGGCGGAGATCGAGAACCCGGACGTGCAGGCGCTCTCTCCCGTGCGCTGGCGTGGTGAGATCCGTTTCGCCGACCCGGGATACCTCCTCACCGCCACCTACAGCTACCAGCAGACCCTGAGCTGCCAGCGGTGCCTCGAGCCGCTGGTGGAGAAGGTCGAGCAGCCGATGCAGCTGCTGCTCGTGCCGGGGGCGCCGTCTCCCGCCGACGGCGAGCACGCGCTGGCGGAGGAGGAGCTGGGGGTGGTGGAGGTCCCGGAGGACGACGAGGTGGATTTGCGGCCTCTGCTCGTCGAACAGATCCAGCTCAACGTGCCGATGAAGCCGTTGTGCCGGGCCGACTGCGCCGGCATCTGCCCCGACTGCGGGGCGAGCCTCAATGCCGGGCCCTGCGGCTGCGCGACGGACGAGGTCGACCCGCGCTGGAAGGCGCTCGAAGCTTTCAAGGAACGCAAGCAATCACACTGATACCAACCGAGAAGGGTCCCGACGATGCCAAATCCCAAGCGGCGCACTTCCAAGGCCCGGCGCGACCGGCGGCGCGCGCACCACGCGCTCGACCAGCCGGCCACCTCCGTCTGCCCCAACTGCCACGAGACCAAGCTCGCCCATCGTGTCTGCCCGCACTGCGGCTTCTACCGCGGCAAGCAGGTCGCGGCGGTCGAGGAGCAGCTCTAGGCACCGCGCATCCGTTTCCGGCGGGCGCCGATCCCGCGGAAACGCCGGCATGAAGATCGCGGTCGACGCGATGGGAGGGGACCACGCCCCCAGGGCGGTGGTCGAAGGCGCGTTCGCCGCCGCGGCGGAGGACGGCGCGCAGGTGATCCTCGTCGGCCGCGAGGAGGTGGTGCGTGCGGAGCTGGCGCGCCTGGGCGACGATCGCGGCCGCATCGAAGTGGTGCACGCCGAAGAGGTCGTCGAGATGGACGACCCCGCCATCGCGCCGCTGCGCAAGAAGCGCCGCTCGTCGATCCGCATCGCCTGCGAGCTGGTGAAGGAAGGGCGCGCCGCGGCCGTCGTCTCCGCCGGCAACACCGGCGCCATGATGGCGGCGGCGATGAAGGTGATGAAGACGATTCCCGGCATCGACCGGCCCGCTCTCGCCGCCGTGCTGCCCAACCAAAGCGGCCGCACCGTGCTGCTCGACGTCGGCGCCAACGTCAGCACCAAGCCCCACCACCTGCGCCAGTTCGCGGTGATGGGGCACCTCTACGCCCAGCAGGTGCTGGGCACCGCCTCGCCGCGCGTCGGCCTGATGTCGGTGGGCGAGGAGGAGGGCAAGGGCACCGACCTCACCCGCGAGGTGTTCAAGGTGCTGAAGGAGACCGGCCTCAACTTCGTCGGCAACGTCGAGGGGCGCGACGTCTTCGCGGGCACCGTCGACGTCATCGTCTGCGACGGCTTCGTCGGCAACGTCGTGCTCAAGGCGGCCGAGTCGCTGGCCTCGATGGTGGGCAAGATGCTCGAGCAGGAGCTGCGCGCCGGCCTGGTGACGCGCGTCGGCGCGGCACTGGCGCTGCCGGCGCTGCGCGAGGTGCGGCGGCGCACCGATCCCAACCAGTACGGCGCCGCGCCGCTGCTCGGCGTGCAGGGCGGCTGCTTCATCGGCCACGGCCGGAGCAGCGCCACCGGCATCCGCAACTCGGTGCGGCGGGCGGTGGAGTTCAGCACCCACGAGGTGTCGGAGAAGATCCGCACCCAGATGGAGCTGATCCACCGGCAGGAGGAGGCCGCGCGCGGGGCGGCGGAAGCAGCGGACGGCGGCGCCGCGGGCGCTGCGCGCGACGCGAGCGAAGTGGAGGCAGGGTGATGACGGCCGAACCGGCGACGCAGACTCAGGTCGATCCGCCGCTCGCCACGGCTGGGGGCAAGCTCGGCTTCCTGTTCCCGGGCCAGGGCTCACAGAGGATCGGGATGGGGAAGAGCTGGGCCGATGCTTTCCCCGCGGCGGCGGCGGTGTTCGCCGAGGCGAACGACGTGCTGCGGCTGCCGCTGTCGCGCCTCTGCTGGGAAGGGCCGGCGGAGGAGCTGCAGCTCACCGCCAACCAGCAGCCGGCGATCCTCACCGTCTCGGTGGCGATGCTGCGCGTGCTGGAGATGCACGGCGTGCAGCCGGCGCTGGTGGCGGGGCACAGCCTCGGCGAGTATTCGGCGCTGGTGGCGGCGCGGGTGCTCGACTTGGCCGACGCGCTGCGCTTGGTGCGCCGGCGCGGCGAGCTGATGCAGGAGGCGGTGCCGGTCGGCGAGGGCGCCATGGCGGCGGTGCTCGGGCTGCCGGCGGCGGACGTGGGTGCCGTTGTCGCCGAGGTGTCGACCGCCACCGAGGTCTGCGCCGTCGCCAACTACAACAGCCCCGAGCAGACGGTGATCGCCGGCCACAAGGCCGCCGTCGAGCGCGCCATCCCGGCGCTGCAGGCGCGCGGCGCCAAGCGCGCGATGCTGCTGCCGGTGTCGGCGCCCTTCCACTCGCCGCTCATGCGGCCGGCGCGCGAAGGGCTGGAGCCGATGCTGCGCCGCACCGAGTTCCGCGACCCACGCGTCCCCGTCGTCACCAACGTCGATGCGCGGCCGGTGTCGACCGGCGCCGAGGCGCGCGAGGCGCTGATTCGCCAGATCGACTCTCCCGTGCGTTGGGTGGAGTCGGTGGAGTGGATGACCGGCGAGGGCGGCGTCGACCGCTTCGTCGAGGTAGGGCCCGGCAACGTGCTGTGCGGCCTCGTCAAGCGCATCGGCCAGCGCGGCAGGCCGGCGTTCTGCGGCGAGCCGGAGGGATTGCCGGAGCTGATCGCCTCGATACGGTGAGGCGCGAGAGGGAGGTAGGGAGCCGATGTTCAGACTCGACGGCAAGACGGCGCTGGTGACCGGCGCCTCGCAAGGCATCGGCCGCGCCTGCGCCGCGCTGCTCGCCGGCCAGGGCGCGCGCGTCGTCTTGGCGGCGCGCAGCGCCGACAAGCTGGAGTCGCTGGCGGCGGAGATCGCCGCGGCCGGCGGCCAGGCGCTGCCGCTGCAGCTCGACCTCTCGCAGCCGGCGCAGGTGCCCGAACGCCTCGCCACGCTGCCCGCCGCATGGGCGGACGTCGACGTCCTGGTCAACAACGCCGGCGTCACCGACGACGGCCTCTTCGCCCGCATGAGCCTCGAGCAGTGGGAGCGCGTCATCACCACCAACCTGACCGGCGCCTTCGCCGTCTCGCGCGAGCTCATCCGCGGCATGATGCGGCGCCGCGCCGGCCGCATCATCAACGTCTCCTCCGTCGTCGGCCTGATGGGCAACCCCGGCCAGGCCAATTACGCCGCCAGCAAGGCCGGCCTCATCGGCTTCACCAAGGCGCTGGCGCGCGAGATCGGCAGCAGGAACATCACCGTCAACGTGGTGGCGCCGGGATACATCGTCACCGCGATGACCGACGTGCTGCCGGAGAAGGGGAAGCAGGAGCTCGAGTCGGTGATCGCCCTGCGCCGCCTGGGCACCGTGGACGACGTGGCAGCGGCCGTGCTGTACCTCGCCTCCGACGAGGCCGCCTACGTCACCGGCCACGTGCTCAACGTCTCCGGCGGCATGTACATGTAGCCGTTCTCGACCCACGTTACAGCTTTGTGCTAGAAACCGTCCGCTGAAACCAGGTGCAATAGGAGGGAGTCCGATGGCCGTAGCCGAGAAGGTCAAGAGCATCATCGTCGAGCAGTTGGGCGTCGACGCCGAAGAGGTCACGCCGGCGGCCAGCTTCACCGACGACCTGGGGGCCGATTCGCTCGACATCGTCGAGCTGGTGATGGCGTTCGAGGAGGAGTTCGGGATCGAGATCTCGGACGAGGACGCCGAGGGGATCACGACGGTGCAGGACGCCGTCAACTACATCGAGAAGAACACGCAGAACTAGGCGATAGAGGCGCCGCCGCCCGGCGCAGCGCTTCCCCTTCCGTCCGAGCATGTCTGCAGGTTTCCCCAAACGGCGGGTCGTCGTCACCGGCGTGGGACTGGTCTCCCCGCTGGGCGTCGGCACGCGCGCGACGTGGGACGCCCTCCTCGCCGGCAAGAGCGGCGTCGGTCCGATCACCCACTTCGACGCCTCGGCCTACCCGTCGCGCATCGCCGGCGAGGTGAAGGGCTTCGACCCTGCGCTCTTCCTCGAGAAGAAGGACATCAAGAAGACCGACGCCTTCATCCAGTACGCCCTCGGCGCCACCCACTTCGCGCTCGAGGACGCTGGTTTGAAGATCGACGAGGGCAACGGCACCCGCATCGGGGTGATCATCGGCTCGGGCATCGGCGGCCTGCCGCTGATCGAGGCGATGCACGACATCCTGCGCGAGCGCGGTCCGGACCGCATCTCGCCGTTCTTCATCCCCGGCCTCATCGTCAACATGGCGACCGGGCAGGTGTCGATCAAGTACGGCATCAAGGGGCCGAGCAGCGCGCCGTGCACGGCATGCACGACCGGCCTCCACGCGGTGGGCGACGCGTTCCGCCTGATCCAGCTCGGCAAGGCGGAGGCGATGATCGCTGGCGGCACCGAGGGCGTCATCACGCCATTGGCACTGGGCGGCTTCGCGGCGATGCGGGCGCTGTCGACGCGCAACGACGAGCCGGAGAAGGCGTCGCGGCCGTGGGACCGCGACCGCGACGGCTTCGTGATGGGCGAGGGCGCCGGCATCGTGGTGCTCGAGGAGATCGAGCACGCGCGCGCCCGCGGCGCCCACGTCTACGCCGAGGTGGTGGGTTACGGCATGAGCTCCGACGGGTACCACATCTCGGCGCCGCATCCCGAGGGCGACGGCGCCGCGCGGGTGATGCAGGAAGCGCTGCTCGACGCCGAGCTCCCGCCCGAGTCGATCACCTACATCAACGCGCACGGCACGTCGACGACGCTCGGCGACCTCGGCGAGGTGAAGGCGATCAAGCGGGTGTTCGGCGACCACGCTTACAAGTTGGCGGTGTCGTCGACCAAGTCGTCGACCGGGCACCTGCTGGGCGCGGCGGGCGGGCTCGAGACGGGGATCCTGGCGCTGGCGATCAAGGAGCAGGTGCTGCCGCCGACGATCAACCTCGACAACCCGGACGCCGAGGCGGACCTGGACTTCGTGCCGCACACGCCGCGCAAGGTGGACCTCGACGTGGCGCTGACCAACTCGTTCGGCTTCGGCGGCACCAACGGCGCACTCATCCTGCGGCGATACGCCGCGTAGCCCCGCCAGGCCGGAGGTGTGGAACCTCCGCGCCGTTGCTACGTAATCTCCTTCAAGGGGAGCCGCGCTCCCACAATCAGCAACCGCAGAGGAGATTCCGCATGCGACGTCGATTCACGCTCGGGCTCATTGCGCTAGCGCTCGTCGCCTCTCAACCGCTCGCGGCGGCGATGGCGACGAAGACGGTCGAGCAGACGATCCCGGCCAGCGGCCAAGTGAAGATCGCCAACCTCGCCGGGCGAGTGGTGTTGATGCCGGCTGGCAGCGGACCGGTGAAGGTGGTGGCGGTGGTCAACGGCGAGGGCGGCTCGCCGCAGGAGACGCAGGACCTGATGAACGCCATGCGCTGGGTGCAGGAGCACGACGGGACCTGGAACCTGGCGTACCCCGTCGACCGCTACGACGCCTTCGTTTTCCCCGACAGCCTGGGCTCGATGGGCAGCCACACGACGGCGAAGTTCCGCGGCGAGCGTGTGCACGTCTACGGCGGTGCGCGGCGCGGCGTGCCGGTGCTCTACGCCGACCTGACGATCACGGTGCCCAAGGGCGCGCGGCTCAAGGTGGTCGAGGCGGTGGGCGGCATCCGCGGCTCGAACCTCGACGGCAACCTCTACCTCGACACCGGCAGCGGCAGCATCAAGGTCGACGGCGCCGCCGGCGAGCTCGTAGCCGACACCGGGTCGGGCGACGTCGACCTGCACCAGATCGCCGGCAACACCAAGGCCGACACCGGCTCCGGCGACGTGGTCATCGAAGGCATCGCCGCCGACAAGCTGTGGATCGACACCGGCTCGGGCGACGTGACGGTGTCGAACGCCACGCTGGGTGACCTCTACGCCGATACCGGCTCGGGCGGCATCGCCGTCGACCACGCGCGGCTGGAGACCTTCCACGCCGACACCGGCTCGGGCGACGTGACGATCGGCGGCGACCTCGCCTCGGCGCGCAAGATGGACATCGACACCGGCTCGGGCGGCGTGGAGATCTTCGGCGGCCCCGCCTTCGAGTTCGATTTGACCACCGACGTCGGCAGCGGCGAGGTCGACGTGCGCTACGCCGACGCCGAGATCCGCCGCGACCGCCACGAGGTCATCGGCGCGCGGCGCGGCTCGGGGCAGACGCGCATCCTCGTCGACACCGGCAGCGGCGACGTCACCGTGGCGCCGTCGAAGTGATCACATCTTGCCGTAGCTGGGACCGCCGCCGCCCTCGGGCGGCACCCAGGTGATGATCTGGTAGGGGTCCATCACGTCGCAGGTCTTGCAGTGCACGCAGTTGCTGGCGTTGATCTGCAGGCGGCGGCCGGCCGCGGCGGCGGGGTCGGGCACCATCTCGTAGACTGCGGCGGGGCAGAAGCGCTGGCAGGGGTTGCCGTACTCCTGCGTGCAGCGGTCGACGCAGATCGTGGTGTCGTGCACCAAGAGGTGCACCGGCTGCTCCTCGTCGTGGGCGGTGCCGGAGTTGTAGACGTCGGCGAGCTTGTCGAAGGTGAGCTTGCCGTCGCTCGGCACCGCCGGCGGCGGCCGCAGCGCCTTGCCCGCCGGCGAGGTGAGCTTCACTATCCGCTCGTGGCCGGGTTCGGTGTGGAGTCGTGATGCGACGCCGAAGCCGCGGCCGCCGGTGACCATGCCGAGCCCCGCCTGCAGCATGCCGGCGAAGAGGCCGTGGTCGAAGGCCTGATGGAAGTTGCGCACCGCCCAGAGCTCGTCGCGGATCCAGCTCGCCTGCACCTTCTGCTCGTAGCGGGCGAGCGTCGCGGCGGCGAGCGGCCCCGTGCCGGCTGCGTCCTCGCGCAACGCCTCGAAGATCGTCTCCGCCGCCAGCATCCCCGACTTCATCGCCAGGTGGATGCCCTTCAGGCGCTGGCTGTTGAGCAGGCCGGCGCTGTCGCCGACGAGGAGGAAGCCGTCGCCGGCGAGCTTCGGCATCGAGTACCAGCCGCCCTCGGGGATCGCCTTGGCGCCGTAGTGCGTCATGCGGCCGCCGTCGAGCAGCGCGCGGATGCGCGGATGCGTCTTCCAGCGCTGGAACTCCTGATGCGGATCGAGCCAGGGGTTCCGGTAGTCGAGACCGACGACCAGCCCGGCTATGAGCTGGTCGTTCTGCATGCCGTAGAGGAAGCCGCCGCCGAAGATGTCGGTGCCCAGCGGCCAGCCCATGGTGTGGATCACCATGCCGGGCTTCACGCGGCCGGCCGGCACCTCCCACACTTCTTTGAGGCCGATGGCGTAGATCTGCGGGTTGCGGCCTTCCTGCAGTGAGAAGGCGTTCTCGAGCTGCTTGGCGAGCGTGCCGCGCGGGCCCTCGCCGAGCACGGTGACGCGGGTCTTGATGTCGACGCCGGGCTCGTAGTTCGCCTTCGGCTTGCCGTGCTTGTCGAGCCCCTTGTCGCCGGTGCGCACGCCGGTGACGCGCTTGCCGTCCACCAGCGCCAGCGCGGCGGGGAACTCGGTGAAGACGTCGACGCCCATGGCCTCGACCTTCGGCGCCATCCATTTGACCAGCTTGCCCAGCGAGGCGACGTAGTTGCCGTGGTTCTGCAGCGGCGGCGGGATGATCGGCAGCCCCGCGGCGCGCTTGCCGGTGAGCACGAGAACTTCCTCGGCGCCGACTTCGCCTTCGAGCGGCGCCGAGCGCCAGTCGTCGGGGAAGAGCTCGGCGAGCGCGCGCGCGTCGAGCACGGCGCCGGAGAGCGCGTGGCTGCCGATCTCCTTGCCCTTCTCGAGCACGGCGATCGACGGCTGGAGCTTCTTGGTGGCGGTGGTGTTGTGCCGCTCGATCAGCTTGGCGAGGTGATACGCGCCCGCCAGGCTCGCCGGCCCGGCGCCGACGAAGAGGACGTCGATGTCGAGGGTCTCGCGCCTCTGCGAATCGCTCATCGGAGGCTCGGCCACGGCGGCGCGCATGGTATCAGCGCGACGGCGGCGAGTGCCTCCCCGGCAGTCTTGGACCGGCTCAGGGGCTCGGCGGCGATGGCGCTTGATGGCCGCGCTGATCATCCTCGTCGTGGGTGGTTCCCTCGCTGACGGACGCTTGACAGCGCGTTTGCCCACGCGCTGTAATCACGGCGCTACGACGAGGCGATGACGATGAGCCACCGCAACACCTCGCCCAGTTGGAACGAGCTGCCGCTCGTGGGCCGTTGCTGGTGGTCCTACGCGCAGCCTTACGTCTAGGGCGCGGTCGGGATCGTCCCGGCTGAGGCACCCGGGACGAGGCAGCGCCGCCGCAACGCAGGCGATTCCTCTACCGGGTCATTCCGAGGAGGATTGACGTTCTGACGTTCCAGCGTAGCAGTGAGGCCCGCCGAGCCACTCTCGTCGCCACGCTGACGCGGCCGCCCGGCGCCGGCGAGCTGGCGGCGCTGCCGGCGGGCGTCGACTGCGTCGAGGTGCGCGCCGACCTGACCGGCGAGCTCGACGCCGCGGCGCTGCGGCGCGAGCGGCCCGGCTGCCGGCTCCTCTACACGCTGCGCAGCGCCGCCGAGAAGGGCGCCTTCGGCGGCGGCGCGGCCGAACGGCGTCAGCGCTTGCGCGCGGCCAGCGAGACGTATGACCTCGTCGACCTCGAAGGCGACCGCGACGTCACCGTCGATCTGCTCGCCGCGGTGCCGGTGGAGAAGCGGCTCATCTCGTGGCACGGTGCGCCCGAGCCGCTCGTCGACCTCGAGCACCGCGCGGCGCACCTGATGCGCACGCCGGCTTCGCTCTACAAGCTGGTCGTCTTCGCGCAACAGCCGGCGGAAGCGCTGCTGCCGCTCGAGCTGCTCGGCAACGCGCGGCGCCACGACCTCCTGGCGTTCGCCGCCGGCGCCGTCGGCACCTGGACGCGGCTCGTCGCGCCCTACCTCGGCGCGCCGTGGATCTACGGCTCGGCCGGCGACGAGCCCGCCGCTCCCGGCCAGCTTCCGGTGACGCGGCTCATCGCGGATTACGCGCTTCCCGAGCTGCGGCCGGTCGAAGCGCTCTTCGGCGTCGTCGGCATGCCGGCGCTGCACTCGCTGTCGCCGCGCCTCCACAACGCGGCGTACCGCGCGCTCGGGTTGCCGCTGCTCTTCCTGCCTTTCGAGGCGCCGACGCTGGGCGACTTCTGGCTCGACGTGGTGGAGGACGCGACGCTGCCCGATTGCGGCATGCCGCTGCGCGGGCTGGCGGTGACGACGCCGTTCAAGGCCAGCGCCGTGGCGGTGGCGGGCGCGCTGAGCCCGCTCGCCGAGCGGCTGTCGGTCGCCAACTCGCTGGTCTTGCGCGACGGCGTCTGGGAGGGCGACAGCACCGACGGCGAAGGCGTGCTGCAGGCCCTGCAATGGCGCGGCGTGCCGGTGGGCGAGGCGCGAGTGGCGATCGTCGGCGCCGGCGGCGCGGGACGCGTCGCGGCGCTGGCGCTGAGTCTCGCCGGCGCCGCGGTGACGCTGGTCAACCGTGACGAGGAGCGCGGCGCCGCGGTGGCCGCCGATCTCGGCGTCGCGTTCCAGCCGCTCGCCGCTTTCTCCGCCGCTGGTTTCGACGTCGTCGTGCAGGCGACGCCGGTCGGGCGCGACGCCGCCGATCCGCTGCCGTTCCCGGTGGCGGAGCTGGGCCCGGGCGTCGTGGTGGTCGAGCTCATCTACGGCGACGAGCCGACGCCGCTCGCTCGCGCCGCGGCCGCCGCCGGCGCGGCGGTGATCGACGGCCGCGAGGTGTTGCTCGGGCAGGCGTTGGGGCAGTTCCGGCGCATGACCGGGCGCGAGCTGCCGCTCGCCGTCGGCCGGGAGGCGCTTGGGTTGTCGCTTGGACGCGAGGTATCTCCATGAGCGTCGCACCCCGCGATTTGGAAGTACCTGTAGTGACGCAGCGCGCGGTCCATCCGCACGTTCGCACGTTCCTCGCCGACGCGCTGACGCCGCTCGCTGCGTATCGCCGCCTTGCGGCGCTCTCACCCGTGCGCTTTCTGCTCGAGAGCGTCGCCGGCGGCGAGCGCGTGTCGCGTTACTCGTTCCTCGGCGCGGCGCCGCGCGAGCTGCTCTACGTCTACACGGATCGCGCCGAAGTGCTGCGGCCGGGCGGCGGGGCCGAGCACGCCACGCATCTTCCATCGACCCAGCGCCTCCCCGGTCCGCCGCTCGACGCGCTGCGCGAGCGCATCGGCGCTTTCACCGCGCCGCCAGCAGAGGTGCCGTTCACCGGCGGCTGGGTGGGGTTCTTCGGCTGGGACCTCGTCCGGCTGCTGGAGCCGAAGCTCTTGGCGAGCCGTCCGGTAGACGCCAGCGACGAACCCGTCGCCGTCCTCGCCCGCTTCGACACCGTCGTCGTCTTCGACCACGTCCGCCAACGCGTGCAGGCGATCGCCAACGAAGTCGAGGGCGAGGTCGACCGCGCGGCCGCGGAAGCCGACCTGGCGCGCATCGCCGCCGCCCTCACCGGCGACGGCGGTGGCGGTGGTGTCGAGCTGCCCTCCCAATCCCCGGCGGCCGCGCCGCTGCCGCCGGCGAACCTCGACGGCGCCGGCTACCAGGCGGCCGTGCGTCGGGCGCAGGAGCACATCGTCGCCGGCGACATCTTCCAGGTGGTGCTGGCGCGCCGCTTCGCCACCGCCACCACCGCGGCGCCGCTGGCGCTCTACCGCGCGCTGCGCCTCGTCAACCCGAGCCCGTACATGGTGCTGCTCGAGCTGCCATCGACGGCGGCGGTAGATGCGCCGCCGTTCGCGCTCGTCGGCGCCTCGCCGGAGATGCTGGTGCGCGTCGAAGGCCGCCGCGCGTTGACGCATCCGATTGCCGGCACGCGGCCTCGCGGCCGATCGGTTGACGAGGATCAGCGGCTCGCCGAGGAGCTGAAGCGCAACGAGAAGGAGCGCGCCGAGCACCTCATGCTCGTCGACCTCGGCCGCAACGACCTCGGCCGCGTCGCCGCGCCCGGCACCGTGCGCGTCGCGAGCTTCATGGAAGTCGAGCGCTACAGTCACGTCATGCACCTGGTGAGCAGCGTCGTCGGCG
>DASYQD010000053.1:0-2014 GCA_036005845.1 Thermoanaerobaculia bacterium | reverse complement strand
ATCTCCGACGCGAACTCCATGCCCGTCGTGCGCAGGTTCATGCGCTCGTAGGCCTCGCGCGTGAAGGAGCGCATGCCGCAGTGCGAGTCGGAGATGCGGGTGTGGTAGAGGAGCTTCAGCATCCCCGAGAGGATGGGGTTGCCGATCCAGCGGTGCGACCAGGGCATGGCGCCGGGCAGGATGGTGCCCTTGAGCCGCGTCCCCATCACCAGGTCGGCGTCGCCGGCATGCAGCGGCGCGACGAAGCGCGGCACGTCCTCGAAGTCGTAGGTGCCGTCGCCGTCGCCCATCACCAGGTAGCGGCCGCGCGCCTCGCGGAAGCCGCGCAGGTAGGCGGAGCCGTAGCCGCGCCGCGACTCGTGGACGACCCTGGCGCCGGCTGCGGCGGCGACCTCGGGAGTGCCGTCGGTCGAGCCGTTGTCGACCACCACCACCTCGCCGGCGAGGCCGCTCGCGGCGATGCCGCGGCGCGCCTTGGCGACGCAGTCGGCGATCGTCTCCGCCTCGTCGAGGCAGGGGATGACCACCGAGATCATCGGCGCCGGCTCGGCGGCGGCGCCAGGGCGAGGCTCGACAATGGTGCTCGACAACGGGACGCTCATGGCCGCGAGGAGCGGAAGGCTAGCAGCTACCGTAGCTCGACCGCAGGGTCGCCGGTAGCGGGGAGCGAGATGACGAGGGTCTGCAGCGCGCCGGGCTCGATCGCGGTCTCGAGGTCCCTGACGGCACCCGGTTGATTCGGGCGGTTCAGCATCACGCGCAGCGAGTGCTTGCCCTGCCAAAGCGTCACGTCGAGCGGCAGCTTTCCGGGCACGGTCGGCCGGCGACGGCGGAAGAGACCGGCGCGTTCGTAGAACTCGAACGCCTCTTCCCTCATCAGGTGGCCGTCTACCCAGAGGGTGAGCTTGCCCTCCGGCGCGTCGCTCGTCAGGTCGACGTGCAAGAGGCCGAAGTCGATGGCGGTGGAAGCGGGCTCCGGCTCGGCCGCGGCGGTCGCCACGCCATCGGTGCCGGTGCTCGTCGCCTGTTGCCGCGGAGCGGAGCGGCGGGCCGCGCGCGCCGGTTGCCGGACGCGCGTCAGCCCCGCCTCCACGTCGGCGAGCACGCCTTCCGCTTGCTCGCGTCCGGCCTGCGTCGCCATCATCTTGCGGATCGTCGCGACCACTTCGTCGTAGCGCCCGTTCGCCAGGTCGGCGCGGGCATCGAGAAGCTGCAAGTGCGCGCCCTGCTCTTCGGCCTTGCGTTGCGCCTCCTCGCGCAGCCGCCGCGCGGCGCTGGGATCGAGCGCCATGCCTTCGGCGGCCTGGAAGACGAGCACCGCGCCCTCGGCGTCGCCGTTGGCGAGCAGGCTCTTGGCCTCGCTCATCAGCTTGACGTAGCCGACGCGGCGCGCCGTCAGCTCGTCATTCCCGGACGCCGGCAGCGGCGCCAGCGACTGCACGTAGAAGAAGCCAGCCGCCAGCAGCAGCGCGACGGCGGCCACCACCGCGGCGATCACCAGCGGTGTGCGCGGTTGCTTGCGGGGCGCGCCGGCGGCGAGCCACCGCTTGCGCGGAAAGGCGGTGGTCTCGTCGAGGTCGAGGTTGCCGGAGGAGTCGGCGAGGTCCTGCACTGCCTTGGCCAGCGCGCCGGCGGTGGGGAAGCGGTCGGCGGGGTCCTTCGCCAGCGCCTGTCCCAGCACTTCGCGCACCGCCGAAGGCAACGGTTTGCCGTCGACCTCCGGCTCCGCCGGCGGGCCGTAGACGATGCGGTGCGCCACCTCGGCGACGGTCGAGCCGGGGAACGGCCGCGTGCCGGTGAGCATCTCGTAGAGCACGACGCCGAGCGCGAAGACGTCGGTGCGGGCATCCACCGGGTGCCCCTGGATCTGCTCCGGCGCCATGTAGTACGGCGTGCCGTAGACGTCGGTGTCGAGCGTCGCCGACGGGTCCTCGCTGCGGGCGATGCCGAAGTCGGTGATCTTGACGCGCCCCTCGGCGGTGACCAGCACGTTGCCAGGCTTGACGTCGCGGTG
>DASYQD010000052.1:0-62444 GCA_036005845.1 Thermoanaerobaculia bacterium | reverse complement strand
GGGGCTGGGTGGTGATCGCCGGCGCCGTGCAGGGCTGCGTGACGGTGACGAGCGTCGTGCTGCTGTCGACCGTGCCGCAGGAGTTGTGCACGGTCACCTTGTAGTTGGAGCTGGCGGCCGGCGTGACGGCCACCGAGCTCGCGTTGGCGCCGGAGATCGGGCTCCAGCCCAGGAAGACGCCGACATACCACTGGTAGAGCAGGTCGGTGCCGGTGGCGGTCACGGAGAGCGTCGCCGTGCCTCCCGCCGCGATGCTCACCGGCTGCGGCTGAGTGGTGATCGCCGGCGGGATGCAGCTCGGGGTCACCGTCACCGTGGCGGTGTCGCTCGCCACCTCGCCCTTGTTGTTCTTCACCAGCACCCAATAGCTGGTGGTGACCGTCGGGTGGACGATGACGCTCTGGTTCGTGGCGCCCGAGATGGGGTTGGTGCGGTCGCCGCCCGCGCCGCGGTACCACTGGAACGAGATCGGGCTCTGCCCCGTCGCCGTCACCGAGAGCGTCGCCGACTGACCCGCGACGATGGTCACCGACTGCGGCTGCTGGGTGATCCGCGGCTCGCCGACCGGCGGGACCTTGCTGCAGAGGGTCTGCACGTTCTGGTAGACCGTGCTGCAGCGGGTGTTGGGGCTGGTGAGGACGGGGAGGAAGTTGACCGGACAGGTCTGACCGCACGTGGTGAGCGAGTCGCCGGTTATCTTCGAGCAGTCGGTCTGCACGCCGCCGTAGCGGACGGCGCAGACAGGCTGGTTGGTGGCGGCCGCGGAGGGGTAGTAGTTGTCGGGGCAGTTGTCCTCGCAGGTGCGCAGCAGATCGCCCAGCACGCGCTGGCACTGGATCTGGATGCCTCCCCAGATCAGCGCGCAGTCGGCGACGTTCGACTTCGACTCGCTGGCGTAAAACTCGGGCGGGCACACGTCCTGACAGGTGCGCAGCGAGTTGCCGACCACCGGCTCGCAGAAGGTGCGCACGTGGTTGATGCAGCCCGTGTCTGGCACCGTTTTCGAGACGTAGAAGCCGTCGGGACAACCCTCGTCACACTGCTGGGCGGGCGAGTTGGTGCACACCGATTGCACGCCGCCGTAGCGCGCCTGGCAGGAACCGATGCCGGTGTTCGTCCGCTGGAGGAAGTAGCCGGTGGGACAGGAGGAGCCGCAGACGTTGAGCGTCGTTCCTGCCGTCTGCTTGCATTGCGTCTGGATGCCGGCGTACGGGCCGCCGCAGGAGACCGAGTTGCCGGTGGTCGAGAACGGGTAGAAGCCGGTCGGGCAATCGTCGTCGCAGGTGGTGACCGTGTTGCCGCTGACCTTGTCGCAGCGGGTCTGCCAGCCGCCGAAGGCGACGGCGCACGTCACCGGGTTCTGCGACACGAACGACGGGTAGTAGCCGTCCGGGCACTGGGTCTGGCAGGTGGTCAGCGAGTTGCCGGCGACCTGGGCGCAATCCATCTGGATGCCGCCGTAGCCCCGCTCGCAGCTCGGTACGTTGGAGCGTGCGGCCTGCACGTAATAGCCGGCCGGGCAGTGGTCCTCGCAGGTGCTCAGGCGCGGCCCCGTGACCTCTCGGCAGGTGGTCTGGTTGCCTGTAAGGCCGGAGCCGCAGGCGTTGGTGGACGCCGGGTAACAGCCGGTCGGGCAGGAGATCGTGCCGCACTGCGTCGGCGCCGGGCAGGTCTTAGGCCCAACGGTGGCGCCGCAGGGGCCCAGGCAGCCCGCCGCGTTGTAGCGCGAGCGGATGACGTTGCCCGGTTGGGTGCCGAAGCCGTTGTTGAACCGGATGCCCACCGACTGCAGGTGGCAGTAGCTCATGATGGTGCCGCCGGCCGCGGGCAGGCCGATACGCGGGCAGCTGCCTTCGGGGTCCGCGCAGCCGTCGATCTGGGTGTCGTTGCCGTTCCACACGCAGGCATGCGTGTGGCGCGAGCCCATCAAGTGCCCCATCTCGTGGGTGAACACGTTCACCGTCCACGAGTAGGTGGGCACGTTGGCGTAGCTGGGGTCGACGCCGCTGAAGCAGGTGCGCTCGCCGGGGTCGGCGTTGCAGAAGGCGCCGATGTTGTTGGCGAGGCCGCCGCCGCCGTGGAAAGCCACTAGATGACCGAAGTCGCCGTTGTACGACCTCCGGTAGTTCACGAAGTTCCCCAATATCGTCGTCGTGTCATCGCCGGCGTAGGGGTCGGGTCCGTACCAGACGAAGATCTCGGACAGCCCGATCGGGATCGACTCGTGGGAGTAGAGGACCGCCGATTGGTTGAAGAAGCCGGTCACGTAGTTGGCCACCGCCGAGACGCCGCCCAGGCTCTGGAACATGTCGTAGCCGGTCTCGACGTAGATCCGCACGCACTTGTTCCCGGCCTTGGCGGCGAGCGACTTCGCCTCCGCAGCGGCGGCAGGATTGGGTGTCGGGAGGGTCGAGAAGTCCGAGAAGTCGAACGGCGAGCTCGCGTCGAGCGGGCGGTCGACGGGCTCCTTCTCGGGCTCGCCGTTGTTGCCGCAGGTGAACTGGTTGTGCTCGTCGATCGCGCGCGTCGCGTAGACGATGTGCTCCCCGTTGGGGTTGTCGCCGCGCAGGCGGCCGATGACCACGGTGTCGTCCGCGGCGCTGAAGTAGCTGCCCATCACCTCGTCCTTGAACACGCTGACGGCGGCGTACGAGTCGGGGTCCCCCTTCACCTTGCCGCGGTAGTGCACGCCCGGCTCGTAGGGCACCGCCTGGCCGTTGCTCGCGCTGGTCACCACCTTGAAGTCGGGGGTGGCGATGTCGACGCGGACGAGCTCGAGCTCGGTGACGCCGCTGGGTCCGTCGACCGGCAGCGTGAACGTCTCCGGCGCGCGCTTGAGGAAATTGGCGATGGCGCGAAAGTCGGGGCGATTGAGGGCGCCCTCGCGGGCCACCTCGTCCGGCACGCCGAGTGCCTTCGTCGCCAGCCCGCGGTCGGGGGCAAGCAGCTCGGCCGACGGGAAGGTCGCGCCGGCGTCGCGCTTGGCTTCCACCAAGGCGGCGGGCTTCATCGCACGCATCGCGCAGTCGTCGGCCGTCGGCGCCGCGGCGGCCGGGCCGGCGCCGAGCAGCGCCAGCAGGGTGATGACGACGCCGATACAGAACGCGAGCGGGATCCGGCAGCGGGCGGGCGAGCTCATCTTCTCTCCTTCGATGGGCCGATAGTGGCCACAGGTGCAGCGTTGAGCATGCAAGCAGACTTCTTGTTAAGGCCGTCTTTCACCAAACGTACTTCAACTGTAGTGAGTATGTCAACAGGTAGACCTCCGCAGCGACGCCACTGGCCGGGACGAACCTCCGGCGGCGTCCGGGTCGCGGCGGTGCGCTGTGTCTAAGGCCGGGAGGGGCCGGTCAGGCCTTGCGGGCGCGGCGGACGGCGCGCCTGACGGCGGGCGCGGCGGGCGTGCCGCCGGCGATGGCGGCCTTGCGCTCGGCCGCCTTGGCGATGATGCGGTCGTAGGCGGCCGGGTCGTCGCGGGCGATGAGGTCGAAGAACGACGTCGTCGACTCGTCGAGCGCCTCGGCGCGGCTCAGCGTCGGCACGAAGCGCGCCGTCCCTTCGCGGGCGCTGGTGCGCGCGCCGAGCGCCTCGAGCCGGCTGCGCACCTCGGCCGTCTTCTTCGCCTCGGTGGACGCGAAGACGACGCTCGGCCGGTGGACGGCGGACACCACCAGCTCGACGGCGCGGTCGCGGTCGCCGACCAGCCGCTCGACGTAGTCGACCACCTCGCGCTTCTTCGGTCCGTGCTCCTCGAGCACCACCTCGGTGGGCAGCTCGGTGCGCAGGTAGCCCTTGTCGACGAGGCGGCTCAAGAAAGTGCGCACCGTGGTCAGCTTCCAGTCCGAGAAGAGGCGGCGGAAGGCCGAGTTGTCGCGGTTGGCCTCGTCGTAGACCTCGCGGGCGGTGGGCGAGCCCAGCGCCCAGCAGAACTCCATCGTCTGCCAGTCGCTGCGCGTCAGGTTCCGTCTCGGCGCCATCTGCAGTCCTCCCCGCGCGGCGTGCTGCCACGCTCATCCTTCCTGCACTACGCTCCTCGCGTAACGCACCGATTCACGTCGTACTAAGAGTGTAACACCGATGTCCTTGCCCCGGGACGGAGCCGCGTGCCACCATCGGGCGCTCATTTCGCCGCCGGGCGGTCCGATCGTCGGGAGCAGCTGGGTCGTCGCCCAGCCTCGAGTCGACAAGGCCGTGAGTCACGCTTCCATGCTGTCAGCGCGCTGCCCGGTCGCCATCGGGCGGTTCCGCGTCCTCGACGTCGTCGGCGAGGGCGGCATGAGCGTCGTGTTCGTGGCCCACGACCCCGAGCTCGACCGCCGCGTCGCCATCAAGCTGGTGCGCCGCGAGCTGAGCAAGAGCCGCGAGGCCGTCGGCCGGCTGCAGATGGAAGCGCAGGCGATCGCCCGCGTCGAGCACCCCAACGTCATCCGCGTCTACGACGCCGGCGAATCGCCGGAGGGCGTCTGGATCGCCATGGAGCTGGTTGCTGGCGAGACGCTCAAGGACTGGGTCCGCGGCGCGCCGCGTGCGCAGCCGCGCCCCTGGCGCGAGGTGCTGGCGCGCTTCCTCGACGCGGCGGCCGGCCTGCAGGCGGCGCACGAGGCCGGCATCGTCCACCGCGACTTCAAGCCCGCGAACGTGCTGCTGCGCCAGGACGGGCGCGCCGTCGTCGCCGACTTCGGCCTGGCGCTCACCCGCGAGGCGTGGGTGCGTCTGGCGTCGGGCTCGCCGGCCGGAGTCGCCGGCACCTTCCACTACCTGGCGCCGGAGCTCTTCGCTGGCGGTGTGCCCGGCGAGGCGAGCGACCAGTACTCGTTCTGCGTCTCGCTCTACGAGGCGCTCAACCTCGAGGTGCCGTTCCACGCCGCGAGCCCGGCGGCGCTGGTGGAGGAGATCGCGCAGGGCCCGCCGCCCTCGCGCGCCGGCGTGCCGAAGTGGCTGCACGCCGTCCTCGCGCGCGGCCTCGCCGTGCGCCCCGAGGACCGCTGGCCGTCGATGGCGGCGCTCGTCGCCGCGCTGCGCGACGATCCGGCCGTGGGCCGCCGGCGGCGGCTGCGCATCACCGGGCTCGCCGCCGGCTTCGCCGCCGTCGCCGGGCTCGGTTTCGTGGCGCACAGCACGAGCGTGCGCTGCCGCGGTCTCGAGCGCGACCTGCAGCCGGTGTGGAGCGATGCGGTGCGCGCGCGGGTGGCGGCGGCGTTCGGCAGCTCGCGCGCCGGCTATGCACAGGAGCTGTGGCGCCGCATCGCGCCGCGTCTCGACGACTACGCGGCGAGGCTCGTCGCCGGCCGCGTCAACGCCTGCCGCGCCGCCGTCGCCGGCACCCACTCGCCGCGCCTGCTCGACCTGCGCATGGCGTGCTACGCCGAGCGGCGCGACGAGCTGGCGCGGGTCGTCGGCGGGCTCACCGCCGGCGAGGCATCGCTGCGCGACGCGCCGCGGTCGCTCGAGGCGCTGGGCAGCCTCGACGACTGCGCCAACACGCGCGCCCTCTTCTACACCGCGGGCCGCCAGCCGGAGCAGATGCGCCTCGCCGAGAGCAAGCGCCAGGCGGGCCGCGAGCTGCTCGCCAAGCGCCAGTTCGACGCCGGCGAGACGGCGCTTCGCGAGTCGCTGCAGGCGGCCTTCGCCAGCCGCGACGACCGCCAGGTGGCGGCCGCCGCCCTCGACCTCGCGGAGGGGTCGGTGAAGCGCACCTCGGCGCCGCCCCGCGAGGCCGAGCAGTGGCTGCTGGTGGCGCGCGGCGCGGCGAGCTCGGCGCCGGCGCGGCCCGAGCTGCAGGCGCGGCTCGCCGCCCTCGCCGGCGAGGTGGCGCTGCGCAACGGCGCGCTCGACGAAGCGGCGAAGCAGTACGCGGCCGCGGTCGATTTCGCGCGCACGCCGGTGGCCCGTCTGGATTACAAGATGGGACTGCGGCGAGTGCTCGAGCAGACGCCGGGAGCCCAGCAGCGCGGCCTCGCCCTCGCCCGCGAGACGCTGGCGCTGGGCGAGGAGGCCTTCGGGCCGCATCACCCCGACACCGTCCTGTTGCGGGTCGGTCTCGCCATCGAGCTCTGGCACTCGGCGCAGCGGGCGGAGTCGGAACGGCTGGCGGTCCAGGCGCGTGACGACGCGCGCCGTATCGCGCTGCCGGAAGCGGAGGGCGCGGCGGAGAACCTGCTCGGCAACCTGCACCAGGACCGCGGCGACCTCGCCGAGGCGCAGACCCACTTCGAGAAGGCGCTCGACGCCTACACCCGTGCCTACGGCCGGCGCAGCACGATGACCGCCGAGGTGCTCAACAACCTCGCCGAGCTGGCCCTGCGCCGCAACCAGCTCGAGGAGGCGGAGATCCTCCACCGCGAGGTGCTCGCCATCAACCGCGTCGTGCTCGGGCCCAAGCACACCTTCGTCGCCGAGGACCTGAGCTCGCTCGGTCACGTGCTGGCGCTGCGCGGCGAGACGCGCGAGGCGGCGACGATGCTGGTCGAGGCGCTGCGCCTCACCGAGGAGCTCCACGGCGAGACCAGCGCCGAGGCGGGCATTGCGCAGCTCGACTTGGCGCTGACGCTGCCGACGCCGCTCTTGCGCTCGCGCGCCGCCGAAGCGGGCTGGCGGATCGTCGCCCAAGCGACCGAGGTGACGAGCCCCGACCGCGGTCTCGCCATGAGCCTCTACGGCGAGGCGCTGGCCGGCGCCGGACGGCGCGCCGAGGGGCTGCACTGGATGCGCGCCGCGCTCGCCGATCTCGAGCGCGTCGCCGGCCCCGACGACGACCTGACGGCGGAAGCCGCGCGCCGCCTGGCGCGCTGGGAGCGCCCGCCCTCGGCGCTCACCTACGTGGCGGCGGTGAGCAAGGGCACACAGTGACGAAAAGGTTTTTGTTCGCACTGGCGGCGCTCGGCGCCTGCCTCTTCGCCGTACCGGCGCACGCGGACCTTTGCATCACGCGCGGCCGCCGCTGCTCGACGCCGCCGGGAAGGCCCGGCGGTCCACGCTCGCCGAGCGGCCAGCCGGTGGCCGTGAAGCGGCTGGCGCCGGGCGAGCGCATCGTGGTGCCCGTCGTCTACCACATGGTCTTCCACAGCGTCGCCTCCGGCCGCGGCAGCGACGACGACGTGGGGGCCGCGCCGCCGCTCGCCCTCACGCTGCGCCAGACGCGGGTGCTCAACCACGCCTTTCGCGGCACCGGGATCTCCTTCCGCACCGCGGAGACGGCCTACCTGGACTTTGCACCCTGGCGCGACCCCGCGCGGCCGGACGGCGGGCCGGCGCAGCCGAGCGAGATCACCGCCATGGTCCGCGAGGTGACCGCGGGGCGCCCGGAATCCCTGCACGTCTTCCTGCTGCCGCAGGTCGAGAGCCGCGCCGCCAACCCCGACACCAAGAGCATCTACGCCGGCGACCGCGACGTCGACGGCATCGTGATGAACTGGGACTACCTCCCCGACGTGGAGTCGCTGCGGCCGGTCAAGGACGCCGTCATCCGCAAGCTCTACTCCCAGGGCGAGACGCTGGTGCACCTCGTCGGCCACTACCTCGGCCTGGTGCACACCTTCGAGGCTTGGATAGGCGATGGGTCCATCAGCCTCGGAGAGGTCTGCAAGCCGACGTGCGCGCAGACGAGCGACGGCGTCAGCGACACGCCCGCGCACCGCTGGATCTGGAACGGCAACGGCCGCTGCATCCCGCTCGACACCTGCCCCGACCAGCCGGGCATGGACCCGATCACCAACTACATGAACCTCGAGCCCGATCTCTGCGCCAGCGAGCTCACGCCCGGGCAGATCGAGCGCATCGAGCGGATGGTGCGCTACTACCGTCCCTACCTCATCGTGCCGGCGCCGGGCGCGCCGTAGTCGCAGGCGGCGCGCGCTCAGCGCCGGCGCAGGCCGGCGATATGGATGCCCCGAGCCTTCGCATCGACGGTGACGCTGCTCGGCAGGTGCGCGCCTTCGACCCAAGCGGTGTGCTGGTGGTCGAGCACCTCGCGCAGGCGTTCGACGGCTTCGAGGATGCGGCTCACCGAGCCGACGTCGTCGGCCTTGCCCCATCGCGAGGCGGCGTGCAGCGGGCGGCGGTCCTCGGAGAGCGTCTTGCTCGACGGCCGCCCCGTCGACCAGACGAGCAGCGGCACGTGGAGCTGCTCGAGGAAGCGCAGCACCTCCTCGGCGCCGTAGGCGCTCTCGTCCCTCGGCTCGGGGCCGAGCACCAGCACCACCGCCCGCGGCCGCGCGCCGCTCGCGGCTTGCAGGCCCGCCACCGCCAGCGCGTCGGTCAAGCGCTGGTAGTGCTGCGCCGCCGGCACCGGCACGCGGGTGAGCATCCACGCGAAGCTGCCGCTCTCCCGCGTGAACGGCTGCGTCATGGTGAAGAGACGCGCCGGCAGGTCCTTGCCCGGCACCATCTCGACGTTGGGGAAGAGGAACTCGACCTCCTCGCCGGCGCGCACCGCGGTCGTCGGCGTCAACAGCGAGCCACCGCGCGAGGCGATCTGCCGCAGCTGCTCCGCGGCGCCTTCGTCGAGCACCATGACGACGCGGCCGGGTGACTTGTCGACCGCGACCGGACGCACGGGTTGGCCGTCGAGCCGCAGCGCGCCGCTGAGACTGTCGACGGTGGGCGTGCCGTTGCCATCGACGACGAGCGGCACGCCGGTGAGCTCCATGTCGAGCACGGCGCCACCGGAGCCGCCGACGGACAGCTCGGCGCGGTAGTGGGTACCGTCCTTGAAACGCAGCTCGGCGGCGAGAAGGTGCGCCTGCAGCGGATCGTAGGCGGGCAGCGCCATGCTGCCGTCGGCGGCGACCGCGATGCTCGCGCCGTCGAAGCTCGCCGCGATCGAGTCGGCAGTCGCGTACTCGATGTGTTGCCAGATGAGCCGCGCGCGTTGCGGGTGCGCGGGGTCCTCGCCTTCGAGCACCAGCGCCGCCTCGGCGGGCGCGCGCGGCAGGTTCACCCACTGCTGCACGGTCGCGAGCGGCTGGCCGTCGGCGCCCAACGCACGCGCCTCGAGCAGGTGCGGACGCAGCGTCTTGCCGAGGTCGATCTGCTGCTTCCACGGCGGGCCGGAGATGATGCCCACCGGCTTGGAGTCGAGCAGCAGCTGGACCGAGGCGACCTCGCCGCCCTGTACGGCGAGCTCCACCGGCTGCTTGCCGAGCACGAGTCCGAGAAAGAGCGTGGCGAAGGCGATCATGGCGGCGACTCCGAAGGTGCGAACGGACGAAGATCAGGGACGGCTCCAGTCTAGCCGGAGGCAGCGCAGCGGCGGCGGCGCTGTCGCCGCCGGTCCGCGGGCCGTCGCCAGCGGTCGACGCCCCCTTTGATACCCTCGCCGGCGATGCCGGACGAGGCGAAAAACGGCGCCGCCGAGGCGCGCTGGAAGCAGGAGCTCAACCCGGAGCAGCTCGCCGCGGCGACCCACGGCAAGGGCCCGCAGCTCGTCATCGCCGGCGCCGGCTCGGGCAAGACGCGGGTCATCACCTACCGCATCGCCTGGCTGGTGCGCGAGCAGGGCGTCGACGCCTCGCAGATCGCCGCCGTCACCTTCACCAACAAGGCGGCGGGGGAGATGCGCGAGCGGGTCGAACGGCTCCTCGGCAAGGACTCGCTGGGCGGCTTCGTCGGCACCTTCCACCGCTTCTCGCTCGGCCTGCTGCGCCGCTACGCCGACCGCGCCGGGCTGCCGCGCGACTTCGCCATCTTCGACTCCGGCGACCAGGTGAGCCTGGTGAAGCAGGCGCTCGAGCTCGAGAACCTCGGCGACACGCAGTACCCGCCGCGCACGGTGCTGGCGGCGATCAGCTCGGCCAAGAACCGCATGCTCGACGTCGCCGCGTTCGAGGCGCGGGCGCAGGACTTCTGGAGCCGCAGCGTGGCGCGCGCCTACCGGCGCTACCAGGGGCTGCTGCTGCAGGCGGGCGCGGTCGACTTCGACGACATGCTCTTCTGGGCGGTGCGCATCCTGCGCAGCAACCAGGAGTTGATGGTGCGCTGGCGCGAGCGCCTGAAGTGGCTGCTCGTCGACGAGTTCCAGGACACCAACGCGGTGCAGATGGAGCTGGTGCGGCTGCTCGTCGGCTCGCAGGGCAACCTCACCGCGGTGGGCGACGAGGATCAGGGCATCTACCGCTGGCGCGGCGCCGAGCTGCAGAACATCCTGGAGTTCGAGAAGCACTTCCCCGGCGCCACCGTCCGCAAGCTCGAGCGCAACTACCGCTCGACGCAGACGATCCTCGACGCCGCGGGCGCGGTGGTCGCCAACAACGCGTCGCGCCGCGGCAAGAAGCTGTGGACCGACGCCGGCCGCGGCGAGCTGGTGCGCGTCTTCAAGGCGCAGGACGAAGGCGACGAGGCGGCGTGGGTGGTGCGCACGCTGCTCGAGCTGCAGCAGGGAAGGCCGCTGTCGGACCTCGCCATTCTCGTGCGCACCAACGCGCAGACGCGCGTCTTCGAAGAGGAGCTGCTGCGCCGCGAGATCCCCTACACGCTGGTCGGCGGCGTGCGCTTCTACGAGCGCGCCGAGATCAAGGACGTCATCGCCTACCTGCGCGTGCTGCGCAACCCGCGCGATGCGTACTCGCTGGAGCGCATCGTCAACCAGCCGCCGCGCGGCATCGGCGCCGGCACGCTGGCGACGCTGCGCCAGCAGGCGGCCGAGCTCGGCATCACGCCGTGGGATGCGCTGCAGCAGGAGCAGGTGCTCGAGGACTTCCCGCCGCGCGGCGCCAAGGCGCTGCGCGGCTTCCGCGATTTGATCATCGCCCTGCAGCGCGAGGCCGAGACGCTGGCGCTGCCCGAGATGCTGCGGCGGCTGCTCGAAGCGACCGGCTACCTCGAGCTCTACGACAAGGGCGACAGCGACAGCGAGACGCGGCTGGAGAACCTCGAGGAGTTCCTCTCCGCGGCGCAGGAGTTCGCCGAGCAGACGCCGGGCGTCGCGCCGCTCGAGGGCCTCACCGGCTTCCTGGATCACATCTCGCTGACCACCGACCTCGACGCGTGGAAAGGCGGCGGCGGCGTCATGCTGATGACGCTGCACAGCGCCAAGGGGCTGGAGTTCCCGATCGTCGTCGTGGCGGGGTTGGAAGAAGGCGTGCTGCCGCACTTCAACTCGCAGGGCAAGCTCGAGGACGTGGAAGAAGAGCGGCGCCTGCTCTACGTCGGCATGACGCGCGCCAAGGAACGGCTGCTGCTGTCGTGCTGCCGGCGTCGCCGAGTGGCCGGGCGCTGGCAGGACCAGCTCGAGTCGCGCTTCTTGAGCGAAGTCCCCGAGAAGCTCGTCGATCTCGAGGAGAGCGCCGAGCGTTTCGTCGACGAACGGGCGTGGGGCGTCTACAGCTTCTTCGACAAGCCGGCGCCGCGCGCGTGGGGGAGCGGGGCGGGGCGCGAGGCGGAGGACGAGAACCAGGAGCGTTCGGCGTCGCGCGTGCCGGCGATGGCGGGGCGTTCCGGCGCGCAGCCGGGGGCGCCGCAACGGCAGTCAGGAGGAACGCCGCAACGTTCGCCGATGGGCGGGGCGCAACGGCCGGCGTCCTCGTCGGGCTGGCGGCCGCAAGGGATGCCGCCGCCGGTGCGATCGTCGACGTCGGGGATTTCGCGGCAGGCGCCCGTGCCGAGCCGCGCGTCGGCGGTGAGCGCCGGCGGCCTCCGCCGCGGCACCAAGGTGCGCCATCCCACGCTCGGCGCGGGAACGGTGATGGACATCGAAGGCGAAGGCCCCACCGGCCGCATCACCGTCTACTTCGAGAAGTTCGGCAAGCGCAAGCTGGTGTCGCAGTTCGCCAAGCTCGAGCCGGCTTGACGCCGCTCCCGTCGCTCGTCGATTGCGTGTAGCGTCGGCGGATGGACTTCGAACCCTCCGGCCGCTCGCGCGAGTTCGCCGAGCGCGTGACACGTTTCATCCGCGAGCGCGTCGCGCCCGCGGAGCCCGTGTACCGCGAAGAGCTCGCGGCGCAGGGCCATGGCGGCGACTGGGGGCGCTGGCGGGAGCCGGCGGTGATGCGCAAGCTGCGCGCGCAGGCGAAGACGGAAGGACTGTGGAACCTCTTTCTGCCTGATGCGGAGCTTGGCGCGGGCTTGTCGACGCTCGACTACGCGCCGGTGGCGGAAGCGACGGGACACAGCCTGCTGGCGCCCGAGGTTTTCAACTGCCAGGCCCCCGACAGCGGCAACATGGAAGTGCTCTGGAAGTACGGCAGCGCCGAGCAGAAGGAGCGCTGGCTGCGGCCGCTGCTCGCCGGTGAGATGCGCTCGGTCATCTGCATGACCGAGCCCGATACCGCCTCGTCCGATGCCACCAACCTGCAGGCGACGATCGTCCCCGACGGCGAAGGCGCGGTGATCGTCGACGGCCGCAAGTGGTGGACGACCAACCTCGGCCACCCCGACGCCAAGGTCGCCATCTTCATGGGCCGCACCCCTGACGAGAGCAAGGACCGCCACCACCAGCACTCGCTGGTGCTGGTGCCGCTCGACGCGCCGGGCGTGACGATCGAGCGCATGCTGCCCGTCTTCGGCGAGTACGACGCGCCCGCCGGCCACGGCGAGGTGCGTTTCACGAACGTGCGCGTGCCGCGCGCCAACGTCGTCGGCGGACTCGGTATGGGCTTCGAGATCGCGCAGGGGCGGCTCGGCCCGGGCCGCATCCACCACTGCATGCGCTGCATCGGCGCGGCGGAGGCGACGCTGGCGCTGATGGTCGAGCGCGGCACGTCGCGCCATGCGTTCGGCAAGCCGCTGCTCGACCTCGGCGGCAACCGCGAGCGCTTGGCGGAGGCGCGCATCGCCGTCGACCAGGCGCGCCTGTTGACGCACTACGCGGCGTGGAAGCTCGACCGCGTCGGCCCGCACGGCGCGATGGCCGAGATCTCCGCCATCAAGGTGGTGGCGCCGCGCGTGCTGCAGCGGGTGGTCGACGACGCCATCCAAATCCACGGCGGCGCCGGCCTGTCGAAGGACCTGCCGCTCACCGGCTTCTTCGCCCAGGCTCGCTCGCTACGCATCGCCGACGGGCCCGACGAGGTGCACCTGGCGTTGATCGCGCGTCTCGAGCTCGCCCGCCAAAGAGGCGGCGAGAGCGGACGGTGAGCGCGGGCGCCGAAAGGGACCACGCCGGCGTCGTGCGCACCGGCGAAGAGCTCAATGTCGCCGCGGTAGACCGCTGGATCAAGGAGCGCCTATCGGAGCTGCGTGGTCTGCCCGACGTGCGTCAGTTCGCGGGCGGGGCTTCGAACTGGACGTACTCGCTGCGCTACGGCGACGGCATGGAGCTCGTGCTGCGCCGGCCGCCCGTGGGTACCAAGGCGAAGTCGGCGCACGACATGGGGCGCGAGTACCGCATCCAGGCGCGGCTCGCGCCGGTCTACCCGTACGTGCCCGCCATGGTCGGGCTCTGCGAGGACCAGTCGATCCTAGGCGCGCCGTTCTACGTCATGCACCGCATCGCCGGCCCCATCCCGCGCCGCTCGCTGCCGGAGGGCTACGACTGGACGCCCGAGCGCACGCGCGCGCTGTGCGAGAACGTCGTCGACCGCCTGATCGATCTCCACCGCGTCGACGTCGACGCCGCGGGACTAGCGCCGCTCGGCAAGGGCCCCGGGTACCCCCGCCGCCAGATCGAAGGCTGGTCGCAGCGCTATGAAAAGGCGCGCACCTGGAACGTGCCCAGCTTCCGGCGTGTACGCGGCTGGCTCGCCGACCGCTGCCCGGTCGACGCCGGCCGCTGCGTCATCCACAACGACTACCGCCTCGACAACGTCGTCCTCGATCCCGCCGAGCCGACACACGTCGTCGGAGTGCTCGACTGGGAGATGGCGACGGTCGGCGACCCGCTGATGGACCTCGGCGCCGCCCTCGCCTACTGGGTCGAAGCCGGCGACGACTTCATCGCGCGCCGCATGCGCCGCCAACCCACGCACTTGCCCGGCATGCTTCGCCGCGAGGAAGTGGTGGCGCGCTACCTCGACGCCACCGGCCTCCACGCCGCCGACTGGCCCTTCTACGAGGTCTACGGCCTCTTCCGCGTCGCCGTCATCGCGCAGCAGATCTACTACCGCTACCACCACCGGCAGACGCGCAACCCGGCCTTCCGCAGCTTCTGGATCTGGGTCCGCTACTTCCACTGGCGCTGCCGGCGCGTGATGGCACGCGCCGGCAGCTGACCACGCATCGAGCCGTCGCCTACTGGGTGACGACGAAGCTTTGAGCGCTCGTCGCCGATCCCGTGGCCGTGGTGACGCGGAGCGGACCGCTGGTCGCTCCCGACGGCACTTCCGCCGACAGGAAGTTGGCGCCCGCGAAGAGCACGAACGGTGACGGCGCGCCGTTGAAGGACACCTGCGCCGGGTCGGTGAAGTTGGCGCCCTGAATCGTGATGCGGTCGCCGGGCCGGCCGCTGCCCGGGCTGAAGAGGCTGATCGAAGGCGCGCTGCCGCTGGTGACGGTGAAGGGCGTGAAGCTAGCACCGGTGCCGCTCGCGTTGCTGACGCGGATGGGACCGGTGGTCGCGCCCGGCGGCACGGTGGCGAAGAGGCGTCCCGAGTCGCTGGCCTGGAACGACGCCGGCGCGCTGTTGAACAGCACCTGCGTGACGCCGGTGAAGTTGGCGCCGATGACCTCGACCTGCGTGCCGGGCCCGCCGCTCACCGGGTTGAAGCCGTTGACGACCGGCGTTCCGGGGCCGACGGCCGTCACGATGAGGTTCACCGGTACCGTCCTCGGTGTCGCGCCCGGCGCGCTGACGGTGATCACCGCGCTGTAGCTGCCGGCGGCGAGGCCGCCCACGTTGACCGACACGTTGCTGGCGCCCGGAGTGGTACCGGTCGACGGCGTCTCGTTGACGAACGCGGCGCTGTCGGTGACCGTCCAGTTGAGGACGGCGCCGCTGGAACCGATGGAGAGGACTTGCGGCGCCGGCGCCGGCCCGCCCTGCGGTGCGGTGAAGCTCAGGCTCGCCGGGCTGACGACGAGGCCGGCGCTTGGCGGCGGCGGGGCCGTAACCGTCAGGGTCACCGGCACGGACAGGCTGGACACACCCGCTGAGCTGACGGTGATCGTCGCGTTGTAGGTGCCCGCGGCGAGGCCGGCCACGTTCACGGTCGCGTTGGCGTTGCTGCCGGTCGGCCCGGTCGCCGGGCTCACGGTGAGCCAGGACGCGTTGTCGCCGGCGGTCCAGGTGAGCACGCCGCCGGTGCTGCCGATCGCCACGGCGCGCGCCGCCGGATTGGCGCCTCCGGCCGTAGACGAGAAGCTGAGCGACGTCGGCGCCACCGTGAGGTTGCTCGGAGGCGGCTGCGGCGGTGGTGCGATGTTCACCGTCACCGTCTTCGATTCGATCTCGTAGTCGCTCGTCGGGACGCTGCCGATCGACGCGGCGTAGCTCCCGCCCTTGGGTTGCGGAGCGACGATCACCATCGCCTGCGCGGTGTCCGTCGTTCCGGGCCCGGTGAAGCCGATCGTGAAGTCGGTGAAGGGACCGGTGGTGAGCTCGACGTCCTCGGGTGGGGTCAGAGGGCATCCCGGCATTCGGCCGCGGTCGAGCGTCACCTGGAAGGGGAACGAGCCGAAGGCGGGGAGCACCGGGGTCGCCGAAATACTGGGCGAGATCTTGATCCGCGGCGGCGCCGCCTCCACCTTCAGGCTGGCGTCCTCGGTGTCGCTGACGACCTGGTTGTTCACCATGAGGCTTGCCTGCACAGTCAGCTTGTAGGTGTTGGGGTCGGCCGCGACTGGCACTCCGATCTGCAGCGTCCGCATCACCTGACCGGTGTCGCCCATGATCGGCACGCCTGCCGAGGGCACGAATTGCCGCGGGGAAATGCCGCCCGGCAGCGGCGGGCTCGCGCTGAGGAGCGCGAGTGTTGCCATGCCGTTGAAGTTGACCGGAAAGTTGTTGTATTTGACCGTCACCGGGAACTGGGCGCAGGTCGAGCGCCGCGCCGAAATCGCGTTCGGGTCGATGGTCACGGCCAGCGTGGGCTGCGCGGACGCCGGAGTCACGATCAGTGTGAGAGTCGTTGTCGTCAGGTCGGCCATGACGCCTTGAGCGAGGCTGACCCCGACGCGGATCGAATAGCTCGTCACCGGCGTGCCGGGACCGGTAAGGGCGGTGATCACCACCGTGTGGCGGGCGTTCGCGTCCGCCGACGGAGGAATCGTGCGCGGCGTGGCGTCGACGAAGACGTTGTTGGGATCGCTGGCCTCGGTAGTGACGGTGATGGATCCGGCGTAGGAAGTGCGCTGCACGAAGACCGCGTAGGTGGCCCGGCCGCCCTGCTGAACCGTCATCGTCTCCGTCCCCGGCGTCACGGAGACGTCGACACGCGCCTTGGCGACGGCGAAGCGCACGGCGCCCACTTTGGCCTCGGTGACTCTGCAGATCTGGCAGTTGCCGATGAGGTCGGAGCGGTAGGTGGCCGGCGGCGTCGCGGGCGTCGAGTTGATGGTGACGGTGTACTTGCCGCAGTCGCCGCCCTCGCCTGCCGCACAGGTGCGGACCTGCCCGGAAGAGCAGCCGGCCGCGGCGCCCTTGGGCGCGATGCTGGAGCTCAGCGTCGGGTGGAGACGATCGGCGCGCGGCTGCAGCCGGACCGAGACGCAGGTGGCCACCGGCACCCGCGTGGCGTCGTTCACCACGCCGACGAAACGGTCGAACTTCGCCGGTTGGCCGCCGGGAATGGTCTGCAGCGCCTGCGGCTCGATGTCGGAGCCGTCGCCGACGAGCTGCCCGCGGACGGTGGGCGCCGGGCGTGGGGCCGGGGCCGGCCGCGGCGACTTGATCTGTGCCGCGGCGAGGCCGGCGATCGAGAAGCCGATCAGCGATGCGAGGAGGACGGCGCGCCAACGGCGAGGCGAACGAGCGCGATCGCGCATGAGGATCTCCTTTTCTCGACGTGAAGTCGACGGACGGTGGCGGTGATGCCACCAAGAAGGAAACGTTTTTTAGATGTCGTCCCGCGCTCGGCCGAGCGCGGGCTCGCTCCTGACTACGGAGCGCTCGCGGCCATGGATGACGCCGTCAGGAGACGCCGCCCTCGCCGCGGCGCGAGCGCTGCAGCAGCCAGTCTTCCTTGACGATGGCGAAGAGGTAGTTGTCCACCCACTCGCCGTCGAGCTGGAAGTAGCCGCGCAGGGTGCCCTCGCGGCGGAAGCCGAGCTTGTCGAGCACCTTCTGCGAGGCGACGTTGGCGAGCGCCGTGCGCGCCTCCAACCGGTGCAGGCGCGTGCGCGCGAACAAGTCGTTGATGAGCCGCGCCAGCGCCCGCTGCATCAGCCCGCGGCCCTGGAATGCCGTCGACAGCGAGTAGCCGCATTCGGCGAGGCCGTGCTCCCAGCTGTGCACGACGAGGGTGATCCAGCCCGCCGGCTGCCTGTGCACCAGGACGATCCAGTCGAAGCGGTCGCCACGGTTGCGCCAGAGGTCGTCGGCGCGGCGGGCGGCAAGCTCGGCGCGTAGTTGCGAGGTGGAGAGCGGCGCCAGCGGCTGGTAGCGCCGGACGCTCTTCTCCGATCGCCAGAGGTGCAGCAGCGCGGCGTCCTCGGGACGCGCCGGCCGCACCTCGACCTCGCTCGTCAGCGGCCGGTGCCGAATGGTGTCGGTGGCGATGGCGTCGCGCCGGGCCGGTGTCGCGGCGCGCGCCGCGACTGCCCCAGCGTCTCCTGGGCTGCGATGAGTAGGTCCTGCCGCGCCTCGCGGTCGGCCAGCATGGTCGGGATCTTATGAAAGAGTCGACGGCGATGCCCGGGCTCGAGGCGTGAGCGCCCGCGACGGCGACGAGTCGCCGCCTCCCACCTGGCGGCTCACCGTCTCTTATAACGGCGAGCGCTACGCGGGCTGGCAGCGCCAGGAGAACGCGGTCGCCGTTCAGCAGGTGCTCGAGGAGGCGCTCGAGCAGCTGCTCGGCGAGCCGGTGCGCACGACGGGCGCCGGGCGCACCGACGCCGGCGTGCACGCGCGCGGGCAAGTGGTGTCGCTCGTCGCCTCGGCGCCGGCCGGCGCACTCGTGTTCGGCACCAACGAGCGTCTGCCGGAAGACGTGCGCGTGCTCGCGGCGGCGACCGCACCCGCCGGCTTCCATGCCCGCAAGCACGCCGCGGCCAAGGAGTACCGCTACCGCCTGAGCCGCGCGCCGGTGCTGTCGCCGCTCGACGCGCCGTTCGTCGCGCGCGTCGATCCGGGCCTCGACGTCGCGGCGATGCGCGAGGCGGCGGCACTGCTCGTCGGCCGCCACGACTTCAGCGCCTTCGCGAAGGCCGGCGGCGCCGAGACGCAGCCGTTCCGGCGCCTCGACCTCGCCGAGTGGCGCGAGGACGGCGAGGCGCTCAGCTTCGTCGTCGCCGGCGAAGGCTTCCTGCGCGGCATGGTGCGCGCCCTCGTCGGCACACTCGTCGAGGTCGGCCGCGGCCGCCGCAGCATCGCTTCGTTCGCCGCTCTGCTCACCGGCCGCTCGCGCGCCGAAGCGGGCCCCAACGCGCCCGCTCACGGCCTCGTTCTCGAGCGCGTCGACTACCCGCCGGAGTGGCTCCAGGCGCCTCCGGTGAGCACGCGCTGAGATGCTGATGAGGCGTCGCTGAGGCACCGCCGCGACGCCCCGGAACGCCGCGCAGACTGTGGTACCTTAACGAGTTGACGCCATGCCCGACCCGTCGCGTCTCGCCGCTCCGGGATCGCCGGAAGAGCTCCTCGTCAGGCGCCTCGACCTCACGCGGCTGCCGCGCCACGTCGCCATCATCATGGACGGCAACGGCCGCTGGGCGAAGGCGCGCAACCTGCCGCGCGTCGAGGGTCATCGCGCCGGCGTGCAGGCGGTGAAGGACACCGTCGAGGCCGCCGGCCAGCTCGAGCTGCAGGCGCTCACTCTCTACGCCTTCTCGGTGGAGAACTGGAAGCGTCCGCGCTATGAGGTGTGGACGCTGATGAACCTGCTCAAGGACTACATCCGCCAGGAGCTCGACACGCTGGTGCAGAACGACGTGCATCTCGAGGTGATCGGGCGCTGGCGCGAGCTCGACGCGTCGGTCGTGTCGGCGCTCGATCGGGCCATCGAGGCCACCGCGCACTGCGGCGGCATGCGGCTCAACATCGCGCTCAACTACTCCGGGCGGTGCGAGATCGTCGACGCCTGCCGGCGCATCGTCGCCGACTGGGCGGCCGGCAAGCACGCCGACATCGACGAGGAGACGCTGGGCCGCTACCTCTACACGGCGGGGCTGCCGGACCCCGACCTCCTCGTGCGCACCTCGGGCGAGATGCGGGTCTCCAACTTCCTGCTCTGGCAGATCGCCTACAGCGAGATCTGGGTCACCAACACGCTGTGGCCCGACTTCCGCCGGCGGGAGCTCTTCGAGGCGATCCTCGATTACCAGCGCCGCGAGCGGCGCTACGGCGGCGTCTCTCCCGACGAGGCGGTGCTTGCTGGGCAGGCGCAGCACCGCTGAGAACAGGCGCGGGTTGGAATGAGGCGACTGCTCACTGCAGCGGTGGCCGTGCCGCTGGCGCTCCTCGCCACTTTCAAGTTCCCGCCGTGGGCGTTTTTCGTCTTCCTGCTGCTGATCTTCATCCCGGCAAGCCTCGAGTACGTGCAGCTGCTGCGGCCGCTGGCGCCCAAGGCGCCGCTCCTGATGGTGCCGTTCGCCGTGCCGCCGCTGGCGGCGGCGTTCTACTGGGCGCTGGCGGCGCACGACCGCGCGCTGCCCACCGATGCGTGGGTGCTGGCGGGGTCGATCCTCGCCACCGCCGTCGTCGGCTCGCTGCTGCTCTTCGGCCGCACGCCGCCCGCCGAGGCGCCCGTGGCGATGGGGATCGTCGGCTTCGGCGTTCCCTACTTCGCCATGCCGGTGGCGGTGGCGGTGACGATGCAGCGGCTCGATCCCTGGCTGCTCTTCCTGCTCTACTCCATCGTCTGGCTGGGCGACACCGCCGCGTTCTACTGCGGCTCGGCGTGGGGTCGCCACAAGATGGCGCCCATCGTCTCGCCCAACAAGAGTTGGGAGGGCGCCGCCGCGGGGTTCTTGACCGGCATCCTCGCCACCGTGGTGTGGAGCTGGTGGCGGCTGGGCGAGGTGCGGTGGCCGCTGCTCGCCGTCGCCGCGTTGACCGCGATCGCGGCGCAGCTCGGCGATCTCTTCGAGTCGCTGCTCAAGCGCGGCGTCAACGTCAAGGACTCCGGCCACCTGATCCCCGGCCACGGCGGCTTCTTCGACCGCATGGACGCGATGCTGTTCGCAGGGCCGGTGATGCTGGCCGGCTTGTGGTGGATCGCGCACGAAGGCGCGGGTCCGTTGTGAGTCCCGCGGCGGGCCGATGACGCTCGGCATCTCGGTGCTCGGCGCCACCGGCTCGGTGGGGAGCAGCGTGCTGCGCGTCGTGCGCGAGCATCCGGATCGGCTGCGGGTGGTGGCGCTGGCGGCGTACGGCCGCGATCCCGCGAAGCTGCTCGCACAGATCGAGGAGCTGCGGCCGCGCCTCGTCGGCGTCGTCGACGCGGACGCGGCGCGCGAAGTGGCGCGGCAGGCGCCCGCGGGCGTCGAGGTGATCGCCGGTGACGAAGGTCTGCGCGCCGTCGCCACGCATCCCGACGCGCAGCGCGTGGTGGCGGCGATGGTGGGCGCCGCGGGCCTGCGGCCGGCGTGGGCGGCGGTCGACGCCGGCAAGGACCTGGCGCTCGCCAACAAGGAATGCCTGGTCGTCGCCGGCGGCCTGCTCACCGCGCTCGCCAGAGCCCGCGGCGTGCAGCTCCTCCCCGTCGACAGCGAGCACGCGGCGCTGCACCAGGCGCTGCGCGGCGGCGCGCACGACGAGGTGGAGCGCCTCGTCCTCACCGCCTCGGGCGGCCCGTTCTGGCAGCGCGACGGCGGCACCTTCGGGGCCATCAAGCCCGACGAAGCGCTGGCGCACCCGACGTGGAAGATGGGCGCCAAGATCACGGTCGACTCGGCGACGTTGATGAACAAGGGCCTCGAGCTGATCGAGGCGCACTATCTTTTTTCGATCCCCGCCGACGGCATCGAGGTGGTGGTGCATCCCCAGTCGATCGTGCATTCGCTGGTCGAGTTCCGCGACGGCTCGTGGCTGGCGCAGCTCTCCGTCAACGACATGGTGTTCCCGGTGCAGTACGCGCTGTCGTACCCGGAGCGCTGGGGCAACACGTTTCCGCGCCTGGCGCCCGCCGAGCTCGGGCGGCTCGACTTCCACGCCGTCGACGAGGCGAAGTTCCCCACCGTCGGCCTGGCGCGCCGCGCGCTGCTCGCCGGTCCGAGCGCTCCCGCCGTGCTCAACGGCGCCAACGAGGCCGCCGTCGAAGCCTTCCTCGCCGGCCGCGCCGCCTTTCCTTCGATCGCCGGCACGGTCGCGGCGGTGCTCGACGAGCACGACGCGCAGCCGGTGGCGGCGCTCGACGACGCCCTCGCCTGGAACGACTGGGGGCGCCGGCGGGCGGGAGAGCTGCTGGCCACCTGATACGCTCGCCGGCGCGGGAAGACGCCGCTCGCCGGCGGCGTTGTACCGGGGAGCGCGGGCGCTCGTCGCCGGCGCCAATCCATCGATAACCTGCCTCCAACCACCTCATAGATAGCGAGTCGCCGTGGGTCTTCACGACATCCTCCCCTTCCTGCTCCTGCTCGGCGTCATCATCTTCGTCCACGAGGGCGGCCACTTCCTGATGGCCAAGGCCTTCGACGTCAAGGTGCTCACCTTCTCGCTCGGCTTCGGGCCGAAGATCTTCGGCTTCCAGCGCGGCGAGACCGAGTACCGCGTCGCCTGGCTGCCGCTGGGCGGCTACGTGCGACTGGGCGGCGAGACGCCCGAGGACTCCACCGGCGACCCGCGCGAGTTCCAGTGCAAGCCGCGCTGGCAGCGCGTCCTCGTCTACCTCGCCGGGCCGACGACGAACATCGTGCTCGCCATCCTCCTCGTCGCCGTGGTGCTCACGCTCGGCTTCCCGGTGCCCTTCCTCAACGAGACGCCGCCGGTGGTGGGCGCGGTCGAGGCCGGCTCGCCGGCAGCCGCCGCCGGCATCCATCCCGGCGACCGCGTCGTCGAGGTGAAGGGCAAGGCGGTCGACAACTGGGAAGACGTGGCGATGGCGATCCTCGAGTCGCCCAACGTTTCCGTGCCGCTGCGGGTCGAGCGCGGCGGCAAGGAGCTCGCCCTCGCCGTCACGCCGGTGATGGTGCCGCGCTACGAGATCGGCGACGCCGGCGTCGCCCCGAAGGTGCTGCCGAACGTGTCGACCATCGACGCCGGCAGCCCGGCGCAGGCAGCCGGCTTCCGCTCGGGGGACGAGCTGCGCGGCATCGACGGCCGCATGCTCGCCACCGACCAGGAGTTCGTCGACTACATCGGCTCCCACGCCGGCGTGCCGGTGGTGGTGAAGGTGCGCCGCGGCGACGCGGTGGTCGACCTCACGGTGACGCCGCGCGACGTCGGCGGCGGCGTCGGCCGCATCGGCGTCGGCCTCACCACCGCGGTCAAGCTGCCGCCGCTGCGCGCCCTCGTCGTCAGCGCGCGCTACAACTGGGACATCGCCGCGCAGACCTTCGGCCTCGTCGGCAAGCTGCTGCGCCGAGAGATGAAGCCGCAGGCCGCGCTCCACGGTCCGCTGGAGATTGGCAAGCTCGCCGGCGAGGCGGCGCGGATGGGCGCGCCCTTCTTCATCCACCTCACCGCGCTGGTGTCGATCAGCATCGCCATCTTGAACCTGCTGCCCATCCCCGTGCTCGACGGCGGCCAGATCTTCGTGCTGCTCGTCGAGTCGCTGATCCGCCGCGACCTCTCGCTGCGGCTCAAGGAAGCGATCAACATGGTGGGGCTGGCGTTCATCGTGCTGCTGATGGTGACGGTGATCTTCTTCGACGTGCGGCGCGACTACTTCTCGCCGCCCGCCCCGGCAGCGACGCCGACGGCGACGGCGCTGCCGGTGGGGTCGGCGCCGCCGCTGCCCGTCGCCTCGCCGGCGCGATGAGCGCGGCGCCGCGCCGCGAGGCGCGCGCCGCCGAGACCGAGACGTCGCGCTTTCTCGGCGCCCACGTCTCGGTGGCGGGCGGGCTGCCGCGCGCCTTCGAGCGCGGCCGCGCGCTCGGCTGCACGGCGATGCAGGTGTTCGTCAAGAACGCCAGCCGCTGGCAGGGGAAGGTGCTGGAGGAGGAAGAGGTCGCGAGCTTCCGCGAGGGCCACGCCCACTGGACTGGCGAGCACGGCGGCGCGCCGCTGGTGGCGCACGCGGCGTACCTCATCAACCTCGCCGCCGGCGATCCGGTGATCCGCGCGCGCTCGCGCGCCGGGCTCGCCGACGAGCTCGAGCGCTGCGGGCGTCTCGGCGTCGGCGGCCTCGTAGTACATCCGGGCGCGCACGGCGGCGCCGGACCGGCGAAGGGCATTCGGCGCGTTGCCGCCTCGCTCGACGCGGTGCTGAAGCAACGCCCGCGCGGTGGTCCACGCGTTTTGCTCGAGACGACGGCGGGGCAGGGCACCTGCCTCGGCTGGCGCCTCGAACAGCTCGAGGCGATCATCGCCAAGAGCCGCTACCCGGCAGAGCTCGCGGTCTGCCTCGACACCTGTCACCTGCACGCCGCGGGTTACGCGGTCGACACGCCGGAGGGGATCGACGCCGTGCTCGCCGAAGCGTGCGCGCGCTTCGGCCGCGAGCGCATCGCCTGCGTGCACCTGAACGACTCCAAGTACCCGCGCGGCGCGCGCCGCGACCGCCACGCTAACCTCGGCGAAGGCACGATCGGCCGCGACGCCTTCGCGCACCTGCTGCGCGCGCCCGAGCTCGCACTAGTACCGCTCATCGTCGAGACGCCGGACGACGACGAGCAGGGACACGCGCGCGACTTGGCGTTCCTGAGATCGCAGTGAGGTCGCTGCTACACTGAAACGCATGGGTCGATGGCTGCTGCGGGCGCTGGTGCGCCTGGTCTACGCGGTGGTCGTCGTCGCGCTCTTCGTCGCCTCCGCCTACCTCTCGTTCAGCCTCTTCATTCGCCGCGGCGTCACCCCCGTGCCCAACCTCGTCGGCCTGCAGCTCGACCACGCCTCGGCGAACCTCGCCGACCAGGGGCTGCGCGTCCGCCACCAGCGCGGCATCGACCGCTTCTCGGAGCAGGTGCCTGCCGGCCGGGTGCTCGAGCAGCGGCCCGGCCCGGGCTCGATCGCCAAGCGCGGCGGCGTCGTCGACCTCGTGCTGTCGCGGGGCCGGCGCGTCATGCCGGTGCCCGACCTCGCGGGCAGCGCGCTGCCCGCCGCGCAGGTGACGCTCGCCGCCGCCGGGCTCGGCACCGGAACGGTGGCGCAGGTCTTCGCCGACGCGCCGGTGGGCAGCGTCGTACTGCAGAAGCCGCCGGCCGGCACCGAGGTCGGGCCGGGCACCGCGGTGCGTCTCTTCCTCGCCGCCGAGGGGCGCCGCGAGACCTACGTCATGCCCGACCTCGTGGATCGTGATTACCACGCCGTGCGCTCGTTCCTCGAGACGCATGGCTTCCGCGTCGGCAGCGTCAAGTTCGAGCCCTACGAAGGCGTCTCCGAGAGCCTCGTGCTGCGGCAGTTCCCGCTGCCCGGCCACCCGCTACGGCGCGGCGAGGTGATCTCGCTCGTCGTCGCCGCGGTGCCGCAGCCGGAAGACGTGAGCCCGTCGGCGGCGCCGGCCGAGCCGGCGGTGGAGGGCAGGTGAAGCTCGCGCCGTCGATCCTCGCCGCGGATCTCGCCGACCTCGCGGAGGCGCTACGCCAGTGCGAGAGCGGCGGCGCCGACCTCGTGCACGTCGACGTCATGGACGGCCACTTCGTCCCCAACCTCACCTTCGGGCCGCCGATGGTGCAGGCGTTGAAGCGCCGCACCAAGCTGCCGCTCGACGTGCACCTGATGGTCGCCAACCCCGAGCGGCTGCTCGACGACTACCTCGCTGCCGGCGCCAACTGGGTGTCGGTGCACGTCGAGGCGACGGCGCACCTCGACCGCCTGCTGCAGCGCATCCGCGCCGCCGGCGCCAAGGCCGGTGCCGTGCTCAACCCGGCGACGCCGCTGTCGGCCGTCGCCGACTGCCTGCCCGCGCTCGACTACGTGCTGGTGATGTCGGTCAACCCCGGCTTCGCCGGCCAGCGCTTCATCCCCTATGCCCTCGACAAGGTACGCCGACTCGCCGCGCTGGTGCGCGACGCGGCGCTCCCCATCGAGATCGAGATCGACGGCGGCATCGGCCTGGACAACGTCGCCGATGCCGTCGCCGCCGGCGCCTCGATCTGCGTCGCCGGCTCGGCCGTGTTCGCCGCTTCCGATCCCATCGCTCGCATGCGCGAGCTCAGGCAGGTTGCCGCAGGAGCCCTTCGATGAGACGTGACCGCATCCAGATCCTCTTCCTTGCCGCCGTCCTTCTCGCCGGCGGCGCCCTCACCGGTTGCCGCAGCGGTCGCCGCGCCGAGCGCCAGGACCCGCTGCTGCAGCTCTCCGCCGCCGAGTCGCTCGCCGAAGGGCAGCGGTTGATGGGCGTCGAGAAGTACTCGCAGGCACGCAAGTACCTGACCCACGCCTTCGAGGTGGAGCCCAACTCCATCTCCGGCCGCGAGGCGCTGCTGCTCGTCGCCGACTCGCTCTACAAGCAGGGCGGCACGCAGACCCTGGTGCAGGCGGAGGCGAAGTACCGCGACTTCTTGAACCGCTTTCCCACCAGCGACCGTGCCGCCTACGTGCAGCTGCAGATCGGCAACGCGCTGGCGGCGCGCGTCGAGCGCCCCGACCGCGACCAGAGCGTGACTCGGCAGGCGGTCGCCGCCTTCGAGGACCTGCTGCGCCTCTACCCGACGAGCGAGTACGCCGCCGAGGCCAAGCAGCGCCTCGCCGACGTGCGCGTCAAGCTCGGCGAGCACGAGTTCCAGGTGGCGCGCTTCTACTTCCGCTACGGCATTCCGGTCGCCACCGCGAACCGGCTCGAGTACCTGCTGGCCACCTATCCCGAGTTCGCCGAGAAGGACAAGGTCTACTACTACCTGGGTCTCTCCCTCAAGCGCATGGGCAAGCCCGAGGAGGCCGCACAGTGGTTCGAGAAGCTGCGCCAGGAGTTCCCGCAGAGCGGCTATACGCACGACATCCCGAGCTGAGCGCGCGCGCTCTGTCGCCCGTCCGCATCGCCCTGCTCGTCGCCGCGGCGCTCGCCGCGACGACGCTCGCCGGTTGCGCTTCGGTGCCGCGCATGCCGGGCGAGCGGCGCGACGACCAGCTCCAGGCGCTCGAGGCGCGCGTGCTCGAGCTGTCGCAGAAATCGGCCGTACAGGAGGTCGAGCTGCAGCGGCTGCGCCAGCAGGTGGCGGCGCTCGAGGCGCGGCTCGGCACGCGCGGTAGCGCGAACACGCCGATGAGCCCGAGCGGCGGCGGCGCGGCGTCGATTCCGAGCAGCGGAGGCGCGGGAACCGGAGCGGTGGCGCCGCCGGTGGCCACGCCCGGCGCGCGCGCCGTCGGTGCGCCGATGCCTTCGACGTCGGCGGCCCGCAGGCCGCCGACCTCCGCGCCCGCCGCGGCCGCGCGCGCGACGCCGGCGCCGTCGACGACCGCTTCCGCGCGCCGCTCGTCGGGGAGCCTCGAAGAGAGCGAGCTGCCTCTCGACGCGCCGGTGCCGCCGCCGACGCCGGCCCCGGCGCCCACCGCGCCGCCTCGCTCGGCCGCCGCGCCGCCTCCCGCAGCGGCACCGTCGCGCGCGGAGAGCGCTGCCCCCGCCGGCGGCGCCAGCGAGACCACCCCGGTGCCGCGCGAAGCGCAGGCCGTCTACGACGAGGCCTACACCTTCTACCATCAGGGCAAGTACCCGCAGGCCGAGGCACGCTTCGAAGAGTTCCTCGCCGAGGCGCCGCAGAGCGAGCTCTCCGACAACGCGCAGTTCTGGATCGGCGCCTCCCGCTTCGAGCGCGGCGACTTTCGCGGCGCGCTCGAGGCCTTCCGCCGCACCGTCGAGCGCTACCCGGACGCCAACAAGGTTCCCGACGCGCTCTACAAGATGGGGCAGGCGTTCGAGGAGCTCCACGAGACCTCGCAGGCGGTCGCCACCTACGACGAGCTCGTCCGCCGCTACCCCGATACCGCCGCCGCCACCCTCGCCGCCGAGCGCAAGGCCAAGCTGGCGCCATAGCAGCGCCGCCGAGCGACCACTCTCCCTTCAAGCATTGCTTGAGGAGAGTGAAGCCAAACTCTTGACACGACGGGGCAGCTCGCGTACCGTCCAGGAGAGCTTCCAAGTCTCTGCCGCTGCTTCTGTAGGTAGCTGCTCTTGAGTTTGCGTCTCTGCGCCGGGTCGGAGGAGGCATCGACATGACGTTGCGTGGACGGAGTGGGATCGCTGCGGTCGTCCTCGCCCTGTTTGCCGCCCTGTTGATCCCGAGCGTGCTCAGCGCCTCGGACACGCCGCCGCAGACACTGCACAAGGTCGGCGACCACTGGACGGCCTGGGACCCGCCGCCGGTGCCGCCTGATACTCCCGATGCCCAGGTCCACATCGTCGTGCCCGGGGACACCCTGTGGGCCATCGCCGGCAAGTACCTCGGCAACAGTTACCTCTGGCCGCAGATCTGGGAGAAGAACACCTACATCCTCGACGCGCACTGGATCTACCCCGGCGACCCGATAACCGTTGGCGCGCAGGTGGCGCCCGTCGAGCAGCTCGCCGAGCAGGACCTCGGCGGCGCCGCGGCGACGGCCGGCAACACCAACCCCGAGGGCACGCCGATCGAGGAGCGCCCGCCGCTCGCCATCAACACCAAGGTGGTGCCGCTGGCGCCGCTCGGCACCGAGGACGACATCTACTGCAGCGGCTACGTCGGCGACCCCGACGAGCAGTTCGGGTACCACATCGTCGGCTCCGAGTACAACGGCATGTCGCCGCAGCTCAACGGCGCCGCCGGCGGCGGCTACGGCAGCACCGGCACCGTCTTCGGCGCCGACACCGTCAAGTACAACCTGACGATCGGCGACATCGTCTACGTCGACGGCGGCATGGCGGCCGGGCTCACGCCCGGCGTCGTCTACACCATCGTGCGGCCGCTCGACCTGTTGAAGAACCCTGACACGCGCCAGGTGGTGGGCCGCCTCTACCAGTACCAGGGGCGCCTGCGCCTGCTCACCGTGCAGGACCAGCTCGCCATCGCCGAGATCGTGCAGGCCTGCGACAGCATCATCGACGGCGCCGGCCTCAAGCCCTTCGTGCCCGAGCCGGTGCCGCTCGGCCGCCGCACCGGATTGCGGCCTCCCAACGTGCCGGTCTCGACCGAAGCCCTGGCCGACGACCCGGTGATCCTGCGCGCGAAGGACGACCTGGTGAGCCTCGGCGAGGACCACGTGGTGTTCGTCAACCTCGGCGCCGACAGCGGCGCGGCGCCTGGCGACCTCTACACGATCTACCGCAGGAACGCGCCGGGCAAGCCGCCGGTCGTGCTCGGCGAGCTGGCGGTGCTGTCGGTGGCCTCGCGCGGCGCGGTGGCGCGTATCGTCACCTCGCGATACCCGATCTACGTCGGCGACAAGTTAGAGCCGAAGTAACCGGAAGCGCGAGCCGAACCAGCGCGGGATTGCGCGTTCACGGCTACTAGCGCGGCGTATGCGTGCGCGCTAGACTGCCGCCTTCCTTTCGAAAGACCCGCGAGACCCGTGAGCGATCAGACCCTGAACGGCCATCTCTGTCGGTTGGTGGGCGAGCTCGTCCGCGAAGGGATCTCGCTCCAACAGGCGAGCCGCGAGTTCGAGCGGCAGTACCTGCTGGCCGCGCTGCGCGAGCACGCCGGCAGCCTGTCGCGCTCGGCGTCGTCGCTGGGCGTGCACCGCAACACGCTGCGCAACAAGATGGCCGCGCTCAAGATCGCTCCCAAGGACTTCGCCGCCGCTCCGCGTCCCCGTCCCCGCCGGCGCGCGTCCGCGCGCTGAATCATCCCCTTCTGACATCTTAACGCCTCGTTTCCGCTCTCCACGGCACTGGAATTGCTTAGCCGCCGGACGGAGATTTCCGCTCTTCGCCCCACCACTCGCGGGCGAGTGCCACTTTGACCACGATGCCCTGGGTTTCTGATCCCCGGGCCATCACGGCCGAGAGGAGAGTTGTCGGAGGGACCCATGCGCGACCGTAGGACTTTTTCCGCCCTGGTGGGTGGCGCGGTGCTGCTGGTGCTGTTTTGGCCGACGAGCTCGGGCGCGCCCGCGCCGCCGGCCGACCCACCGCCGGCGCCGAGCCTCGAACGGATGGCCATGCTCGACGAGCTCGCCTACTGGCGGCGCGACGGCGAAGCCGGGCTGCGCCTGTTCGGCGACGAGCGCCCACTGTCGGCGATCCAGTCCGCGCGCACGCGCACGTTCGCCCTCTTCGGCGACGAGCGCAAGAGCGCCAGCCGCCACCAGCTCCTCGCCAGCATCCCCTACGGTTCGCTGATCGAAGACACCGCCGACCGCTACCGCCTCGACAGCCTGCTGCTGCTGGCCGTGGTGCAGACCGAGTCAGGCTTCGACGCCGGCGCCATCTCGCCGGCCGGCGCGCAGGGCCTGATGCAGCTCATGCCGTCGACGGCTCAGACCTACGGCGCCGCGCGGCTCACCGATCCGCACGCCAACGTGCGCGCCGGCGCCCGCTACCTGCGCGACCTGCTGCGCCGCTTCGACGACAACCTGGAGCTGGCGCTCGCCGCCTACAACGCCGGACCCGCGGCGGTGCGCCGCGCGCGCGGCGTGCCTGCCTTCGGCGAGACGCGGCGCTACGTCGAGCGCGTGCTGACGCTCTATCTCGGCTACCACCGCACGCTGTGGCAAGAGGCGCAGCTCGACGCGCTGCTCGGCGACCCGCCGACGGTGCCGGCGGATTCGACGATCGCGATGCTGGCGCCGGCGGCGTTCGGGACGTATGGACCGCGCTTCGCGGTGGAGCGGCGCTCGCTGCGCGGCGCCGGAGCGCTCGCCGGCTCAGCCGCCGGCGGGGCGGTCGTGGTCGGAGCTCTCGGCGTCGCTGCCGCCGCGCAGCCCCTGGCGGAAGTTGCGAATGCCCTGGCCGAGCCCCTTGCCGAGCTGCGGCAGGCGCGAGTAGCCGAAGATCAGCAGCACGATGGCGAGGATGATCAGCAGCTCCGGGACACCAAGGCTTCCGAACATGACGACCTCCGCGGTGTGGGCCGGAGCGGCAGCGGCCGCTTCGATCTCGGACTCAGTCTAGCAGACCGTGCAGCTGCGCCTCCCAGAACGGACGCAGCGCCGGCTGCACCGCTCGCAGCTCCGGGACCTCGCCAAACCATCGCCAAGCCCGAGCCAGCGTCGGCGCCACCAAGTTGAGGTGGCGGTCGAAGCCGCGGCGGGCGAAGTCGCTGTAGTTGCCCACCGCCTTGATCGCACGCTGCACGACGGCGCGGCGATAGTCGAGGGCACCCTCGTCGCCGGGATGCAGCGTGGCGAGCAGCTCGTCTTCGAGCCAGCGCGGCGGGAAGAGGCTGTCGTTGAGCAGCGAGGCGAGGTCGTAAGCCGGCGGGCCGAGGCGGAGGTCCTGATGGTCGAGCACGACGAGCGCGGGCTCGTCGCCCGCCGCATCTGTCGCGGCCTCGCGCAGCATCAAGTTGCGCGGCATGAAGTCGCGATGCGCCGGACGGAGGCGCTCGGGGCGGCCGAGCTCGGTGCACAGCGTCTCGAGCGCGGCGAACAACGCGCGCTCGACGTCCGGCGGTCCCACCAGACCGCGCGGCACCAGCACCAGGTCCCAGCTCTTCTTGAGCTCCCAGCGCAAGAGAATCGCGTCGAGCCAGACGTTGAGCGTCGCCACGCGCTCGCGCGGCAACGCTTGGATTCGCCGCAGGTAGTCGACGGCACGGCGGTAGATCGGCGCCAGCGCCTGCCAGTCGCGCCGTGCCGCGTCGTAGAGCGTGCGGTCGCCGGTGTCCTCGAGCAGCATCAGGCCGCGCCGGCAATCGGCGCGGCGGATGACCGGCACCGGCACGCCCACTTCGTCGAGCATCGCCGTCGTCAACCGGAAGCGGCGGCACACCGGCCGCAGCTGCACCGGGTAGTAGGCGACGATGGCGGTGCTGCCGTCGCCGAGGTGAGCGCGGAAGTAGCGGCGCAGCGAGACGTCGCCGGTCAAGCTCTCGATGGCGCGCGGCTCGAGCCCCCAGTCCTGCAGCCAGCCGGCGATCGCCGGCAGCCGCGGACGTGAGGAACGGGCGCTCATCGCCGTCGGTTTCTACACGTCGCGGCGGCGCGCGTCCAGCCCGCGCGGTGCGCGCGCGCAGCGCGGCGCGATCTGCGCGCGGCTCGTTTGACAGGCCCCAGGTCGGGCGCTAATCTGCCTTGACATCGTTCTTCGATGCATTGATTGTCCGGCCCGCGGGGGTCATGAGGTCCAAGCTGGAGGACGACCGGTCTTTGGTCAACGAGCGCCTGCAGCACATGCTCTCGGAGTTCCGCAAGGCCCTCTACGAGGCGATCTCGGACTCCACCGACGTGCACCGCACGTGGCGGCAGTTGCGCGAAGAAGGCTACTCGCTCTACCTCCTCGTCGATTGCAAGAAGCAGGACGGCGAGCAGCACGCGCTGGTGGCGCCCGAGCGCGGCAAGCTGCCGCTGCCGCAGGAGCCGGTGTTCCAGATCAACGGCGGGGACCTGTCGTTCCTGAAGTCGATCGGCATCGATCCGACGCGCCGCCGGCGCCGGTGAGCGCAGCCGCTCCCGATCACAGGGATGTGCTCGGGCTGCGCCGCGCCGAGCTCGCGACGCTGATCGCGCCGGCGATCGACCGCCCGTACCGCGTCGAGCAGGTCTACCGCGGCGTCTACGAGCAGGGCGCCAAGAGCTTCGACGAGATCACCGCGCTGTCGCGGCCGCTGCGCACCGAGCTGGCGCAGCGGTTCCGCATCGGGCTGCCGGAGGTGGAGACCAAGCACGTCTCGTCCGACGGCACGACGAAATACCTCTTCCGGCTCGGCGACGGCGCCACCGTCGAAGCGGTCGACATCCCAGACGGCGAGCGCCGCACCTTCTGCATCTCGAGCCAGGCCGGCTGCGCGATGGCGTGCCGCTTCTGCGTCACCGGCTTCTGGGGCGCCGGGCGCGACTTGACCGCCGGCGAGATCGTCGGTCAGGTGCTCGCCATCGCCGGCCGCCTGCAGGCGCAGCAGAGCTTGAACCTCGTGTTCATGGGGATGGGCGAGCCGCTGCTCAACCTCGACGCCGTCGAAGCCGCGATCGACGTGCTCGGCGAGTGGATCTCGCTGCGCCGCATCACCGTCTCCACCGTCGGGTTGGTGCCGGGCGTCCGTCGCATGGCGGCGTGGCCGCGGCGGCCGAACCTCGCCATCTCGCTCCACGCGCCCGACGACGCGCGGCGCAGCGAGCTGATGCCGGTCAACAAGAGCTGGCCGCTCGCCGAGCTGATGGCGGCGCTGCGCGACTTCCCGCTCGAGCCCAACCGCAAGCTCACCTTCGAGTACCTGTTGATCGCCGGAGTGAACGACGCGCCCGCCGATGCCGACGCGCTGGCGCGGCTGCTCGCGGGTTCGGGGTTGACGAGCCGCGCCAAGGTCAACCTGATCCCGGTCAACCCGGATCCGGTGCTCGGCGAGCGCATGGTGCCGCCATCGCCGGAAGCCGTCACCGCCTTCCGCGACCGCCTGCGCGCGCGGGGGCTGGTGGCCACCGTGCGACGTCGCCGCGGCGACGACGTCTCCGCTGCCTGCGGCCAGCTCCGCGCCTTCGGCCGCGACCCGCGCGGCTTCCGGCGCAGCAACTTGTCGCTGTAGACGGCGGCTAGTCGCGCATCCACACGTAGGCGATGTTGCGGCCGGCTCTGGCGCCGTCGCGTCGATAGCTCCACACGAGGTCGGGCTCGCAGCGCGTGCAGGGACCGAAGCGGCGCACGTCGGCGATGCCGACGCGGCGCAGCTGCAGCTCGACGGCGCGCACCATGTCGACGTGCGGCTTGCCGGCGGGGCCCGGCGTCGCCACCTCCTCGCCGCTTGCTGCGACGACCTGCGCCGCGACGTCGGGTCCCATCTCGTAGCAGCAGACGCCGATCGCGGGACCGATCCAGGCAATGGCCGGACGGTCGTGCGCGCTCGCACCAGCCCCCTGGCGCAGCTCTTCGACCGCCGCCGGCACCACGCCCGCGACGACGCCGCGCCAGCCGGCGTGCACGGCGGCGATAGCGTCGCCCATGGCGATCAGCACCGGCACGCAGTCGGCGGTGATCACCGACAGCGCGAGCCCGCGCTGCACCGTCACCAGCGCGTCGCCTTCGCCGGCGGACCCTGGGCCGTCGACGTGCATCACCCGCGCCGAGTGCATCTGCTTCAAGGCCGCGACCGGCGGCGCGTCCACCTCGACAGCCGCCAGCGTCTCCTCGCGCGACCGCTCCTCGCCGCGGCCGACGAAGCGCACCTCGACCCGCCCGGCGCGGTCGCTCCACAGCGGATAACTCATGGCGGAGGGGTAGACTAGCTGGCGAACCACGACATGCAGCCGGCGCGAATCGGAAGCCGATGATCCACTTCTACCGGGTGAGCAAGCACTACCCGGGCGGCCAGCGCGCGCTCGACGAGGTCACCTTCCAGATCGAGCGCGGCGAGTTCGCCTTCTTGACCGGCCCGAGCGGCGCCGGCAAGTCGACGCTGCTGCGCCTGATCTTCCGCCAGGAGATACCGACGAGCGGCCAGATCCTGGTCAACGGTCGCAACGTCGCTTCGCTGCCGCGGCGCAAGGTGCCCTTCCTGCGCCGCACCATGGGCGTCGTCTTCCAGGACTTCCGCCTGATCCCGCGCAAGACGGTGTTCGAGAACGTCAGCTACCTGCCGCGCGTGCTCGGCCTCGACGGCCAGCGCCAGAAGCGGCTCGCCTACGAGACGCTGCGCCGCGTCGGCCTCGCCCACCGCATGAAGGCCTTTCCGCTCGAGCTCTCCGGCGGCGAGCAGCAGCGGGTGGCGATCGCCCGCGCCCTCGTCAACCAGCCCGAGATCCTCGTCGCCGACGAGCCCACCGGCAACCTCGACCCCGAGATGGCGCGCGAGATCTTCGAGCTCTTCCTGGAGATCAACCGCCGCGGCACCACCGTGCTCGTCGCCACTCACGACGCGCACGTCATCGACCGGCTCGACAAGCGGGTGCTGTCGCTGCGCGCCGGGCGTCTGCAGGAAGACAGCTCCATCCCCGGCGCCACCGCGGCGCGGCGGATGAGTGGGGTCATCGCCGCCGGAGCGCGGCCGCTGACGCCGCTGCCGGAAGCGGTCGGCGGCTGAGGCCGGCGCGGGCAAGGTTTTCCCGAGGTTCTCCAGAGGTCCTCCAGCACAGTGGCGGTGCACCGCGCCTTTGGGTACTTCTTCCGCGAGGCGATCGTCAACCTCGCGCGGAGTTGGAAGATCAGCGCCGTCGCCGTCTCGACGATCGCGGTGTCGCTCTTCATCGGCGGCGCACTGCTGCTGCTCATCGGCAACCTCGATCGACAGGTGCAGGAGTGGCGGCGCGAGGCGAAGGTGATCGTCTACCTGCGCCCAGGCGTCACGCCGGCGGCAGCCTCCGGCCTGCAGGCATCGCTGCGCCAGCCGCGCTGGGTGAGCGGCGTCGCTTCGGTGAGCGCCGAGCAGGCGCGGCAGCGGTTCGAGCGCTACTTCCCGAGCGTCGCCGAGCTGGTCCACGGCTGGGGCGAGGAGCCGCTGCCGGCGTCGTTCGAGGTGGCCTATGACCCCGAGCGAGTCGAGCCGCGCGCCTTCGAAGCATGGGTGCAGTCGCTGCGCCGCGCGCCCCAGGTGGGCATGGTCGACGACGACCGCGACTGGGTGAGCCAGCTCGAGGGCGTGCTGCGCGTCATCGGCGGCATCGGCCTGGCGGTCGTCGTCGTGCTGCTCGTCGCCGCCATCTTCACCATCGCCAGCGTCATCCGCCTGACCGCCTACCTCTACCGCGACGAGATCGGTGTCATGCGCCTCGTCGGCGCCACCGAGCTCTTCATCCGCGGCCCGTTCTACGTCGAAGGGCTGGTGCAGGGCATCCTCGGCGGCGGGATCGCTCTTCTCGCCCTCTACCTCGGCCACCTCGTCATGGTGCCGCAGGTGCCGCGCACCTGGCTCGCCGGCGTACTCACCGGCAGCTTCCTGTCGCTGCGCGACCAGCTCCTGATCGTCACCCTCGGCGCGGCGGCCGGCCTCGTCGGCGCCGTGGCATCGCTGCGGCGCGAAGCGGTCTAGTTGAAGTGTCAACCCCCCTAAGTTGACTATACTTCTCCTGAGCTGCTGCCATGATTGGGCTTACCTGGATCCCGGCCAACGAGAAGGAGCTGCTTGGGGCTGCCATTGCCCTTGGCGCCAAGAGCGTCGGCAGGTGGTCGCCAGACGAGCGCGTCCTCGCGCGCAATGCAGCGATCCCTTCGGAGTACAGCGCGACGGAGCTTGCTTCCGCCATTCGCAGTGGCGAGGATCCCCTCGGCGATTTTTTCTGCCAGCTTCGCTCGGCGACAAACCGCAGGTCGTCCGGCGCGACATACACGCCGGCGCCGATCGTCAACGCGATGTGCTCCTGGGCGACCACACAAGGCGTCACACCCGAGCGAGTCGTTGAACCAGGAGTCGGCTCTGCACGGTTTCTGGTCTCGGCGGCCAAGTACTTTCCACACGCGACCCTAGTTGGCGTTGACACAGATCCACTTGCGCTTGTCTTGGCGCGTGGGCACCTTGCTGCTAGCGGCCTTGCGGAACGAGCGCACGTGGCGCTTGATGACTACATCAGCTGCGATCTACCCCCCCATTCAGGGCCGACGCTCTTCATCGGCAATCCCCCATATGTGCGTCACCATCTTCTCTCTTTGAGGCTCAAGCGCTGGCTGGCCAGGCAGGCGGTTTCTCTGGGACTGCGCGCCAGTCGGCTGGCAGGCCTTCACGTCTACTTCTTCCTCGCTACCGCGCTGCGAGCGCGCCCTGGCGATCTGGGCGCGTTCATCACCTCGGCCGAATGGCTAGATGTCAACTACGGGCGGCTCGTGCGCGATCTCTTTTCCCAGCAGCTTGGTGGTCGATCGCTGGTCGTCCTCGAACCGACGACGATGGCGTTTCCCGATGCGGCTACGACGGCGGCGATCGCGACGTTCGTCGTCGAGAAAGCGCCTCGGGCGACAGTCTCGCTACACCGCATTCGGTCGGTTCAAGAGCTACCCGCTCTTGACTTCGACGGCGGTCGCGTAATCAGCCGCGAACGTCTCTGCGTCGAGCCGCGGTGGTCTCATCTCACACGTGTGGCCGCGCAAGTTCCGCCGGACTATGTTGAACTCGGTGAGCTTTTCCGAGTTCACCGCGGCCAAGTTACTGGTGCCAATCGCGTATGGGTCAGGGGCGAGCAGCAACTTGATCTTCCCGATTCGGTTCTCTTTCGCGCAGTGACAAGAGCGCGAGAACTCTTTGCCGCGGGGAAGGCGCTCGTAGACGCTAGTACACTCCGGCGCGTTATCGATCTCCCTGCTGATCTCTCGATATTCGACGCATCCGAAAAGGAGGCAATCGATCGGTTCTTGCGTAAGGCACGTGCCGTGGGCGCACACAGCGGCTACATCGCGCGATCGCGAAAGGCTTGGTGGTCTGTCGGGCTGCGAGATCCGGCCCCGGTGCTGGCCACGTACATGGCTCGCCGACCACCGGCCTTCGTACGCAATCTTGCGGCGGTTCGTCACATCAACGTTGCGCACGGTCTCTATCCGCGCGAGCCTCTCCCTGACGCAATCCTCGACGGTCTGGTAGCCTTCCTCAGCCGCTGCACACGCCAAGAACTAGGTCGCACGTATGCCGGCGGCCTGACGAAGTTTGAACCCCGAGAGATGGAACGCATTCCGATTCCCTCACCTTCGCTCCTTCTGGAGACGTGACACAACCGCCGCGATGGAGCCGTGAGCAGCTGGAGAAGGACCGGCTGCTGGCGATCGAGCATTTTCGAAGCGAGCGCCTCGAGGAGCCTCTCGAGGCCTACCTCGAGGCCTTCGACGATTATCAGGGCGTCGTCGAAGACCTCCTTGAGCAGACCGTGGACCTCACGGCTGTCACCGAGCAAGCGGTAGACATTCTCTGCGACTCCAAGCTACAAGAGGTCTTTCGATATCTTGCAGGCCCCCCCATCTCCGTGGACGACTTGGGCACGGTGGCAGAAGCTAGGCTCAGCGCGGGAAGCCTGCGCAGCGATCCCGCAATGATGCAGCGAGTGGTCGAGTCGGTCCTAACGGCCTTGGACCGCCGTCGGTTCCCGTGGGTGAGCGAGGGGAGGGAGCCTGCGGAGGGAGAAAAGTCAGCGGCTGTCTTAGCTTCCGCTGCGTTGATGGCCACCTCGCGCGTCCAGACGACGCGCAGGAGCCTCGGAAAGAGGCAGCAGGAACAAAGGATCGAAGATGCTCTGCTAGGCGCGGGCTTTCAGAAAGTACCCAGGCGGAAGATGCCCACTCTGTATGACGCGCCGGATCCAGGTGAGTTCTGCGGCGAGAGCCTCCTGGGTACGCGTAAGGCTGATTTCGTAGTCTGCCTATGGGATCGGCGCGCGATGCCGATCGAGGCGAAGGTCTCGAATTCCGCTACGAACTCGGTGAAGCGCCTCAACAACGACGCCGCCGCTAAAGCCGTGGAGTGGAGGCGCGGTCTGGGTCACGATCAAGTGGTGCCCGTCGCCGTGCTCAGTGGCGTCTTCAAACTTCACAACCTTGAGCAAGCCCAGCAGAGCGGCTTGAGTATTTTCTGGGCACACGATCTGGCGCAGATGCTCGCCTGGATCGAATCCACCCGGTTGTCCTAAGTTGTTGGGCAGCTGGAATTAAGGTGGTTGCCTAGGGCGGCGGCCACTGGCTGGAGTCGAGACAAGTCATTCAATGATACGACTTGACCGAGAGCTGGGCTTCGACGTGCCCGGATGGTCGGATGGTGCCGGCGACGATGCCGGTCAGGAAGAACGAGTAGTTGCGCAGCCGCGCCGCGGCCTCGAAGCCGATGCCGGCGTCGAGCGCGTAGTCGCCGAAGCGGCGGTAGATCGAGCGGTCGAAGCCGACGCTGCCGGCACCCGTGTAGAGGACGCCGTAGAACTCCTGCCAGCGCAGGCGCAGCGCGCGGCGATCCTCGCCGGCGAACCAGGGCACGAAGAGCTCGGTCGTGGCGTGCAGCTCTTCGGTGCCGCGCCGGTGGCCGGCCAGGCCCTTCATCGCGTTGCGGCCGTCGAGGCGGAAGAGCTCGGGTTGCGGGATGGCGTACTGGTCGCCCGCGAAGGCCTCGGGGTCGGTCTCGCGCACGCGGTGCTTGGCGGGAAACGCGCCGGCGTGCAGGCGCGCGATGACGAAGCTCCGGCGCAGCGGCAGGTCGAAGCGCTTGAGGCCCTCGGCCTCGAGCTTGAGGTAGCTGAAGTCGCCGCCCAGGTAGTCGAAGCCCCACGTCGCGGCGCCGGTCAAGCCGGCGCCCCACGGCCCGATGCGGCGGTGCGCGGTGAGCACCTGCGCGACCTCGGCGCGGCTCTCGCCGACGATGGCGTTGGAGCGCGAATCGTCGGGCGTGCCGATCTGGTGGCCGAGGCGGATGAAGGTGTTGGTGCGGTTGGTGGTGAAGGCGAGCTCGCGCTTGTTGGAGCTGATGCGGTCGAGCTCGGCGAGCAGGAAGCTGCGGCTGTAGTAGTCCCACGGCTGCTGCACGAGCAGCAGCGTGCCGCGGGTGCGGAAGAAGTCGTTCGAGAGCTTCTCGACGCCGGGGAACTCGACGGCATCGAAGAGCGCCAGACGATAGGTGCGGCGGTAGCCGTAGTAGCGGTAGCGCAGGAAGGCGGTGATGTCGCCCTTGACGAAGTTGTACTTGACCTGCCCTTCGAAGAAAGCGTTGCGCAGCGAGCGGTCGAGGCGCAGGTCGAGCTCGCCTTCGGGGATGTAGACGTCGAGCTTCGGCCAGGTGTGGTCTTCGGTGTCCGCCGGCTCGCCTTCCGGATGATCGGCGGGTTGGGGCGTCGGAGCCGGCTGCTCAGTGGGAAGCGGCAGCGGCGGCGCGATCGGCAGCGGCAGCGCCACCGCGCCCCGCGCGAGCAGCGCGAGCGAGGCAACGGACAGACGGCGAGCCCACCACCGCCGCCGAGCTGCACTGTCTGGCACGCGCGGATTCTAGTCGCAGGCTGTGCCACGCGCCGCGCGTCCCGCTCCGTCGCGAAGCGCGCTTCCACGCTGCGTCACCGGCCGCGCATCACTGCGGCGAGGGCATCCGTGGGTGTGGCGACGCGCGGCCCTTCCGGCAGTCGCGACGCTGGGAAGTGCCGTGCATTGCCGGTGACGAGGTAATCAGCACCGCCGGCGATGGCGACCTCCGCGAAGGGCTCGTCGCCGGGATCGCTGAGTTTCACCCGCACGGTCGCCGCGGCGACCCACTCGCTCTCCGCTGCCAGGAACGCCAGCAGGGCCGCTACGTCCGCGCCGTCGAAACCGAGGCGAGGCCGCAGGAGCACCGCGCGATACTCGTCGGCGATGCGGTCGTCCAGCAGCAGACGGACCTTGCCGGCGAGCACCAAGTCGAGGAGGCGGCCCGGCGGCCCGTGCGGAGTGAGCAGTGCCGACACCAGCACGTTGGTGTCGAGCACGATCCTCACGACGATCGCTGTCGCCGCACCGCGCGGATCTCCGCCGCCACCTGCCGGGGCGGGAGATCGCGGGCGCCGCTCTTCGCCGCCTGCCGCCGCAGCCGCGAGGTCGCTTGCATCGCGCGAGCGCGGCGCAGCGACGCCAGCGCATCCTCGAGACCCTCTTCCTCGACGCCGACGAGGATGCCGACCGGCTTGCCGTTGGCGGTCAGCACCAAGTCGTCGTCACGCAGGTCGTCCCAGACCCGGCCCGGCCGGTTGCGCAGCTCGCGGATGGTGACGAACTTCATCCTGGGCCAGCGTAGCACAGACGGCTACACTGGCCCGACTCGATCTCGACTGCCGACGCCGCTATCGACGGCGCCGCCGCGGCGGCTTACGCGTGGAACTTGTTCGGGAACTGCGCCTCGATGCCCGAGCTCAGCATGTCGGCCATGTGGAGGATCTGGGCGTGGACGGCGTCGTAGGCGGCGACGTCGGCCTTCCAGTCCTTGCCCAGGTGCGCGACGACCTCGTTGGTGGTGAGGCTCAGATGTTCGTGCATCATCTTCTTGGCGTCCGCAGCCGGCCAATTCTTGGGGTTGGCGCCGGAGAGGAAAGCGGCGATCTCGTCGGCGTTGGCGAGCCAGCGCTGGCTGGCGGCGTCCTTCTTGGCGGTGTCGCCGGCCGCGGCGGTGGTGACGAGATCGGCGGCGATGAGAATGTGGTCGCGCAGCAGCGCGGTGAGCTTGGTGCCGGCGGCGTCGCCGTAGAACGGCTTGATGGCGTTGCCGATGTCGGTCTGGTTCTGCAGCAGCCGCTGCGTGGTGGCGTCCTTCGACGGCAGACCGGCGGTCGCCTCGACGAGGAACAGCCGCGTCCAGGTGATGTGGTCCTCCCACAGCTTGCGCATGTCGGCGTTGAAGCCGGAGCGCGTCATCTTGTCGGCGGCAGCCAGCGGTCCGCCGGCGGCGAGGAGAACGACGAGAAGGCAGAGCACGAGGCGCACGGACGAACGGAGCTCAATCTTTCGCATGGCGGTCTCCTTCGTAGAGGCGATCTGTCTCGTGGTCGCCGGCTGCAAGATCGCTGACGACGCGCCGCATCCCGCGGCGCCGGCATGTGTCAGACTGAGGCTGACCTTCCGGCTGAGTCACGCAGCGCTGGTGACACGCCGTCGAGGGAGCCATGACCCGCCGCCGCGAGGAGATCCAGCAGGCGCTGAGGCACCGCGTCTCCAGCGGTTTGCACCTGGGACTCCTGCATCCCGGCGAGCGGCTGGCGAGCGCGCGCGAGACCGCCAAGGCGCTGGGCACCGACTACCGCGTGGTGGTTGCCGCCGCCCGCGCCCTCGAGCGCGAAGGCCTCATCGAGATCCGGCCGCGCGCCGGCATCTTCATCGGCGGCGCGGCGCCGAGCCCGGCGTCGGTGCCGTACCTGGCAGGGTTCGCGACCCGGCTCGTCAACCAGCTCGTCGACGACGTCGCCATCGGCGCGCCGGCGCAGGGCTTCCCCGAGCGCGCGCGGCGCTGCCTGCAGACGGTGCATCTGCGCGCCGCCTGCCTCGAATGCAACGAGGACCAACGCGAGGCGATGGCGGAGGAGCTGCGCGAGCGTTACGGTATCGAGGCCGTCGAAGTGGATCTCGAGCAGGTCGACGCGCACGCGCCGTCGCTGCGCGGCGTCGACCTCCTCGTCTCCACCAGCCATCACGCCGGCGAGGTGCGCCGCTTGGCGATGGACCTCGCGAAACCCTATGTGCTCGTCACCCTCGACTCAGCGCAGCGGCGCGAGATCGCCGCGTTGCTCCTGAAAGGGCCGATCTACTTCGTCGGCGTCGATCCGCGCTGGGAAACCAAAGCGCGTGCGATCTGGGGCGACGAGCCGGGAGCGGCGGCGAACCTGCGCCACCTGACGCTTGGCCGTGACGCGCTGGAATCCATTCCTGCGGACGCGGCGGTGATGGTGATGCCGAGCGCGCGGCGCCGGCTCGCCGGCCATCCCCTGTTGGCGCGGGCGCTGCCGCAACGCGGCTTCTCGCGCGAGTCGGCGCGGCAGATCCTCGCCTTCGTCGTGCAGGCCAACATCGCCGCCTTCGCGGCGCCGTGAAGGCCGCTCAGCCGCAGCGCGGCGGCGTCGTGCGCACGGCGAAGCTCACCGGGCCGTCGACGCGGGTGGCGCGGACGACCTGGAAGACGTACTCGGCGGCGAAGCAGAGGCACAGCGGCGCCGGGCCGGCGTCGGCGATCTTGACCAGCACGCCGTCGCGGTCGCGCTCGACGGACTCGACCTCGACGTCGCCGAAGCAGGTGAGCGAGGCGGTGGCGACGATCGCCATCTCGCGCCGGAAGTCGATCTGCGGCCGCGGCGGACCGGCGCCATCGTAGAGCTCGCGCCACACCTCTTCCCAGCGTGCCTGGTCGCGCACGACCTCGCGCACGTCGGGACCGACGCGCGGCACGAGCTTGGCTTTGGTCACGTTCTGGAACGAGACCTCGCCCCGCACTTCGGTGGGCGAGTCGTGGCAGCCGAGGACGAAGAGCACCGCGAGGGCCGGGCTCAGCTTCCGGAAGCGGCGGCCGAGGAGCGAATGAAGCCAGCTCGCGTTCATGGGGATGACCCTCACCTCGATGATACCGCCGCGCCGCCGATTCGGCGCCGGTCGCCCGCCCGCGAGCCGTTGTCCCACCCTCCCGGTACCAGCACATCGCACCACTTCTCCGGGCGCAGCGCGCCTTGCGATCGCAGGTGGTCGGCCGCCGCGCGCCCGGCGGCGTCGTCGGGCCGTTCGCGAAGCTGCGCGCGGCGCATGCGCGCGGCGGCGGCGTAGAGGCCGAGCTGCGAGCGGTCGCAGCCGTCGGCCGCCTTGTCCAACAGCCGCGCCGCGTCTTCGTGGTGCCCTTCGAGCGCCGCGATGCCGGCGCGCAGCAGCTCGAAGAGCGGCATCGACCACGCCACTCCCGAGCGCTCGAGCTTGTGGAGCTCGCGCTGCACCAGCGGCTCGAGCTTCTTGTAGAGCTCGCCGTCGAGACCCGACGCCGCCATCGCCGCCACCGCGGCGCGCAGCCGCAGATGGCCGGCTTCGACGCGGGTGAACTGCACGCGCAGCAGGTGGGTGTCGGCGAGCTTCGGCCAGCTCGCCTCGATCTCCTCCCACGCCTGCACGCCGCGGCCTTCGTAGAGCGCGATCTCGGCGAGGCCGGTGAGCTGCCAGTAGTGCTGCAGGTGGAAGCTCTTGTGCGACCAGCGGGCGATCGCCTCGCGCGCCTCGCGCCGCGCCTCCTCGGGCTGGTCGAGCATCAGGCGCGCCACCCAGCCCATGCGCGAGCGCACGTTGGTCTCGGCGTAGAGGTCGCCGCGCGCCGCGAAGCCTTCGAGCGCCGACGGCAGCCGGCGGCGGATCTCCGCCCAGTCGCCGAGGAACAGCAGGGCGCGAAAGAGCATCGTCGTCGCGGTGTCGAGCTCCCAGGTGACGCCGCGGCAGCGCTCGCGCAGGATGCGCTCGCCGCGCTCGAGCCGTTCGCGCGCGAGGCTGAAGTCGCCGCGCAGGTAGGCTGCCATGCCCGAGGTCACCGTCGCCAGCCCCTCGATGCGCGGATCGCCGAGCTTCTTGGCGAGGCGCATCGCTTGGCGCACCATCTCTTCGGTCGCCTCGACGTTCTTGGTGCCGCTGGTGCCGGAGACGCCGATCTCGAGCGCCAGCGCGCGCGCCACGCGCGACGGCTCGCCGGCGTCGAGCGCGAGCAGCAGACCGCGGGTGCCGAAGTCGAGGCCGCGGATGGTGTCGACGAGGCCGAGGCCGACGGTCACCGACCAGCAGGTGTCGATGGCGATCAGCCGCTCGTTCGCCACCTGCGTCGAGTCGCGCTCGCGGAAGCGGATGCCGCGCAGGCGCAGCAACAGGCGGCGCCAGACGAGGGAGAGGAACGCGGCGCGAGCCGTCTTCGGCAGCCGCATGCCGATCGAGGCGAGCACCTGCTCGATGGCGGCGAGCCCTTCGTCGATGCGGCCGGAGACGAGGAGCTGCTCGGCGGCGCGGCGTCGCAGCTCGATCGCCTCGCCGGCCTTGGCGCCCGGCGCCGCGGCGAGGTAGGCGGCCGCCGCCTCGGCGCCGCGGCCGGCGTTGGTGGCCGCCTCGCCGAGCTCCACCGTCAGCGCGCGGCGCTCGGCATCTGGATGACTCGGCTGTCCCGGCTGCCCGCCGAGCTCGAGCACGAGCCGCAGCAGCTCGACCTCGCGGTCGAAGGCCAAGGCCTCACGCGCCCGCCGCGCCGCCTGCAGCGCGTACTCGGCGGCGCGGGTCTCCTCGCCGGCGGCGCGGAAGTGAACGGCGAGCGCCTCGGGGTCCACCTGCGGATCGAGCAGCAGCGCGGCGGCGATGCGGGCGTGGAGGGCGCGCCGCGTCTCCGCGTCGAGCACCGCGTCGACGGCTTCGGCGATGCGCGTCAGGTAGGGCTCGATCCAGCGCGTGCCCGCCGCCTCGCGCACGATCACCAGCTTGCCGGCGCGCAGCACGGTGAGAGCCGCCTGCAGCCCCTCGTCGAGGCGCGCGGCGCGGGCGGCGGCGGAGAGCGTCAGCGGGTGCGCCGCGATCGCCACCACTTCGAGCAGCGCCCGCGCCTCGGCCGGCAGCCGCGCCAGCAGCGCCGTCACCAGCGCGTCGAGCGAGGGAAACGAGAACGAGCTGCGCAGCGCATCGTCTTCGGCCTCGCCAGCTCCCGCCCCGCCGCGCGGATCGGGCTCGCTCAACGCCTGCGCGTAGCGCACCAGCGCTTGCAGGAAGAACGGGTTGCCCGCCGAGGCGCGCGCCAGCACGGTGGCGAGCCCGGCGTCCGGCGCCTTCCGGGCCGCGTCGCTGCGCGCGACGGCGGCGCGCAGGCGGTCGGCTTCCTCCGGCGACAGGTCGCCGGAGTGCGGCGGCTCGGCCGGCCGCTCTGCGAGCAGATGCCGCGCGATCACCTCCGAATCCACCAGCGACAGCGGTCCCACGGCCAGCTCGCGCAGCTCGATGCCCGCGCCGGGCAGGCTCGCCGATTTACGCAGGCTCTCGACCAGGGGCGACGCCGAGCCGTCGCCCGTGCGCACGCCGCCGAGCAGCAGCAGCGGCGGCGGGTCGGGCGGCCGCGCCAGCTCGGCGAGCAGTGCCGCGCTGTCGGCGTCGCCCCACTGCAGGTCGTCGATGTAGAGCACGAGCGGCTGCCGCGCCGCCAGGCGCGCGAAGAGCTCGCGCAAGGCACCAAACGCTCTTCGGCGCAGCTCGAGCGAGTCGGGCACCTCGAGCACCTTGCGCTCGGCGGCCGACACCGCCTCGACCCGGCCGAGCACCGGGAAGAGCCGCGCCAGAGCCTGCACGTCGGCGGGCACCAGCGCCTGCGCCTCCTCGCGCGGCAGCCCGCGCAGGTAGCGCGAGAGCGCATCCATCAAGCTGTCGACCGCTTTGTAGGGCAGCGACTCGTTCAAGTAGCAGCGCCCGCTGAGCACGACCGGCGCATCTGAATGACCAGGGTTGCCCGGGCTCGTGGGGTCGCGCTCGCCGCGCAACTCGTCGAGGAAGCTGCGTACGAGGGCGCTCTTCCCCGAGCCCGGAGCGCCGCCGACGAGCACCGTCACCTGCCGCCGGCGCGAGGTCTCGAAGGCGTGGCGCAGCGCGCGCAGCTCGCGCTCGCGGCCGACGAGCCGCGGCGTGCCCGGCCACGAGGTCGACTGGCTGGCGAACGGGCCGCGCGGCACCTGCGTGCCGCCCAGCCGCTTGAGGATGGTGCGGCCGGTGGGCCGCCGCGCCGGATCGCGGGCGAGGAGATCCATCGCCAGGTCCTGCAGGTCGCGGGCGCGCGCCGCCGAGTCGACGCCGTGCATGAAGCGGCTGGGCGGCGCCGGGTCGATCGACTGCTTCTCGACCAGCACCTGCAGGCCGCGGCCGACGAACGGCGGCCTGCCGGCGAGCGCCTCGTAGAGCATGGCGCCCACCGCGTACCAATCGCTCGCGGAGCTGACGTTCAAGCCCGCGGCCTGCTCGGGCGCCATGTACGCCGGCGTGCCGACGATGCCTTCGTGCAGGCTCTGGTAGGTCTGGTTGGGCTCGGCGTCGCGAATCAAGCCGAAGTCGAGCAGCACGACGCGGCCGCTGGGCGCCACCATGACGTTCGACGGCTTCAGGTCGCGGTGCAGCTTGCCGGCGCCGTGCAGCGCGCCGAGCCCGTGCGCGAGCTGCACCGATGCCGCACGCAGCCGCGCCTCGTCGAAGCCGTCGTCGAGATCGGGCGGCGGAAAATCGGGCCTCGGCGGCGCATCGACGCGGGGCGACACCGGCTCGGCGACGTTCTGAGGAGGCGCGGGGCCGCTCGCGCGCCCGTTGCCGCTCGCGTGCGCGGAGTCGGGGATCGCCTTGAGCGTCGGCTCCGAGCCGGTGTGCATGCGCGCCTCGTCGGCCAGGCGGTCGCCGCGCACCCAGGTGCAGAAGTCGACGCCGTCGACGAGCTCCATGGTGAACGACCAGCGCTCGCCGTCGGAGAACAATTCGTAGAGCTGCACCAGGTTAGGGTGGACGACGTCGGCGAGGGTGCGGAACTCGTTCTTGAAGCGGTAGAGGTCGGCCGGCCCGAGCTGGCGCAGCACCTTGACCGCCACCGTCGTGCCGCGCTCGGCGTCGAAGGCCTCGTAGACGGTGCCGCTGGCGCCCTCGCCGAGCCAGCGGCGCAGCTCGAGCCGGCTCTGGCCCAGGTCGGCGGGGAGGTCGTGAGACATGGCGCTCGTTGCGGCGGCGGCCGGCTTCGACAGGTCGTTTGATGCGACGATATCGCTACGTCATCTGGAAAACACGGGAAACGAGGACGCGGTTTTCGAGAGTGAGACCAGGTCGGGGGCGAGACCAGTCCCGGGGGCGAGACCAGGCATGGAGCGATCGTGGCGTCGAGCCGTGCGCGCCGGGTATTCGGCGGCCGCGGGCGTGGCGGTCGTCGCGCTGCTCGGCTTCCTGACCGCGGGCCTCCTGCTCTTCGACCGCGGGCTCCTCCAGGACGACGCCGCGGCGCTGCACAACGCGCGCGTTCTCCACGACCGCCCGTGGCACCAGCGCCTGCACGCCATCGGCGAAGCGCCGACGCGCAAGCTCTCGCTGCTCGACGACTCGCTCGCGGTCGAGACGCCGGACCCGTTGCGCACGCTGCAAGCGATGCTGCTCGGCTCCTGGCTGGCGACCGCGCTGCTCGCCGGCGCGCTGGGCCGCCGTCTCCTACCCGGCGGCGAGGCGGCCGGCGCCGCCACCGCGCTGCTCGTCGCCACCGCGTCGAGCGACTTCCTCACCGGCAGCCTCGTCGGCCTCGGCTACCAACAGAGCGTCGCCTTCTTCCTCGCCGCCTTCCTGGCCGCTCACGTCTACGTGCGGGCGGGGAGGTGGTGGATGCTCCTCCTCTCGACGGCGCTGCTGCTGCTGAGCCTGTGGACGATCGACGTCGCGGCGTTGACCTTCCCGCTGGCGCTCGCGTGGTTGGCGCTCGTCGCCCCGCGCGAGCAACGGCGGCGCGCGTTCGTGTTGTCGGCCGTGTGGATGGCCGCGGCGCTGCCCTACCTGGTGGCCTTCGCCGCCTTCCTGCGCGGCCCCTACGCGCGGGCGGCGGTCCAGGTGCCGCGCCAAGGAGCGCTGCGGCAGGTCGCCGGCCAGCTCGTCTTCAACTTCGCGGCCTGGAAGTGGGTGCGGCGGACTTCGTGGTACGCGCCACCGCGCCCGCTGCTACCGCCGGTGGTCGCGGTCGCCGTCGCGGCAGCGGCGGCGCTGCTGGCGCTCGGGTGGTGGTCGCGCCCGCAGGCGACGACCGCCGGCGCCTTCGATCGTCGCCGCGCTCTCGTCGCCGCCGGCGCGCTCGGCGTCCTTCTCCTCGTCGCCAACGGCCCGACGACCTTCGTCCAGCTCGCCGACATCCACTTCCGGACCCACCTGCTGTCGCGAGTGTGGGCGTCGATGTTCCTCGCTCTGATCGCCGCGGCGCTGCTGCAACATGGGCGGCCCGCCCGCATCGGCGCGTGCGCGCTCGTCGGTGGCTTCACATTCCTCGGCCTGTGGGGCGGGCTCGAACGGCAGGACTACTTCTTCAGCCTCTGGCTCGACCAGCGGGCCGAGCTCGCCTCCATCGTCGCGGCGTGCCCGCGGCTGCCCGACGACACCCAGCTCGTGCTGGTGGACATTCCGCACGCTCGTTTCGCCGCCACGCAGGCGCCGTACCTCGCGGCGGTGTGGGGCGCGCTGCTCTACGACGAACCGCGCGTCCTGGAGCGGACCACGCTGGCATCGGCGGAGCGCGGCACCACGTGCGAGGTCGAGCCGGCGGGCCTGCGCTGCCGGATGCGCGGGTTGCCCTGCGGCGGCATCAGCGCCGGCATGCCCTGTCCGCAGAAGCTGCTCGTCCCCGGCAAGGTCATCATCCTCGCGGGGCAGCCGCGCACCGGCACCTATGCGCGCGCCGCCGCGCTGCCGCCCGCGATCGTCGATCCCCTTCGCGTGCCGCCGGGGTTCGCATCGGCCGCTCCACTGCCCACGGCATCGCGCCTCGAGCGGTGGCGCCGGCGGCTCTTGATCGAGCCGGCGACCCCATGGGCGAAGTGGCTGGCGCGCCGCCGCCTCGAGCTCTCGGCCGGCAGATGAGCCGACCGGCGGGTTCGCGCTCTAGCTCGGCTGCCACTCCTCGAGCGTCAGGTTCAGCTGCCCGCTGCTGCGCACCCCGGGGACGTAGATGCCTTCCGGCGTCGCCTCCGCGGGAGGAGCGCTGCCGTTCTCTTCCATCTGGCGCTGCTGCTCCTGCTGCAGCTCGAGCTGTTGGCGGAGGAGGTCGCTGTACGCCGGGTTGGGCGCCTGCTGCATGCCGGTCGAGCCCTGGCCGGGGCGGGTGAGACCGCCCGCCTTGCTGCCGGCGCGGAGGTCCTGCGGGCCGAGCACCTGCTGGCCGGTAGCGAGCCCTGGCTTGGCGCCCGCCGCCGTGGCCGCCGCGACGTCGGGAGCAGCGGACGGCGCCGGCGTCGCCGCTGGCGTCGCGCCGGCAGGCGTCTGCGGCGGCAGCAGCAGCTTGGCGATGTGGCGCGGGTCTTCGTAGGCGCGCGGCGCCTCGGTGGCCGCCGGCCGCTCGTTCTGCGCTCGCAGCAGCGACTGCGTGGTGAGCTTGCTGTCGATCACCTGCGGGTTGACGTCGCCGAACGAGAGGCGCGGGTCGAGCGCGTAGGCGTGCGCGTAGGCGTCGACGGCCGGCCGCTCGGCGCCGCGCGCCTCGTACAGCGCGCCGAGCTGGAACCAGGCCCAGGCGTCGCCGGGCGCGATCTCGATGACCTGCCGGAAGTGGTCTATCGCCTTGCGCTCCGCGCCCGCCTGGCGCAGCAGCAGGCCGAGGTTGTAGTGCGCGCTCACCATCTTGGCGTCGAGCGCGAGCGCGTGCTCGTAGGCGTCGCGGGCGTCGTCGACGCGGTTGGCGAGCTGCAGCAGGTTGCCGAGGTCGTTCCACACCTGCGCGGTGGGCTGCTTCTGCGCCAGCGCCTTCTGCGCCGCGATCGCGCGGTCGAGGTTGGGAGGCGGCACGGCGGCCTTGGCGAGCGCCGCGAGGGCGACGACGGCAAGGACGGGCAAGACGAGCAGGCGGATCTTCATCGGCAGCTTGCGCACACGCGATTCCTTATGGATTGGAGTAGCCGCTCTATGGATTGGGTTGGCCGCTCACTGGCTCGCCCCGGCGGCGGCACCGACGGGCTTGGCCTTGAGCTTCACTTTGCCTTCTTCGGTGGCGACGCGGAACTGCACCGCCTCGCAGCCGGTCTTGTCGCGGATCTGCGCCAGCTGGCGCTGCAGGTAGTCGCGGAAGGTGTCGAGGTCCATCGTCGGGGCCTTGCCGTTGCGTTGTACGAGCCCGGCAAAGAGCGCCTCCACCGCATCGCCCTCCAGGCGCTGCGTGACGACGATGCCGGCATCGGCGTCGTGGCGGATCGGCGTCATCGCCGGGTGGCTCGGGCGGCGCGGTGCCACCTTACCCTCTTCGGCGGTGCGCACGCGGCGCGCGTACATCTCCGAGTAGCTGTGGAGCTGCGCCTCGATGGCGCTGAAGCGGAAAGCGTCGACGCTGCGCCGCATGTTGATGGCGCGCAGCCGCCGCATCTCCGCCTCGATCTCGTCGACCAGAGCGGTGGGCGGCTGCGGCAAGTCGCCGGCGAAGAAACGGTTGTACTCCACCTTGAGCTGCTGGATGCGGCGGGCGACGCGGTCGAAGCGGGGCTCGAGCGATTCCTCTTCGGCGGCGCGCGCGGCCTGCGCGGGTGTGCCGGGGCGCGCGGGAATGGCGGGGCGGCCCGGCGCACCGGGACGACCGTTGGGCTGCGGCGCGCCGGACTTGCCGACGGCACCGGGCTTGCCGGCACCGGGCTTCGCGGCGCCCGCATTGGCGGCGCCGGGACGCGCGACCGGCGGCCGGCCGAAGGCGGGATTGCCGACGGGAGCTCCGGGTCGGCCGGCGGGTGGGCGCGGGGGCGGCGGCATGCGGGATGGTGGGTCGCTTTAGAATCACCGGCACGCCATGCCGTCGCAGCAGGCCGCCGATCCGCGCCGCCGGCTCCCTTCCGTCGATCGCCTCCTGGCGTCGCCGGAGGTGCAGAGGCTCGTCGGATTATACGGAAGGGCCGTCGTAACGGTCCAAGCGCGGGCGGCGCTCCAGGCGCTACGCGACGAGACGGCGGCGGACGGCGGCGTGGACGCCGCGGCGGTCGAGGCGCTGCCGGCGCGCGTGCGCGAGCTGGTCGAGGCGGCGCTGGGGCCGCCTCTGCGACGCGTGCTCAACGCCACCGGCGTGCTGCTGCACACCAACCTCGGACGCGCGCCGATGCCGCCGGAAGTGGCCGTGACGCTGCCGGCGCTGCTCGACGCCGCCTGCGATCTCGAGATGGAGCTCGACTCCGGTCGCCGCGGCGACCGCAACCGCCGCGCCGAGCGGCTGCTGCGCCTGCTCACCGGCGCCGAGGCGGCGCTCGTCGCCAACAACAACGCGGCGGCGCTGGTGCTGGCAGTGGCGACGCTCGCTGCCGGTGGAGAGGTCGTCGTCTCGCGCGGCGAGCTGGTGGAGATCGGCGGCTCGTTCCGCATCCCCGAGATCCTCGCCGCCGCCGGCGCGCGGCTCGTCGAGGTGGGCACCACCAACAAGACGCGCCTCGACGACTACCGCCGCGCCGTCGGGCCGGCGACACGGCTGCTGCTCAAGGTGCACCCGAGCAACTACAAGATCGTCGGTTTCACCGCCGGGGTGACGCCGGCGGCGCTCGCCGGTCTGGCGCGCGAGCGCGAGCTGCCGCTGGTGATCGACGAGGGCGCCGGTCTGCTGCGCCCACGCCGCGAGCCGCAGCTCGCCGACCACGCGAGCATCGCCGAGCTGCTCGCCGCCGGCGCCCACCTCGTCTGCGGCAGCGGCGACAAGCTGCTCGGCGGCCCGCAGGCCGGTCTGCTGCTCGGCGAGGCGCAGCTCGTCGCGCGCTGCCGCAAGCACCCGCTCTACCGCGCGCTGCGGCCGAGCCGGCTCGCCTATGCGGCGCTCGACGGCGTGCTGCGCCGCCACGCCGCGGGCGCGCCGCTGCCGCTCGACGGCTTGTGGCCCGACGCTGCGGCGCATCGGGGGCGCGTCGCCGCGGTGGCGGCGGCCGTGGGCGGCGACGTCGTCACCGCCGATGCGTTCCTCGGCGGCGGCGCGGCGCCCGAAGCGCCCATCCCCGGCGACGTCGTCGCGCTGCCCGGCGACGCCGAGCTGCTGGCACGGCTGCGTCTGGGCGGCACGAACGGCGAGCCGCCGGTCGTCGGCTACATCCACGAGGGCCGGTTGCTGCTCGACCTGCGCACGGTCGCGCCGGCGGACGATGCGCTGCTCGTCGCGGCAGTGCGCGCCGCGCGCGCCGGCGGCGCGCCCACGCCAGGATCCGCAGCAGCGGAGCGCTGAGCTTGGCGCACGAGCCCGGCCTCGCGGCGCGCAGGGAGTCGGCGACGGCTGCGGCGCGCGACCGCCAACATCGACTGCTCGTAGTGGAGGACCGCGAGTCGCTCCGCCGCATGCTCGAGCGAGCGCTCGCCGGCGAGGGCTACCGCGTCGACGCCGTCGTCGACGAAGCGAGCGCCAGGGCCGCGCTCGCCGCGCAGCGCTACGACGCCGTGCTCACCGACCTCATGCTCCCCGGCGGCTCGGGACTGGCGGTCGTCGAAGCCTGCCGCACGCTCGTGCCGCCGGTGCCGGTCGTGGTGATGACGGCCTACGGCACGGTGCACACGGCGGTCCAGGCGATGAAGCTCGGCGCCGCCGACTTCCTGGAGAAGCCGGTGGAGCTCGACGACCTCTTCGCCGTCGTCGCCGCCCTCGTCGGCGAAGACGAAGCCGTGTCCGCGCCTGCCGCACCGAGCGAAGCCGAGCCGCACGCCTTCGTCGCCGGCCCCGGCTGTCCGCCGATCGTCGGCTCGCACCGCCGGCTGCAGTCGGCGCTGCGCCTGCTGCGCCGCGTCGCGCCGACCGAGAGCACCGTCCTTCTGCTCGGCGAGAGCGGCAGCGGCAAGGAGCTCTTCGCGCGCGCTCTCCACGCGCTGTCGCCGCGCAAGGGCGGGCCGTTCGTCGCCATCAATTGCGCCGCCATCCCCGAGTCGCTGCTCGAGAACGAGCTGTTCGGCCACGAGCGCGGCGCCTTCACCGGCGCCCACCGCCGCGAGCCCGGCCGCTTCGAGCGCGCCCGCGGCGGCACGCTGCTGCTCGACGAGATCGGCGAGCTGCCGCTGCCCGTGCAGGGCAAGGTGCTGCGCGTGCTCGAGGAGCGCACCTACGAGCGCGTCGGTTCGAGCGAGCCGCAGCGCGCCGACGTGCGCCTCGTCGCCGCCACCAACCGCGACGTGCAGGCGATGGTGGACGCCGGCGAGCTGCGCTCCGACCTCTACTTCCGCCTGAGCGTCTTCCCGCTCGAGCTGCCGCCGCTGCGCGAACGGAGCAGCGACGTGGTGCCGCTGGCGCGCCACCTGCTGGCGCGCGTCGCCGAGCGGCACTCGCTCGCGCCGCCCGAGCTGACGCCGGCGGCCGGCGAGCTGCTCGCGGCGCAGCCCTGGCCGGGCAACGTGCGCCAGCTCGCCAACGTGCTCGAGCGCGCCGCCATCCTGCACCCCGGCGGCCGTCTCGGCGCGGGCGACGTCGAAGAGGCGCTCTCCGGCGCCGAGCAGGGCGACAAGCGGCAGGTGGAGGAGGCGCTCGAGAAGACCGACGGCGACAAGCGGCGCGCCGCCGAAGAGCTGGGCATCTCCTACCGCACGCTGCTGCGGCGCGTGCGGCAGTACGACCTCGAAGGATTCCCCCGCTACCGCCGCTGACCCCCGCGGGCAGAGCCCGCTGCAGCCGCCCACCCGACCCCCTCCCGGAGGTCCATTTCACCCCTGTCCCCCCCGTCCCCCTGCCCCTCATCTTTCAAAGATGTGCAGGGGGCGCCCCCGCCCGCCCCTCTGGCATGAACAGCTCGTTGCCGAAGCTGACCCGCGCCGTGGTGCCGCCGTCGGCGCGCGGCTCGAGGGTCAGCGTACCGCCGTGAAGCGCCACGATGCGGTGCGCGAGCGCGAGGCCCATGCCGACGCCGCCGGGTCGGTCGGTGGCGAAGGGCTGGAAGAGGCGGCGCCGCATCTCGGGCGAGACGCCCGGGCCGCGGTCGCGGATGGCGATCTCGAAACGCTCGTCGCGCCAGCCGGCGGCCACCTCGACCGGCGTCGTGGCGCCGCTGCGCTGCTGGGCCTCGAGCGCGTTGCGCAGCAGGTTGCGCAGCGCGCGCTCGAGGAGCTGCGGATCGCCGGCGAGGACCGGCGCGCGTTCGTTCGCCGTCGCGGCGTTGTCGCCGGCCTCGTGCGCTGTCGCTTCGATGTGCAACGCGGCGCCGTCGAGCGCCGGGTCGGCCGCCGCGTGCCGCACCAGCGCCGCGAGGTCGACGGCGACGAGCCGCGCCGTGCCCGGGTGGGTGAAGCCGAGGAAGTCGGTGACCACGCGTTGCAGCCGCTGCGTCTCGCCGCGCAGCTCGGCCAGGTACTCGCCCGCGGGTCCGGGCTCGCCCCGGCGTTCATCGGCGCCGGCCGCGAGCTCGCGCTCGAGCAGCGTCAGGTAGCCGCCGAGCGTGGCGAGGCCGTTGCGCAGCTCGTGGGCGACGCCGGCCGACAGCTCGCCCAGGTGGGCAAGGCTTTCGGCGAGGCGCGCCTGCTGCCCCTCGCGCTCGCTCTGCGTGAGATCGGCGAAGAGGACGAGATAGCCGAGCAGCTCGCCGCCGGCGAGCCCATCCTCGCGACCCGGGCGGCGCAGCGGCGTCACGGTGAGGCCGATGCGGCGGACCTCGTCGCCGGCGAAGACGTCGCACTCGCGGCGCTGCAGACCTTCGCCGGCGGCGACCGCCGGCGCGAGCAGCGCCAGCAATTCGGGTTGCGCGGCGAGCAGATCCGCGAGCGGCGTGCGCGGCGGCGGCGCCGGACCGAGGAGCGCGGCGCCCGCCGGGTTGAGCGCCAGCACGCGCGCGTCGCGATCGAGCAGCAGGAGGCCGCTCTCGAGGCTGCTGGTCAGCGTGCGCTCGAGGACCACGAGGTCATCGGCGCCCTCCTTCGCGGACGCGGCGGGCGGTGCCGTCTCGTCGCGCATCTCCTCGCCGCCGCGCGCACCGGCCAGCGCGCGTTCGACGGTCGAGAGCAGGAACGCCCCCTCGTCGTCGACGTCGCCGGGGCCCAGCTCGCGGGCGCGGCGCAGCAGCGCCTCGTAGGGCCGCAGGAGCTGGCGCAGGAAGAGCACCAGCCAGAGCAGCACGGCGGTGCTGGCGCCGAGCGTCGTCCACACCAGCACGCCGAGCACGCGCTGCTGGCCGGCGAGCACCGGCTCGCCGAGGTCGAGGCGCACCCAGCGCCCCTCGCCCGCGCCGGACACCGGCGCGTACGCGGCGACGAGCGAGCCCAGGCCGTTGCCCGGCCCCACCGCCGTCGCCTCGCTCGGCAGGCGCCCGCCCGGCAGCGGCGCCGCGAAGCCGCCGTCGAGCGGCTCGCCGACGACGGCGACCTCGCGCAAGGACGCATCGGCGACGACGATCCGCAACGCCGACGGGTGGATCGCGCGCAGCTCGCCGACGCGCGGCAGCTCGCCCGCGCCGACGCGGTCCGCCACCGTACGCGCCGCGAGCGCCGCCTCGTCGCGGCGCTCGTCGAGCAGCAGGTGCGTGCCGTTGCGATAGCTCAGCAAGGTGAAGCTGGTGAGCAGCAACAGCAGCACCAGCGCCACCGGCACTCCCACCCAGGCATCCCGCAACGGTCCGGGAGCTTTGGGTTTGGTCACCGGATCCGGCTTGGTCACCGGCTGGGGCCTGGCCATCACAACAGGCGCGTATAGCGCGCGACGAGGAAGGGCCCGGCGAACAGCGCCACCATCGCGCCGCCGGCGAGAAAGACGCCGAACGGCAACCGCGAGCCGAGGTCGAGCCGTCCCGCCGCGATCAGGCTGAGACCGACGACCGCGCCGACGAGCGAGCCGAGGAAGACGGTGACGATGACGCCCTGCCAGCCGAGGAAGGCGCCCACCATCGCCAGCATCTTGACGTCCCCGAGCCCCATGCCTTCCTCGTGCCGCAGCAGCACCCAGAGCTGCGCCAGCAGCCAGAGGCCGCCGCCGCCCAGCGCCGCGCCGAGCAGCGCCTGCTTCCAGTCGATCCAGTCGGCGAAGAGCGAGATCAGCAGGCCGATGGCGATCCCCGGCAGCGTGATGGCGTCGGGGAGCAGGAAGTGCTCGAGGTCGATGCCGGCGAGCGCGATGAGCGCGCTGCCGAACGCCGCCGCCGCCGCCGCGTGCCAGGTGAGGCCGAAGCTCTCGAGGCAGCCGACGAAGAGGATCGCCGTCATCGCCTCGACCAGCGGGTAGCGCCACGAGATCGGCGCCTGGCACTCCCGGCAGCGGCCGCGCAGCAGCAGGAAGCTCAGCAGCGGCAGGTTGTCGCGGGCGCGCAACTGCGCGCCGCAGCGCGGGCAGCGCGAGCGCGGCAGCACCGTCGACTCCTCGCGCGGCAGGCGGTGGATGACGACGTTGAGGTAGCTGCCGATGACGAGCCCGACGGCGGCCACGTAGAGGTCGAGCAGCAGCCGCGCGGGCGAGCTCATGCGGCGGATTCTACGGGCGGCCGCCGGCGGCGGCTCGCGACGAGCGCGGCGCCGAGCAGGGCGATGGCGGTGATGGCGGCGCCGCCGCGCACCCAGGGATCGCGATAGCGCAGCAGGAGCGCGTGCTCGCCGGCCGGCAGCGCGACGCCGAGCTGGCCGAGCGCGGTGGGGCAGGTGGCGGCGGGCGGCCCGTCGTCCAGCGTGGCTTGCCAGCCGTCGTCGAAGGTGATCGCGGCGACGAGGAACGCGGCGCCTGCGGCGCGATAGCGCAGGCGGACTCGTTGGCCTTCGTCGTGCGCGAGCAGCGTCGCGGCGGCGTAGCCGCGCGGCGCCACCTCTCCGTCGCCGACACAGACGTCCGCGTTCGCGAGATCGAGCTGCGGCAGCTCGCTCGCCGCCGCCGCCGCGTTCTCGACGTGCGAGATCGTGCGCACGAAGCGGTAGCGCGGCAGCCGCTCGGCGAGCGGCAGGAGCGCGAAGGTGTGCGGCGGCTTGCCGGTCGCGCGTAGCTCGCGCAGCTGGTCGCTCATCTCGCGGCGCAGCACCAGCGCGCCGACGTCCCAGCCGCCGAGCAGGCGATTCACCTCGCCGCGCCGCGGCCACGCCGCGGCGAGCTGCGCCTGCGCGTGGCGCGCCCACGGCGTCAACATCAAGTCGTAGTCGGGGTCGAGGGCGTACTGGACGCCCCACAACGTGCCGGCGTAGGGGTCGAGCCGCTGCAGCCGCGCCCAGAGCTGCTGGAACCCGGGCGGGCCCTGGCGCACGCCGATCTCCGGCTGGTGGTCGAAGGCGGGGCCGCTGAACACGCGGCCGCCCAATGCCCGCGCGGTCGCCACCGCGGCCGGCGCCGCCGACACCTGAGTTGTGGGCAGCGTCGGCTCGAGCCCGCGTCCGTACCACCAGAGGTCGACCGCGAGCAGCAGGAGCGCCGCGCCGGCGAGCGTGCGGCGGCTCGCACGGCCCATCGCGAGGAGCAGCAGGAGCAGCGTCACCGCGAGCGCCAACAGCAGCGCCACCCACGCCTCGCGGCGCAGGAAGGCGAGCCCCGCCTCCACCGTGCGCGGCGACGGCGGCAGCCCGCTGTGGTCGCGGATGAACTGCGCGCCGACGCCGGCCCTCGCCGCCAGCACGCCGGCGAAGGTCGCGGCGACGGCGGCGACGATGCCGGCGAGCGCCGCCGGCAGGAACGCCCAGCCGCGCTCGCCACGGTCGCGTGCGTCGAGCAGGTGCTGCCAACCGAGCGCGCCCGCGATGGGCACCACCGCGGCGGCGAGCACCACGAACTTCTCCGGGAAACGCACGACGCCGAGCAGCGGCACGAAGCGCCGCAGCGGCTCCCACAGCGGGTCGTGCCGGCCGAGCGCCAGCAGCACGCCGGCGCCCATCGCGAACGCCCACGCGCCGCGGTAGGGAATCGGCCCGCGCAGCAGCGCGGCGGCCGCGAGCGCGGTGAGCAGCAGCCCGGAGTAGAGCGCCACGACGTACGGGAAATCGCGGTCGTGGAGGCCCCAGCCGAACCACAGCCCCTCCTCGTCGCGGCCCGAGTCGCCCCAGAAGCGCGGCAGCACCAGGTCGACGAGCCGCGCGGGCGGCGTCGACCAGCGCCCCGCCTCCTCGGATGACAGTCCGCTACGCGCCGTACCGGCAAGGCGATGCATCGTCGGCACGAGCTGCACGGCGCCGAACGCCGCCGCGAGCAGCGCAATGGCCGCCAGACGCGGCAGCGTGCGCCGCAGCCGCCTCCACCGGCCGGCGGCGAGGCCGACGAGCGCCAGACCGCTGACGAGCACCGCCACCGGCTCGCCGGCGAGGAGCTGCATCGCCAGGCCGGCCCCGGCGAACAGTGCCGCGCCGCCCCAACGCCCTGCATCCGCGCGTGCGGCATCGCCCGTTTCCCGCTCCGCCGCAAACGCGCTCTCCGCCGCCGCCACGATCCACGGAAACCACGCCATGGCGCAGTAGAAGTTGAAGGTGCTGGTGAGCGACAGGAACCAACTCGACGCCGCGAACCCCATCGCTCCCAGCGCCGCCGCATCCGCCGCCGCGCCGAGCTGCCGCAGCAGCCGCCAGGCGCCGGCGAGCGCCCACGCGGCGTGGAGGATGACGAGCAGCCCGAGCGCCCAGGCGACCGGCACGATGAGCGCCAGCCAGCTCGGCGGATAGAAGGCGGCGTAGTTGGGGTTGGAGAGGATCGGCTGGCCGCCGTGGATGCCGGCGTTCCACTCCGGCAGCTCGCCCCTGTGTACCAGCGCCGCCACCGCCTGCCGCAGCGGCAGGTGAAAGAAGGAGACGTCGCGCACCATCAGCACGCGCGACGGGCTGACGAGCGGCAGCAGCAGCGTCGACAGCAGCAGCGCCGCGGGCAGCAGCGGCAACGCCCGCCGCAGGCGCAGACCGGCGAGGGAGATCGCGCGTCTCAGGACGGCGCGATCCTAACCGTCAGCGGCCGGCGGGCGGCCGCCTCACGAGCTCATGCGCTGCGGCCAGCGCACGAAGAAGCCGTCGGCCCACACCAGGTCCTCGTCGAAGGCGGTGGGCTCGAAGGCTCCGGACACGTAGGTGTTGCCCGCCGGCACGCCACCCTGTCCGGCGCTGCGGATCGCCATCACGTTGACGTCGATCGGCAGCACGGTGTCGAGGTAGAGGTCATACGGCCGCTTCCATCCGTCGTAGGCGGGGATGTCCTGGATATAGGTGGGCACCAGCTTGTTGTAGAGGTTCGCCGCGGTGATCGGCGTGTAGAGCGCCAGGTCGAGCTGCGTGAGCTGGGCGCCGGCGGCGGCGGCGCCGACCTCGTCGGTGAGCCAGCCCATCATGGCGCCGCCGAGCAGCCGCTGGTCGGCCATCGTCTTCTTCTGTTTCGCCTTCTGCATGGCGTCGAGCAGGTTGGGGATCAGCATCGCCGCCAGGAGGCCGATGATGGCGACGACGATCAGCAGCTCGATGAGCGTGAAGCCCTTCTCCCGGAACCGTCGGTGCATCGGAGAGTCCCCCCTGGTGGGCTGACGCGCTGTCGTGATGATCGACGCGCGCGTTCTGATGGCTGACGCGGCCGGCTCAGTGCAAGCGTCAGGCCAGCGTTCTGCTAGGGGCGCTTTGCCGGCGCCGGCCCACCGCCGCACCACATCTGGACTATCTGGCGCAGGCGCTCGACGCCGCGGTCGAGCTCGCGCAGCGGGATCCGCTCGTCGGCCCCGTGGATGCCCAGCAGGTCCTGCGGCTCGAGGGCGAAGGGCGAGAAGCCGTAGGCAGGGATGCCGCGCCGGCGGAAGAGGCGCGAGTCGGTGAAGCCGGGGGAGAAGAACGGCACGACGGGGCCCTCCTTGCGAAGGACCGCGGCGAGCGCCCGGTGCAGCGGCGTGTCGGTCGGCGTCGGCGGCACCGGCGGCGAGGTGAGCAAGACGGTCACCTCGACGTCCTTGCCGAGGAGCCCGCGCAGCTCGGCGAGGAAGGCCTCACCGTCGGTGTCGGGCAGCAGGCGAACGTCGACGCGCGCGGTGGCGCGCGGCGGCACGACGTTGATCTGCGCCGCGCCCTGCAGGACGTTCACCTGCACGGTGTCGAGGAAGAGGTTCTCCATGCCCGGCAGCAGCCCGGCGCCCTTCGGGCCGTCGCGGCCGATGACGCGGTCGGGCGTCAGGAGCAGCGGCTGCCAGTGCGCGTTGTGGAGCGGCGCCAGGGCCTGCAAGTAGTTGCGCGTCGCCGGCGTGACTCGCCAGACGAGCGGCCTGTCGAGCAGCCGGTCGAGGGCGCGGATCAGCTCGTGCGTCGCCGAGTGTGGATTGAAGCCGGCGCCGTGGCCGCCGCGGCCGGTGGCGGCGACCTCGAGCCAGAGCGGCCGCTTCTGCGCCACCTCGACGCCCCACCAGAGAAGGCGCCCGTTCACCTGGCGGTTGGCGCCGCCCTCGTTGAGCACGCCGGCGACGCCGCGGAAGATCTCGGGGTGCGCCTGCAGCAACCACGCGGTGCCTTCGGCGCTGCCGCGCTCCTCGTCGGCGACGGCGAGCAGCACGACGTCGCGGGTGAGCATGCCACGAACGCGCGCGGCGTCGACGAAGGCCGCGAGCTGCGCGATGCCGAGGCTCTTGTCGTCGAGCGCGCCGCGGCCGAAGAGGCGCCCGTCGCGCGCCACGGCGCCGAACGGCGGCGTGTGCCAGCCGGGGCCGGCGGCGACGACGTCCATGTGGTGGAGCAGGAGCAGCGCGGGGCCGTCGACACCCGGATGCGCGCGCAGGCGCGCGTAGAGGTTGGCGCGGCCGCCCGGCGAGATCAGCCGCTGCGCGGCGATGCCGTGCTCGGCGAGCAGCTTCTCGAGGTACGCCGCGGCCTGCGCCTCGCCGCCCGGCGGGTTCGTGGTGTCGAGCCGGAGGTAGCCCTGCAGCCACCGCGCCGGCTGCGACAGCGTCGTCTCGTCGGGAACGGCGGGGGCCTGGCAGTAGAGGAGGCCGGCGAGCAGGAGCGGAGCGAGCCGGCGCACGGTGTGCGGACTGTAGCGGAAGCCCGCAAAACGAAACGGGGCGCCCCTTGGCGCCCCGTTCCATCGCAGTCGGGCGGAGGTGCTTAGGTGCTGACCTTCTGCGGCCAACGGACGAAGAAGCCGTCGGCCCACACGATGTCCTGCGCGTAGTCGGTGGGCTCGAAGGCGCCGGCGGTGTACGTATCGCCGTCGTCGTTGCCCCCCTGGCCGTAGCTGCGGGTGAGCATGATCTTCTTATTCGAGAAGTTCGTGGTGACGTAGTAGTCGATGTTTTCCTTCCAGCCGTCCTTGTCGGGCACCTGCTGCAGGTACTGCGGCACCAGCAGGTTGCTCAGGTTGGCGGTGGCCATCTGCGTGTAGTCCCCGACATCGACGACGGTGGTGCTCGCACCGGCTGCCGCGGCGGCGATCTGGTCGGTGAGCCACGACATCTCGGCCGTACCGGCGTTGCGGATGTCGGCCACGGTCCGCTTCTGCTTGGCCTTCTGGAGCGCATCCAGGAAGTTCGGGATCAGCAGCGCGGCGATGATGCCGATGATCGCGACCACGATCAGCAGCTCGATCAGAGTGAACCCCCGCTGCCGGTTACGGAGTCTCCTCAGCATGAACACCTCCCACGGGCGCCCGACGGTTGATTCCGTGCGGTTTCGGGGGCAATCGAGCACGGACCGTGCCAGTGAATCCCGCAACCGATTACAGCGGCGAGCGAACCGCGACAGGGGTTTGCGGGTTCGCGAGGGGCCGCGGCGGACGGTTCTTGTCAGCCGAGTTGACGGGATTTGTCACTGCTCGGCAGTCGCCAGGCGCTCGACGACGCGGCGGTAGAGGTCGGTGCCCTGCACCAACCCGGGAAGGGTGATCTGTTCGTTGTTGCGTCCCATGCGCTCGGTTTCGGGCGTCAACAGCAGGAACGGCGCGAAGCCGTAGCAGGGAATGCCGAGCGGCCGCAGGAAGCGCGAGTCGGAAGCGCTCCACGGCAGGAAGTAGGGGCCGACGAGCGGCCGGCCGTAATCGCGCCGCAGCTCGGCGTCGATGGCGGCGACGACCGGATGGTCCTCCGCGCTGATGGCGGCGGGCGGCGGCGGCGCGCGGAAGGCCAGCGCGACGCCACCCGTCATCCACTCCGGCAGCAGGTCGCGCCGCGCCGCTTCGAGGTCGGCGCCCGGCAGCAGGTGGAAGATCAGCCGCATCTGGAAGCCGCCGCCCGCCGCCGGCTCGGGCTGGAAGGGGATCAGCTCGTTGCGCAGCATCGACCGCAGGTAGCCGGGCAGGTCGAGGAACTCGGCGGGATCGTGTACGAAGGCCGCGGGATCGGCGAGCAGCCGGCGCAACGCCGGCAGGTCGCGCGAGGAGCGGTAGACCTGCCAGAAGCGGCGCACCTGGGGATCGACCTCGAGACCGGTGGAGCGAAAACCGGCGTCGACGATGTCCTGGCGCAGCTCGAGCAGGCGGTGGCGCGTCGGCGCGCAGGCGACCGCTTCGGCGAAACGTTTCTGTCCGACCTCGATGCCCCAGTACTTGAGGCTCTCGAGACTGCGCGCCTCGACGACGCCGCCTTCGGTGATCACCGCCCAGGCGTTGCGGAAGAGCTCGGGGTGCTCGGCGACCAGCCAGCGCATGCCGAGATCGCTGCCCGACTCTTCGCCGGCGGTGGCCATGAGCAGCACCGAGCGCCGCGGGCGCGGGTGCTTGGCCTCGAGGTCGAGCAGCGCGAGGAGCTGCGCGATGGTGTAGCTCTTCATGTCGAAAGCGCCGCGGCCGACGAGGTAGGGCGGGTCGATGACGCCGGCGAACGCCGGGTGCGCCCACTCGTCGGGGGTGAGCACGGGCTCGACGTCCATGTGGGAGAGGAGGATGAGCGGCCGCGGGTCGTCGCCGCGCAGCTCGGCCCAGAGGTTGGTGTGTTTGCCGACCGTCTCGATGTGGACGGGAATGCCGGCGGCCTCGAGCGGGGTGGCGAGGAAGAGGGCGGCGGCGAGCTCGTCGCCGGTGGCTTCGGTGGTGTCGATGCGGAGGTATTGCTGGAGGAGGCGTACCGGCGTCTTGGATTCCCAGGCGACGCCGAACCAGTTGGTCTCGGGACCGCCGGTGGGCGGGAGGTGGAGGAAGGTGCGCGCCGCGAAGGTGGCGGCGGCGACGAGCGCCAGGCTGCCGTAGAGGGCCGCGCGGGCCGCGGCGCGGCGGCGGCGTTCTACGAGGCCATATTGGGGCATGCGGAGGCGGATCGTAGCGGATCAAGCGTTGTATCCGGAGCGGAGCCCGGAACGGCTTCGAGCCGGATCGGCCGGAGCGGGCAGCGGGCGCGGGGGCCG
>DASYQD010000051.1:0-7481 GCA_036005845.1 Thermoanaerobaculia bacterium | reverse complement strand
GCGCCGCGTCGCGCGAACCGCGGCAGGAGCCGTGTCGCGCGGGCCCAGCCGCCGATCACTGCCGCGACGCGTGACGGCTGCCGCGCCGCGTCGGCAAGGTCGCGCACCAGCGCACGCGGCGCCTGTGTGGCGAAGGCGCTTCCGAGGAGTCGCGCCAGTGCCAGCCATCGATTCGCGTACACCAGCCGCATCCGCCGGCGCCCCAGCGCTGCGGCCGTGCCGCCGCCCGCGTGCACTGCGCGCGCCGCCGGCACCACCGCCGCGCGCCCGCCGCGGTGCCGCAGCCGCGCCGCCAGCTCGACGTCTTCGTAATAGGTATCGAGCGCGCCGTCGAAGGCACCGCTCGACAACGCCGCCGCGTCGAGCGCCGCGCGCCGATAGAGCGCCGCCGCCGCCGAGACGCCGAACACCTCGCGCGCCGCACCGCCGGGAGCGCGGCCTGCGGCGCCGAGCTGCACCGCCTGCCACCAGCGGTTCCAACCCAGACCGCAGCCGCTCACCACGCCATCCGCGCTCGCGAGGTCGACGCCCTGCACCGCCGCCAGACGCGAGTCCGCGGCGAGCGCATCGAGCAGCACCGGCAGCCAGCCCGGCAGCAGCTCGGCGTCGTCGTTGAGGAGCAGCAGCAGCGGCGCCTTCACGGCGGCGATGCCGGCGTTGACGGCAGCGGCGAAGCCGAGCGGCGCCGGAAGAGTCAGCACCTGGTCGGCAAACGTGGCGGCCGCTTCGGGCATCGGCGCCGTGCCCTGGTAGACGACGGCGATCTCCACGGTGGCGCCCTGCCGCCGCACGCTGGCGAGCGCCGTCGCCAGCGTCGGCGCCCCCAGCGTCGGCACCACGGCCGCCACCTCGGTGCTCACCGCCAGTGAAGCTCCACGCGATCGACCAGCACCGGCCCGCTGTCCGGAGGTAGCGCCAGCGTCAACGGTGCGCGCTCGGGCGAGTCGGGCCAATCCAGCGGACTGACCTCGACGCGATGCCAGGGCATTCCCGCCGGCAGGCTCACCACGAACGGCTCGACACCAGCCGCGCCGATCTGCAGCTGGGCCGCCGCGCCGCCCGGCGGTGTCTCGCACCACAGCCGCAGCGACACGCGCCGGCCGCCGGGAACCACCGGCGCCTCGACTCGCGAGCCCGGATCGAGCCGCCATGCGCCGTGGAAGCGCGGCCGGTCGAACGTCCACAGCGGCGGCTGCAGCGAGCCGCCCACCGTTTCGACCTGCGCATCCTCGAGCTCGACGACCGCCGTGGGCAGCCGCGCCGCGAGCAGCACCGCTCCGGCCGGCGCCGCGATGGCCAACGCGACTCCGATCGCCGCGGCCGTACCCGCGAGCGGCCGGCGCGGCCAGCGCCACAGCGCCGCCGTCACCGCGAGCGCCGCCAGCGGCCACCACCAGGTTGCCGCACGCAACCGGATGGCACTCGGGAAGAGCCGCGCCACGTCGAGCCGCAGCTCGTGGCCGAGGCCGGCGAGCACGTAGCTGCCGCCGTCGGCGAGGTTGTACGTCCACCCCGGCACCGCCAGCCAGACCAGCGTCAGCGCGGCGGTCGCGGCGCCCAGCGCCGCGACCAGCACGCGCGCGCCGCCGCGCCGGCGCTCGTCGAGCAGCGGCGCCAGCGGCAGCGCCAGCAGCGGCAGCACCGCGAGCCCGTAGCGGAACGGCGGCGACCAGCCGCCGTACCACTCGCGCCGGAAGGACACCAGCATCAGGTACGGCACGACGAGAAACGCGAGCTCGGCGGCGAGCGCCGGCCGCCGGCGCGCGAGCAGCAGCACGGCAGGGATGAGCAGCATCCACAGCGGCGCCGTCGTGAAGAGGCCGAAACCGACGTCGAAGAAGAGACCAAGCGCGCGCGCCAGCACCACTTGCCAGCCCGCCTCGGGCAGCAGCTGCTCGAGCCCGTAGGTCTTCAGCGCGGCGCCGAAGCGCGCGTGGTTGAAGGCGAGTATCGCCGCGAACAGCGCCACCATCCCGGCGGCCGCGGCGGCGAGCCCGCGCACGCGTTCCACAAGGCCGCGCTGTTGCCGGCCGCTGCGCCACCACGCCAGCAGCGTCAGCAGCCCGGCGAAGGCGGCGAAGCGCAGCTTGAGCAGCGGCAGCAGCACCACCATCGTCCAGAACAGCACGACGGCGCGCCGGTCGCTCTCCAACTTGCGCAGCGCATCGAGCGCCAGCACGATGAGCAGCGCCGCCGGCACCTCCACCCACACCTGGTGCGAGTAGAGGAGAAGCGGCGGCGCGAAAGCGAGGAGCGCCCAAGCGAGCATTGCGCCGCCCGGCGACGCGGCGAAACGGTGGCGCGCCAGGCGCAACGTCAGCCAGGCGAGCGCGGCGGTGAGCGCCGCCATCGCCGCGCACGCGCCGGCCGCGCCGGCGATGCGATAGGGCAGCGCCAGCAGCAGCGGCAACACGACGTTGTGCCGCGAGTAGAGCTCGCCGTGCTGTCCCACGGGGTCGCCCGGCTGCGGCTCGAGCCGCCGCGGCAGGAAGCGCAGCGAGTCGCCGGCGGCGTAGTTGTTCGCCAGGTCGGCGTCGAAGTCGTAGGCGAGGCTGTGCGTGACGAGCAGGTAGTAGGGCTCGTCGCCGTCCGGCGGCCGCTGCGACGTCGACCACGGCAGGATGGCGAGATAGGCGAGCAGCGGCAGCGCGAAGAACGCGAAGTGCGGGCGCGCCGGCAGGGCCGCGCCGAGCAGCGGCCGCATTCGCGGCAGCAGCTCGAGCAGATGCGCGCCGAGCAGCGCGAAGAGGCCCGCGGCGAGCGCCGGGGCGAGCGGCAGGTCGAGCCGCGCACGTGCGGCGGCGAGGAGGAGCCACGCGACCAGCGCCATCGCTTGCGCGGCGATGATCCACCGGCGCGGTGCGCGGGCCCCACCGCGGCGCGCCGATGCGGCGACGACGAACAGCCCGGCGACGATCGGCGGCACGATGGCGACGGTGCCGCGCAGTGGATCGCCGTCGGGCAGGCCGAGGACGCGCGGCAACGCCCATGCTGCGGCGAGCGACAGCGCGAGCGCCCCGAGCTCGCGAGCTCGCGCGTAGCCGCCGAGTGCGCTGCGCGGCTGCCTCAGCCGTCGATCGTGGAACGTCGAGGCAGGCTCGGTTGGCGTCGCGACGGGCTCGCGCGCCGTGCCGGCGGTCTCTCGACCTGCGACGAGCGGGTCGCGGTCGGGTCTCACTGGCTCACCTCGACGCGCAGCAGCGACACCGTCACTGCCGGCGGCAGCGCCGGATCGCGCACGACGCGGACAACCGTCGCCGGCACAGGCCGAGAGAGCTTCCATGTCGACGCGTAGGCGTGCGCGAAGAAGGTGCCGGGCGGCGGCAGCCAACTCCACCAAATCGGTCCGGCCGCCGCGACGTGGCGGAGGTCCGGCCGGTCCGCGGCCCACTCCGCGGTGTCCTTGCCGGCGCGCAGCGTCCACGCGGCCAGCGGCCGGCCGTCGCGCTCCAGCGCCAGCGTGGCGACCGCGGTGCCGGCCGGCAGCACCGCGGAGTCGGCGAGGGACGAGACGACGCGCACGCGCGAGACGGAGCTCTCGCGAAGCGCGGTGCTCCACTCCGGAACGTCGCCGCGCAATGCGATCGCGTCAGGCGCCACGTTACGCGCCGGCCGCGGCAGCGCGGCGAGCACGGCGATCGCGACACCGAACGCGAACAACGCAGCCGCACCGCGCGGGGCGGCGCGCCAAGCCGCGAGCCACGACAGCATCGCGGCGCCGAGCAGGACCGCGGCGATAAGCAACGCGATTCGCCCGATCCCACCAGCCGCATCCGCGGCCGGCGCTCCGAGGAGCGTCAACGCCGCGTGCAGCGGTGCCGGGCGCAACCATGGGTAGCTCGCCGCCAGTGCGGCGAGCGCGAAGAGGATCCCGAGCCAGCCGCGCTGCAGCGAGGCACGCACGCTCGCCTCGTCCAGAGAGAGGACCAGAGCCGCCGCAGCCCCCGCGAGCCCGGCGGGAGTCGGCAACAGCAACGCCCCGGCGGCGCCGACGAGCACCGCGCCCACGAGCCGCGGGATCGGCGTCGCCCGCGGCAGGAACGCGAAGGGCAGCAGCATCACGAGCGTGGTCACGGCGAGGAGTTGCTGCGCGTCGAAGTGCGTCGCGAGCGCGTAGACGAGCGGCGCAACGGCAACCGGCCATGCCCAGAGGCGCGGCAGCAAGCCCAGCGACGCGGCCGCGAGCGCGAGCGCTCCGGAGGCCGGGCGCATAGCGGTGAGCAAGAGGGCGGCGAGTCCGAAGCCGACTGCGGCGACGAGGTCCACGTTGCGGACGAGGGACGGGAAGTCCAGGGTGCCGCCGTCGCGCGCGCGCCACGCGGTCGCCGCATCGACGGCGGCGATGGCGAGCAGCGGCAGCGCGCCGGTGACGGTGAAGCCCTGCGCGGCGAGCGCCACCGCCGCGCCGGCGGCGAGCACGCCGCCCAGCGGACGGCGTCGCGCGAGGAAAGCGAGCGCCAGACCGGCCAGCAAGGGTGGCACCAGAAGGCGTGCGAGCGCGGCCGGGCCAGACGTGGCGAGCGCCGCCGGCAGCAGCTCGCTCGCACGCAGCAGCGCGTGCAGCCCGAGCGCGCCGCCGACCGCCGCGGTCGCGTCGATGGTGCCGACGCGCAGCCGACGCCAGGCAGCAAGCAGCAACGCCGCGACGAGCACGATGCCGAGCGCGATGCCGCGAGCCGGCCCCGCCGACAGCGACCAGAGCGCGAGCATCGCGAGAACGGCAGCCGCGGCCTGCTCGCGTGCCCTCATCCCGGCCAACAGCGCCGCGCCGGCCAATGCGCACGCGCCGACGAGGGTCAGGTAGCTGGTCTCGACGGCGGCATCCGCCGGTTGATAGGCCGCCAGCGCGGCGCCGGCGACGGCGAATGCCAGCGGCGGCAGCAGCGTGCCGATGCGCGCGACCACTCGCCGGCGGTAGCGCGCGCTCGACCCGCTCGACGCCGCCGCCGCTTCGGCAGCCTCGCCGGCCGCCATCCTCGCGCTGCCGGCCACTTCGGCGGCCGGGCTCAACGGCGCAGCTCGGCGGCGGCCATGTCAGCCCACCGGATGGGGGGAGTCCGCGCGGAGAGCCACCACGAGGTAAGGGTATGTGCGCGCCGGCAGCGCCATCCAGCCGCGCTTCACCAGCGCGTCGAGGATGCGCAGCACCAGGGCCATCGGCGCCGCCAGCACGCGTCCCCACCAGCGCCGGCCCACCTGCTGGAACGCCAGCCGCCCGCTGAGCGTCTCCAGCCGCGCGACGCGGTCGGCCGCCCGCGCCCAGGTCACGAAGTCGCCGAACGCGGGCAGCAGCGCATCCGGCACGCGGTGCGGGCGGAAGGCGCCGAGGCGGTCGCCGTGCCAGAAGTCGATCGGGAAGGCGCCGTTGGGGCAGTCGACCAGCGTCGTCCCGCCGCCGCGCGTGACGCGCGCGAGCTCGGCGACGACGGCCTGCCGCGCGCCGTCGCGGTCGGGGTGCGCGCACACGCGGTACGGGTTGGCGGTCTCGCTGACGCCGATGTGCTCGATCATCCCCGACGAGACGACCGCGTCGAACGCACCGTCGGCGAAGGGGAGCGCGACGGCGTCGGCGAGCACCAACGGCCGGTCGTCGGCATGCTGCTCGACCCAGCGGCGCAGCCGGTAGAACGAGCGGTCGACGCCGACGGCAGCGACGCCGCGCCGCCGCCACGCCGTCACCGCGTAGCCGTTGCCGCAGCCGACGTCGAGCAGCCGCCGCGCGGCACTCTCCACGCGCCGGCAGAAGTAGGTCACCCGCCGCTCGCTGGCCTCGCGCTCCAGCGCCTCGGCGGCGGCCAGGAGGTCGCCTTCGCGCATGTCGGGCGGATTATCGCAGTCCTTCACGCGATGCGGCCACGACGTGGCCTTGCCTCCACTGTGTACGTCGGCAGCCGGCGAGTCGCGGGGTGGTTGCTATGCTCCGCGCCGTGTTGGCTCGCGAGCTCCTCCGCAACGATCCCGAACGCGTGCGCGCGGGCCTCACCGCGCGCGGCGCCGACGCCGACGTCGTCGGCCGCTGGCAGGCGCTCGACGAGCAGCGCCGCGGCACGATCGGCACTCTCGAGGAGAAGAAGCGCGAGCGCAACGCGGCGAGCCAGAAGATCGGCGAGCTCAAGCGCAAGGGCGAGAGCGCCGACGGAGCGATCGCCGCGGTGTCGAGCCTCAAGGAGCAGATCGAGGGCGAGGAGACGAAGCTCGCCGCGGTCGAGGTCGAGCTCGGCGCGCTCGAGCTGACGCTGCCCAACCTGCCGCACGCCTCGGTGCCGGTGGGCGCCGACGAGAGCGCCAACCGCGTCGAGCGCACGGTCGGCGAGCCGCCGCGCTTCGACTTCCAGCCGCAGGCGCACTGGGACCTCGGCCCGCGCCTCGGCATCCTCGACTTCGAGCGCGGCGCCAAGCTCGCCGGCGCCCGCTTCACCGCCTACTTCGGCGCCGGCGCGCGGCTCGAGCGCGCGTTGATCGCGTTGATGCTCGACCTCCACACGCAAGAGCACGGCTACCGCGAAGTGCTGCCACCGTTCATGGTTCGCGGCGAGGCGCTCGAGGGCACCGGGCAGCTGCCCAAGTTCGGACCCGACCTCTTCAAGATCGAGGGGCACGACCTCTATCTGGTGCCCACCGCCGAGGTGCCGCTCACCAATTTGCACCGCGACGAGGTGCTCGACGAGGCGGCGCTGCCGCTGCGCTACACGGCCTACACGCCTTGCTTCCGCGCCGAGGCCGGCTCGCACGGCCGCGACGTGCGCGGTCTGATTCGCCAGCACCAGTTCAACAAAGTCGAGCTCGTGCAGCTCACCACGCCGGCGCAGAGCTACGCCGCGCTCGAGGAGCTCACCGGGCACGCCGAGCGCGTGCTGCAGGAGCTCGGGCTGCCCTATCGAGTGGTGTCGCTCTCGACCGGCGACCTGGGCTTCGCCGCGGCGAAGACCTATGACGTCGAGGTCTGGCTGCCGGGCCAGGACGCCTACCGCGAGATCTCCTCGTGCAGCAACTGCGAGGACTTCCAGGCGCGGCGCGCCAACTTGCGCTACCGACCTGAGGGCGGTGGCAAGCCGGCGCTCCTGCACACGCTCAACGGCTCGGGCCTCGCGGTGGGACGCACGCTCATCGCCATCCTCGAGAACTGCCAGCAGGCCGACGGTTCGGTGCTGCTGCCGCCGGCGCTGCGCCCGTACATGGGCGGCCTAGAACGCATCGCGGCCGCTAACGACGCCGCGGGCTGATCGGACGCCCACGGTCGACCGGCACCGAGCCGCTCGCCACCGCGCATCCCGCCGCCTGCAACGCTTCCACGGCGCGCGCCAATTCGCTGTCGCGCACCAGCACGTAGTCGGTGTCGAAGGTGGAGATGGCGACGAGCGAGACGTGCGCCGTCGCCAGCGCCACCGTCAGCCGCGCCATGACGCCGATCAAGCCGAAGTCGAGCGGCCCACGCACCTTCAGCGCGCGGAACCCGGTCTCCTGCTTCCAGCCGGGCGCGG
>DASYQD010000050.1:0-12751 GCA_036005845.1 Thermoanaerobaculia bacterium | reverse complement strand
GAGCTTGCTGAAAAATCGAGGTTGACGGGCAATCCGTGATTCTCCGTCGAGAAAATGCGCCGGATTTGCCTAGGTCTAGGTACCTTGCCGAGGCGCTTCGGGAGCGTTCCGACGCTGCCCGGCGATGCGAATCGTCCTCATGCGGTCGCCAATCCTCGCATTCGCACCAGGTTGTAAGTGGCGAGCGCGAAAACGAAGACCCAATCGACGCGATCCCTTCCTCGGTGCTTGGTCTTGCGAAGCAGTGCGACGTTCTTCAGCCACGCGGGAATCCGCTCCACCAAGCATCGCCGCGCTCGACTCATCGCGTATCCCGAGTGGCGGGTGGTGCGGCGGTCGATCGCGCTTCTCTTGTTGGTGTCGTTTTGAGCTACATGAGGAGTGACCCGATTCTCCCGCAGCGCTGCCACGAAGGCCTCGGTGTCGTAAGCCTTGTCGGCACCGAGAGTGATGCGACCGCTGACCGGAAGAGCCTGCACGAGCTCGAGCGCCGCTTCCCGCTCGGCGTAGCCCGTAGCGTGGGTGACGCACCCGCCCACAGCGAGCCCATTGCGGTTCTCCATCAGGACGTGGCCCAGGTAGGCGAGCTTGGCTTCTCCGTGATGCGTTCGTCGGTACAGACGGGCGTCGGGATCCGTCGTCGAGGCATGCGTGTCGTTGCAGCGTCGTTCGCCGCGGAAATCACGACCGCCAGCCCCTGGCGGCGGCTCGCCGTCCTTGCGCCGAAAGCTCTTGTGGCTGGCCCACGCCTCGAGCAAAGTGCCATCGACCGTGAAGTGCTCGTCCGAGAGCAGCCGACGGCGCCGAGCCATCTCTACGACCTCGTGGAAGAACTCGTGAGCGATGTCCCCCTCGAGCAAACGGTCTCGATTCTTAGAGAAGACGGTGGGCGCCCAGATGGGATCGTCCATCGACAGGCCGACAAACCAGCGAAAAAGCAGGTTGTAGTCGAGCTGCTCCATCAGCATGCGTTCACTGCGAATGCTGTAGAGCAATTGCAAGAGAAGAGCGCGCAGCAGACGCTCGGGAGCAATCGATGGCCGGCCCACCCGCGAGTAGAGCTCCTCGAACCGTCCCGACAGCAGGCGCAAGACCTCGTTAGTCATCTCGCGGATCAGCCGCAACGGGTGATCGCTGGGCACCCGCTGCTCCGGTGTCACGTAGCTGAAGGCCGCGCCCTGGCTGGGGTCATCGCCGCGCATAATCAAGTCTCCTGGCGAGGGTTGATGCCATTGTGCCAGGAAAAACCGAGTTTTTCAGCACCTTCTTAGGCGTCGGACCGCCTGCAGTTAGAAGATCACGTCTAATAGGGGAGCTGCCCATAAGACGAGATAGATAGTCGGCAGCAAGGCGATGGGTCCGAGAATGCTGGAAATGACGATAGAGCCAAGCCCAGCGACAAAGAGGCGCCTTTTTGCAAGGCCATAGTACTCGGAGAAGGTTGAGAAGAAGCCTCGCAGGAGCACTACAGTTAGAGGCAGCAGGACGACGATAGCCCAGCCGATAAAGATGGTGCAGCCATGGAGCCTTAGAACGTGAATCAGCAGGACGGCCGCAGTAACGATGAGAGATGATGCGAGTAGAGTGACAAAGGCGTAGTAGATGATTGCCAGTCTGGTGGCTTCCGAGACGGTCCCGGAGCCGCCCAATAGACGGGCTGGTAGGTGCAGGGAGAGTATAGTCAGGAGGGCGTACAGCCCGAGAAGAACTGTAGTGACCGGCGTCTTGAGGAGTGAATCCGGCACGACATTCGAGAGAACGACTTGCGAGGCACCGAAGGAGAAGACCGCAAGTTGAGGGTGTGAAGTAGGCACTGTCATGGCCTGTGGAAAGGCGACGCCGATGCTGAAGCCGAGCTGCCAGCCCAGGTGTTCAAGCGAAGGTCTGGGGAAGCGCTGCGGTGCGTCGGTGCCGATAGATGGAGGCGAAAGACCGGCGGCCTTATAGACATTATCGGTCATCGGACCAAAGGCGAGCTTGTAGAGCGCCAACAAGAAGAAGCTCGCGGCCAGGCACCATACAAGTATTTCCTTCGACGGCACGCGCGGGACGGTCTGAGCCTTCCAGTTCTTGGCATGCAGCCTGGGGCGAATGACGAATTGCACGAACTCTTGACCAATATCTGGAATCCTCTTTAGGACACTTGAGAGCGACACGGATGCTCCTTCCGACGGCTAACTCTGTAATTAGCCGTCAGTGCAGCGGCAAAGGCCCTGTCGCGTAACACACTCGCTCATCTCGTGTCCCCGTAGCCTGAACTGCCCGCAACATATGGGTTTGGGCGTCTTCAGTTCCCTTTGGCGCCGCACAGAATCCGACATGGGCATTCGGCGGCGTCGAGCATTACGCGACAATTGTGCGCGTGTAACACGCGGGGGCTGGGTCTCGGCCCTCGCCCGTAATCAACTGAGGAGAGGGCGTGTAGCCCGAGCTCGCCACCGGCGGTCGCCGGCCTGATGCCGACAGTTCTTGACGGGAATCGCCCGATGACAGCGTTTGCCGGGCTCGCGGTCCGCAGCGAAGGATCGCTCTCACGGCCCGCGCTCCGCGCCCTTCGGTGTCCGGGACCGGGTCGGCGGATTCGCATCGCTGGTCGCCGCGAGCGGAGCGGCAGCTCCTCGAGCGCGCTCCGATCGGGGATGGAGTGGATCTTAGGCGAGAATCCGCGGCGTGGAGGTCTCTCACGAGCTTTCCGGTTGGCGACTGGTCTGGTACCGGCTCGAGGCCTTGCCCGACGCTGCCGCCGGAGCGAAGGCGGCGCGCACCTCCGCAGGCGGCGCAGCGCGGGAGCGTCTCGGCGGCGGCAATCTGGTCGACTTGCCGGTCGTCGCCGAGGTGCGCCGGCTCTTCCGCGATGCGGGCACCGATCCGACTCGTTACCGTCCGTCTTCGGAAGCGCTGCTGCGCCGGATCCTCAAGGGCGAGGAGCTGCCCGCGATCCATCCGCTGGTCGATCTGAACAATTGCGTCTCGGTCGGGCTCGTCGTGACGAGTTGCGTGATGGCGGAGGACACTTTCGCGCCGCCCGTGCGTCTCCGGCGCGGCCGTCCGGGCGAGCGGATGGAGTCGCTGCGCGGCGATTTCGACCTCGCGGGCAAGCCGCTGCTCGAAGACGACCGCGGGCCGTTCGGCACGCCGATCACCGACAGCCGGCGCGTTGCCGTCGGGCCGCAGACGGAGCGCGCTTGGATGGTCGTCTATCTGCCGGCCGCGCTCTTGTCGGCGAGCGACGTCGACGCGCTTCTTGCCGCGCCGCCGCTGTCGTCGATCGCGCGCTGGCAACGGGTGCACGAGAGCGGAGACGCCGCCGTTTGACGCGCGAGCGGTACACCAGCTACCCGCGTCCCGTGCTGTGGCTGGTGCCCGAAGGTGAGCTGCCCTTCGGCGGCCGCAGGGTCGAGATCGCGCCGTTTTACCTCAGCACGCTGCCGGTGACGAACGTGCAGCTCGAAGCGTTCACCGGCGCGCGCGAGCGTCCGTACGCGGCGCCGGGCGACGACGATCCGGCGATCGGCGTGACCTTGGAGATCGCGCGCGGTTACTGCGAGTGGTATGCGCGCATCGCGCGCAAGGCGATTCGGCTGCCGAGCGAAGCAGAGTGGGAGCACGCCTGCCGCGCCGGCAGCGACTCGCGTTACTTCTGGGGTGACGACGAGCGCGAAGCGGATGCGTGGGCGTGGCATCGCGGCAACAGCGGCGAGAGCGTGCCAGCGCTCGCCGCAAAACGCTCCAACGGCTTCGGCCTCTTCGCGATGCTCGGTGGAGTGTGGGAGTGGGTCGAAGGCGAAGAAGGCGGCCTGCTACGCGGCGGCTCGTGGCGGACGCCGCTGGCAGAGATCCGCTGCGACGTGCGCCAAGCCGTCGCGGTTGGCGAGGTCATCGCCGACGCCGGCTTTCGCATCGCACGTAGCCTCCGCGGCTGATCCGATGCAGCCGTCGGATCGCGCATTCGCGACGCGCGAAGACGCATCGTCCGTTGCGACGGACACGCGCCGTCTTACTCACCCGCGAGCCGACATGCGCGATCGGCCGCCGAGGCCGCACGCATGCGCCTGACCGCCTCAGGCCAGTTGCCGCGTCGCCTTTTCCGAAATGCGCTCGACGACGTGCCCGACGGTCTCGTCGTCCTCTTTCTTCTCGAGCGCGAGGTCGGCCTGCGCGATGATGCCGATGCAGCAGCCGTCCTCGTCGACGACCGGCACGCGGCGCACCTGCAGCTCGGCCATCAGCTCTTCGATGGCCTTGAGCTCGTCTTCGGGGCGCACGGCGCTGACATCGGTGCTCATCAGGTCCCGGATCGGCGTCTCGGGCGAGCGGCCGCGGGCCACGCCGCGGAGCGCGATGTCGCGGTCGGTGACGACGCCGACGAGGAAGCGCGACTCCTCGTCCTCGACCACCGGGATGCAGCCGCAGTCGTTCTCTTCCATGAGCCGGGCTGCCTGCTGGGCGGTGGCGTCGGGGGTGCAGCAGGCCGGGTTCGAGGTCATCAGCTCGTTCGCCTTCATGTCGTCGGCCTCCTCAGTGTTGAAACGGGTGGGGCGTCGTCAATACCCCGCCCGCGGAGGGGCAAGAAGTGCGCCAGGGTTGTCGCCCTCGGCCCCGCCGGGAGGTGAGGCCGCTCGACGTGGCCAGCTTGTAAAGCGGAGCAGTAGACCTGTAACCGTTACAGCTCGCCGCCGAGCCGCTCGCGGAGAAGCGGCAGCAGCGGGCGATCGGCGGCGGCCCAGTCCACGGCGTCGAGCTCGGCCGCCGTCAGCCATCGGACATCGGCGTGCTCGAGCAGGCTCAGCTCGCCGCCGATCAGGGTGGCGAGATAGACGTCGAGCCGCACCGCGACCTCGCCGCCCGCATCTCCACCGCCGTCGCGCCCGGTACCGAGCAGCTCGCCGACGGCGATCTCGAGACCCAGCTCCTCGCGCACCTCGCGGGCGAGCGCGGCGCGCGGGTCTTCGCCTTCCTCGACCTTGCCGCCGGGGAACTCCCACTTGCCCGGCAGTCGCATCGCCGGCCCGCGTTGCGCGGCCAGGCAGCGGCCGTCGCGCACGATCGCCGCACCGACCACGAGCACCTCGCGCCCACCGCTTCGATGTGGGATCATGGCGCGCCCAACCCGGCCGGCGCCCGCCGGCGATTCCTTTCGCAATTCCCCAGGAGCTTCTGCATGCCTCAGTTCATCTACACCATGAAAGATCTGCGCAAGGTGACGCCGCAGGGCAAGGAGATCCTGCGCGGCATCTGGCTGTCCTTCTACCACGGCGCCAAGATCGGCGTGCTCGGTGCCAACGGCGCCGGCAAGTCGACGCTGCTGCGCATCATGGCCGGCGTCGACAAGGACTTCTCGGGCGAGGCGTTCCTCGGCGAGGGGTACAGCGTCGGCTACCTGCCGCAGGAGCCGGTGCTCGATCCGGCGAAGAACGTGCGGCAGCACGTCGAGGAGGCGGTCGTCGGCACGCGCAAGCTGCTCGAGCGTTTCGACGAGCTGACCGGGAAGATGGGCGAGGACCTCTCGGGCGACGAGATGGACAAGGTGATGGCCGAGTACACGCGCGTGCAGGACGCCATCGAGGCGGCCAACGGCTGGGAGCTCGACCGCGCGCTCGAGGTGGCGATGGATGCGCTGCGGCTGCCGCCCGGCGACGCCGACGTGACGACGCTGTCGGGAGGCGAGCGGCGCCGTGTGGCGCTGTGCCGCGTGCTGCTCGAGAAGCCCGACCTGCTGCTGCTCGACGAGCCCACGAATCACCTCGACGCCGAGTCGGTGGCGTGGCTCGAGCGCTTTCTCCACGACTACCCGGGCACGGTCGTGGCGGTGACGCACGACCGCTACTTCCTCGACAACGTGGCGGGCTGGATCCTCGAGCTCGACCGCGGCGCCGGCATCCCGTGGGAGGGCAACTATTCGAGCTGGCTCGAGCAGAAGGCGAAGCGGCTGGCGCAGGAGGAGAAGCAGGCCTCGGCGCGGCAGCGCACGCTCGAGCACGAGCTCGAGTGGGTGCGGATGGCGCCGCGCGCGCGCCACGCCAAGGGCAAGGCGCGTTTGCGTTCGTACGAGCAGCTCCTCGCCGAGGACAAGGCGGCGGAGAAGCGTCAGGGCGCGCTCGAGATCAGCATCCCGCCGGGGCCGCGGCTGGGCGACATCGTGGTGGAGGCGAAGGGGCTCAGCAAGGCGTACGGCGACAAGCTGCTCATCGACGAGCTGTCGTTCATCGTGCCGCCCGCCGGCATCGTCGGCATCATCGGCCCCAACGGCGCCGGCAAGACGACGCTCTTCCGCATGATCGTCGGCCAGGAGAAGCCGGACTCGGGCACGCTGCGGCTGGGCGAGACGGTGGCGCTGTCGTACGTCGACCAGAGCCGCGAGACCTTGAACGGCGAGCGCACGCTCTTCGAGGAGATCTCCGACGGCGGTCGCGAGCTGCTGATGGTGGGGAAGCGCGAGATCAACGCCCGTGCCTACGCCTCGGCGTTCAATTTCCGCGGCGCCGACCAGCAAAAGAAGGTGCGCGATCTGTCAGGCGGCGAGCGCAACCGTCTGCACCTGGCGAAGCTGCTCAAGAGCGGCGGCAACCTGCTGCTGCTCGACGAGCCGACCAACGACCTCGACGTCGACACGCTGCGCGCCCTCGAGGAGGCGGTGCTCGACTTCGCCGGCTGCGTCATGGTGATCAGCCACGACCGCTGGTTCCTCGACCGCATCGCCACCCACATCCTCGCCTTCGAGGGCGACAGCGAGGTGGTGTGGTTCGAGGGCAACTACCAGGACTACGAGGCGGACCGGCGGAAGCGGCTGGGCGCGGAAGCGGACCAGCCGCACCGGATCAAATACAGAAAGCTCACACATTAGGAGGGGAGAACCCCCACCCCAGACCGGACTGTTTCGGTCTGCCGCCCCTCTATCCCCAACCCCTTTCTCCCCTCGCCGGGGAGAAAGGGGCCCAGAGCGGAGTCAGGGTTCCGTTGGTAGGCCGGCTTGCCGCCAGGCGGCGATGCCGCCGAGCAGCGTGCTGACGTTGGTGTAGCCGTTTTGCAGGAGCAGCAGCGCCGCACGGGCGCTGGTGGCTTCCTGGTGTCAAGCGCAATAGGTGACGATCGGCTTGTCGCGCGGCAGCTCCGCGATCCGCTGCGCCAGCTCGGCGTACGGGATGTGAAGGGCGCCCGTGATGTGGCCCATGTTGTAGCTGGCGTCGTCGCGCACGTCGACGATGACGCCGGTGTGAGACTCGCGCAGGGCGTCGACCTCCTCGATCGTGCTGCGGCGAACCTCGCTGGGGTCAGTGGGAACGGCTCCCTCGGCAGTGGTGCCGGGAAGCGGCGTCGTTTGGGCCATGGCGATCTCCTCGCTGCGTGGCGCCGGCTGCGCGGCGGGCGCCGCCGGAGCGGGCGCGGGTGCGGCCGAGGTCGCCGGGGAGCTCGCGACGGTGGCCGTTGCCGCGGGTGCCGCGGCGGACGTCGTGGTGCCCGCGGTCTCGTTCATGGGTTGATTGGCCGGCTGGCATGCGCCGCTCGCGAACGCGAGCGTCGCGGCGGCCACGGTCATCAGCGATCTTCGGATCATCCTGCCTCCCTTCACAGTCGTGCGGCGTGCGAATCCGGTGCCGCCGCCGTCCGAGCTTACTGCGCGCCGGCGATCGCCAGCGGCGGAAAGCGTTCGGGCTGGTGGAAGTCGGGCCGCTCGCCGGGCAGCGCGTGCGCCGCCAGGTAGCGACGCTGCTCGCCGCGGCCGTGGATGGCGAAGGCGTTGGCGCGCCAGGGCAGCGCCGGCAAGAGCGCGAGGTCGAGGTGTGCGGCGCCCAGCCAGCGCGCGCCGCGGCGGCGGGCGCGGAAGTCGATCGGCAGCCCCGAGGCGACGATGCGGCGGACGCCGTGGAGCCGCAGCACGAGGTGGTGGCTCCACGGCGACAGCTCGATCTCGGTGTAGGGGATGGCGCCGCCGACCGCCTCGCCGGCGACGAAGAGCTCGACGACTTCGTGCTCCCACAGCCGCGGCGTCGAGCGCGGCTCGCCGCGCGGCCGCGGGTCGCCGTGGAAGGGCGCGCTGACGGCGAGGTGCAGGTCGCGCGCGGTGAGGCGCAGCCGTACCAGTGCCTGCTCGTCGGGCCCGATCGCCTGGCCGTCCCAGGTCGAGGCGATCGTCAGCTCGCGGCCCGATCTCGACGCGGAGCGTCCCCCGTCGCGCACCATCCCTGTAGATACGTCAGCGGAGAGTCGCGGTTGCGGGCCACGCCCGCGCCGGAGCTATGGCCGCAAAGCCGCCAAGTGCACGGCGCGCGCAGGCGCGTGCCCTGCGCCGACCATCGGCGGCGTCGCCGTCGGCTCGGCTGCCGGCTCGGGCTCGCTCGGCTCGGCGGGCTTCTCCGGCTCCGCTGGCGCCGTACTCGGCTGGGCCGCCGGCGGCGGCGCCGACTGCACGGGAGGCAGCGTCCGCGGCGGTTGCGGATGCGGCGGCGTGGCGGGCGCCGGAGGGGCGACGTTCGGCTCGACCGGCGGCAGCTTGTTGCCACCCGGCGCCGTGTTGCCGGGCTCCGGCTCCGTCTGTCCTTCGCGGCTGGGCGCGTAGGGCGTCAGGTCGGGCGCGGTGGTCGGCTCGCTGCCGGTCGTGCTGTCGCCGATCGGCAACGATTCGACGTCGGGCGGCAGCGACGGCAGCGGCTCGAGCTCCGGCGTCGGCTCCGCTTCCGGAAGCGGATAGGGGCTGTTTCCGAACCAGCCCTGCACTCGCTGCCACCAGCCCATGCCGCCGCTCGGGCAGACGGTCGGCGGCTCGGCGCCGGAGAGGAACACTTCGCGGTAGCTGCGCCCCGACGCCGGCGGGCAGCCGTCGCCGAGCACGTCGCCGGTCACCGCGTCGACCATGCGCTGCACGACGCCGCTCGGCACGCCCCAGCCGCCGGGATTGCGGCGGTGGCCGTAGAGGTTGCGCACGATGCGCCCCCACACGGGCGCCGCCAGCGTGCCGCCGCTGGCGCCCGGCACGATCGTGTGCGGCTGGTCGAAGCCCATCCACACGGTGCCGACGACGTCGGGCGTGTAGCCGGTGAACCAGACGTCCTGCCGTTCGTTGGTGGTGCCGGTCTTGCCGGCCGCCTGCACCGGCAGGCCGACGGCGGCGGCGGGCATGCCGGTGCCGCGGCGCACGGCGTCGCGCAGCAGGTCGGTGACGATGTAGGCCACCGCCGGATCGAGCACCTCCTTGCTGCGCACGTCGTTCTCATCGGCATTCCACAGCACGTTGCCGTCGGGGTCTTCGACGCGCAGGATGAAGCGCGGGCTCACCTGCGTGCCGAGGTTGGCGAAGGCGGTGTAGGCGCGGGTGAGCTCGAGCGGCGTCGCCGACGAGGCGCCGAGCGCCGACGACGGCTGCAGCGGCACGCTCGGCATGCCGTCGTCCTCGGCGAGGTCGGCGATGCGCTGCATGCCCACCGACTCGGCGAGGCGCACGGTGGCGACGTTGCGCGACTGCACGAGCGCGTCGCGCACCGAGACCACCGGCAGGTAGGAGTCGCCGAAGTTGCGCGGCTTCCACACCTCGCCGCCGGTGAAGCGGATCTCGAGCGGCTCGTCGCTCAGCCGCTGTGTCGGCGGGACGCCGGCCGCGATCGCCGCTGCATAGACGAACGGCTTGAAGGAGCTGCCCACCTGCCGCCGCGCCTGCTCGACGCGGTCGAAGCGCGAGTGGCGGAAGTCGCGGCCGCCCACCCAGGCGAGCACGTCGCCGGTCTTCGCCTCGACGAAGATGGCGGCGCCCTGCAGGTAGTCGGTGCCCTCTTCGTCGCCCTGTTGCGCCGGCGTGTAGCGGGCGCCGCTGAAGCGGCCCCAGGTGCCGTTCTCGATGCGCGTGAGCTGGGCGTGGAGCTCGGCCTCGGCGGCGCGCTGCGTGCTGGCATCGAGGGTGGTGACGATGCGCAGGCGGTCGCGGTAGAAGCCGTCGCCGAAGCGGTCCTCGAGTTGGCTGCGCACCTCTTCGAGGAACCAGCCGGCGAAGGGCTCCTGCGGCACCAGCTTGCGCGGCCGCCGGGTGACGCCGAGGCTGTGGTGGCGCGCCGCCTCGGCGGTCGCGTGGTCGATGCGGCCCTGCTCTTCCATCAGCGTCAGCACGAGGTCGCGGCGCTCGCGGGCGAGCTTGTAGTGGCGGCGCGGGTCGTAGTGCGTCGGCGCCTTGGGCATGGCGGCGAGCAGCGCCGCCTCGGTGAGCGAGAGTCGCGAGGCCGGATGCCGGAAGTAGTACTGCGACGCCGCCTCGATGCCGCGCGTGCCGCCGCCGAAGTAGATGTGATTCAAGTAGAGCTCGAGGATCTCGTCCTTGCTGTAGGTATGCTCGATCGAGCCGGCGACGCGCGCCTCGAGCAGCTTGCGCGAGAAGGTCTGGTTCTGCCCCGGGATGCGCTCGGGGAAGAGGTTGCGCGCCAGCTGCATGGTGATCGTGCTCGAGCCTTCGCGGATGCCGCCGGCGCGCAGGTCGGCGAGCAGGGCGCCGACGATGCGCCGCGGATCGATGCCGTGGTGCTGGCGGAAGCGCTTGTCCTCGACGGCGATGAACGCCTCGGCGACGTGGGGCGGCAGGTCCTTGAGCTTGACGATCGTGCGGTTGATCAGCGTCAGCGAGCCGACCTCGCGGCCGTAGCGGTCGAGCACCATCGGCGCGCCGTCGGGCTGGTACGCGGCGAGGCGGCCGACGTCGGGGCAGCCGCGGATGCCGCAACGCGTCCAGGCGATGCCGCCGCCGAGCAGCAGCGCGACGCCGAGGATCGCGCCGACGCGGGCGGCGCGGCGCCAGTCGAAGTAGGGCTGGTGCGGTGGTGTCTGACGAGGCGGCAGCGGCGGCACCACGGACGGCGGCTGGGCCGGCGGCGGCGCTGGCTGTATAGGCTGCTGCGGCGCGCCGCGCCGCGGCCACACGACGCGATTGGGGTCCGAGCGTACCGGCGGACCGGGGCGGCGAGGCGGCGGCGTTGGTTGCACGCTCGTCGCGGGAGCAAGGAACTTGCCACCCGGCGGCGTGCTGCCGCGCCAGGCATCGAGATCGCTTCGTCGCTCCGCTCCTCGCGATGACGCCTGACTGTCATCGCGAGCGCAGCGAAGCGATCTCGATCGTGGCGCGACTAGGGCCTAGTGCTTGTGCACGATCGCTTCGACTCTGCGGTTCTTCTGCCGGCCTTCGTCGGTACCGTTATCGGCGACCGGCTTCGTCTCGCCCAGGCCGCGCGTCGTCATGCGCGCCGGGTCCACGCCGTGCTTGCTTGCCAGCCAGCTCGCCACCGATTGCGCGCGCCGTTCGGAGAGGCGCTGGTTGTAGGCGTCGTCGCCTTTCGAGTCGGTGTGGCCGAACAGCTCGACGCGGCCGTTCGGATAGGCGGCGATGATGGTGGCGAGCTGCGCCAGCGCGGTGGCGGCGTCGGAGCGGATGTCGGCCTTGTCGAAATCGAAGAGCACGTCGGCGGGCAGCTCGACCTTCACCACCAGCGCCGTCTCCTCGGCGCCGAGGTCGCGCTTGGCCTGCTCGAGCTGCTGCACGGTGGCGACGATGCCTCTGCCGCGCCCCTCGATACCGACCGCGAGGGCAGGGATCGTGCGCACCGCGGCGACGATCTCGAGCGCGCGCTTGGCGCCGAGCCGGGCGACCGCGGCCTCGGCGGCCGCGGTGGTCGTCGCATCCCAGGGATCGACGTACGGCGCGTCGGCGGCGAGTGCCGCGCCGGCGACGGCCATCGCCAATGCGGCGGCGAGCAGCGCGCGCCTCATCTCAGCCGTCCTGGATGGCGAGGTCCTCGAACGGCGGCATGCTGGGGAGCTGCAGCGTGATGGTGTGGACGTCGGCGGGCGGCGCCGGGAACTTCATCCACAGCAGGTAGCTCTGCGCCGGCTTGAGGCGGTCGTACCAGCGGTCGTTCCAGCCGCTGCGCAAAGAGGCGACGTAGGTGCCCTTCTCGTCTCTCAGCACCTCGTACTTCTTGGCGTTCGGCGCGTCCATCAGGTACACCTCGTTGAACTGCACCTCGGTCTGCTGCTCGTCGGCGCCGCCGTTGCGCAGCCGCACCTTGGCGGTGATCGTGTTGCCCTTGCGCCGCAGCTCGGTCACCTCGGCGACGACGCCCTGCCAGTTGGTGTCCTGGCTGGCGAGCACGGTGCCGGCGGGAGCAGGCGCTGCGACTGCAGCGGGAGCCGCGGCTGCCGGCGCGGGAGCTTCCGCAGTCGCGGGTGCTGGTGCCGCGGCGGCGCCGGCCGGCGCGTTGTCGCCGGCGCCGGCCGCGACGCCGACGCCGCCGGCTGGCGCCGGCTGGGCGGGCTCGGCCTGCGGCTTCGTGCACGCGGCGAAGAGGACGGGCAGGAGCAAGCAGGAGAACACGAACCAGGAGAGCGTGGACCAAGAGAACGTGGACCAGGGAAGCCTGCGGCGGGTCATGGTCACCTCCGGGAGCGGCGGGTGGGGTGCGGGCGCGTTCTCGCCGTCATCCTAACGCGACTAAGATAGGGCGCGTCATGTTGCAGGAGTCGCCGTCGCTGGCCGCGATCCTGGGCGCGCGCAATCCCGGCACGCCGCTCGAGCTCGACTGGCTGCGCGGCGTGCAGGTCAACAAGAGCGCCATCGAGCGGCGCACGGCCACCCTCACCACCCGCCGCACGGTGAAGAAGGCGTGGCAGGCGGCGTGGCTCCTCCACGCCGTGCGCTGCATGGACCTGACGACGCTCTCGGGCGACGACACGCCCGGACGCGTCGAGCGGCTGTGCGCCAAGGCGCGCTCGCCGGTGCGGC
>DASYQD010000049.1:0-5785 GCA_036005845.1 Thermoanaerobaculia bacterium | reverse complement strand
CTCGCGATCGCGAATCTCGAGCGTGCGCACCATGTCGCGCTGGCGCAGCACCGAGTCGATGTACGTCTGCGTCTCGCGCTCGGTGGCGACGGCCAGGTAGAGGTCCTGCCCCTGCTCGCGGGCGCGGCCGGCCAGCTGGCTGGCCAGCGTCTCGGCCTCGCTGCGGGTCTCGAGCAGGACGCGGTCGACCTCGCGCTGGGAGAGCGAGCGGAAGATCAGCCAGCCGAAGAGGCCCAGGTCGAGGAGGACGAACAGGCTCAGCAGGATCGAGCCGACGAGGAGCCGACGCGAGGAGAGCAGGGACTTGGGCACGGGAGGATCAGGATAGCACCGGACCGGCGGACGCCTTCCGTGCGCTTTATTTGACATCAATCAACTCAGATTAAATTGGTCCTTGACACGATCTGAGTGTGCTCCTATAATGTCCTCGCTGCGCCGGAAGCTCGGCGCCCCGACCTACCAAGGAGACAAACGCCATGAGAAACGCCATCGCCCGCTGGACCCCGACCGGAGACGTGGTCCGAGACCGTTTCGGCCGCCTGTTCGAGGACGCCTTCAACGACATGCTTCGCCCGTTCGGCTCCGACGCCGAGGCGGTGTCGAGCCGCACCTGGATCCCGCGCGTCGACATCCGCGAGGGCGCCGACGGCCTCACCCTGCTGATGGACGTCCCCGGCCTGGGCAAGGACGACCTCGCCATCACGCTCGAGAACAACGTGCTCACCGTCGCCGGCGAGCGGAAGTTCGAGGCCGACGAGAAGGCCAACGAGCAGTACCACCGCCTCGAGCGGCAGTACGGCGCCTTCAGCCGCTCCTTCACGCTGGCGCCCACGGTGCGCACCGACAAGGTCGAGGCGACCTTCGACAACGGCGTGCTCACCATCCAGCTCCCCAAGCAGGAGGAGTCGAAGCCGCGCCGCATCGCCATCGGCTGATCGGACGACGTTTCCGAGCGCGCCGCGTGCGCGCTCTGAAGTTCACGATTCGAGGGCGGGGACTGCTCCCCGCCCTTCGTGTTTTCGGCGCCGCCCGCGAAGCACCTGCGCTACCATCGCCGCGCCGTGCCAACGTCGCCTCGCCGCAGCCTCGCCGGCCGCTTCGTGCCCGCGCTCGCGCGCACGTCGACGCTGCTGCTGGCGATCGCCGCGCTCGGCGGCTGTCGTGGGCGCGAGGCCGCGGCTCCCGGCCGGCCGGCGAGCGCCCAACCGGCGCTGCCGACGACGCTCACCGTCGCGAGCGGCGTCGACATCTCCGGCGTCAACGAGCTGCTCGCCTCGGCGACGCGTCAGCTCGACCAGGACGTGCTCGGCGCGATGTTCCTCCGCCTCGCCGCGGAGCAGCCCGACTTCCAGCAGCACCCGCCCACCTTCGCGCCGCGGCTCGCGCGCGCGTGGGACTTCTCGCCCGATCGGCTGGCACTCACCTTCCACTTGCGCGACGACGTGCGGTGGAGCGACGGCGAGCCGGTCACCGCGGACGACGTGCGCTTCACCTGGCAGGCGCAGACGAGCGCCGAGGTCGGCTGGCCGAATTCGTACCTCAAGGAGTCGATCCGCGACGTCGAGGTGGTCGATCCGCACACGGTGCGCTTCCACTTCACCCACGCCTATGCGACGCAGCTCCTCGACGCCAACGAGGGCTTCATCCTTCCCAAGCACGTCTGGTCGCAGCTTCCGTTCGCCAAGTGGCCGGAGAGCGGCGACTGGTTCCGCGATCACCTGGTCGTCGACGGCCCGTTCACCCTCGAGCGCTGGAAGCCGCAAGAAGAGATCGTCCTGCGCGCCAACCGGCGCTACTTCGAGGCGGGCAAGCCGCTGCTCGAGCAGGTCGTCTTCCGCATCGTGCCCGACGAGGCGGCGCGGTTGCAGGAGCTGCTCGGCGGCGCCGCGCAGCTCGTCGAGAGCGTGCCGCCCGACCGTGCCGACGAGGTGGCGCACGCACCCGGCCGCCGGCTCGACCAGGTGTGGGCGCGGCGCTACACCGCCATCGTCTGGAACACTCGGCGGGCGCCGCTCGACGATCCGCTGGTGCGCCGCGCGCTGACCATCGGTATCGACCGGCAGGCGCTGGTCGAGGCGCTGTGGCACGGGCGCGCGCGCGTCGCCGACTCGCCGATCCTCACCACCGTCTGGGCGCACGCGCCCGACCTCCAGCCGTGGCCGTACGACGCGGCCGCGGCGCGGCGCCTCCTCGAGTCGCGCGGCTTTCGCGATACCAACGGCGACGGCGTGCTGGAGCGCAACGGCAAGCCGCTCACGATCGAGCTCTCCACCAACACCGGCAACCAGATCCGCCGCGACGCGCTGGTGCTGATGCAGGATCAGCTGAAGCGCGCCGGCGTGGCGGTCGCGCCGGCGCTGCGCGAGGCCGCGGCGCAGAACGCGAAGCTGCAGGCGCACGACTTCGACGGCGCGCTCGTCACCTGGAGCATCGACACCGGGCTCGACTTGCGCTACGGCTTCGACTCGCGCGACCCGGACGAGAGCAACTGGGGCCGCTACCGCAATCCGGAGGTCGACCGGCTGCTCGACGAGATCGAGCGCCAGCCGGACCTCGCCGCCGCCAAGCCGCTCTTCTCGCGCGTGCAGCGCCTGATCAACGAGGACCAGCCGTACACGTTTCTCTGGGAGCCGCCGGTGTTCGTCGGCCGCGATGAGCGGCTGCGCGCGACGCCGAGCGCCATCTCGACGTTCACGGGACTCGAAAATTGGGCCTTCGTCGCTCGGCCCTAGCTCGGAGCGCAGGCATCGTCCTGATGCGTCGCATGTCATTCGAGACGCCCGGCCGCCTGGAGCCCTGATGTCGCGCAGCGGCATCGCCGGCTGGCTGCTGCGCCGTCTCGGCGGCGCGCTACTGCTGCTGCTGCTCGTCGTCACCGCCGTCTTCGTGGCGCTGCACGCGCTGCCGGGCGACCCGACGACGCTGCTGCTCGACCCGCGGGTGCCGCCGAGCGCACGCGCGGTGCTGATCCACCAGTGGGGCTTCGACCGGCCGCTGCTCGCCCAGTATGTCCGCTGGCTCGCCCACGCGGCGCGCGGCGACTGGGGCACGTCGATCGTGCACCACCGGCCGGCGGGCGCGGTGCTATGGGCGGCGCTGCCCTACACGCTTCTGCTCGGCGGCGCCGCGTTGCTGGTGGAGATCGTGGTGGCGCTGCCGCTAGGCGTGCTGGCGGCGCGGCGGCGCGGCGGCACGGCCGACCATCTGCTGCGCGTCGGCTCGCTGCTGTTCTATGCGCTGCCGACGTTCTGGCTCGGCCTGATGGCGTTGCTGCTCTTTGCCTACCGCTGGCCGCTCTTCCCCGCCGGCCATGCGAGCGATCCGGGCAGCAGCGGCGGTCCGCGCGAGCTGATCCGCCACCTGGCGCTGCCCGCGCTGGTGCTCGGCCTCGCCGGCGCCGGCGCGCTGCTGCGCCTCGTGCGCGGCAGCCTCCTGGCCGCGCTGCCGGACGAGCCGCTGCGGGCGGCGAGGGCGCGCGGTTTGACCGAATCGCGCGTGGTCTGGGTGCACGGCCTGCGCCGCGCCGCAGCGCCGTTGCTGCAGGTCCTCGGGCTCTCGCTGCCGGCGCTGCTCGGCGGCGCACTGGTGGTCGAGGTCGTCTTCTCATGGCCCGGGCTCGGCCGCGTCGCCTATCTCGCCGTGCTCAGCCGCGACCTGCCGCTGGTGATCGCCTGCACGGCGTGGAGCGCGGCGCTGGTGGTGCTCGGCGGCCTGCTCGCCGACCTCGCCACCACCGCGGCCGACCCGCGGCAGCGCGAGGCGCTGGTGGAGGGCACGCTTGGCTGAGCAGCGGAGGCGCGTCTTCGACGGCGGCAGCAGCGACTCGCCTGCGAACGGCGGCGTGGAGCGGCTGCAGTCCGCCGAGCCGCGCATCGAGAGCGCGTCGAGCGAACGGCCGGCTCTTGTCGCCGGCACGTTCCTCGCGGCGCTGCTCGCCGTCCTCGCGCTCTTCGCGCCCGCTCTCGCGCCGCACGACCCGACGCGCGTGTGGGATGCCGCGGCCGGCCGGCTGCTGCCACCGGGCAGCGCGCGGCTCGCCGTCTCCTTCGCCGACGGGCGCACCGCGTTGGCCGAGACGGTGCGGCCAGCGGGACCGGGGCTGCTGGCCTGGAAGCGTCTCGATCGATGGCAGCAGCTGCCGGCGGCGACCATCGTCGCCGTCAAACCGATCGCCTTTCCGCTGGGCACCGACCGCTACGGCCGCGACCTCGCCTCGCGGCTGCTCTTCGGAGCGCGCGTCTCATTGCGCGTGGGGCTGCTCGCCGTGGCGCTGGCACTGCTCCTCGGCATCGGCGTCGGCGCCGCCGCAGGTCTCGGGCCGCACTGGCTCGACGCGCTGCTCTCGCGCGGCGTCGACGCCATGCTCGCCTTCCCAAGACTGTTCCTCGTGCTCGCTCTCGCCGCGCTCGCCGGCGGCGGCGAGACGCTGGTGGTCGCGGCGCTCGCCGCCACCGGCTGGATGGAGGTCGCCCGCCTCGTGCGCGCCGAGCTGAGCCGCCTGCGCGGCGAGGAGTTCGTGCTAGCCGCCCGTGCCGCCGGCGTGCCGCCGCCGCGCCTGCTGCTACGGCACCTGCTGCCGCTGGCGCTGGCTCCCGTGCTGGTCACCGCCGCGCTGAGGCTCGGCGACGCGCTCCTCGCGGAAGCCGCGCTCTCCTGGCTCGGCTTCGGCGTACAGCCGCCCGACGCGAGCTGGGGCAGCCTGCTCGCCGAAGCGCAGGCGTCGCTGCCCGGCGCCTGGTGGACGGCGGCCTTTCCGGGCCTGGCCATCGCCCTCGCCGTGCTCGCCTTCGCGCTGCTGGCGGAAGGGCTGCAGGGCGCGCTCGAGCCGCGGCGGTAGCCGCTACTCGTGCAGAGACAGCCGCCGGTAGCCGCGGTTCCAGTAGATCAGCGGCGGCTCGTCGGGCCGCGGCACTGCGCTGTCCACCACCTCGCCGATGTAGACCGCGTGCGTGCCAGCCGGATAGCGCTCGCGCACGACGCAGTCGAGCCAGGCGAGCGCATCGGCGAGCACCGGCGCGCCGGTCGTCGCCGGCCGCCAGTCGCCGGCGTCGAAGCGGTCCTCGTCCTTGAGCCAGGCGAAGCGGTTGGAGAGCTCGAACTGGTCCTGGTGGAGGATGTTGACCGCGAAGACCGCGCCCTCCTGCTGCAGCAGCGGGTAGGCCGTGTGGCGCTGGTCGATGACCACCGCGATGAGCGGCGGCTCGGGCGACACCGAGCAGAACGCCGACACCGTGAGCCCGTGCACCTGCTCGCCGGCGCGCACCGTCACCACCGTCACTCCCGCCGGGAGGTGACGCATCGCATCGCGGAAGGATTCGGAGGCGACCGGATCAGCCACGAAGCGACTCTCTCACACAGATTCGGCAGCAAGCGGCGCGAGCGGGGGCGCCCCCTGCACCTCGAGGGGGCAGGGGGGGACGGGGGGACAGGGTGAGATGAAACCTAATCCAGCAAGCCCTTCTCGCGCATCCATCGCTCGTTGAGCTTCGACAGGTAGCGCTCGCCGGAGTCCGGGAACAGCGTCACGACGAGCGACCCTTCGCCTTCGCGTTGCGCCACCTGCCGCGCCACCGCGGCCGCGGCGCCCGACGAGGAGCCGCCGAAGATGCCCTCCTTGCGCGCCACCTCCATCGTCGCGCTGTACGCGGTCTTGTCATCGCAGGGGATCACCTCGTCGACGTAGTCGAGCCACGCCGTCGACGGCAGGAAGTCCTCGCCGATGCCGTCGATGAGGTATTGGTGGATTTGGTCGTCGGGCGGCATCTTGCCGTTCTCGAACAGGTAC
>DASYQD010000048.1:0-25288 GCA_036005845.1 Thermoanaerobaculia bacterium | reverse complement strand
AGGCCCCGAACACAAGCCCCGTGGGTGGGCTCATTGTCCATTACACCGTGACGAACTTCGGGGCCAACCCGAGGCCGGTCATCAAGCTCGACCCATCCTCGGCTCCGTTCGACTTCAGACTGCCAATGCCGTGGATCGATTTCGAAACGGGCGACCTCTCCGAATGGAGCGGAAGCTTTCCGTAGCATCCAGCTTCGAAATCTGCGCTGCAGCGGAGAGCCCGTAGAACGTCATCCGCTGGAGGTCTATAGCGTCCGACTTAGGCCGGACCCGTGGTCGTAGCCAAGCAAAGCGGATGGCCGCCAGGAAGTCGAGGCTCGGGACCTCGTGCGGCAGCGGGCGGCTGGCGAAGCGCGCTTCCCGACGGCGCCGCGCGGCGGCCACGCGGGCCGGTCAACGCCGCCATGGATGCCCGCGACCTGCGGCGGTGGTGCGCGCTCGACGAGAACAGCCAGCGCCTCGCCGATGCCGCCTTCGAGCGGCTGGGACTCTCGGCCCGCGCGCTGGCGCGCCTGCTCAAGGTGGCGCGCACCATCGCCGATCTCGGCGGCCACGACCGCATCCACACCGCCCACGTCGCCGAGGCGCTGCAGTACCGCTGCCTCGACCGGCCGCCCGCCCAGCAACCGACCTCGCCGCTCGCCGATCCTCGCGCCGCGGCGCGAGCGTCGTAAGCGAAACGAAAAGATTCAGTTCACCGAGAAGTCGATCAGCTCGACCGGCGTGTTCGAGCCGTTGTCGGGGTCGATGACGAACGGACCGCCCTCGGTGGCGCAGTCGTGGTCGGCCGAGTTGGGCTGCGGGCTGCCGAACGTGCAACCGCGCAGCAGGGTGACGTTGTTGCCGAGCGTCACGCTGAGATCGGCCGTCGAGATCGCGCACTCGACGGCGGCGTCTCCTGCGTCGCCGGCGCTGCACTCGAGCTGCTGCGCCGCCGGCAACGCGTTGGTGAAGGCGCAGCTCAAGCTGCCCGGCACCGCCAACGTCGCGCTGCCGCAGGACACCGCCGTGTCGTTGCAGGTGTAGAACGGCGTCGTCATCGTCGAGAACGGGTTGCCGGTCAGCTCCATGCACAGCGCGGCGTTGCTGTTGCCGTCGCCGTCGGTGTCGACCAGCCAGCAGGCGTCGGCGGTGTTGCCGCCGCTGAGGCCCTGCTCATCGAAGTCGAAGCGGAGGTAAGCGATCGTCGCCGGGCTCGGCATTGTCGCGGTGTAGTTGCTGGCGATGCAGGCGCCCTTGGTGTCCTGCTGGTTCGGGAAGTCGTCGCAGGCGCCGGGGTCGGCCTTGCAGTACTCGTCGGCCCAGTCGGAGAAGTTGGCGTCGATGGTCACCGTATTCGCCGCGCCCGCCGGGCGCCAGGCGAAGAAGAGTGCGAAGGCAAGTGTCGAGGCGATGGCGACGCGGTTCCTCACGAGATCCCCCTTTTGCTCCCTAAACCTTTTCGAACCCCTACCACGACGATGCAGTGAACGATATCAGGGACGGCCGGATTGCCGCCCGTTCTCGAAGGTGAGCGAAGCCCAGAGGCTCTCCCAGTCGGCGTGCGAGAAGAACGGCGCCTCGACCATCAGGACCGACTCGACGAGCCACACACCCGCGCGCGGCAGCGTGAAGACGAAGGCGCCCGCGGCGTCGCTGCGCGTCTTGAGGCGCAGGCGCGGATCGCCGCTCAAGAGCGCCTGGACCAGCGCGCCGGCGACGGGCTCGCCTTCATAGAGCAGCCGCCCGTGAAAGATGCCGGCCGAGAAGCTGGGATCGCCCACCGGCATGATCTCGTACCGCAAGCCCACCGGCCGGCTCGCCGCCGCCGCCGGCCGCGGGCCGGCGAGGATCGCCTTCGCCTGCCGCGAGAACTGCTCGCGGCCCGGCTCCTTGCTGTCGCCGCTCCTGGCGCGCGCGGCGATGATCGACTCCAACCCGTACCGGCGTAGGTACGTCTCGAACCGCGCCGCCGGCAGCTCGATCGCCGTCGGCTTGCTCTCGTAGGCGATCACCGCGCCGCCGCCGGTCGCCCGGAACCAGCCGGCGGGATCGCCGCCCTCGACGCCGCCGATCTCGGTCTCGCCGCCGTCCTGCCGCACGACGAAGCGCTCGATGGCCGAGCCGGAGCGCTGCACCGGATCGCCGAGGAACTGCTCGCCCACTCGCAGCACCACCGCCACCGACGTGCCGGGCGACGGCCGGAAGGTCGAGGGCTCGATCCAGAAGTCGTGCGCGCGCGCCGCGCCGCCGGGCAGCCCGAGGAGCAGCAGCCCGGCGGCGAGCGCGGCCCGCCTCAAGCCGCGGCCTCGGCGCGGCGGCAGCGCTTCCACCCCCACCGGTAGCCGATCCAGAACGGGATCACGGTGAAGATGAGGAGCAGCAGCAGCACGATGCCGATGACGAGCGGCCAGATGCTCTTCGCCGTCGGCGCCGGCTCGGGCGAGGACGGCCACGGGTCGGCGAGATACGGGAAGGTGGGACTGAACGGCTTGTCGTTCATCGTCGGCTGCGGCCAGATGCCGGTGCGCTGCGCGAGCTCGACCAGCAGGCAGTCGCCCACCTTGCAGGTCAACGACACGACGTCGTCGGTGAGCAGGCGCCCGTTCGGATAGCCGGGCGGGAAGCGCGTCGTAAACACCATGACGTCGGGCGTCATCAGGTCGAAGGCGCGCATCTCTAGCGTCGTCTGCCACACCGGCAGGACGGGCGCCAGTTGCTTGTAGCGGTTGATGATGTTGGTGACCTTCTCGCGGCCCTTGGCGATCTCGTCGATGGCGGGCACCTGGTCCTTCGGCGCCAGCTGGTTGACGTCCCGCGCACCGAGCAGCGCGGCGTAGCGCGGCAGCTGGGTGCGGATCGAGCGGCCGACGTGGTCGACCTGCTTGCCCTTGCCTGCGGTCGTCGCCCAGAGCAGGAAGTCCTGCTGGCCGGGCGGGAACGACGATTTCGGGATGCTCATCACCGTGGCGATGGTGTTCTTCTTGAAGAACGGCGGGAAGATGAACGGGTCGTCGCGCACGCCGCTCCAGATGCGGATGGCGTCCTGGCCGGCGAGCCCGGCGATCTTCGCCTCCTTCAACGAGCCGTCGTCGTTGAGGCGAACGTGGACGGTGGCGTCGGCGCCGACCTCGCCGGGCCGCACGATCGTGCCGCCGAAGCGCGCCTTGTCGGCGGCGTTGTCGTAGGTGACCTGGCTGTGGAGGTCGATGTTGACGGTGAACGAGTCGTCCTTGAGGTCGTACGGCGGCGCATCGGTGAGGTTGCGCCGCACGTCGAAGATCAGCACGTAGTTGTCCCCGTCGGGGAAGAAGAAGAGGTCGGTGAGGTTGGTCTCCGGGTCCGTCAGCGTCACCGGGTCGGCGTGATCGGAGGCGAAGGCCGGCATCAACGCGAGCAGGAAGCCGAGGACGAGGCACGAGGCGGCGAGGCTGCGGACACGACTCTGCATGGATGGTCTCCTCCCTTTTCGAACCCTCTGGATGGTCCTATGACATATCGCTGCGCTGTGAATCCAAGCGCTTGACTTCGCGGTTTCGATCCATAGACTACGCCGGTTCCCCACAGCCCGTTCGGGCGCGTCGCCAACCTTCTCGCTCGGAGCTCTCGATGGACGGGAAGCGTTACACAATCATCCTCGTTCCGCACACGCGCGCCAAGTTCCGCAAGTTCTCCGTCTCGAACCGCCTGCTCTGGGCGGGCTTCACCACCCTCGGCCTCCTCCTCGCGGCCGCGACCGTCCTCGGCTGGCTCTACCTCGCCGCCCCGGTCGACGACACCCAGGTGGCCCGCCTCCGCCACGAGAACAACGAGCTCCGTCACGTCAACCAGTCCTTCGAGCAGAACATCCGTCAGCTGCAGGGCCAGCTCTCCACTTACGAGGAGCGCACCCGCAAGCTCGCCATCGTCGCCGGCATCGAGGAGCTCGACAACGGCAGCGACGCCGGCATCGGCGGACCGACGCTCGACGTGACGGCCGGCGACGTCGCCGACCCGGCGCGGATGCGCACGATCGAGCAGCGACTGCAGGGCCTCTCGCACGACCTCGACCGCGTCGCCGGCAACCTGGCGTCGCGCTACCGCTGGCTCTCGGCGATGCCGACGGTGACGCCCACCGGCGGCCTGTTCACCAGCGGCTTCGGCGTCCGCCGCGACCCGGTCAACGGCCGCGCCGCTTTCCACGCCGGCCTCGACATCGCCGCCCCGCCGGGCCGCGCCGTGCATGCCACCGCCGACGGCATCGTGGTCCTTGCCGGCCCGCACGGCGACCTGGGCAACGCGGTGATGGTGTCGCACGGCTTCGGCCTCGCCACCCGCTACGGCCACCTCTCGGCGACGGCCGTGCAGCCCGGCCAGCGCGTGCACCGCGGCGACGTCCTCGGCTACGTCGGCAACACCGGCCACTCGACGGGCTACCACCTCCACTACGAGGTGGTGAAGGATGGGCAGGCGGTCAACCCGCTCGGCTACATCCTCGACAGACCGTTGTAGGCGGCGCCGCCGCTCCAACGCGGAATTTCGGCCCTCCGGCGGCCGGTTTCCCCTCTGGTAGAGTCCCGGCGTTCCGGCACGCCCTCCGCTCGCGCGCACCCGTCGCCGCGCGGCGCACCTGAGACCTCCAGAAAGACCTCCAGAAGACACTTCCCGCTCCCCAGAAAGTCGACACGATGATCCATAAGGTCCTCACCGCGGTCTTCGGCACCAAGGGCGAGCGCGACATCAAGGAGATGCAGCCGATCGTCGCCGCCATCAACGCCGTCGAGGCGGAGATGGAGAGGAAGAGCGACGAGCAGCTGCGCGCCGTCACCGGCGAGCTCAAGGAAGAGCTCGCGCGGGGCAAGAGCCTCGACGACATCCTGCCGCGCGCCTTCGCCGCCGCCCGCGAGGCCTCGCGCCGCACCCTCGGCATGCGGCCCTTCGACGTCCAGCTGATGGGCGGCATCGTGCTCCACCAGGGCAAGATCGCCGAGATGAAGACCGGCGAGGGGAAGACCCTCATGGCGACGCTGCCGGTCTACTTGAACGCGCTCGCCGGCAAGGGCGTGCACGTGGTCACCGTCAACGACTACCTCGCCCGCCGCGACGCCGACTGGATGGGCAACGTCTACCGCTTCCTCGGCCTCACCGTCGGCGTCATCCAGCACGACATGCCCGATGCCGACCGCAAGGCCGCCTACGCCGCCGACGTCACCTACGGCACCAACAACGAGCTCGGCTTCGACTACCTGCGCGACAACATGAAGTTCGACCTCGCGTCGATGGTGCAGCGCGGGCACCACTACGCGATCGTCGACGAGGTCGACTCCATCCTCATCGACGAGGCCCGCACGCCGCTCATCATCAGCGGCCCCTCCGAGGAGGCCACCGACCGTTACTACAAGGTCGACAAGATCATCCCCAAGCTGGTGCAGGGCGAGGAGATCGAGGAGAGCGACGGCAGCAAGCACACCACCGGCGACTTCCTGGTCGACGAGAAGGCGCACACGGTGGCGATCACCGACGAGGGCGTCACCAAGGTCGAGAAGCTGCTCAACGTCGACAACCTCTACGAGCTCGAGAACATGGAGCTGCTCGCCGCCGTCAACCAGGGCCTGCGCGCGCACCACCTGTTCAAGCGCGACGTCGACTACCTGATCAAGGACGGCAAGGTGGTCATCGTCGACGAGTTCACCGGCCGCATGATGCCGGGCCGCCGCTGGTCCGACGGCCTGCACCAGGCGGTGGAGGCGAAGGAAGGGGTGACCATCGAGCGCGAGAACCAGACGCTCGCGACGATCACCTTCCAGAACTACTTCCGCATGTACTCGAAGCTGTCGGGCATGACCGGCACCGCCGACACCGAGGCGGCCGAGTTCGCCGAGATCTACAAGCTCGACGTGGTGGTGGTGCCCACCAACCGGCCGATGATCCGCGACGACCGCGCCGACCTGGTCTACCGCACCGCCGAAGAGAAGTGGGAAGCCGTCGTCGAGGAGATCAAGGACGATCACCAGCGCGGCCAGCCGGTGCTCGTCGGCACGGTGTCGATCGAGAAGAGCGAGATGCTGTCGCGGCTGTTGAAGCGCGCCGGCGTGCCGCACGTCGTGCTCAACGCCAAGTTCCACGAGCGCGAGGCGTCGATCGTGGCGCAGGCCGGGCGCAAGGGCATGGTGGTCATCGCCACCAACATGGCCGGCCGCGGCACCGACATCGTGCTCGGCGGCAACCCGGTGGGGCTGGCGCGCTCGGAGGCCGATCCCGAGACCGAGAAGGAAGCGTACGACGCGGCCCTCGAGCGCTACCGCGAGATCTGCGCCCGCGAGAAGGGCGAGGTGCTGGCGGCGGGCGGCCTGCACATCCTCGGCACCGAGCGTCACGAGTCGCGGCGCATCGACAACCAGCTGCGCGGCCGCTCCGGCCGCCAGGGCGATCCCGGCTCGTCGCGCTTCTACCTCTCGCTCGAAGACGACCTGATGCGCATCTTCGGCGGCGACCGGGTGAAGAACCTGATGGGCCGCCTCGGCATGGAGCACGGCGAGCCCATCGAGCACAAGATGGTCTCGCGCGCCATCGAGCGGGCGCAGAAGCAGGTCGAGGGCCGCAACTTCGAGTCGCGCAAGCACCTGCTCGAGTACGACGACGTCATGAACAAGCAGCGCGAGGCGATCTACGCGCTGCGCAAGGAGATCCTGCTCGGCGAAGCGGGCAAGGACTACGTGCTCGAGCGCGCCGAGGACGTCGTCGACTACATCGTGCAGACCCACACCGGCGACAAGGTCGACGTGCAGGACTGGGACGTCGACGCTCTCTCGACCGACATGCTCGCCTACTTCGACTTCCAGGTCGGCCAGCTCGGCGACCTCGAGTCGATGGCGCTCGACGAGCTGCGCGACCACCTCAAGGACGCGGTGACCAAAAAGTACGAAGAGAAGTCGCAGCGCCTGGGCCCGATCATGGCCGCCTTCGAGCGCGACATCATGCTGCGCGTCGTCGACCATGCCTGGAAGGAGCACCTGCTCGCCCTCGATCACCTGAAGGAGGGCATCAACCTCCGCGGCTACGGCCAGCGTGACCCCAAGCAGGAGTACAAGAAGGAGAGCTACGAGGCGTTCCAGACGATGAAGGAGCGCGTCGAGGACTCCATCCTGAAGACCCTCTTCCGCATGGAGCCGATGACCGAGGAGCAGATGGAAGAGGAGCGGCGGCGGCGGGCGGAGGCGTTCCGCAAGCGCTTCCAACTATCGGCGGCCGCAGCCACGGCCGCCGAAGCCGCCGAGGCGAAGCCGCAGACGGTCAAGAACACGGGAGCCAAGGTCGGGCGCAACGATCCCTGCCCGTGCGGATCGGGGAAGAAGTACAAGAAGTGCCACGGCACCGCCGCCGCGGTGAGTTGAGCTGAGGTCTACTGCGAAGGCCGGAGCGCCAGGCTCGAGCGGATCAGCGCGAAGTCGTCCTTCAACACCACCCAGTAGCCCCAGTCGCTGCTGCCCTTGAGCGACGGCGGGCCCTGGCTGCGAGCGTTCTCCGCCGAGTAGGCCGCTCCCCGCCAGGCGGCGTGCCCGAACCCCACAGTCAGCAGCAGGTCGGAGACCACCGGCCTACCGTGCGCTCGAGCGGGAGCGAAGGTCCAGCCGCACAGGTGGTCGAGCCCCGCCACGGCGCCGAGCGACGTAGGGTCGAGCGTGCCGCCGGCCGCGGCGCCCAATCTGCTCACCGGAGCGTTGGCGCCGCTGCCGAGACCCAGGATCAGCGGCTGCTGGATGCCTCCCCGCTCGTCCACCGTCGCCGCGATCAACACCACGCCCTTGGAGTCCGCCGGCAACAGGCCGGCGTCGGCGGTGCGGTCCTTCTTCCGCGGCGGCTCGGCGGCCTTCGCGGCGTCGGCCCGAGGAGCCGTGCCCCATCGGTGCGAGCCCAGCAAGACACCGGCGGCGCCGTAGGCCGCGACGTCCATGCCGTATAACCGCTCGTCGAGGTGCTGCGCCGCCTGCCACCGGCAGATCGCGGGCCGCTCGTCGCCGAGGCCGGCGTCCGCCAGCGCGAGGAGAGCCAGGCTCGCTGCGAGCGATTCACGCCTCGGCTGGGGTTGCTCGAGCTCGGCGTTCCACGCTTCTCGGGCCTGGCGGCGCGCCTCCCGCCACTGGCCGGCGCGCAGGGACTTCTCGGCGTCGATCGCCGGCCCATCGAGCGCGACCACGTCAGCGAGCAACCGCGGCGCCGGCGCGTTGAAACGCAGCTCGTGAAAGACCGCCACCGCCCGGCCGCCCTTCCGCGCCGGCTCGTAGCGCCAACCTCGGAGCGCCTCGAGCGTTTCCCAGACCATTCCCGGCGCCGCGCTGCCGATCACCACCGGCGCCCGCACTCGCCCGTCGGCGTCGACGACCACCTCGACGAGCAGGCCCTTGGGGATCGGCACCTGCGCCGCGGCGGCGGAAAGCTCGACCGGCTCGCCAGCCACTTTGCGCGGCGGCTGCAGTCCAGGTGCGCTGTCCGCTTGATCGACCGTGATGCCGGCCGGCGGCTTCGCACGCTGTCGTAACCTGAGATCGCGCAGCATCGTTCCCGGCTTGCCGAAAGAGGTCAGCTCTTCCGCCGACAGCGGAGCACGATCGAGGTTCTGCGCGATCTGCCAGTGCCACTCCGCCTCTTCGGTCTGCGCGAGGCCCGCCTCCGCCACCGCCAAGCGCGCGACGGCACCCGCGAGCACCGGCGCGTACAGCGTGGCGCGATTCGTGTCGACCTGCTCGAGAGCCGACGTGCGGGCCGCTTCCCACTTCGCCGCCCGCAACGAATCGTCGACCTGCGCGAAGGTCTCCGGAGCGACGGCAGCTCCGGCCAGCGCCGACAGCGCCGCGGCGCCGGCGAAGCACTGAACGAGCACGAGCTTGCCTGCCAACTGGTGAGCTCTCCTCGGCAGCGCAACGATTCTAGCCTTCTCCGAGTCGTGCAGACGCGTAGAATCGCCAGCATGGCCGCCCCACTCGAGCGCTACAAGTTCACTGTCGACGACTACTCCCGGATGGCCGAAGCGGGCGTCCTGCAGCAAGACGCGCGCGTGGAGCTGATCGACGGGGAGATCGTGATGATGACGCCTATCGGTCTGCGGCACTCAGCCTGCGCGGATCGTGTCAACCGCCAGCTCGTCGCGTTGTACAGCGACACCGCTATCGTGCGGGTGCAGAATCCGATCGTGCTCAGCGAGTATTCGGAGCCGCAGCCGGACTTCGCAGTGCTTCGACCCCGCGCCGACTTCTACGCCAGCGGCCATCCTCGCCCTGCCGACCTCCTCCTGGCTATCGAGGTTGCCGACTCCTCCATCGGCTACGACCGCGGCACCAAGCTTCCACTGTACGGGCGCAGCGGCATCGCCGACGTATGGATCGTCGATTTGGTTCGCGACGTGGTCGACGCGTATCGGCAGCCCTTCGAGGGCGGCTACGCCGAGCGCCGCACGTATCGCCGCGGTCAGCGCCTGCCGCTGCCGGCGCTCGCGGCCGAGCTCGCGGTCGACGACATCCTGCCCTGAACGAGCTCCTCGACGCGGTTCGCACCGTCCGGTTCGAGGGAGTGATCCATACGCTCCTCGTGCACCGTAGTGACGCCGAGCATGAGCGACGAGCCTTCGCCCTCCGCCTCCCTTGCACGCATCCACGTGCTGCTCACAGTGCAGTCGCTGGTCGTCGTGCTGGTGTCGATCAACCGCCTGTCGCGGCTGACGCTCGGCTACGTGGCGCCGAACGAATTCCTACGCTGGGTCGACCTGCACAACATGCTGACGCTGCCGCTGATCAGCGTCGTGGCGTTCTACCTGCTCAAGAAGACGGTCGAGTCGAACGGCCGGCCGACGAGCGCCCGCGTGCACATCGCCGTCAACCTCGCCTTCATCGCCGGCGTCTACCTGCTCGGGGCCGGCTACGGCGACCACGAGGTCACCAACTATCTGCACGCACGCTTCTGCGGCCGCGGCGACGCGAGCCCGCTCTGCCGCATCGTCGTCTTCAACGACGACGACTTCTCACATTGGGTGTTCTTCGCCGGCTTCGTGCTCGTCAACGCGACGCTGATGCTGCTGCAGGCGCTCTTCCCGCGCCGCGAGCCGATGAACGGCCGCGACAGCGCGCTCATCGCGCTCAACGCCGTGCTCATCGGCGCTGGCGTCTTCGCCAACCTCGCCTTCGAGCGCATCGGGCTCGACCTCTACGTCGTCGCCCTGCTGGCGCTGATCGCCTTCGTACTGCTGCGCCGGCTCGGCCGACAGCCGCTGCTCGTCTACTACGCTATCGCCTACGGGCTCGGGCTCGTCGGCACCGCGCTCTACAAGACGCTGCGCTGAGGCAGCGCCGGCGACGTCACTCCTGGCGCAGCAGCAGCGTCGGATCGAGGCGCGCCGCGCGCCGCGCCGGCAGCAGGCACGCCAGCAGCGCCACGCCGAGCAGCAGCACCGCCGTGGCCGCGAGCGTCGACGGATCGCGGGCGGGCACGCCGAAGAGCAGGCTCCGCAGCACGCCGCCGGCGGCGAGCGAGAGCGCAACGCCGGCGAGGGTTCCCGCCAGCGCCATTTGCATTCCCTGGCGTAGCACCAAGCCCTCGACCTCGCGCGCCGCCGCGCCCACCGCCAGGCGCAGGCCGATCTCGCGCCGGCGCGCGTCGACCGACTGCGACAGCACGCCGTACACGCCCACCGCCGCCAGCCCCATCGCCAGCGCCGCGAAGACCAGCAGCAGCAGCGAGCCGAAGCGCGCCTTGGAGAGCGCGAAGCCGAGCTGCTCCTTCATCGTGCGCACGCGGTAGATCGGCAGGTCGCGGTCGACGGACTGCACCGCGGCGCGCACCGCCGGCACCAGCGCCAGCGGATCGCCGGTCGTGCGCAGGAACGCCGTGCTGCCGGCGAGCGTCACCTGCGCATCGGGCAGGTAGGCCTCGAGCCGCGGCTCGTCCTGGAGTCGGCGATAGCGCACGTCGGCGACGACGCCGACGATCTCGCCGTGCTGCTCGCCGTTGAGACCCATGGTGCCGAGCTGGACTCGATGCCCCACCGCATCGCCGCGCGGGAAGAGCCGGCGCGCCGCGGTCTCGTTGAGGATCACCACCCGCCGCGACCCGTCGCGGTCGCGCGCGTCGAAGGTGCGGCCGGCGCGCAGCGGCACGCCAAGAGCCCGGAAGTAATCGGGGCTCACCTTGTGCCAGCCCACCGCCGGGGCGCTCTCGCGCGGCACCGCCACGGCGTCGACCGACATCACTCTCGTCGAGTTGCAGCCGCTCTCCCCCGCCGCCGGCACGCAGGTGCCCAGCGCCGCGCTCTCGACACCGGGCAGCGCGCGCAGCCGCTCGAGCAGCCGCTCGTGGAAGGGGCCGGCCGTGTTCTCGCCATAGGCGCCGTCGGCGGGAGTGACCGCGAAGGTCAGCACGTGTTCCGTCCGCACGCCGACGGGGACCCGTTGCAGCGCCCACAGGCTGCGCATCAGCAGACCGGCTCCCATCAGCAGGACCGTGGCGACGGCGAGCTGGCCGGCGACGAGGAGGCTGCCGGCGGGGCGGCGGCCGGAACGGCGCCCGTGACCGGCGCCGCCCGCCAGGCTCGCGCCGCCCTTGCGCAGGTCGTCGACGACCTGCAGGCGACGCGATGCGAGGGCCGGGCCGAGGCCGAAGACGATCGAGGTCAGCAGCGCCACGACGCCGCAGAAAGTCGCCACGCGCCAGTCGACGGTGGCGCCGGCGAGGTCATGGAGCTCGGTCGAGCGCACGCCCCACGCGCCGAGCGCCTCGGGCCGCATCGCCGTCAAGCCGCGCACCAGGGCGACCGCCGGCACCAGGCCGGCGACCGCGCCGGCGAGGGCCAGCACCACGCTCTCGAGCATCGCCATGCGCACCAGCCGGCCGCCGCTCGCTCCCACCGCCAGGCGCACGGCGACGTCGCGGCGCCGGCTCGCCGCGCGCGCCGTCGCCAGGCCGGCGAGGTTGGCGCAGGCGATGGGCAGCACGGCGCCAACGGCGGCGAGCAGCACCACCAGCGCGCGACGCACGAACGGGTCGCGGCGGGCCTCGGCGAGCGGCACGCCGCCGGCGCCCCAGACGCTGCCGTCATCGATCTGCGCCGGCACTGGGAACGCCGCGGCCACCACCTTGCCGATCCTCTCCATCTCGCTCTCGAGTTGTTGGCGCGAGACGCCGGGCCGCAGCCGTCCCACCACCTCGAGGAAATGGTTGTGCTCCTCGCTGAGCGCCTCGGGATACCAGAGCGTCGACGCCGCCGTCACCGGCACCCAGACCTCCGCTTCGCCGGTGAGGCCGTGAAAGCCGGCGGGGACCACGCCGACCACGGTCACCGGCACGCGGCCCAGGTGGAGGGTGCGCCCGAGGATGCTCTCGTCGCCGCCGAACCGCCGCCGCCAGAGCCCCTCGCCCACCATCGCTACCACCGGCCCGCCCGCCTTGGCGTCCGCGCCGCCGAAACCGCGGCCGATCACCGGCGGCACGCCGAGCAGGTGGAAGTAATCCGGCCCGACCATCTCCATCTCGAGACGTTCGGGCGCACCGGCGCCGGTGAGGTTGATGCTGTCGGAGACGAACGGTGCCAACTGCGCGAAGACCCCCTGCGCGTGCGCGAAGGCCTCGAACTTCGGGTACGACCAGGGAAGCCGATCCGGCGCGGCGTTGCCGCTGCTGCCGCCGTTCGTCATGTAAGCGAGCGCCAGGCGGTCGGGCTGCGCGAACGGCAGCGGCCGCAACATCAACCTGTCGACGAGGCTGAAGATGGCGCCATTGGCGCCGATGCCGAGGGCCAGCGTCAGCACACAGAGGCTGGTGTACCCGGGACTCTTGCGCAGTCCGCGCACGGCGTAGCGGAGGTCGGTGAACAGGCTGTTCATGGCCGCGGCGGAGAGCAACGGCGATGCCGGCGACGGTCGCGACGGCAAATCGCTGAGCAGCCGTAACTTGCGCTTTCGCCGTCGTGCTGCTTTTCCAGCACCAAGTGTCCGCTTGCAGCTCGCCTCGTCGCGCCGGCGGACACTCGGACGCCAGCGGTGGACGCTCCGCCATGCTGCGCGTGGCGGCGGCCGCGCAGCTTGAGACCCGCAACCGGTGCGCCGCGATAGAATCCGCGAAGACGGCCGGCAGGGCGTCGTTCGGCAGGCGGCCACTCGGCCGCCTGAGTCTTAATCGGCCGCCTGAGTCTTATCCGGACGGCGACGTGCGCCGCGTTCCGCGCCGAGGTGTCATCGATGGCCGATCCCCACGAGCCGCTCCCTCTCGCCCTCACCTTCGACGATGTCCTCATCGTCCCCGGTTACTCGCAAGTACACCCGGCGGAGGTGAGCCTGCGCACGACCCTCTGCGCCGGCATCACGCTCAACATGCCGCTGCTGTCGGCGGCGATGGACACCGTCACCGAGTCGCGGCTCGCCATCGCGCTGGCGCAGGAGGGCGGCATCGGCGTCATCCACAAGAACCTCCCCATCGACGCGCAGGCGGCCGAGGTCGACCGCGTCAAGCGTTCCGAGGCGGGGATGATCGTCGACCCGGTGACGATGCGGCCCGACCAGTCGATCCGCGCCGCGCTCGAGGTGATGGCGCACTTCAAGATCTCCGGCGTGCCGGTGACCGACGACCGCGGGAAATTGGTCGGCATCCTCACCAACCGCGACCTGCGCTGGGAGACCGAGCTCGACCGCCCGATCTCCGACCTGATGACGCGCGAGGACCTGGTGACGGTGCCCGAGGGCACCACGCTCGAACAGGCGAAGGCGCTGCTCCACAAGCACAAGATCGAGAAGCTGCTCGTTGTCGACCCCGACGGCAACCTGCGCGGCCTCATCACCGTCAAGGACATCCAGAAGATGATGCAGTACCCCAACGCCTGCAAGGACGGGCTGGGGCGGCTGCGCGCGGCGGCGGCGGTGGGCGCCTCGGGCGACTATCTCGAGCGCGCGGCGGCGCTCGTCGGTGCGAAGGCCGACGTGCTCGTGGTGGATTCCTCGCACGCGCACAGCCAGGGCGTCATCGCGGCGCTGTCTAAGATCCGCGCCCGCTTCCCCGACACTCGAGTGCTAGCCGGCAACGTCGCCACCGCCGACGGCGCGCAGGCGCTGATCGACGCCGGCGCCGACGCGGTGAAGGTGGGCATCGGGCCGGGCAGCATCTGCACGACGCGCGTCGTCACCGGCGCCGGGCTGCCGCAGATCACCGCCATCCGCGATTGCGTGCGCGCCTGCGGGGAACGCGGCATCCCGGTGGTCGCCGACGGCGGCATCAAGTTCTCCGGCGACGTCACCAAAGCGATTGCCGCCGGCGCCAGCTCGGTGATGATCGGCTCGCTCTTCGCCGGCACCGAGGAGAGCCCGGGCGAGACCATCCTCTACCAAGGGCGCACTTACAAGGCCTACCGCGGCATGGGCTCGCTGTCGGCGATGGCGCGCGGCAGCGCCGACCGCTACTTCCAGGAGCGCGCCGAGCAGGAAGGCAACGGCGCGCTCTCGAAGCTGGTGCCGGAAGGCATCGAGGGGATGGTGCCCTACAAGGGCAGCGTCCACCAGATGGTGCAGCAGTTGACCGGCGGCCTGCGCTCGGGGATGGGGCTCGCCGGCTGCGGCTCCGTCGACGAGCTGCGGCGCGAGGCGAAGCTGGTGCGCGTCTCCACCGCCGGCCTCAAGGAGAGCCACGCGCACGACGTGGTGATCACCAAGGAAGCGCCGAACTATTGGGTCGAGCGGTAGGTCGAAGGGTCAGACTGATACTCTGCCCAAGGAGAACTCGCATGACCACCCAGACCGTGCACGGCCTCGAGGAGCTTATCGACCGTCTCGACCGCGCCGTGCAGGGCGCCGACGCCAAGCGCGTCACGCGCGAAGTGAAGGACACGCTCGAGGAGATGCTCACCTCGGGCACCCTCGAGCTGCCGCCGGCGCTCGTCGAGCCGCGGCCCGACCGCTACGCGCGCCGCCTCCTGCACAAGAGCGACGAGCTGGGCTACAGCGTGCTGGCGATGACGTGGGGCCCCGGGCAGGCCACGCCGCTGCACGACCACGCCGGCATGTGGTGCGTCGAGGGCGTGCTCTGCGGCAACATCGACGTCACGCAGTACGAGCTGCTCGAACAGCAGGGCGACCGCTATCGCTTCCGCCGCCAGAACACCATCAGCGCCGGCGTCGGCAACGCGGGCGCGCTCATCCCTCCCTTCGAGTACCACACGATCGCCAACACCTCGCCGACCGCGAAGGCGGTGACGGTGCACGTCTACGCCGGCGAGATGACGAGCTGCACGATCTTCGTCCCGGGTTTGGCGGAATCCGGAGGCGACGACGGCTGGCACGAGCGCGAGGAGCGGCAGCTCAGCTACTGCGAGTGAAGACCAGCGGGAGTGAAGACCAGGAGCGCTCGCGGAGCCGCCCCTGGTTCACTCCAAGCTGGTCCACGCCGGCCCGCTAGGGAACCGTGATCGTCTGTGACGAGGCAGCCTGGCTGCCGTTGCCATCCGTGACCGTCAAGCGGACGACGAACGTTCCTCCGTACGGATAGTTGTGGTGCGCGGTCGCTGACGAGGTCTCGGTGAGGCCCTCGTCGTCCCAGTCCCACAGGTAATCGGCGATGTTCGGTCCCGAGGCGGACGCATTGACGTCGCAGCTCCGCCCCACGCAGTTGATGGTGAACGACGCGACCGGGCCGCCCGCCGTCACCGTCACCGAGTGGCTGTCCGTCGCCGTCTGGTCCGAGTAGTCGCGCACCACCAGCGTGATCGTGTACGTTCCGGCACTGGCGTAGGTGTGCTGCGGCGCCGAGGTATCGCTTCCACCCGACGTCGTCTGGCCGTCGCCCCAGGTCCAGGTGTAGTTGACGATGCCCCAGTCGTCACCGGACGCCTCGGAGTCGGCGGTGCACTGCAAGCCGTTGCACACGACGTAGAAGTTGGCGGTCGGCGGGTCGTCGGTCTCGACGCTCACCGTCTGCGTGGCGCCGGCGGTGTTGCCGTTGACGTCGGTCACCACCAGGTGGACGGTGTAGGTGCCCGGGAAGGGATAGATGTGGTAGGTGGTCGGGACCGTCGTCGTGCTCGAGCTCTCGTCGTCCCAATCCCATGTGTAGCTGGCGATGCCGCCGTCGCCGGTCGAGGCCGAGGCGTCCACGTCGCAGCGGCGTCCGACGCAGCTGATGGTGAACGACGCGGTGGGCGCCACGCTGACGGTGACCGCATGGCTGGTGGTCGCCGTCTGGTTGCGGGCGTCCGTCACCACCAGCGTGATGGTGTAGGTGCCGCTCGCCGCATAGGTGTGGCTGGGGGCGGAGAAGCTGCTGCCGCCGGAGGTGGTCTGGCCGTCACCCCACGTCCAGGTGTAGTTGACGATGCCGACGTCGTCGGTCGAGCCCTCCGCATCGGCTGAGCAGGTGCGGCCGTTGCACACCACGTAGAAGCTGGCGTAGGGCGGATCGTCCTGCGTGGTGTGGACGGTCTGCGACGTCGAGTTGGTGTGCCCGGCGTCGTCGGTCACCGTCAGCGTGACCGTGAAGGTGCCCACCGTCGCGTAGACGTGGCTGGTCGTCGACCCCGTCCCGGTGCTGCCGTCGCCGAACGCCCACGCCCACGACACGATGTTGTGGTCGTCGGTGGAATCGGTGCCGTCGAAGAGGCACGAGAAGCCGCCGCAGGCGGCGATGAACTGAGCCACCGGCGGCTGGTCGCACTGGCTCGTGCCGCGAGGATCGCTGTACGGGTAGTGCAGGATCTCGTTGCCGTCGCTCGTCCCGTCGCAGTCGGTATCGGCCACCGCCGCGCTGGTGCCGATCAAGCGCTCGAAGCCGTCGATCAGCTGGTCGTTGTCGGCGTCGGTGTTGGGATAGACGTAGCCGATCCAGTCGAGGATGCCGGGTTGGAACGCGTAGCCCGCCGCCTGCATGGTGGAGAGCTCGGACTCCGGGAAGATCGCCCAGTCGCCGCGGACGGAGTTGTAGGCGCGGCCCAGCTTGACCGCATCGGCCGGGATGCAGCCCGGCTCGGGAGTGCAGCGCGAGTAGAGGTAGCCCTCGATGCCGTCGAGGTTGTAGCCGAGGCCGCGGAAGTAATTGACCTCGTTGTTGTCGATGGCGTAAGTGGCGTCCTGCTCCGGCGCTGTGCCGACGCGAGTCAAGCGGTAGAGGTGAGCGAGCGGCGGCGCGCCGCTGAACGGCGCCCTGTCGCCGGTGAAGACGTACACCGACGCTCCCGGGCCGATGCGGCAGCCGGTGCACGGCACGGGCGCGCCGGGGAAGGCGTTGTAGCCGGGCACCGAGGGCCCGGTGGGCTCATAGGCGTTGCTGCCCTCGGCGGCGGTCGCCATCTGCGGCACGGTGGTGTAGAAGAAGTCGCTCGCCGGGCTGCTGTAGAAGCTGAACAGCGGCGTCAGCCGGTTGGGCAGCACGGCAGCGTTGACGCGCCCGAGTGCCGCTTGCACCGCTGCGGAAGCGTTGACGGTTCCGTAGCCCACCTGGTTGTTCTGGAAGATGCCGCCGCCGCTGGCGGTGGAACGCACGATCGCCTCGACGTCGCTCTTCGAGAGCAGCGGGTTGGCGGAGCGCACCAGCGCGATGAGGCCGGCGGTGAAGGGAGTGGACATCGACGTGCCCGTGCAGACGCCGTAGCCGGAGCCGGCCGTGGTCTCGCCGCAAACCCCCGGAATGTGGGAGAAGTTCCGGTAGAACGTCGAGAGGACTTGGCGCGCAGGGGCAACGACGTCCTGCTCGGGGCCGGAGCTCGACGGACACTCCGGCGGCGAGGGGTCCGGCCAGGGCGCCACCTGGCTGCAGGTGCCCCAGAAACTGCCGTTCGGGATGAGGCCGCCGACCGCGAGCACGCGCGAGTCCCGGGCCGGGAAGTCCACCGGGCCGCCGTTGTTGCCCGAGGCCGCCACCAGCAAGAGGTCACGCTGGGCGGCGTAAGCGAGGGCGGTGCAGATGACGTTGGCCGGCTCGGCGGCACAGTCGTGTTGCGCGGTGCGGAAGCTCATGTTGGCCACCTGCGCCCCGCGGTCGACGAGCCCGTTCAGGGCATTGGCGACACCCTGCTCGGTGAAGAACTGGTTGGCGACGCAGTTCGTCCCGCAAGAGCCGAGCGTGGTCATCTTGGCGACCAACAGGCTGCACTCCCAGCAGGCCCCGGCCACGCCCTGGCCGTTGTTGCCTCGCGCCCCGACGATGCCCGCCACGTGCGTGCCGTGGCCGGCGCGGGTCGGCGTCAGTCCTCCCTGCGTCTGCGCCTCGTCCACGTTGGCGTCGTCGTAGCCGAAGTCGCGGGACAGTTGCGGCCGAAAGTTGTCGACCAGGTCCGGATGGCTGGGGTCGATGCCGGTGTCGATGAGGCCGACGTAGGCGTGACCCGTGGTGTAGTCCCAGGCGCTCGGCAGGTTGAGCGTCTGGCTGCCCCACTGATAATCATACGGCGCCGCGCCCGAGAACGAAGGGAACAGCGGGTCGTTGGGAGTTGCCGACAGCTGGCCGCTGGCATTGTCCTGAACGGCGACGACGTTGGGGTCTTTCAACAACGACCGGCGGATCGAGTCGAGGTTGGCGCTGGCGGGATAGCGCAGCACGATGTAGCGCTCGAGCCGCCCGCGCGGGCTGTCGCGGTCGACCTCGATCTCGTCGCGCAGCGGTCCCTTGGCGCGTTCGGTGATGCCGAAGCGCACGTCTGTTGGACTGCCGGTGCCGAGGCTGCCGGGCAACGGTTGGTGGTTGCGGAACTTGTCCACCACCTCCTCCGCGCTCGGCGCATGGACATCGGGGGAGAGGAGGACGATCAGCTCCTTCTCCTCCGCCGGCGGCTTGGGCGCCGCCGGCGCGGCCGCGGCGAAGAGTGCCATCAGAAGCGCGAGTGCCCTCGATCGGTTCATCATCTCTGCTCCTCTCGATTGTCCCGCCGTCGCGACACGTGCGCGCCTTGCTGGGGCCCTTTGCTGGTCCGCGGCGAGACCGGCAGCGAGTATCGGACGCTCTCGAACGCCATACGAAACGTCTCTTGATTACCATGTGCTACGTTTGACATTCCATTACTACATATAGAGCTAACATCGAAGCTCCAATGTCGCCGCCACTCGGAACCATCGCCACCGCGATCGACCTCCGCCGCCTCCACCGGCAGGCGGGCGAGGACGCCATCGGTCAGCTGGTGTCGGGCCGCGCGATGCCCGTCATCGAACGCGAGTTGCGGGCGGCGGCGGCGCGCGGGGCGGTGCCGGCCGCGGACATCGCCGACCTCGCCGCCGACGTCGAGCTGCGCGTGCTGCGCCGTCTACGCCGCGCCGCCGCGGGACCGCGCGCCGATCCCCACGCCGATCTCGAAGGCTACGTCCACGCCACCGTCCACTTTGCCCTCGACGACCATCGGCGGCGCCGCCATCCGCTGCATGCGCTCCTCGGCCAGCGAGTGCGCTACGTGCTCACCCACACCCGCGGGCTCGCAGTGTGGAACCATAACCCGACGATTTGCGGATTGGAGGAGTGGATCGGTGGCGCCCCCGTGCCGATCGCGGCCCCGGAGCGGATGCCGATGAACGCGACGGCCGGCGTGCGCCCGCTGCGCGCGGCCGTCGAGCAGGTCCTCCGGCGCTCGGCCGGGCCGGTGAAACTGCACGCCCTCGTCGACGCGCTCGCCGAGGCAGGCGACCTCACCCGGCAACCGTTCGTGGCGGCGGCGGCGCTGGTCTCGCGCGCCGGCGCGGACGATCCACTGGCCCGGCTCGAGGAACGCGACCACCTTCGCGAGTCGTGGCAGGAGATCGTCGCCCTGCCGCTGCGCCAGCGCCGCGCGCTGCTGCTCCAGCTCCACCTCGACGACGGCGACAGCGTGACGCGCCTCCTCCCCACGCTCGGCATCGTCGGGCTCGCGCAGGTGGCGGCCGCGCTGGAGATGCCGCTCGCCGAGCTGCGCGCGCTGTGGAACGAGCTGCCGCTCGAAGATCAGCGCATCGCCGGCATGCTGGGCGTCACGCGCCAGCAGGTCATCAATCTGCGCAAGTGCGCCCGCGAGCGGCTGGCGCGGCGGCTGGGGCGGCGGCGCTGAGCCGCGTCACCCCTCTCGCTTCGCATCATCCCTGGCGTCGTCGCCCAGCCGCCGGCGGACGAAGCGCTGGATCAGCCCTACCGAGAGGTCTTCGCTGAAGCCGCCGACGAAGGCGACGACGTTGAGCCACAACGCGTCGGTCAGCTTGCCGTCGAGCAGCTTGGCACCCGCGAGGGCCAGGAAGTAGACGAGGCCCCCCAAGAAAAGTCCGATCACCGGTCTCGCGATCACCCAGGTATAGAGGGCCGATCGCCCGGCCGGCAGACCACGACGCGTTGCCAGCCGGTAGAGCACCGACACCATGGCGCCGGCGAACGCCCATTCGATGATGGCGATCGGCACCCACATGATGTTGAAGTCCTCGCCCGGTCGCCAAACGAGCGCGCCCAGGTCGTCGCGCGGCCAGATCGCGTACGAGGTCGCCGCGAGCAGGCCGACCAGGAGAATCACGAAGATCACCGCCAGCCACAGGACGCGTCGCTCGTCCGCGGGACTCAACACCGTCGGCGCATCGCTCTCGGGGGCCATCGCTGTCGATTGGAGCATGCGAACGCTAACACGGGCTCTGGCCGGGCGCTCAGCCCCGCCGCCAGAGCAGACTGACGCTGTCCACTTCCACCTCGCGCGGGGCGAGGCGGACCTCCTCCAGGGTCTCGTTCTCCGGCCGCTGCGCGGGGTCGGCGCTCGCCACGTCGGCCGCCATCTGCTGCTCCACCTCGGCGAGCTCGGCTTGCGCCGCGGCGAGGCGCTGCTTGGCCTGGCTCACGTCCTGCGCCTCTTGCATGGCGCGGCCCGCGCCGCGCGCCGCGGTGGTCGCCCGTCCCAGCGTGCCGAGCGACAGCGACCTGCGGCCGAAGAGGGCGCCGAGCACGGTGGCGCCCACCGAGATCGCGGTGTTCATCTGCTGGCCGTGGAGCTGGCCTTCCTGCGTCGCCACCGCCTGCTGCGCTTTCGCCACCTTGGTCTGTGCCGCTTCGGCCTTCTTCGCCCAGCGCGCGCGCACGGCGTCGAGCTGCGCCGAGCGCCGGCCACGCGCCAGCTCGGCGAGGCGGATGCGCAGCTCGCGCTCGCCTTCGCCGGGGCGCGACAGCTCGCCCATCGACGGGCTGCGCCAGAGCGTGAGGGCGCGCTCGTTCTGGAGGTGGCGCTTGAACGTCGTCTCCCACGCCCGCCACGCGCCGCTGCGCAGCGCGGCCTCGGGCGGCGTCGCCAGCGACGCGCCGGCCGGCGCCTGCCGCTGGAGCTCGCTCGTCGGCCGGCCGAGCGGCTGCGCGGCGGCCCAATCGATCTCCTCGCCTTCGGTCGGCAGCGCGGCGACGACGGCCACTTCCTCGGCGTGCTCGATGCCCTTGCGCGCGTCGCGATAGCGGGCGCGGCCCTTGGCGAGGAGCGAGGCGCGGTACTCGCCCGCGCCGGCAGGCTCCCAGAGCTGCACGACGGTGGCAGGCAACGACACGCTCGCCGCGGCCGTGCTCGCCGTGGTGCCAGGGCCAGGCGATCCGCCGGCTGGCGATGCCGCTCTAGACGGCGATGACGCAGCGGCCGGCGATGCGGCCGCCGCAGAAGCCGCCGATCCACCGCCAGCCGCTTCCACCGGTGCCGCGTCGCCCGTCAACCGCCGCAGCTCCTGCCGCGTCAGCGGTCCACGCAGGTACGACAGCGTCCACCGCGTCTCGAACACCGTCGGCGCGCCGGCGTGCACGTCGTGCAGCAGGAAGAGCCGGTTGCGCAGGCGCGACAGCGCGGCATCGAGGTCCTGCCGTGACAGCCCGCTACCGCCGGACGCCCCTTCCAGCCCGTCCAGCAACCGCTCCTTGTCACGCTCGGCCTGCAGTCGCCCGAGGAACCACGTCCCGATGTTGGTGAGCCCCTTGTAGTCGAGATCGACCGGGTTCTGCGTCGCCAGCACGACGCCGAGCCCGAACGCGCGCGCCTGCTTGAGCAGCGTCAAGAGCGGCCGCTTCGACGGCGGCTCCGCCACCGGCGGCAAATAGCCGAACACCTCGTCCATGTAGAGCACGGCGCGCAGGCTCGAGGTGCCCGGCCGCGTGCGCACCCAGGCGAGCGTCTGGTCGAGCAGCAGCGTGACGAAGAACATCCGCTCGCGGTCGGAGAGATGGCCGATCGAGCAGATGGCAATGCGCGGCTTGCCCTCCGCGGTATAGAGCATGCGGTCGACGTCGAGCGGCTCGCCCTGCAGCCAGCTCGCGAAGCCGGGCGAGGCGAGCAGGTTGTTGAGCGCCATCGCCAGCCCGAAGCGGTCCTTCTCGGGATAGAAGCTGTCGAGCTCGAGGACACCGATCTTGGCGATCGGCGGGCTCTGCACCTGGTGCACGAGGTTGGGCAGATCGAGCGCGGCGCCGGCGCTCCAGGAGCGCTCGAGGAGCGTCGAGAGCAGGATGTGCTCGCGGCTGCGCACCGGATCGGCGTCGATGCCGAGCAGGCCGAGCAGCCCGGCGGCGGTCGTGGTGACCCGCTCGCGCAGCAGCTCGGCGTCCTCGCGCAACGCGGCGGGCGGCGCCGCCAGCGAGGCGAGCACCGCCAGCGGACGCCCGGCCGTGCTGCCCGGCGTGTAGATCGTCACCTCGGCCGCGTCACGCAGGCGGCGGATGCGGTCGGCTCCCTCGCCCCACGAGGCGAGGCCGTCGCGCCACTTCTTCGCCTCGCTCTCGGCCAGCTGCTGCTGCGAGATCCCCTGCCGCTGCGCGGTCTCCTCTTCCACCCAGGGCAGGAAGTCCGCCGGCGCGAGATCGGGGAAGGTGAGCGCCAGGTTGCCGAGGTCGCCCTTGGGGTCGATCACCAGCGCCGGCACGCCGTCGATGGCGGCCTCCTCGAGCAGGCCGATGCAGAGGCCGGTCTTGCCGCTGCCGGTCATGCCGACGCAGAGCGCATGCGTCAGCAGGTCGCGCGAGTCGTAGAGCAGCGCGCCGGGACGCGGCGCGTTGGCGTCGAGGTCCCAGGGGCGGCCGAGGTAGAAGAGGCCGAGCTTCTCGTAATCTGCGGACGAGAGGGTGTCTGCCATGGCGAGAAGTCTAGCCGCGCTCGGGCGTGGCGCGACCGCGGAACGACCCTGCGCCGGTCACGCTTTCGTGGCGTTCGTCCGCGGATGCAACCGATAGGATCCGGCGCGGAGATCGCTTGTCCGCCCCACATCAGGCCGCCGCTCGACCGTCCAATCCAATCCCGCGCGCCGCGGTCTTCTTCCTCGTCGCGAGCCTCGTCTCCGGGCTCGTGCACATGGTCCTGACGCCGCCGTTCCAGGCGCCCGACGAGGCGGCGCACTTCTTTCGGGCGTGGCGCGTGAGCGAAGGGCGGCTCGACCTCCGGCCAGGGCGAGAGCGCGCCTGGATCGACGTGCCGTCGGGACTCCTGCGCGCCGGCTCGCGGCTCTACGGCGCGCCGCCATTCCGCGCTGAGCGGCCGATCGCGTGGGATGAGCTGCGCCGCGCGACGCGGGTGCCGATCGGCAGCACGCGCGAGCGCGTCTACGTGCCCAACACGCTGCAGTACACCTTCTTGCCGTACGTCCCCCAAGCGGCCGGCATCGCGATGGCGCGCGCGAGCGGCGCTTCGGCGCTCGGCGCGCTCTACGCGGCCCGTCTCGCCAACCTCGTGGTGGCAAGCCTCCTCATCTCGTGGGCCATCGCCAGGCTGCCGGCGTATCGCTGGCTCACCACGGCCGTCGCGCTGACGCCGATGGCGGTGGCGCTGCGAGCGTCGGTCTCGGCGGACGCGCTGGCGCTCGCGGCGGCCTGCCTCTGGGTGGCGACGATCGCGTACGCGGCGTTTGGCGCCGAGGCGTTGCGAAGACGCGACGTCGTCGCGCTCACCACCGCGGCCACTCTGCTGTGCGCGACCAAGGCGGCGTACGTGCCGCTGCTGGCGCTCGTGCTCCTGGTGCCGCGGGCTCGCTGGCCTTCGCGGCGCCGCGCGCGATGGGCCTGGGCGACAGTAGGCGCGTCGATCGTCATCGTCATCACCACGTGGGCTATCGCCACGGCGCGTGCCGTGCCGGCGCTTCGCGTCGATGCGGCGGTGGATCCGCCTCGCCAAGCCGCGCACGCACTCGCCCACCCGTTGTCGTTCGCCGGCATCGTGCTGCGCGACTACGTTGTGCACGCACTGCGCTATGCGGCGCAGCTCGTCGGCAAGCTGGGCTGGCTCGACGTGCCGCTACCGCGCGTCTTCGTCGGCGGCTACCTGCTGCTGCTCGCTACGTTGATCGCGCTCGACGGCTCGCCCGAGCTCGAGGTGCGCGCCTCGCACCGCTGGCTCGTCGGCATCGCCGCCGCCGCATGCCTCATGCTCGTCAGCGCCTCGCAGTACGCCCTGTGGACGCCGCTCGGCGCCAACTGGGTCGAAGGCGTGCAAGGGCGCCATCTCTTGCCGATCGCCGTCGCCGCCATCTGGGCGTTCCACTGGCGACGCTGGGCGCATCGCTGGCCGCGCGCAGTGCCGCTAACGGTCATGACGAGCAGCGTCGTCGCGCTCCTCGTCGCCGGCCGCGCGCTGCTCGCGCACTACTTCGCCGGCTGAGCTACCACGCTCGCGGATCGAGCTCGTACGGCAGCGGCGTCAAGTTGACGGGGCCTTCGGCGCCGAGCGTCACCAGATCCTCGAGCCGCACGCCGAACCCGGCCTCGGGATCGTAGAGGCCGGGCTCGAGCGTGAAGACGTCGCCGACACCGAGCGTTCCTTCGCTGCCGGCGTGCCGGCGAAAGCTCGGGTACTCGTGCAGCTCGAAGCCGACGCCGTGCCCGAGCCCGTGCACGTAGCCGCGCGTCGTGCCCGGCTGGCTGATGGGCGTCGGCCAGCCTTTCTCGGCAAGGCGCGCGCAGGCGGCCTCCTGCATCGTCCAGCCGCGCTCGCCTGGCAGCGCCCCCGCGTGCGCCGCCGCGAGCACCTCGCGCACCGCCGCGTGCGCTTCGACCAGCGCCGCCGGCGCGCGGCCGACGCAGAAGGTGCGCGTGCAGTCGGCGAACAGCCGGCCCTTCGGATAGAGATCGACGACCAACGCCTCGCTTGCACGCAGCACGCGCTCGTCGTCGCCGCTGGTGTGCGGTACGCCGCCGTCGGCGCCGGCGGCGACGATGTTGCCCTCCGGCTGCTCGAGGCCGTGGTGGGCCAGCGTCACCGCCACCTCGCGGCGGAGCCGCGCCGCGCGCAGCCGCTCGCCTTCGAGCCACAGCTCGCCTTCTTTCGCCGTGGCGTGCCCGAACAGCGCCGCCACGGCGCGCATCGCCTCGCCCGTCGCCTGCGCGACGCGCTCGACCTCCTCGATCTCCGCCGCCGTCTTCCCCTTGC
>DASYQD010000047.1:0-13181 GCA_036005845.1 Thermoanaerobaculia bacterium | reverse complement strand
CTGCGGCGACGTCTCCCGCGCCGTCTCCGACCGCCGGAGCGCGCGCGAGCGCGGCACGGTACTCCAGCAGCTCGGCCGGTGGACCCACGGACGCCACGCGCAGCAGCGCGACCGGCAGCGCGACCGGCGGCGCGACGACGCCACCAGCGAGCGGCGGCGGGCGTGCGGGCGCCGCCGCCATCGCCGGCGTCGGGCTCGCCGGCGCCACGTGGGGAGCCGCCCGGCTGCGCGGCCCGCGGCGCCGCGAGCGATAGCGTGGAGCGGTGGCGGCGACAGAGTCCTCGACCGCTGAGCTGGTGGGTCGCGCCCGCGACGGCGAGCGCGAGGCCTTCGGCGAGCTCTACCGCCGCTACGCCGGCATGGTGCACGGCATCCTGCTGGCGCGCCTTCCGCATCCCGAGGTGGCGGATGCCGCTCAAGACGTGTTCCTGCGCGCGCTCCGCCACCTCGGCTCGCTGCGCGACGCGGCGGCCTTCGGCGGCTGGCTCGCCACGCTCGCTCGCACCGCCGCCGTCGACTGGCGGCGCCGTCCGGCCAGCCGCGCGGCCCACGAGCCGCTCGACGAGCGGATGGCCGGCGAGCACGGCGTCGGCGCCGAAGAGCTGGCGGTGCTGGAAGCGATCCGCGCGCTGCCGGCCGCCTACGCGGAGACCTTGCTGATGCGGCTCGTGGAAGGCATGACCGGACCGGAGATCGCGGCGCGCACCGGGCTCACCCCCGAGTCGGTGCGCGTCAACCTCTGCCGCGGCATGAAGCGTCTTCGCGAAGCGCTCGGTGGGTCGAGCGCAGGCGCGCTATCAACGACGACGGGCGGCGCTGCGGAAGGAGGACATTCGTGAGCCGCGAGCCGGACGATCGCGACGATCCCGACCGCGAGGAATACCTGTGGGACCGCAGCGGCGAGCCCGATGAGCTGGTGGTGGCGCTCGAGGCACGGCTCGCACCGCTGCGCCATCGCAATGCGGTGCCCGATTGGCAGCAGCTCGCGGGCCAGCAGCGAGCGGAGCCGACGATGCGGCGGTGGTGGCAGCGTGCAGTGGCGCAGAGCGGTGCGCGCGGCGAGCGGCTTGTTGATGGAGGCGCCTCGCGAGCGCGGCCGCGAGCGACATGGGTCGCGATCGCCGCGACGGTCCTCATCGCTGCCGGCATCGCGTTCTGGTGGCGCGTGCAGGCGACGAGCGCGAGCTGGCGCGTCGAGACGATCGCCGGCGCGCCGCGGCTCAACGAAGCGGCGCTGACGACCCGCGAACGGTGGCGCAGGGGAGAGGTGCTCACCACCGGCGCTGGCGACCGCGCGCGGCTCGCGCTGCGCGGCGTCGGCGAGGTCGACGTGCTGCCGCAGAGCCGCCTGCGGCTGCTCGCGGGCGATGCCGGCCATCAGGTGCTGGCGCTGGATCGCGGCGGCATCGCGGCGTCGATCGTCGCGCGGCCGCAGCTCTTCGAGGTGGCGACGCCGCAAGGGCGCGCGGTCGACCTCGGCTGCTACTTCACGCTCGAGGTGCTGCCCGACGGCCGCGAGCGGCTGCGCGTCGAGGCCGGCTGGGTGGCGTTGCGGCGCGGCGGCCGCGAGGCCTTCGTGCCCGGCGGCGCCGCGGTGGTGAGCGCGCCGGGCGAGCTCGGGCTGCCGGTCTACCTCGACGCGCGCGAGCTGCGCGCCGCCCTCGATCGCTGGGTCGCGCCGCGCGACGGCGACGAGCGTGACGAAGCGCTCCGCGCGGTGCTCGCGCTCGCTCGCCGCGAGGACGCGCTGACGCTGTGGCACATGCTCGCGGTCACCCGCGGCGAGGAGCGCAAGCTGGTGTTCGATCGTCTCGCTGCGCTGGCTCCGCCGCCGCGAGGCGTGACTCGTGAGGGCATCGTCGCCGGCGATGCCGCGATGCGCGACCGCTGGTGGGAATCGCTCGGTCTCGGTACCGCGGCGTGGTGGCGCGGCTGGCGCGTCGCCTACCCGGCCGCGCCGGTGCGCTGAATCCACAGCGGCTCGGGCACGCCGCTCGTGACTCGGCTGCGCCGCGCCTCGCTCGCGACGAACGATGGCGAGCTGCGGTGTCGGGCCGAAAGGACGGCGATCAGCCGCCGCTGCTCGCGGTCGCGGTACCCGGCGCCGGCAGGTGCTGCTGCTCGGGCGCCACGATCGGCTCGCCGTACGGCGGCAGGAAGCTGCCCGGCTGCCGCGACTGCAAGCGGCCGTAGCTGTCGTTCCGGTTCGACATCGGCGGCTGCGGCGGTGCCGGCTGCCGCGGCGAGTGCGAGTGCGGACCCTCCGGCACCACGACGACGACCGGCGGCATCCAGAAACCGGGGAAGGTCATCACCGGCGCCAGCGCCGCGTAACGCTCGGCCTCGAGCTCTCGCTCCTCTTCGCGGCGGGCGAGCCGCTCCTCGGTGCGCTGCATCGCCTCGGCGGCTTCGGCGAGGCGGCGGCTCGCCGCCTCCTGCGCCCGTACCGCCTCGCGCCGCGCCTGCTCCTCGCTGCGCGCGCGCTGCTCGTCGCGGGTGATCCACTCGCCGTTCCAGGGCACGAGGCCTTTGCGCGCCATCGATTCGCCGAACGGGATCCAGCGGGCGAGCGCCTCCTCGTAGACGAGGCCGAGTGGGCGCAGCATGGTGTCGAGCCCCGGCAGCCGCGGATCGATGTCGGCGGCGAGCAGCGCCGACTCGCGCGCCGAGGTCTCGAGATCGTGCGCCCTCGCCCAGCGCGCCAGCTCGAGCCAGTCGCTCGCCTTCGCCACCGGGCTCGCTTGCAGCATCGACTTCTGCTTGAGGTAGCCGGCGAGCGCCGACGGCGCCGCCTCGATCGCCGCCACCTGATCGTCGGGGATGACGATGTGGCCGAAGGCGAGCTGCACGCGCACTCCCTGCGGCGTGCGCTCGGCGATGACGCCTTCGTAGGCGCGGCCGTTCTTGAGCCGCACGGTGTCGGCGTGCAGCGGCAGCGCGGCGGCGGCGGCCAGCAGCAGGAGAAGGACGGTGCGTCGGCGCATGGGGCGGGGTTGCCTCCGGTCCATTGTACGCCCCGCCGCCGGTCCGCGGCCCGGGTGGTACCCTCGCTCGGCAGTCTCGCCGCCTCGGATCTCGATCCCCGATGAGCACTCCCGCCGCAGAGCCGATCTCCGAGCGTGACATCCGCCGCGAGGTCGCCGACCTGGCGCGCCGCCACGAGCGCCGGCGGCATCTCCTGCCGCGCGCGTTGCTGGTGGGCGCCGTCTCGGGCCTCGTCGCCGTGCTCTTTCGCCTCACCATCGACTTCCTGGACGAGCGGCGGACCGCGTTCTTCGCCTTCTGCCACCGCTTGGGACCTTGGGGCGCGCTGCTGCCGATCGTCGCCTGCGCCGCCGGCTCCGCGGTGGCGGTGTGGGCAGTGCGGCGGTTGGCTCCCGAGACGTCGGGCAGCGGCATCCCGCACGTCAAGGCGGTGCTGCACCGGCTGCGCGGGCTGCGCTGGCGACGCGTCCTCGCCGTCAAGTTCCTGAGCGGCGCGGCGGGCATCGGCAGCGGCCTGACGCTGGGACGCGAGGGACCGACGGTGCAGATGGGCGCCGCCGTCGGCCAGGGCGTGAGCCGTTGGCTCCGCGTCACGCCGCGCGAGCGGCAGACGCTGATCGCCGCCGGCGCGGGAGCCGGGCTCGCGGCTGCCTTCAACGCGCCGCTCGCCGGCGTGATCTTCGTCCTCGAGGAGCTGCGCCGCGACTTCGCGCCGGGGACGCTCACCGCCGGCTTCGTCGCCTCGGTGACGGGCGACGTGGTGACGCGCTACCTGCTCGGCCAGCTGCCGGTGTTCCACGTCGCGCGCGCTCTGGTGCCGCCACTCTCCAACCTGCCGGTGTTCGCGGCGCTCGGGTTGGCCGCCGGGCTCGCCGGGGTCGGTTTCAACCGCACGCTGCTCGCGAGCCTGCGCACCTTCGACCGCTTTCGCGAGCGCCCGTTGGCCGTCGGCGCGGTGGTCGGCGCGGCGGTGGGGCTGACGGGATGGTTCGCGCCGTCGGTCCTCGGCGGCGGCGGCCGGCTGGTGCAGCAGACGCTGACGGGACAGGTGAGCCTGGCGGTGCTGCCGCTGCTGCTCCTGCTGCGGTTCACGCTCACCATGGGCAGCTACGGCAGCGGCGCGGCGGGCGGCATCTTTGCGCCGCTGCTGGTGATCGGCGCGCAGTTGGGGCTGCTGGTCGGCCTGGTGGGGGAGCGCCTGCTGCCGGCCGTCGTGGCACAACCCACCGCCTTCGCCGTAGTGGGCATGGGAGCGCTGTTCGCGGCGATCGTGCGCGCGCCGCTGACCGGCATCGTGCTGATCCTCGAGATGACCGAGAACTACTCGTTGATGCTCCCGCTGCTGCTGGCGTGCTTCGTCGCCTACCTGTTCGCCGACCTGCTGCGTGACGAGCCGATCTACGAGGCGCTCCTCGAGCGCGACCTGCGGCGCAGCCAGGAAAAGCCCGAGCTCGAGGGGACGCTGCTGCTCGACCTCGTCGTGCAGCCGGGCGCGGCCTTCGCGGGGCGCCGCCTCGACGAGCTCGGCCTGCCCAAGCGCGCCCTCGTGGTGTCGGTGCAGCGGGGGCTGCGCAGCGAGGTGCCGACCCACGACACGGTATTGAAGGCAGGCGACGTGATCACCGTGGTCGTATCGCCGGAAGCCGCAGCCGCAGTGGCGATGCTGAAAGACGGCGTGGAGTCGCCGCCGGCGCCGTTCTGAAAGGGCGGGTGTGAAACGGCCGGTTGCGGATCTGGCAACAATGCTGCATCCTGTGCCCGGCATGAGGGTTACCGACCTGAAACGCGCGCTCGCCGCCGTCGCTCTGCTCGCCACGACGGCTGTGCCCGCGCGGGCGGCGGTCGCCTACCGCGCGGCGGTGGTGGTGGAGCCGTCGACTTGGACGGTGCTCTACGCCCGCGACCCGCACGTGCAGCTCCCCACCGCCTCGATGATCAAGATGCTCAATGCGCTGGTGGTGATGGACGCCATCGGCCGCGGCGAGGTCACCTGGGACACGCCGCTGCGCATCTCGCGCGAGACCGCGCTGGTCGAGGGCTCGCAGGTCTACCTCGCCGAGGGCGAGGTGTTCACCGTCCGCGAGCTGCTGACGGCGATGATGGTGAAGTCGGCCAACGACGCCGCCGCGGCGCTGGCCGAGGGGATCGGCGGCTCGCGCGACGCCTACGTGCAGCGGATGCGCGACAAGGCGCGCGCCATGGGGCTCGCCGACACCGAGGTGTTCACGCCCAACGGCCTGCCGACGAGCGACACCGGGCTGCCCGAGGACCGCTCGTCGCCGATGGACCTCGCGCACATGGGCGCCGAGGTCCTCAAGTACCCGGAGCTGCGCCTCCTGGTGTCGACGCGGCTGGCGCCGTTCCGCAACGGCGAGTTCGAGCTCTTCAACCCCAACCGCCTGCTCGGCCGCTACGCCTTCGCCACCGGCATCAAGACGGGCTACCACGTCGGCGCCGACTTCTGCGTCACCGCCTCGGCGCGGCGCGACGGCATGGAGCTGATCGCGGTGGTGATGGGCTCGCCGCACCGCCTCGACCGCTTCGACTCGGCGCAGGCGCTGCTCGAGGACGCCTTCAACCACTACCAGTTGGTCGTGCCGGTGCGCGCCGGCGAGGTGTTGGTGCAGCGTGCGCCGGTCGAGGGCGGCATCGACGCGAGCGTGCCGGTGCGCGCCGCCGCCGACGCGCGGTTCGTGGTGCGGCGCGACCAGCCGCTCCAACTGCAGCGCCTGGTGTCGCTCGAGCAGCAGCCGGCGCCGATCGAGAAGGGCGATCCGCTCGGCCGCGTGGTCGTGCGGCTGGGGCCGAAGGTGGTGGCGCAGGTGCCGGCGCTGGCGGCGGCTGAGGTGCCCGAGGCCTCCCCGTGGCACCTCTTCCGTCACCGCATGTGGAGCGGCCTCTTGGCGCGCTTCGCCTCGCTGGTGTTCATCCTCTAGCGCGCGGCGCGCTGCAGGCCCTCGACCTTCCGCGTCAGCTCGGCGACGCGGTCGGTGAGGAGGCGGATCTGGTCCTGACTCGGGATGCCGAGACGGTTGGCCACCTTGCCGAGGCGGCTGTCGAGCTCGCCCTGAACGCGGTCGAACGCCTGCGTGGCGCGCTTCTTCGCCGCGTCGAGCTGCTTCCTGCCCTGATTCGTCGTGCGGGTGACCTTCTTCTTGCCCTCGGCCTCGACCTTGCGGCCGCGGGTGACGAGGCGGTCGAAGAAGCGGCCGCCCTCCTGCTGCGACAGCGCGGCGGCGCCGAGGCCGGCGAGGAAGACCTGGTGGGCGGACTTGCTCACCTCGGAGGTGACGTCGTCGAGCTGCTTCTTGACCTGCGTGCGGACGGGCGCGGTGGCCATGGGATCTCTCCTCGTGATCGGTGATCGTCGGTCACGGCGAATTGCCGGAACGCGGCAAGTTTACACCGCACTGCGGCATTGTCAATCGGTTTATGCCGCAGTGCGGCAAGCTTGCAGTCAATGCTGCATCAGCATTAGAATCGGCGGCGCGGACAGCAACCAAGGAGGGGAACCCCCATGAGACCGAGTCTCCGCAGCGGACTGTCGGCCGTCTGTCTCTGCCTACTCGCCCTGCCGGCCGCGGCCGCGATCCGCACCGAGGGAGCGCAGGTGCGCGTCAACGGGCGCACCGATTTCCAGCAGAAGAACCCGGCCACCGCGTTCAGCGCCACCGGCACGACCGTGGTCGCCTGGGAGAACGACCAGCGCGGCATCCGCGCGCAGTTCTACAAGGTGAGCGGCATGCCCGCGGGCCAAGAGGTGACGCTGGTCTCCAACCCCGACCTGCCGACGCTGCCGTTCGCGGGGATCCTCTACAACCGCCGCGATCCGGCGGTCGCGTATTCGTCCACCGGCGACCTGCTCGTCGCCTGGACGGAGGAGCGCGCGTACGTACGCTCGTCGTATTTCTCGGAGACGCGGCGCATCGAGGAGCAGGACGTGCTGGTGCAACGCTTCTCGGCCAGCGGCTCGCCGCTCGGCGACCGCTTCCGCGTCAATGCCGGCGCCGCCGGCCTGCAGCGCACGCCGCGGCTGGTGGCGCGGCCGGGCGGCTTCTTCGCGGCGTGGGAGGACGTGGCGACGGGCAGCATCGTCGGCCGCGCGCTCGACGCGTCCGGCAAGCCGGTAGGCGACGACATCGCCATCGGCGAGGGCACCGGCCAGCTCCGCCCGGCGCTCGCCAGCAACGGTCGCAACCGCATCCTCGTCGCCTGGGACGGCCCGGACGAGAACCAGCTCGGCGTCTTCGGCCGCCTGCTCGACAACGCCGGCGCGCCGGTGGGGTCCGCGTTCCGCATCAGCACGACGACGGCGTATCGGCAGATGCGCCCGGCCGTCGCCGCCGACGGCAACGGTGACTTCCTCGTCGCCTTCCAGAGCGAGCAGCCCGAGGAGTACCTCGGCTTCTTCTACGTCTACGGGCAGGCGGTGGGCGCGCAGGGCGGCTTGATCGGGCCGCAGGTGCGGCTCTACGCCGGCAGCGTCGGCGCCGGCGCGCCGCAGCTCGCGCCCGCGCTCGCCGCGATGACCGGCGGGCACTTCGCGCTGTCGTGGATCGGTTGGAAGAGCGGCCGCATCAACGTCGCTGCCGTCGAGCTCGACGCGCTCGGCGCGCCGGTGGGCGACGCGGTGTGGATCAGCGAGCGGCAGATCCGGCCGACCTTCCGCGACGTGGCGGTGACCGCCAACGCCGACGGCCGCGTGCTCATCTCCTGGGAGAGCTCGGATCAGCAGCCGAGCATCGCGGCGCGGCGGCTGAACGTGCGCTGAGGTTGCGGCGAACGATGGCGGCTGGCGGCGGCGCGTCGCGCTAGCGGGCGCGGTGCTGCCGCCAGTCGCGCAGGCTGCGCCAGCGACCCGGCGGCCGCGCTTCGACGCGCGGCAGCGGCGGTCGCGAGCGCTCAGCCACTTGGATCAGCGCCCGCGTCGAGCACTGGAACCACCGCACGTGCTCGTGCACGAGGTCGATCTCGATGGGGTGGGTCCCGGGCTCCGCAGGCGCGGCGATCAGCAGCGGCGCGACGACGGTGCGGCCGGGAGCCACGGGACCTGGTAGATCGGTGCGGAACTCCTCGGCGGCGCTCGTCTCGTCGAGCCAGCGGTAAGCGATGCGCACCCACGGCGACAGCGAGCCGCCGGGCCACGGCTCGTCGCCGCGGTTGGTGACGCGCAACCTCACCGGGCGATGCTGGCCCGGGCGGAAGGTGAGGTCGCGGTCGAGCAGCTCGAGCGAGGCTGAGTACGCTGAGCGACGCAGCTTGCGATGGCTCCAGTGCCGCTCGATCTCGCAGCGTCGAATCAGAGGCACGTCGAGCCCGGGCGGCGTCGGTGCTTCGGGCCCTCTCGCGTCGAGGACGCGTGCGATGGCTTCGCGGTCGCCCGCCGGCACGTCGGCGAGGCGCGGTTCGCGCGCCGATTCGGGCAGGTAGTAGAGCGTCGAGTCGCCGTCGCTGCCGTAAGGTTTCCAGCGCTCCTCGGCGCCGTGGTAGCGGCGCTTCAGCTTGGCGCGCCGCGTCGCCTCGTCGCGCAGCAGCGAATCGAGGTGGTAGTAGGGCGTGTCGAGCAGCACGGCTGCCGGCACGCCGTCGGTGATGACGCCCGAGTGCAGCCGGCCCTCGAAGCGCAAGGTCGCCGGGTCGTTGCGCACCAGTCGCGGCGAGAGGTAATTCCACGGCGGCTCGTCGAGGTAGTGCCCGGCGTCGGGAAACAGCCAGCGGCAGCGGACGTGGAACTGGTGGACGTCGTCGCGACCGAGCAGCCGCGGCAGCCCCTCGACCAGCGCCGGGCTCAGGACTTCGTCGCCGTCGAGCCGCAGGATCCAGTCGCCCTCGCAGAGGCTGGCCAGCCATGCGGAGGCGCTCTCCATCGGATCGGCGTACTCGAAGCGCACCAGGCGATCGGCGATCGCCGCGTAGTGGCCCAGCCGGCCGGCGTCGACGCGGCTGTCGACCGCCACCACGATCTGGTCCGCGATCTCGCGCAGCGGGCCGAGCAGCGCGCGCAGCCGAGGGCCGGGGTCGTTGGTCGCGCAGCAGACCGACAGCCTCACCCGGGTCATCCGAGAGCTGCCTCGACTCGCATCGGCAGCCGCAGCGGTGAGCCGAACCAGCGCACGAGCTCGTGCACCAGGTCGAGCTCGAGGAGGTAGTCGCCGGCCGTCGCCGGCGCCGCGACGATGGCCGAGACGACGCAGGTCGCGCCCGGTCCCAACGCCGCCGGCAGGGCAGTGCGAAAGCCTTCGCCCGGCAGCGCGGCGCCGGCGGCGTCGCACCAGCGATAGGCGATGCGGATCAACGGCTCGCGCTCGCCGCCCGGCCACAGCTCCGCGCCGCGGTTGGTCACCTGGACGCGGAACGGCCGATGCTCGCCCGCGACCAGGCGGCGGTGAGCGTCCGCCGGTGCGAGGTCGGCAACGTAGGCCGCCGGCGGCAGCGGGCGCTGCGCCCAGGTGCGATCGACGTCGGCTCGCCTCACCGTCCGCTCGGGCACGGCGCGCCGAGTCGGTCGCGGCGCCGCCCGGGCACGGGTGGCGCGCAGGACGGCGTCGATGAGGTCGCGGTCTTCCGCCGGCACCTCCGCCGGCGGCAGCGTCGCGAAGTCCTCCGGCAGGTAGATCTCTTCGGTCGACCCATCGGCGGCGGACGCCCGCAGCGACGGCGGCAACGACTGGTAGGCGGCTACCTTCGCGAGCCGCGCGCGCCGGTCGCTGAGCACGGTATCGAGGTGATAGAGCGGCGCCTCGACGTATTCGCTGGGGAAGACCGCCGCCGCCTCGCTGTGCAGCCGGCCCGAGAACCAGAGCAGCGGATCGCGGCGCACCAGGCGGTTGTGATGGTCGGGGCTCCACGGCCACTCGTCGAGCCAGCGATCGGCACGCGGGAAGACCCAGCGGGTGGGCAGGTAGTACTGCAGCACGTCGCGGCGCGCGACCAGGCCGGGCAGCGCGGCGATCAGGCTGCGGCTCGGCACCTCGTCGGCGTCGAGCCGCAGCACCCAGTCACCGCGGCAGAGCCCGTGCAGGCAGGCGAGGTAGCGCTCGAAGGGCGGCTCGTATTCGACCGGCACGACGCGGTCGGCGAAGGCGGCGTACTCGACCAGGGTACGCCTGCCGACCCGCGCGTCGACGGCCAGCACGATCTCGGAAGCGATGCCGCGCAGCGGAGACAGCGCGGCGATCACCGGCCTGGCGGGAGCGCCGGTCAGGCAGCAGACCGAGAGCGACATCGGGCGCGCGAGTTTATCGAGGATCGCACGAGCTCCCGCAACGAAAAGGCCCTCGCGCGAGCGAGGGCCCTTGTCGTTCGCGGTTATCGGCGATGGGGCTAGAAGCGCCGATCGCCGCCGCCGCCACCGCGCCCGCCGCCGCGGCCACCGCGGTCGCGGCCGCCGCCGCCTCTTCCACCCCGATCGCCGCCGCGGCCGTTGCGGTCGCGATCCCGCCCGCCACGGTCGCCGCCGCCACCGCCGGCACCGGCGCCCACCGGCGCGCCCATGCCTTCGTACTGCGCCGGGTCGTAGTCGGGCGACTCCATGATGACGGCCTTGCGCGACAGCCGCGCCTTGCCGGTGGAGTCGTCGTACTCGAGCACCTTGACGGTGACCTCGTCGCCTTCCTTGAGGATGTCGCGCACCTCGCCGACGCGGTAGGGCGCCAGCTCGCTGATGTGCAACAGCCCGTCGAGGCCGGGGAGGATCTCGACGAAGGCGCCGAACGGCTCGATGCGGCGCACCGTGCCGGTGTAGGTCTTGCCCACCTCGGGCACCTCGGTGAGCCGCTCGATGATCTGCTTGGCGCGGTCGGCGGCGGCGCTGGTCGGCGCGTAGATCTTGACCTTGCCGTCGTTCTCGACCTCGATCTCGCAGCCCGTCTCGTCGACGATGCCGCGGATCGTCTTGCCGCCGGGGCCGATGATGTCGCGGATCTTGTCGACCGGGATCTCGACCACGTGTAGGCGCGGCGCGAAGCGCGACATCTCGGTGCGCGGCGTGCCGATCGCCGCCTCCATCTTGTCGAGGATGTGCAGCCGCCCCTGCAATGCCTGCGCGAGCGCCACCTCCATGATCTCGCGGGTGACGCCGGTGATCTTGATGTCCATCTGCAGCGCGGTGATGCCGTCGCGGGTGCCCGCCACCTTGAAGTCCATGTCGCCGTGGTGGTCCTCGGCGCCGGCGATGTCGGTGAGCACGGCGAAGGCGTCGTCGCGCTTGATGAGGCCCATCGCCACGCCGGCCACCGGCGCCCGCATCGGCACGCCGGCGTCGAAGAGGGCGAGCGAGCCGCCGCAGACGCTGGCCATCGACGAGGAGCCGTTGGACTCCAGGATGTCGGAGACGACGCGCACGGTGTAGGCGAACTCGTCGTCACTGGGGAGCATCGGCGTCAGCGCGCGGCGCGCCAGCACGCCGTGGCCGATCTCGCGGCGGCCGGGGCCGCGCAGGAACTTGACCTCGCCGACCGAGAAGGGCGGGAAGTTGTAGTGCAGCAGGAAGCGCTGCTTGCTCTCGCCCTCGTACTCCTCGATGATCTGCGCGTCGCGGCCGGTGCCCAGCGTCGCCGACACCAGCGCCTGCGTCTCGCCGCGGGTGAAGAGCGCCGAGCCGTGGGTGCGGGGCAGCAGGCCGACCTCGATGGTGATCGGGCGCACCTCGTCGAGGCCGCGGCCGTCGAAGCGCTTGCGCTCGCCGATCACGGTGTCGCGCAGGATCTCCTCCTCGAGCGAGTGGATGACCTTCTTGACGTGCACGCGGCGTTCCTGCTCGTCCTCGGGGATGAGCGCGAGGAAGGGCTCGGTGACCGCCTTCGCGGCCGCCTTGCGCTGGTGCTTGCCCGCGGTCATGAACGCCTGCTTGAGCGGCTGGTAGAGGGCCGACTTGACCCAGTCGCCGACCTCCTTGGGGAAGGGCTCGGCGACCTGCCACTCGGGCTTGCTGAGGCGCAGGGCGTGGAAGATCTCGATCTGCGCCGCGATGATCTTCTGGATCTCGCCATGGGCGGTCCAGATCGCCTCCAGCAGCTGCTTCTCGGAGAGCTGGTTGGCGGCGGCCTCGACCATCGCCACCGCCTCGCGCGTCCCGGCCACCACCAGGTCGAGGTCGGAGACGTCGCGCTGGCTGTTGGTGGGGTTGACGACGAGCTGGCCGTCGATCATCCCCATGCGCACGGCGCCGATCGGGTTGTAGAAGGGGATGTTCGACAGCGTCAACGCCGTCGAGGCGCCGTTGATGGCGAGGATGTCGGGATCGTTCTCGCCGTCGGCGGAGAGCACGAAGGCGATGATCTGCGTCTCGTTGAAATAGCCCTCGGGGAAGAGCGGGCGCAGCGGGCGGTCGATCAAGCGGGAGGTGATGATCTCCTTTTCGGTCGGGCGCCCTTCGCGCTTGAAGAAGCCGCCGGGGATGCGGCCGCCGGCGTAGGTGTTCTCTTTGTAGTCGACGGTGAGCGGCAGGAAGTCCTTGGGCAGGCCCTCGCGCGCCATGGTGGCCGTAGCGAGGACGACGGTGTCGCCGAGGCGCACGGTGGCGCTGCCGTCTGCCTGGCGGGCCATGCGGCCGGTCTCGATGACGATGTTGCCCTCGCCGACCTGGATTTCACGTTTCTCGATCATGTCTTTCTCTTTTCTGTTGACGACGGCGACCGCTCACACGAGGGGTCGCGGGGGACGTCGGGCGCTCGGGGCAAACCTCGAGCGACCGGCACGTTGCCGGCGCTGACTGCCCAAAGCCGACGTCGTTGGGGGATGGGGTGCGGAAGGCGCCCGCTACTTGCGGATCCCGAGACGCTCGATGGTGGTGCGGTAGCGGCTGCCGTCCTTGCCCTTGAGGTAGTCGAGCAGGCGGCGGCGCTGACCCACCAGCTTCAGCAGACCGCGCCGGCTGTGGTGGTCCTTGCCGTGGGTCTTGAAGTGATCGGTGAGCTCGTTGATGCGGGTCGTGAGCAGGGCGATCTGCACTTCCGGAGACCCGGTGTCCTTGTCGTGGGTCCGGTAGTCCCGGATGATCTGATCTTTGACTTCTCTCGCTTGGGCCAAGGCGGCTCCTCCTCCTGCCTTCTTTAGTTTACGCGTCCTTTACGCGTTCTCGTTCTCAATGGTGCAAGTATCTCACAGCACGGCGATGCGAAAGAACCGCCGTCAGGTGAAGACGATCTTGGGTTGCCAGGGCACAATCCCACCCCTCACCCCCCGACCCCCAACCC
>DASYQD010000046.1:0-5545 GCA_036005845.1 Thermoanaerobaculia bacterium | reverse complement strand
AATGACAACGGTCTTGGTCACCGGCGGTGCCGGTTTCATCGGCTGCAACTTCGTGCGGTTGCTGCTCGCCGAGACCGAGCTTCGCGTCGTGGTGCTCGACAAGCTCACCTACGCGGGGCACCGCGAGAGCCTGGCCGACCTCGAGTCGCATCCGCGCTATCGGTTCCTTCACGGCGACATCGCCGACCGCGAGCTGCTGCGGCGCCTGTTTGGCGAGCACGACATCGACGCGGTGGTCAACTTCGCCGCCGAGAGCCACGTCGACCGCTCGATCGAGAGCCCCGGCGACTTCGTGCACACCAACGTCGTCGGCACGTTCGAGCTGCTGGAGGCCGCCCGCGCCCACGCCGGCCGCGACGCCGCGCGCCGCGCGGGCTTCCGCTTCCTCCACGTCTCCACCGACGAGGTCTACGGCACGCTCGGCGCCGACGGCCTCTTCTCGGAGACGACGCCGTACGCGCCGAACTCGCCCTACGCCGCGTCGAAGGCTTCGGCCGATCACCTGGTGCGCGCCTACTTCCACACCTACCGCCTGCCGACGCTGCTCACCAACTGCTCGAACAACTACGGGCCCTACCAGTTCCCGGAGAAGCTCATCCCGCTGATGGTGCTCAACGCAGCCGAGGGCAAAGGGCTGCCGGTCTACGGCGACGGCGGCAACGTGCGCGACTGGCTGCACGTCGAGGACCACTGCCGCGGCATCCTGCTGGTGCTGCGCGAGGGCGTCCCCGGCGAGAAGTACAACCTCGGCGGCGGCAACGAGCGCACCAACCTGCAGGTGGTGGCGGCGATCTGCAGCGCGCTCGAGGAGAAGCTCCCCGCCGCCGGCAACCGGGCGCTGCGCGAGCAGGGGCTCACCGCCTACGACCAGCTCGTGCGCTTCGTCCCCGACCGGCCGGGGCACGACCGCCGCTACGCCATCGACGCCGGCAAGGTGCGGCGCGAGCTCGGCTGGGAGCCGCGCTATCGCTTCGAGGAAGGCCTGGTGCAGACGGTCGGCTGGTACTTGTCGAACCTCGACTGGTGCGAGGCAGTGCAGTCGCGCGGCTACCGCCGCGAGCGGCTCGGCCTCGTCCACGCCTGAGCCGAGGTCCCGCGATGCGCGTCGTGCCGACCGAGCTGCCCGGCGTGGTGGTCGTCGAGCCCACCGTGCACCGCGATCCGCGCGGCTTCTTCCTCGAGAGCTACAACGAGCGCCGCTATCGCGAGGCCGGCATCGCCGAGCGCTTCGTGCAGGACAACCACTCGCGCTCGGGGCGCGGCACGCTGCGCGGCCTGCACGCGCAGGTGCGCAACCCGCAGGGCAAGCTGGTGCGCGTCATCGAAGGCGAGATCTGGGACGTGGCCGTCGACATCCGGCCCGGCGAGCCCACCTATCGCCGCTGGGTGGGGGTCGTCCTCTCGGCCGAGAACCACCGGCAGATCTGGGTGCCGCCCGGCTACGCGCACGGCTTCTGCGTGCTCTCGGACGTCGCGCAGGTGGAGTACAAGGTGACGACGTTCTGGGAGCGCGACGACGAGATCACCATCGCCTGGGACGACCCGGCGCTCGCCATCGCCTGGCCGCTGGACGAGCCGCCGCTGCTCTCCGACAAGGACCGCGCCGCGCCACGCCTCGCCGACGTGGAGCCGCAGCTTCTCGGAACGCCGGTTTGACGGCGGAGCTGTCGGCCGCCGACTACGAGCAGCTCGCCGCGCGCGGCATCGACGCGCGCGAAGCGGTGCGCCAGCTGCGGCTGCTGCGCGAGCTGCCGGCGCCGCCGCGCCTGCTGCGTCCGTGCACGATCGGCGACGGCATCCGGCGCCTCGACGAAGCCGAGCAGAAGAGGTTGCGTGAGATCTGGCGGAGCGACGGCGCGGGCGCCGATGCCATCAAGCTGGTGCCCGCCTCCGGCGCGGCGAGCCGGATGTTCGGCACGCTGCTGCCGCTGCTCGACGAGGAGCCCTTCCCCACGCCCGCCGAGCTGTCGCGGCGTGCGGCGGCGGGTGACGCCGGAGCACGCGATCTCGAGCGGCTCTGGCGCGAGCTGCCTCGCTTCCCCTTCTTCGACGAGCTGGCCGCCGTCTGTGCCGCGCGCGGCACGCCGCTCGCCGAGCTGCGGGAGCGGCGCGATGGCCGCCGCCTGCTGCGGCTGCTCCTCGGCGACGACGGCCTCGGCCTGGCGTCGCGGCCCAAGGGCCTCATCCCCTTCCATCACTACCGCGACAGCCGCAGCGGCTCGCGCACCGCCGCCGAGGAGCACCTCTGGGAGGGCGCCGGATCGCTGACCGACGAAGCGGGCGTCGCGCGCTACCACTTCACCGTGGCGCCCGAAGCCCGCGACCGCTTCGCCGCCGAGCTCGCCGACGCCGCCGACCGCCTGCTGCGCGCGCGCGGCATCGTCGCCGAGGTGGGCTTCTCGGTGCAGCACCCGGCTACCGACACGCTTGCCATCACGCCCGACGGCGAGCCCTTCCGCAACGACGACGGCTCGCTGCTGCTGCGCCCGGGCGGACATGGCGCGTTGCTCGCCAACCTGGCGGCGCTGCCGGCGCACTGGGTGCTGCTCAAGAACGTCGACAACGTGCAGCCCGATCGTGCCCACGAGCTGGTCGCGCACTGGCTGGAGGTGCTCGGCGGCCTGCTGGTGGAGCTCACGCTCGAAGCCCGCCTCGACCGGCCGCTGCGCGTCTGCGGCGTCGTCGAGAACCGCGGCGAGCCCGGCGGTGGTCCGTTCTGGGTCCAGCGCGGCGAGAGCGAGCCGTCGCCGCAGATCGTAGAGCGCGCCGAGATCGGCGACGAGGCGGCGCAGGCGGAGGTCTTCTCCCGCGCCACCCACTTCAACCCGGTGCAGATGGCGCTCGGCCTCCGCGACGCCGTCGGCCGCCCTTTCGACCTCCTTCGCCACGTCGACGAGCGTGCCGTCTTCATCGCCAGGAAGTCGCACGCCGGGCGCGACCTGCTGGCGCTCGAGCGGCCGGGCCTGTGGAACGGCGCCATGGCGGGTTGGAACACGGTCTTCGTCGAGGTGCCCGCCGAGACCTTCGCGCCGGTGAAGACGGTCTTCGACCTGTTGCGCCCCGAGCACCAGCCTTAGGCTGCGCACGGTGCGCCGCGCTGCGGTCGCCGCGCCATGACGCGTGCGTCGCGAACGACGGCTGAGTCGACCGCTCGGCCCCGTGGCACCGCCACTTGCGACATGAACCGTCTCGCGCGGCGGGTCGCGATGCTACCGTCCCGCGCATCCGCAAGCGCATCGCCTCCGTCGACGTCCTGCGCGGCGCCATCATGGTCCTGATGGCGCTCGACCACGTGCGCGACTACACCTCGCGGCTGCACTTCCCGCCCGAGGACCTGTCGCGTGCGACGGTCGGGCTCTTCGCCACCCGCTGGGTGACGCACTTCTGCGCGCCGGGCTTCTCGCTGCTCGCCGGTATGGGCATCGGCCTGGCGATGCAGCGCGGCAACTCCGCCGGAGCAATGAGCCGTTTCCTGTTGGTGCGCGGCGTCTGGCTCGTCGTCCTCGACCTCGTCGTCACGCCGATCGGCTGGCGCCTCGGCTTCGACCTCATACCGGCGTTCGCGCTGGTGCTGTGGGCGCTCGGCCTGTCGATGATCGTCATGGCGGCGCTCGTCCACCTGCCGCGCGCGGTGGTCGCCGCCGGCGCGCTGCTGATGATCGCGCTGCACAACCTGCTCGACGGCATCCAGCCCGCCGACCTCGGCGCCTGGGCGCCGCTCTGGAACGTGCTGCACGTGCCCGGCTTCGTCATTCCCGGCAAGCTCTTCGTCGGCTACCCGCTGGTGCCGTGGGTGGCGGTGATGGCGCTCGGCTGGGCGCTCGCCGCCGTCTATGAGTGGGAGGAGCCGCGGCGCCGGCGCTTCCTCGTCGTCGCCGGGGTCGCAGCGACGGCGCTGTTCGTCGTGGTGCGCGCGTGGAACGGCTACGGCGATCCGCTGCCCTGGTCGCCGCAGCGCACGACGGGGCTCACCGTGGCATCGTTCCTCGACGCCCGGAAGTACCCGCCGTCCCTCGACTTCCTGCTGATGACGCTGGGTCCGCTGCTCGTGGCGCTGGCGCTGCTCGAGCGCGCCCGCGGCCGCGTCGCCGACCGGCTCGCCGTCTACGGCGCGGTACCGCTCTTCTTCTACGTCATCCACATCTTCCTCGCGCACCTCGTCGCCATCGGCATCGCCTGGGTGCAGGGCGGCGCGCCGCGGCGCATCCTCGCGGCGTCGGCGCCGGAGACGATCCCCGACTGGTACGGGCTGCCGCTGCCCGGCGTGTACGTCGCGTGGGCCGTCGTCGTGCTGGCGATGTATCCGCTCTGCCGCTGGTTCGCGCGGCTCAAACGCGAGCGTGACGACTGGTGGCTGAGCTATCTCTGACGCGCGAGTAGCGATCGCCGATCGCTAAGATCCGGCGATGTTGCAGCCAGCTTCGACTCGCCGCCTCGCGCGCGCCGGCGCCCTGCTCGTCGCCGTCGTGGCATTCGCTTCACCAGCGAGCGCCTGGTTCACCGTCGGCCACGCCAAGGTCGCTCGCGCCGCGGTACGCGCGCTGCCGCCCACGGTGCCGCGTTTCTTCCGCGACGGCGCCTTCCGCGTCGGCGAGGCGGCGGTGGACCCCGACCTCTTCAAAGACCCCAACCTCGTCGCCCTGCGCGCCGCGGAGGACCCGCAGCACTATCTCGACTGGGAGCTCATCGCCGGCATGCCGCTGCCCGCCGACCGCTGGGCCTTCATCGCACAGCTCGCCGACCGCAAGGTGGCGCCCAACAACGTCGGCATCCTCCCCTACTCCCTGCTCGAGAGCGTCCAGCGCCTCACCATGACCTTCGCCGAGTACCGCCACTACCCCGACGACGCCGCCATCCAGCAGAAGGCGCTCGTCTACGCCGGCTGGCTCGCCCACTACGCCGGCGACCTCGAGCAGCCGCTCCACACCACCATCCACCACGACGGCCGCGCCCTGCCCGACGGCTCGACGCCGAAGACCGGCATCCACCAACTCGTCGACGGGCTGTTCGAGCGCGTGCCGTTCGACGAAGCGAAGGCGACGCAGAACCTGCCGATTCAGGTCTACCCCGACGTTTGGGCGGCGATCCAGGCGGAGCTCGCAAGAAGCCACGCGCTCGTCGACCGCGTCTACACGCTCGAGCCGGCGCTGCGCCGCGCGTTCCCACCGCCGCCGCCAACCCCGACTCCCCGCCGGTCGCTGCCCGGCACGCGGTCGCTGGTGCCCAACCCGCGACCACGAACGACTGCGCCCATGCCGGCGCCGGCCGTCCCAGCGTCGGTGACCGTCTTCACCGCCGAGCGCTATCGCGCCACCGCGAGCTTCCTCGCCAGCCTCTACCGCACCGCCTGGGAGCAATCCGCGGCGATCCAGCTACCGAACTGGCTCGAACGCCCACAACCAATGCCGTAGCCGCCGACGAAGGCGGTTGCGCTCGACGGCGCCGCGCGAGAGGGCGCGCCGGGCGGAGGGCTCCCACCGCGCGCAGCGAAGCGAGCACGGTGGTATACCGACCGGCAGGCGGGGACCCACAGCGCGGCGCCGCC
>DASYQD010000045.1:0-22052 GCA_036005845.1 Thermoanaerobaculia bacterium | reverse complement strand
CCGCCTTCGTGAGTGGACTGCGAGCGACCTGTCGGCGAGCTCGACTGCTGCCGTGGTCTGGGAGGCGTTGTGCCTTGCGCTCTCTTGACGCGGCGACGGTCGGCTCGTCGGGCCGCTAGTGGGTCGTCATCGCGCCGGCCGACCAGCGTGGCCCACTCGCGGTCCGCTCGTGGTCGCCGGAGGCGGCGATTCGCTGCGCTCTCGCCGCTAGCCGCGCCACGCCGCTAGCGAGCCCACCGGCGGAGCCCCGTCGGGTTGGTGAAGTGTCCGGATTGCCCCTCGTTGCTTCGAGCCGGGTGAATCGTCGAGGCCCGTCAACGTCATCGCGCCGAGCAAAGGCGACGAGGTGATCTCGATGCGCGGCGTCGTGGGAAGCCGTGTGGTCGCCGCAGGTAAGCTCGACGCTTCATGACGCGGTACGTGGCTACTGCGGCAGAGGTGGAGGCCGTGCGTTCGGAGCTGCAGCGGCTCGGCTATCTGTCGCATCGCGTCGAGCGCTACTTGCTGCAGGACGCGCTGAAGCCCGAACGCGTGGCGGCGACGGTTACGGTCTTGGCGGCGAAGTTGGGATTGCTGGGTGGCAGCTTGGTCGCGGTCGGCGGAGCGTTGCTGTTGCTGGCGTGGAATCCGCCATTGGCTTCGGCTCCTTTGGATCTGGCGGTGTTGGTGTTGCATCTGTTGCCGGTGTCCGCGTTGGCGGTCGGTGTCGCGTTTCTCGTCTTGGCTGGCGTGTTGGCGATGCTGCTGCGCTTGCGGCCGGCGTTGCGGATCGACTCGTTGAGTTTGGTGGTGGGGATAGCCGGCGGTGTCGGGTTACTGGGATGGGTGTTGTGGCGTGGGCGCGAGCTATTGGCGCCCTTGCCACTGTTGTCGGTCGTTTTGCTCGGCATCGGTGGCGCGGGTGCCGCTTATCTATTAGGACGGTTGCTATACCAGGGTCTCCTGGCGTTGGCGATTCGGTTGACGGATCGGGCGCCGCGGTCGCGGTTGGCAGTCAGGCGGTATTTGTTGCCGGCCGTGGCGGTCGTGGCGTTGGCGCTGGTGGCGTTGCCGGCGGCGGTGGCGGCGGGGAAGCCGGCGATGGTGGCTCCCGGGTTCTTGCCGACGGTAGCTGGGGAGCGAGTGTTGTTGATCGGCGTCGACGGGGTGCTGCCCGGCGAGTTCGACTACTTGTTGAAGCGCGGCTCGCTGCCGACGTTCGCGCGTCTCGGACGCGAAGGCGCAACGCTGCGCTACGAGCGCGATCCCGAAGAGCCGCCCGCGGCTTTCTGGACGACGATCGCGACGGGGCTGCCGAGCCCGTTGCATGGCGTGGCGTCGGTCGACAGTTTCCGGCCGCTCGGCATGGAGACGGCGCTGGCGGTGAATGGGCCGTTTCGTTGGTACTGGGCGGAGGTCGCGCGGCCGCTAGGGCTCGCGCGGCAGCGGCCGCTGTTGTCGAACCGGCGGAGCGCGTTCACGTTCTGGGAGTTGGTCGGTCGCGGCGGCGACAAGGTCGCCGCGGTCAATTGGTGGGGCACCTATCCCGCCGGGCGTCTGCCCGGCTTGGTGGTGGCGCATGGCGGCTATCAGTTGATCGCCGAGGGGGCGGCCGGGGCGGTCGCACCCGAGTCTCAGGTGGCAGGCGTCGTCGATCTCCGGCGGCGCGTCGAGAGCTCTGACGACGCGGCGCTCCGTGTGGCCCGCGCCGCGCTGCCTGCCGACGCGGCCGCGGCGTTGGCTGGTCGAGCGCTGCTGCCGGAGAGCTTCTATCGGCAGGCCTTCAAGCCGGAAGCCTTGTTCCAGCCGCACGCATCGGCGCTCTATCTGCCGGCGGTGGATCTGGCTGCCGACGGTTGGGCTGGCGGTGAGGTGGCCTTCGCCGATTTGCTCGCCGCCGAGCTCGGCGAGACCGATCGCATGCTCGGTGAGGTGCTCGCGATGGGGGAGGGGAGTCGTGCCTGGGGCACAGTCGTCGTGGTGTTCGACCCGGGCCGCCGCGGCGGTGGCGAGGGGCGGGCGCTGCTCTGGCGGCGCGATGCTTGTGGCGCGCGCTCAGCGATCACCACCGCGGGCCGGTCAGATGCCGCGAACGTTGACGAGTCGACGGCCGCGGGCTCGGGCGAGGCGGTCGCCATGGCCTCGCGCGCCGTCGAGACCGTGCGGCCGGAGGAGTTGGCGTCGGGACTGTTCCGTGCCGCCGGGCTGCCGCAGAGCGGCGAGCTGCCGGCTCCTCCCGGCGTCTGCCGCTGGCCGAATCCGCCGGCGAGCACTCCGACGTACGGCCGCCGCGAGACGCCCGGCGCGGCGGCCTCGGCCAGCGACGAGTACCTGCGCAACCTGCGCTCGCTCGGCTACGTCTGACGCGGGCGGGCGAAACCGCGAATCGCGCTCCTGCGGCCTGATTGGCACGTGGGCTGCTGCAATCGGCGGCGTGAGCCATTCGTGGGCCGATCGCGTCGTTGTGGTCACCGGTGCCTCCGCGGGCATCGGCCGCGCCACCGTGCGGGAGCTCGCTCGCCGTGGAGCTCGCATCGGGCTGATCGCGCGCGGGGTGGAACGCCTCGAAGCGACGGCGCGCGAAGTGGAGGAGCTGGGCGGACGCGCGCTGGTGTTGCCGCTCGACGTCGCGGACGCCGACGCGGTCGAGGCGGCCGCGGAGCGCGTCGAGCGCGAGCTCGGGCCGATCGACGCCTGGATCAACAACGCGATGACGAGCGTCTTCGCGCCGATCCGCGAGACGACTCCCGCCGAGTACGAGCGCGTCACCGCGGTCACCTACCTCGGCGTCGTGCACGGCACGCTCGCCGCGCTGCGTCGCATGCAGGCGCGCGACCGCGGCACGATCCTGCAGGTGAGCTCGGGGCTGGCCTATCGCGCCATTCCGCTGCAGTCGGCGTACTGCGCCGCGAAGCACGCAGGGTTGGGCTTCACCGATTCGCTGCGCTGCGAGCTGCTGCACGACAAGAGCCGGGTGCGGCTCACCAGCGTGCACCTGCCGGCCACCAACACGCCGCAGTTCGACTGGGCGGCGAGCCGCCTGCCGGGCAGACCGTCGCCGCCGGATCCGATCTACCAGCCCGAGGTCGACGCGCGGGCGATCGTCTGGGCGCTCGAGCACGCGCCACGACAGCTCTACGTCGGCGGCCCGACGGTGGCGCTGCTGTGGGCGCAGCGGCTGCTGCCGGGGCTCACCGATCGCTACCTCGCGCGCAAGGCGTGGGAGGGGCAGATCGCGCCCGAGCCGCCGGCGCGCGCCACGAACTTGTGGGAGCCGGTGCCCGGCGAGCAGGCCGCGCACGGCCGCTTCGACGGGCGCGCCGTCGACCGCAGCACGCAGGTCTGGATGGCGACGCACCGGCCGCTGCTCGCCGCGGTCGCCGGTGCCGTGGCGGCGGCCGCCGGCGCGCTCTGGCTGCGGAGACGTCGTGGCTGACGCCGGTCGCATGGGCCCGCCGCGCGAGGGCGCAACCGTGCGCGACAACGCCTCGAGTGCGCCGACGCGCGGAGGCCCGCCGACGATTGGCGTGCCGTTCCGGCTCCGGAGGCGCTGTGGCTGACGCTCATCGCAACGGTGGCCCGCCGAGCGCGGGCGAGGCGCTTCACGAGAACGCCTCGCGCACGTCGGTCGGTACGGCAGCCGTGCGCCTCGAGTCGCCGGCGGCGTGGCTCGGGTCGACGCTGCTGGTCACGGACGAGAACGGCGAGTGCGGCCGTACGCCGCTCTCGGGTCTGTACGCGCGCGAGGTGCGGCACCTCTCGAAGCTGTGGATCGAGATCGACGGCGTGCGCCCGTGGCTGTGCGAGCGCGCCGACCCGCGCCCGGACCGGCTCGCCTTCGTCTACGTGCACCCCGAGCTAGCCGACTTCGGCGGCGGCGGCAGCGGGCAGTCGGGCGACGAGGTGACGACCGACGAGCACGGCGTGCCACACCGCAGCCTCGACCTGCGGCTGCTCTACGAGGTCGAGCTCGACCGCCTGCGCGCCACGCTGCGCGTCGCCAACCGCTCGCGCCGCGAGGTGCGGTGCGAGCTGGCGTGGGTCTTCGCCGCCGACTACGCCGACCTGCTGGAAGCAAACGACGGCAAGCGGCAGCAGCAGGCGGAAGTGATCGTCGAGCCGCAGGGCGCGATGGTCCGACTGCGCTACGGCCATCCCGACCTGCCCTTCGAGACGACCGTGGCGGTAAGCGGCCCGGGCGCGCCGCGTGCCGAGCGCGATCGGCTGACGACGGCGATCGAGCTCGCGCCCGGCGAGCAGATCGTCCTCGAGCTGCGCGTCGACGCCCGCGATCCCGATCGCCCGCTCGACGAGGCCGCTCGCGCGAGCCGCATGCGCGCGCGCGAAGACTGGGCCGGCCAGCTCACCGTGCTCCGCGCGCCTGGCAACGCGCTGGTCGAGCGCATCCTCGCGCGCGCCGTCGAAGACCTCGCCGCCTTCCCGCAGCTCGAAGGCGAGCCCGACGAGTGGCTGGCGCTGCAAGCGGGCGTGCCGCTCTATCCGGCGTTCTTCGGCCGCGACGCGCTCACCGCCGGTTGGCAGGCGGCGATGCTCGACCGCGGCGGCATGCTCGACGGCGCGCTCTCGCGGCTCGGGCGCCTGCAGTCGGACCGCGTCTTCGACTGGCGCGACGAGGAGCCGGGCCGCATCCCGTACCAGGTACGCACGGGACCGCTGGCGCGCCTCGGTAAGAACCCGTACTCGGCTTACTACGCCGACTTCGCCAGCCCGCTCATGTACGTCATCGCCCTCGGCAACCTGTGGGCGTGGAGCGGCGACCGCGAGCTGCTGCGACGTCACCTGCCGAACGCCAAGCGCGTGCTCGAGTGGGCGCGCAGCTACGGCGACCGCGACGGCGACGGCTACCTCGAGTACCTGACCAAGTCGAGCATGGGCACCAAGAACCAGGGCTGGAAGGACAGCGGCGACGCCATCATCGACGAGGAGGGTCGCCCGGTCCCGCCGCCCATCGCGCCCTGCGAGATCCAGGGCTACTGGTACGCCGCGCAGCAGCTCATGGCGCTGCTCTGCTGGGTGATGGGCGAACGGCGCGAGGCGCGCGCCTGGTGGCGCTCGGCGCGCGAGCTGCGGCGGCGCTTCGACCGCGACTTCTGGGACCCGCGCGAGCGCTTCTACGGCCTCGGGCTCGACAGTGAGAAGCGGCTGTTGCGCGTCGTCACCTCGAACGTCGGCCACTGCCTGGCGACCGGCATCGTGCCGCGCGAGCGGCGCCGCGAGGTCGCGACGCGATTGCTTGCACCGGACTTGTTCAGCGGCTGGGGCGTGCGCACGCTGTCGACGCAACACACGAGCTACAACCCGTTGAGCTACCACCTCGGCTCGGTATGGGCGGTCGAGAACGCGACGATCTGCTTCGGCCTGCGCCGCTTCGGATTTGACGCGGAGGCGCTGCGCGTGGCGGAAGGATTGTTCGCGCTTGCCGAGCTCTACGGCGGTCATCGCATCCCGGAGACGGTCGGCGGCTACGCGGCGGACGACCACCCGACGCCCGGCGCCTACCCGCGCTCGAACACCCCGCAGACCTGGAACGCCAGCGCGCTGCCGCTGATCGTGCAGTCGCTGCTTGGGTTGGTGCCCTACGCGTCGCTGCACGCGCTGGTGGTCGACCCGCTGCTGCCCGAATGGCTGCCCGAGATCGAGCTGCAAGGGCTCCGCGTCGGCAACACGCGAGCGACGCTCCGTTGCTGGCGCGACGAAGACGGCCGCGGCCGCGCCGAAGTGGTGGAAAAGGACGGCCCACTACACCTCGTCCACCAGCCGCCGCCGGAGTCGGCACGCGCCGGCTTCGGTGGCCGCATCCGAGCGCTGCTCGGCCGCGGCAGCGCAGCGCCGGCGTAGTCGCCGGTTACTTGTCAGTCGGCCGGCGCCGGTCTCGCTCGAGATCTGCTTGTCTTTGCCGTCGTACCGCGTGGGTCTCTCGGACCGCCAGCTTCATGGCTTCGTCCTCGTCCATGGCGGCGTCGGTGCGGGCGCGGGCCACTAACTCGGCAACTGAGCGTTCGTCGTCCTTCACTTGGCGCGCTCTCAATTCCAGCGTAGCCCACGCAGCGGGTCGAGGTTGACGTTGCCGCCGGAGAGCACAGCGGCGACCTTTGCGCCCGGCGGCAGCTTCACGAGACCAGCGAGTAGCGCCGCCACCGGCGCCGCGGCTGCCCCCTCGACCACCAGCTTGCAACGCTCCATCACCCACACGACGGCGTCGAAGATCTCGCGGTCGGGCAGCGCTACGACTTCGTCGACGTAGCGCTGGACGACGGAGAAGGTGTGCTCGCCGACGCGGCGGACGCGGAGGCCGTCGATGACGGTGTTGCAGTCGATGGTTTCGAGGCGGCCCGCCTCGAGGCTTTTCTTCATCGCCGGGCCGTCCGATGACTCGACGCCGATCACGCGCGCTCGCGGGTTGTGGCTCTTCACCGCCATCGCCACGCCGGAGATCAAGCCGCCGCCGCCGATGGGGACGACGACGGCGTCGACCTCGGGCCAGTCGTCGACGATCTCGAGGCCGAGGGTGCCCTGGCCGGCGATGAGCTCGGGGTCGTCGAACGGGTGGACGTAGGTGAGGCCCTGCGTGCGCACGAGCTCCTTCGCCTTCTCGTTGGCCTCGTCCCAGATGGTGCCATGGAGGACGACCTCGGCGCCGTAGCCGCGGGTGGCGGCGATCTTCGACGGCGTGGCGTTCTCCGCCATACAGACGACGGCGCGGATGCCGTGGATCCTGGCGGCTAGCGCCACGCCCTGCGCGTGGTTGCCGGCCGACGAGCAGACGACGCCGCGCCGCTTGTCCTCCTCCGACATCAGCGCGAACTTGTTGAGCGGGCCGCGGATCTTGTAGGAGCCGACGCGCTGGAATACCTCGGCCTTGAGGCGCACGTCGTAGCCGGTGCGCTCGCCGAGCTGCCGCGAGGTGAGCAGCGGCGTGTGCTTGATGTGCGGCGCGATGCGGGCGCGTGCCTGGCGGAAGTCGTCGAGGCCGAGGTCGAGCATGGCGCGGAGCTTACGACGCGATCGCGCGGCGGTTTGCTACGGTCGCTCGCGTGAACGAGAGCACTGCGCCGTCGTTGGTGCGCGTCGTCGTCCGGCGCCAGCATGGAGGACTGCGGCTCGACCAGCTCCTCGCCGCGGCGACACCCTTGTCGCGCCGGCGGGCGCGGTTGCTGATCTCCGAGGGTGCCGTGCGGCGCAACGGCGAGGTGGTACGCGTGCAGGGTAGGCCGCTGGCGGCGGGCGACGTGGTCGAGCTGCCGGCGGCGGAGCTGGGCGACTTCGCGCCGTGGACGCCGCCGCCGCTCGACGCGCTGCTCGACGATGGCTGGCTACTCGCGGTGAACAAGCCGGCTGGTGTGCTTTCGCAGCCAGCCGAGGACCCGCGGGACGTGGACGAGCTGGCGATGGACGAATGGGCGCTGCTGCGCCTGGCATGGCAGGAAGGGCGCCCGCCGTTCCTCCGGCTCGTGCACCGCATCGACCGCAACACGACCGGCGTGCTGCTCTTCGCGCGACAACCCGCGGCCATGGCACCGCTGGCCAAAGCGTGGCGCGAGGGCAGCGTCGAGCGCGGCTACCTCGCCATCGTCGAGGACGAGCCGGCGTGGCAGTCACGCGAGGTGGAGGCGCCGATTGCGCGCGTCGCCGGCGGCGCCTGGCGCTTCGAGGTGTCGCCGCGCGGCGAGCGTGCCGCGACCACAGTTCGCGTGCGCACCGCCGCGGACGGCGTCGCGCTCGTCGAGTGCCTCCTGCGCACCGGCCGCACGCACCAGGCGCGCGTGCATCTCGCGCACCTCGGGCATCCGGTCGTGGGCGATCGGCTCTACGGCGCGCGCCGCGAGGCGCCGCGGCCGCTGCTCCATGCGGCGTGGCTTGTGCTGCCGCACCCGCGCGATGGCGCGATGACGCGCATCGAGGCGCCGTTGCCCGCCGACTTTGCGAGCTGGGTGGTGTGAAGGGAATCCCCGCGCGGCCACCGCTGTTTCACAGCGCGTCGCGAGATCGAGTGCTACCTTGCCATCTCACGCGGAGCGGCTCCGCGATCCCTTCATCTTGATAGCGGGAGGCCGGTCTGGAGGTCATCCAGATGCCGGTCGCAGCTTGGTGGATCGCTTCGATGAGCGCACGGCGTACCCCTCTTCTCACCTCGCTCGCGGCTTGTGCCGCGCTCGCGCTCGCGGCGCCGTCCGCCGCGCGCGCGGCCGCGCTGGTACGGGTGCCGCAGGACGCGGCGACGCTCGACGTCGCGCTCGGCAAGGTGCCCGATGGCGGCGCGGTGGAGCTTGCCGCCGGCACCTACGTCTCGCCGCCGAACGGCTTCGCGATCCGCAACGCCGGCAGAGGCTTCATGGTGCGCGCGGCGGCCGGCGCCACGGTCGTGCTCGACGGCGGCGGCAGCCGTAGCATCCTGCGCTTCATCAACTCGAACCGCACGCGCGGCAAGCGCGTCACCTTCGAGCGCCTCGCCTTCCGCGGCGGCTACAACGACAACGTCAACGAGGGCGGCGCGGTCACCATCTCGAAGGCCGACGCGCTTTTCCGCCAGGTGTCGTTCCTCGACAACCGCGTGGTGGGTCCAACGGGCGGCGGTGCCGTCAAGGTGCTCGAAGGGTCGGAGGCGAGCTTCGTCGACTGCTCCTTCCGCGGCAACTCGGCGCGGCTGCGCGGCGGCGCCGTCGTCGTGCGCGGCTCGCTGGTGAGCTTCCTGCGCGGCGAGATGGTCGGCAACCGCACCAACCTTCCCGGCCACGACCCGCACTCCTTCGGCGGCGCCATCATGGTGCTCGACGGCGCGCTGCGCGTCACCGGCACGCGCTTCGAGGGCAACGAGGCGGGCTGGGTCGGCGGCGCGATCTACGCCATCGGGAACTACGGAGTGGGCGCCGACCTGCAGATCGCCGACGCCAGCTTCATCGCCAACCAGGCGCTGCCCGACGCCTGTTGCGCGATCGCCGACCCCACGGGCGGCGGCGCGATCCACGTCGAGGACCAGACGACGCTGCGCATCCACCGCTCCGCCTTCGTGCGCAACCGCGCCGACATCGGCGCCGCGGTCGACGGCTTCCGCGCTTCGGTCGAGGTCTACGGCTCGGTGTTCCAGCAGAACGGCTTGCCTGCCGGGCACCGCGGCGGCATGGGCGGCGCGATTGCCGTGATGTCGAGCGACTCGGCCGACGCGTCGACGGCCGGCGGCGCCATCAACCGGCCGCCCGGGCGGCTGGTGGTGACGCGCTCATTGCTGCAGGGCGTCGGCGGGTTGGATGGAGCGCCCTGGCGGGGCGGCTGCATTCTCGGCGCCGGCGATGGGCCGCGCTTGTACGGCGGCAACGGCGTGCCGCAGGCGGGCACGCCTGCCGAGAACCGCGCCACGGTCGAGATCCGCGGCAGCGTGCTCTCCGACTGCGACGCCGGCCTCGACAACGCCGGCAACGCGGGGTTCGGCGGCGGCATCTTCGGCGACCTCGTCGAGCTGTTGGTGGAGGACTCGATGGTGATCGACTCCGATGCCCGCGGCGGCGGCTCGGGCGGCGGCGCCATCGGCCTGTATCAACAGTCGCACGCGCGGCTCGTGCGTACGAGCTTCGCGCGCGACACGGCCGCGATCTCCGGCGGGACATCCGGCGGTACCTTGTGGAGCGACACCTCGCCGATCGAGCAGACCGACGTGCGCTTCCTCGGCAACGCGAGCGGCGTGCGCGAGGGGAGGCTCGTCGCGGTGCCGGCGCCGAGCAGCGTCGGCGCGGCGCCCACCTCGCTGACCGCTTCGACGCTCGGCTACGCGTGGACGGGCGGCAGCGCCAACGTCAACGGCTTCGGGCTCGGCCAGCGCTCGGGGCTGCTCGAGGTGGGACCGGGCGACTTCAACCTGACGATCGACGGCGGCGCCGCGGCGGCGTCGAAGGTCCTCGGCACGTGCACCGCGGGACCGTTCCTCTGCCTCAACGGCAACCGCTTCCGCGCCGAGGTGTCGTTCGTCGTCAACGGCGAGCGGCGCACGGCACAGGCGGTGTCGCTCACCGGCGACACCGGCGCGTTCTGGTTCTTCGACCCGGCCAACGTCGAGCTGATCGTGAAGGAGCTCGACGGGCGCGGCCTGAACGGCAACTTCTGGACGTTCTTCGGCGCGCTCACCAACCTCGAGCACACGCTGACGATCACCGACACGGCGACGGGCGTGGTGCGCGTCTACCAGAACCCGGCGGGCAAGTTCGCCAGCGCGGGCGATACGTCGGCATTCGCAGGCGCCGCGGGCGCTGCTGCCGCCGCGAGCGCATTCACCACGGCGAGCGACGAGGCGTCGGTGGGCGAGCCGGCCACGATCGCCGCGCTGCCGGCCCTGGCCCCGGCCGCATCGTGCGCGCCGACCGCCACCAGCCTCTGCCTCAGCGGCTCGCGCATCCGCGTCGAGGTCACCTGGCGCGACTTCGCCGGCCACACCGGCGTCGGCCATGCGGTGGCGCTCTCCGGCGACACCGGCTACTTCTGGTTCAGCTCGGCCGCCAACGTCGAAGTGGTCACCAAGGTGCTCGACGCGCGCGGCGTCAACGGCCAGTACTGGTTCTTCTACGGCGCCCTGTCGAACGTCGAGTACACGCTGACGATCACCGACGTCCCGACCGGGCGGCGCAAGTCGTACACCAACCCGATCAACAAGTTCGGCAGCCTCGGCGACACCGCGGCGCTGCCGTCCAGCTAGCGACGCGCGCCGCGCCGCGCCAGCACCGCGGCGAGCAGCACGGTCGCCAGCAGCGCCAGCGCGCCGCCGAGCAGGAACGCCGCCCGCGCCGAGGCGCGCTCCCACACCAAGCCGAACAGCAGGCTGGCGAGGAACAGCCCGGCGCCGCTCGCCAGGTGATAGGCGCCGAGCACCGTGCCGCGCCCCGCGTCGCCGGCGAGCTCGGTCACCAGCGTGCGCTCGGCGCCCTCGGTGAGGCCGTAGTAGAGCGCGTACACCGCGAGCAGCGCCAACAGCGCCGCGATCGAGCTCGTATAGGCGAAGCCGGCGTACACCGCGGCGTAGAGTCCCCATCCGGCGACCAGCGGCCGACCGGGCCCGAGCCGATCCACCAGCCGTCCCGAAGGCGCCGAGCACGCCCACTTGACGACGTGAAACGCCGACCACAGCAGCGTCAGCCCAATCGCGCTCATGCCGAGCTGCGACGCGCGCAGCAACAAAAAGGCGTCACTGGCGTTGCCCAGTCCGAAGAGGAACACCGCGATCAACGGCACCTTGAGTGCCGGCGGTAACCCCACTCTTCGTTCTTCGACGTTCGCCGCAGAAGCCACGACGTGGGGCGCAGGCGGGGCCCCACGTCGGGCCTCCTCGACGCGACCAACGAACCCACTCTCTCGCACCCGCCACCACACCACCGCGACGCCCGCCAGCGCCGGCACCGTGGCCAGCGCGAACACCAGCCGCATCCTTCCCGGCGCCAACGCCAGCACCGCCGCTGCCACCAGCGGCCCGACCGCCGCCCCGAGGTGATCGAGCCCGTTGTGGTACGAAAAGGCGAACCCGCGCTGGTCTTCCGGCGTGCTGTCGGCGATCATCGCGTCGCGCGGCGCGGTGCGCAATCCTTTCGAGAAGCGGTCCCCCGTCCGCAGCGCCACGACGTGCCACGGGGCCGCCGCCAGAGCGAGCAGCGGCCTGGCCGCCGCCGATATCGCGTAGCCCCACAGCACGAACGGCTTCCTCTTGCCCACCCGATCGCTGGCGCGCCCGGCCCAGCCCTTGACCAGCGCCAGCATGCCTTCGGCTGCCGACTCCATGGTGCCCAGGGCCAGTGCGCCGCCGCCGAGCAGCGCCAGGAAGCCGGGCAGCAGCGGATACACCATCTCGCTCGCCACGTCCTGCAGGAACGAGACGAGCCCCAACGCTCGCACGTTGGGCGGCAGCGAGCGCCCGCTGTACGCGCGCAGCCTCATCGCCGCCAGTGCGCGTGGCGCAAGCTGTACATCTCGCCGCCGGGGTAGTTGGTGTAGCCCTCGAGCCCGTCGAGCATCACCGCCACCGTGTCACGCTGCAGCAGCGACACGTACGGCAGGTCGCGCTGCAAGATCCGCTGTAGCTCGAGGTAGAACGGCCGCCGCGCCACCGGGCCGAAGCGCCGCCCGCCTTCTTCGACCAGCCGATCGACCTCCGCCGAGCGATACCGGCCGCGGTTCGCCCCGTTGGGCGGGATCGCCGCCGAATGGAAAAGGTTTCGATAGAGGTCGGGCTCGGCGACGCCGGTCCACGTCAAGCTGAACATCTGGAAGCTGCCGCGCTTGACGTCGGCGTAGAAGGTGGCGAACTCGTAGGGCCGCAGCTCGGCGTCGATGCCGGCGTCGGCGAGCATCGCCTGGATCGCCTGCGCCTGCAGCAGCGACAGGTCGTTGTTGTTGAGCTTGTAGGTGAGGCGTAGCCGCGGCTTGGGCCCGTCACCGTCGGGATCGTGATAGCCCGCCTCCTCCAAGAGCCGCCTCGCCGCCGCCGGGTCGTGCGGGATCGGCACCAGCGATTCGTTGCGCGCCCAGTGCCGCTCCGGCATCAGCGTCTCGGTGGGCTTCGCCTGGCCGCGCCACACGGTTCGACAGATGCGCCCGCGATCGATGGCCAGCGCGATCGCCCGGCGGACGCGCACGTCGCGCACCACCGGGTCCTCGAGGTTGAAGCCGATGTAGGCGTAGTTGGCGCCCGGGCTCTGCATGAGCTTGAAGCCGGGCCGGTGGGCGAACAGCGCCGCGGTGTCGGGCGGCAGCGAGTTGACGACGAGCTGCACCGAGCCCTTCTCGAGCTCGAGCGCGCGCACCGTCGCGTCGGGCACCTCGCGCAGCACCACGCGATCCATCGGCGGCCGGCCGCCGTAGTAGCCGTCCCACGCTTCGAGTTCGACGCGGTCGGCCGTGCGGCGCACGAAGCGGAACGGCCCGGAGCCGATCGGGTGCGCCTCCATCTGCTCGGGCGTCGTGCCGTCGGGGATGACGCCGGTGCCCGGCGTCAGGTTGTAGAACAGCGCGCCGAACGGCTCGCGCATCACGAAATCGGCCGTCAGCGGGTCGACGGCGACGACGCGATCGATCGGCCCGAGCGCTGCCTTCTTCGGGCTCTTCGCGGTGCCGTCGAGGATGGTGTTATAGCTCCACGCCACGTCCTTCGACGTCACCGGCCGCCCGTCGTGGAAGCGCGCGCCGGGCCGCAGGTGGAAGCGGTAGCGGCGCCCCTCGTCGAGCACCTCCCACGACGTCGCGAGCCCGGGGATCTGCGAGCCGTCGGGCCTCTTGTCGAGCAGCCCTTCGAGGATGAGCTCGAAGACGTACTCCGAGCCCTGGTCGGTGCCGAGCCGCGGGTCGAGGCGCGTCGGTGCGCTCTCGAGGCCGACGATCAGCTCGTTGCCGCGCGGCGGCGCCGGCTGCCGCTGTTGGCCGCAGGCGAGACCGAGCAGCAACGGCAGCGAGAGAGCGACGAAGGCAAACCGGCGCATCCGCGCGAGCATAGCGGCGGCGCGACCCGCAAACCGCTCTGTTATCATCGATTCGCGGCCGCCCAGCCGCGTTCCACTCACCCGCCATGGCCGCCCGACGCCGGGCGCACCTCAACTCCCCGCGAAGGAACCCGATGCGCCGCTCGACCTCGCTCGCCCTCCTGCTCGCCGCACCGCTCGCCTTCCTCGCCGCCGCGCCGCTGCTCGCCAAGGAGGCGCCGAAGACGGTGATCCTCGGCTTCGACGGCGCCGACGCCAAGCTCACCGAGCAGTGGATGAACGAGGGCAAGCTGCCGAACCTGGCGAAGCTGCGCGCCGAGGGCACCTTCTCGCCGCTGCGCTCGACGATCCCCTCGCAGACGCCGGTCTCCTGGTCGACCTTCGCCACCGGCCTCGACCCGGGCCGCCACGGCATCTTCGACTTCCTCACCCGTGACGTCAGCAACTACAAGCCGAAGCTCCTCCTCGTGCTCGAGGACCAGCAGCCGTTCCTGTGGGGCAAGCGCACGCCGCCCGTCGTCGGCCTCGCGCTCGGCCTCGTGCTCTTCCTGATCCTCTTCGGCGTCCTCAAGCTCTTCCGCGTGCGGCCGCGCTGGGCGGTAACCGCGGGCGTCGTCGTCGGCGTTGCGCTCGGTCTCGGCGCCGGCGTCGCCGCTGCCAAGTGGCTGCCCGAGAACCGGCCGGTGGCGCGCAACCCGCGCCAGGGGCAGACCTTCTGGGAGCTCCTCGGCAAGAACGGCGAGCGCGTCCGCGTCATGCGGCTGCCGCAGAACTTCCCGCCCAAAGAATTCGAGCACGGCGACCTCTGGTCGGGGCTCGGCACGCCCGACCTCTCCTTCCGCATCGGCAAGCCCTTCTACTTCACCTCCGAGCTCTTCTTCCAGCCGCGCGCCGGCAACGACATCTCGGCCGAGGTGGTGGAGCTGGTCGACAACAAGGGCCGCATCGAGACCGAGATCAAGGGGCCGCCCGACAAGTTCTTCCCGCATCCCGAGGGCACCAAGTACCTCACGCTGCCGATGGTGCTGAACGTAGCTCCCGACCACAGCAAGGTCGACATCGAGGTCGCCGGCCAGAAGGTGACGCTCGAGCCCGGCGAGTGGAGCGACTGGGTGCGCTTCCCGTTCTCCTTCAATCCGATCATGAAGCTCAACGGCATGGGCCGTTTCCGCGTGCTCTCGCTCGAGCCCGAGGTGCGCCTCTACCTCTCGCCCATCCAGTTCGATCCCACGGCGCTGCCGCCGCTCGTCGACATCACGGCGCCGCGCAAGTTCGTGCACCACATGACCGACGACTTCGGCCGCTTCAAGACGATCGGCTGGGCCGTCGACACCTGGTCGCTCAAGGGCGGCACGATCGACGAGAAGGTTTTCTTGGAGGACGTCGACTTCACGCGCGGCAAGGAGGAGCAGATCCTCTACGGCATGCTGAAGGAGGCGAACGACTGGGACGTGCTGGTGCAGTACTTCGAGTACACCGACCGCGTGCAGCACATGATGTGGCGGCTCTTCGATCCCAAGCATCCGATGTACGACCCGGCGCTGGCGGCCAAGTACGGGAACTCGATCCTCAAGGCCTATCAGCAGATGGACAACATCGTCGGCGAGACGATGAAGCGCATGCCGCCGGGGACGCACCTGATGGTCGTCTCCGACCACGGCTTCAAGCCCTTCCGCTGGTCGATGAACTACAACACCTGGCTGGTCAAGAACGGCTTCATGCGCCTCAACGGGCAGACCGCCGACCCGCAAAGCCTGGAGAACCTTTTCGACCAGGGCGACTTCTTCGTCAACGTAGACTGGAGCCACACCAAGGCCTACCAGCTCGGGCTCGGCGGCATCTACATCAATCTGGAAGGGCGCGAGGCGAAGGGCATCGTCAAGCCCGGCGCCGAGTACGACGCGTTGCAACAGGAGCTGAAGGCGAAACTGGAAGGCTTCGTCGACGAGAAGACGGGCCTCCACCCGGTGGCGCACGTCTTCACCCGTGACGAGGCGCACCGCGTCTACGACCCGGCGCTGATCCCCGACTTGATCCCCTCCAACAGCGAGGGCTACCGCGTCGGCTGGCAGGACACCTTGGGCGGCATCGCCAAGGAAGTGGTCGAAGACAACAACGATTTCTGGAGCGCCGACCACTGCTCGGTCTACCCGCCGCTCGTCGACGGCATCCTGTTCAGCAACCAGAAGCTGGTGACGGCGCCGCGGCAGCCGTACATCGCCGACGTCTTCCCGACGGTGGTGGCGAGCTACGGCATCGCGGTGCCGCCGGACCTCGACGGCAAGAACCTGCTGCCGCAGTAGCCGCTGGCGGTGGCAGTCCCCGTCGTCATCGCGAGCGAAGCGAAGCGATCTCGATGCTGCGGCGTCGAGATTGCTTCGTCGCTGCGCTCCTCGCAATGACACTTCGCTCGGTCCGTGCTTCGCTGTTCCTCGTAGTCGTCGCCGCGGCCCTGCCGCTCCACGCCGCGCAACCCGATCCGCGCGTCGCCGACCTCGAGCGCCTGCGCGGCGAGATCGCTCAGCTCCAGTCGCGCCTCGCCCGCGCGCAGGAGCGCTCGCAGTCGCTCGCCGGCGAGCTCGAGCAGACCTCGCTCCAGCTCGAGCTCCAGGAACGCAAGGTCGACGAGGCGCACACCGCGCGCACGCTGGCCGAGGACCGCGCGAAGACGATCGCCCTCGAGGTGGGCTCGCTCGAGACGCGGCTCCTGAGCGTGCGCACCGACCTGCGCGGCCGCCTCTCCGGCCTCTACCGCCTCGGCCGCGCCGGCTACCTGCGGCTCCTGCTCGCGCTCGCGCCCGGGCAGGAAGTGCTGCCCGCCATGCGCCAGCTCCGCTACCTGGCGCGCCGCGACGGCGAGCTGCTGGCGCGCTTCCACGAGACGCGGGCGCGGCTCACGGTGGAGCAGGGCAGCCTCGCCAGCGAGCGTCAGCGCGTCGAAGGCTGGGTCCGCCAGGAAGAGCAGCGCCGCGCGGCCCTTGCCACCACGCGCGCGCACCAGGCCGAGCTGCTGGCGCGTGCCGAGAGCGAGCGCAAGACCCTCGAGACCAAGAGCGGCGCCCTCGAAGAGCGCGCGCAGAAGCTCTCCAACCTGCTCGCCTTCCTCTTCGGCCAGAACGCCAACAGCGCACCGACCGGCAAGAGCATCGCCGGCTTCCGCGGCGTCCTCGACTGGCCGGTCGAGGGTCGCGTCACCGCGCCCTTCGGCCCGCGCCTCGACCCGCGCTACGGCACGCGCGTGCCGCATCACGGCGTCGACCTGGCGACGCGGCCGGGCAGCGAAGTCCACGCCGTCTTCCCCGGCAAGGTCGCCTTCGCGGCGCCGTTCCAGGGCTACGGCCAGACCGTGATCGTGCAGCACGCGGGGCGCGCGTTCACGCTCTACGCGGGGCTCGCCGAGACCCGGGCGGCCGCGGGCGGCATGGTATCTTTGGGCCAAGTCGTCGGCACGGCGGGCGACTCGCTCTACTTCGAGATTCGCATCGACAACAAGCCCGAGGATCCGCGTCTCTGGCTGAGAGAGCAGCGATGACCGGCAACCGCACCCGCTTCATGGTCGTCTCGGCGGTCGTCACCCTGGTGATGGGCGCCGCCTCCTGGGTCGCTGCGCAGTCGCGCAGCCAGGCCCCCGCTCCCGACTCGCTCTACAAGTACCTGTCGGTCTTCACCGAGGTGCTCGGCCTCGTGCGCCAGGCCTACGTGAAGGACACCGACGTCGACACCCTGATGGCGGGCGCCTACGAAGGCGCCGCCGACTCGCTCGGCCCGTTCACCGTCTACGTGCCGCCAGGCGACGTCGCCGAGTACCGCCGCGTGCGCGAGCATCCGGCGCCCGACACCGGCCTCTACCTGCTGCGCGAGCGCGGCTGGCTCTACGTCGTCGGCGTCGCCGCGGGATCGGCCGCCGAGCGCGCCGGCTTCGAACGCGGCGACCTGGTGTCGAAGATCGACGGCCAGCCGACGCGCGAGCTGCAGGTGTGGCAGATCGAGCAGCAGCTCGGGGCGAAGAAGGGCGAGACGGTGCCGATGTCGATCCTCCGCCAGGGTGACGCCAAGACCCTGCAACTCAAGGTCGAGGACGCGTCGACCGAGGCGACGACCTCGGTGAAGCGCGTGCGCGAAGTGCCGGTGCTGCGCATCGCCCGCTTCGACCGCGGCACCGCGGCGGCCGTCGAGGGCGAGCTGCAGAAGCTCGCCAAGGCGCACGCCGACAAGCTCGCCATCGACCTGCGCGGCGTCGCCGGCGGCGACCCCGAGGCGGCCTACCAGGTCGCCGACTACCTCGTCAGCGGCGACATGGGCCAGCTCGAAGCGCGCGACCAGGTCAAGCAGCGCTTCACCGCCGCCGGCGAGCCGCTGTGGAAGGGACGCATCGTCGTGTTGACCGATCGCGGCACGCTCGGCGCGGCGGAAGTGCTGGCGCGCGTGCTCGACGAGGGCGCCAACGCGACCCTCGTCGGCGAGCCCACCTTCGGCCACGCCGGCCACCAGGGCCAGATCGAGCTGCAGAGCGGCGCGCTCGTCGAGCTCACCGACTCGTTCTACACCGGCCCCAAGGGCAAGCCGGTCACCGAGAGCGTCGAGCCCGACCAGGAAGTCGACGAGCGCTCGCGCACCCTGCGCGAGAAGGACCTCTCGCTCGACGAGCTCATCCTGCAGCGCGGCGTCGGCGCGCTCGAGAAGCCGGCGACGGCGCCGGCGCCCGAACAGAAGGCCGCCTAAAGCGCGCCGTTCGCGCGTCGTGCGATGAGCGGGCGCGGCGGCAGGCGAAGAGTGGGAGCGGCGCGCGCCGGCAATGGCAGCGCGTCGTGGCGGCATCCGAGCTGGCGGCGGTGGTTGTTGCTGGCGGCGGCGCTGGCGATCGTGGGTGCGGCGCTGTGGGTAGCGTTGCCGGCGAGGCCGTCGCGGCCGACGAAGACGGGGCGCGAGGAAGGCGCGAGCGAAGAGCGCGGCCTCGGCCAGCAGGGCGCGACGCACCCTTCGCGACGACACCACCGCCGCGACGGAAACGCGAATCACGGCGGCGGCGCGGCGGCGCCCACGGGGCAGCTCGCCCTCGTCATCGACGACCTCGGCCGCAGCATCGACGAGATCGCGGCGCTGGACGCGCTCGGCGTGCCGTTGTCGTATTCGGTGCTGCCCTACGAGTCGGAGACTGCGGCGGTAGTGGCGCGGTTGCGCGCAGAGCACCGCGAAGTGCTCTGCCACCTGCCCATGCAACCGGTCAACGGCAACGACCCTGGGCCCGGTGCGCTGCGCGAAGGCATGGACCTCGACGCGCTGGCGGCGGCGACGACTCGCGCGCTGGCGCAAGTGCCGGGCGCAGTCGGCGCCAACAACCACATGGGCTCCGAGCTCACCACCGACCGCGCCGCGATGGGTACCGTGCTCGACGTCCTCCAGCGCCACGGATTGTTCTTCCTCGACTCGCGAACCAGCGCCGGCTCGGTGGGCTTCACCCTGGCCCGTTCCCTAGGCCTGCCAGCGGCCGAGCGCGACGTCTTCCTCGACGACGATCCGGACCCCGCGGTCATCCGTCGCGAGTTCGCACGCTTCCTAGCGAGATCGAAAGAGCGCGGCGCCGCCATCGCCATCGCCCACCCGCGGCCGACGACGCTCGAGGTTCTGCGCGACGAGCTGCCGAAGGCGAAGGCCGACGGCTTCACCTTCGTGCCAGTGTCGTTCCTGCTGGACCGCGGCGGCCAGCCACTCTGACAGCCAGCGGCGGCCGGCACACACGTCTTGGGGAAACCTGCTCGGCGCGTCCGTCTAGATATAGGGTTGGCCCAACGATCTGACGGCGCGGCGGCCGGATGGGCGGGCCCTGGACTACTCATGACGGCATGCACATGGGAGCCGGACACCCAAGGGAGCGGAGCTTACCCGCTCGACGGGGCTACGAGTGGCGATTGCGGTCCGCTCCGCGTGTTACCCGTCACTTTGTGTCGGCATCCGGAGGGTCTCCCCTCGGCGGAACGCGAGTGTTACGCGCCAAGTTCTGTCGCCTTCAGCGCAGGCACTACGGTGCCGATGCCGTCGGCGTCTGACGGTTAATCACATAGTTAGGCGTCGGTGCATCTACCGTGGCAAGCTCAACACCCATGAAGACCGGAATCCTTCTGCTGCTCGTCATTCTTATGCTCCGCATCGTTGCGATCTTCGTCCACGGAAGGCGAGCGTCGTCTCCTGCCGCCGCCGAAGCTCGTGCCGCCGAGGCTCAGGGGCCTGCTCTTCGCGACATGTTCCTCGGCATGTCCGCTGCCGACGCCGGGGCGACTCCGCCAAACACGAAGTACGGCGGTTGGGCAGCCGCAATGGACCTTTCCTTCGACAACGGATCCGCCACAATAGTCTCCACAATCAATGGAGCCGCCAGTCTTTACACCAGTACGGGCGGTGGCATGATCGGCGGTGAAGCTCACGAGCAGGTTCGCGCCGCAGCGGCCGGATTTGTCCAGGCTACGGAATCGTGCGCAGTTCACATGACTGCGGGGCCTATCCAGCCGCTTCCCAGTCCTGGTCACGTCCGGTTCTATGCGCACGCGCGATCCGACCTCCTTCACTCGGCCGAGGTACCTGAGCAAGAACTTGCGTCCGGCAAGCACCCTCTTAGTCCATGCTTTCGCGCTGGTCACAATGTCGTCACCCAGCTTCGACAGTTGGGACCCGACGCCTAACCCCTCGTTGCAGCGGACACCACCCGGGCGTTCGCCCGGGCGGTGCCGCTGAACTCATACGCCGTTAGGCGACCGTCGGAGCTCATGAGTGACCTGAACGACGTCGAAGAGAGCGGAGAGCCAGCAGCGAGCGCCCGCTCCAGCGATGGCAACTTCGGCACGTTTGTATCGGAGAGCACCCAATCGTTCGTGCGGCGGAAGCTCCTCCGGCAGGCGAAGAGGAGGCGCCTCAGCACGCGATGGTCAATGTGGCGCTTACGTATACGCCTGCGCCGAACTTGGCGGACGGCCTTCCGGATTTCGAATTGGCGGCAGCGCTCTCCTACGATCTTGGCGCCGCGCTCAACAGAGAGCACCGCCCCAGGGCCGTTGAGGTCCCAGGATCTTAGGTTTGAGGTTCTCACACGACTCCACGCTCGTGCCTACTCACTCGCATCCGAGGTATACGTTCTGATGACTGCCGGCCATGCAAGCGCTGCGTACGCAAGATGGCGCACACTGCACGAAGTCGCGGTGGTCGCTCACCTGATCACCATGAATGACCGCGAGCTCGCCAAACCGGTAACTCCTTCATCAGCGGCTCGAACGTGCGGTTGGCGGGTTCTTTGGAATCCATGTGCGTGTTTCGCCCAGGCCAATCACGCACGCGCGCCTTCGCAGGCGCTAACCTTCTTACATCGACGCAATTATGGAGGGATGCGCTATGCCACAACCGCCTTCCGGCCCATTCGTGCCTGTTAGATCTGAGGACATTGCCGCGCGACTGGCGGCCATATTGTCAGCTGCCCCATCTCCATGGCCGTCATTTTCCTCGGACGCAGCGTCCGCTGCAGTTTTTCAATATATCCAGGCGGAGTTGAAGACCTATTCACTCTGGAGAGACTTGGCCATCATGAGCCTAGCGAGAATCGACGAGATAAGGGACACTTACGTTGCCAACAACACTCCCTTGTCTGACTCGGACACGGTCGCGTGGGCAACGGTCATGGCTTGCATAGAGCACACATTCGCTGTCCGGGACGAGCTCCGAGCATTCTTCGATGGATTAGAGCGCGTCCTTACCAACAGAGTCGACTGGACAGTAAACAAAGTCGGCGAGATAGGCGCGCTCGCGAGCTTGGACCAATCCCTAATAGTCCAGATCGGCGGCGGCGGCGATGAGCCAACCGTTTGGTCAATGCTTTTGGCGCCCTTGGATGACCTCATACCCGAAGCCGGGATAATTAGCGCGATCATCGGCGGGGTGGTTGCGCTTCTCGTGAGGGACGGCTTGGTAGTGAACCCAGCTCTCGCGGCCATCCAGTCAACCATCGGTGAGATTCAAGGGGCTATGGCGAAGTCCTTGGAAACCATCGAGAAGCAGATAGGCCATTATATGGAAGCCGCGCAGTGCGACTATGGGAAGCTCACGAAGATGCACGACCTTTTGGTTGTGCGCGATTCGTCGTGGGCTAACGAAATGATCGCGGCATTCAGCGAAGACAAGTTGAGGCGGGCCGAAATAGATCTTTGGAAGCCAGTCATGAACGCTGGGTGGAAAATATTGACCGGGTTCTTCTATGATGGCAACCCTGGGAACAGCTTTATCCCGGTTAGTGAGTACGAGCGTTTTCTTGCGGTCAACAACACGACCAGCCCGACGAATTTGCTCTACGATCAAGTTGTGTTGCACCCGCGAGAGGGCTGGTTAGCGCCCGGCTATTGGGCACGCTACCGGGTCATCGCCAATTCTGACGGTAACAATCTGTTGTCGGATAAGGCGACCGTCCGCTTGTTTGGGGACCTGGGGGTTTTCAAGACCGATGTATTTAACTCAAAAGATGGTTGGGCGTTGTCGCCCGGGGTCGGTCACATGCATTATGAATGGCGCTGGGGTATGCACATGCAGAGCCACTAAACTGTCGCCCGCGTGGTTCTCCTTGATCTC
>DASYQD010000044.1:0-21529 GCA_036005845.1 Thermoanaerobaculia bacterium | reverse complement strand
GACGTTCACACCGGGCGCGTCTTTCCCGGCACGGTCGTCATCGAGACGGGGCGGGTTGCCGCAATTCGCGAGGAGCCGGAGGAGCGGCCAGACCGGTTCGTCCTGCCCGGGTTCGTGGACGCCCACGTGCACGTCGAAAGCTCGATGATGGTCCCGTCGGAGTTCGCTCGCTTCGCCGTCGTGCACGGCACGGTCGCGACCGTCTCCGACCCGCACGAGATCGCCAACGTGCTCGGCGTCGAGGGCGTCCGCTGGATGCTCGCCGACGCCGATGGCGCGCCGTTCGAGATGGTGGTGATGGCGCCCTCCTGCGTGCCGGCGAGCCAGCTGGCGACGAGCGGCGCGACGCTCGGCGTCGCCGAGCTGTCCTGGCTCGCCGCCGAGCCGCGCGTGCTCGGCCTCGGCGAGGTGATGAGCTTCCCGGCCGTCGTCGCGGGCGACGCCGAGGTGCTGGCGAAGCTCGACGTCTTCGCCGGCCGCCCCGTCGACGGCCACGCGCCCGGGCTCTCCGGCGCCGCGCTCGCCGCCTACGCCGCCGCCGGCCCACGCTCCGACCACGAGTGCACGACGGTGGAGGAGGCGCGCGAGAAGCTGCGCGCCGGCCTCGTCGTCTTCCTGCGCCAGGCAACCAACGCGCAGAACCTGCGCGACCTGCTGCCGCTCGTCGACGCCAAGACCGAGCGCCGCCTCTGCCTGTGCACCGACGATCGCCAACCCGCCGACCTGCTCGACGAGGGGCACATGGACGCGCTGGTACGGATGGTGATCGCCGGCGGCGTCGAGCCGCTCGCCGCCATCCGCATGGCGACGCTCAACACCGCCGAGCACTTCGGTCTCGCCGACCGCGGCGCCATCGCGCCGGGGCGGCGTGCCGACGTCATCGCCTGCCGCCACCTCCACGACCTGCGGGCGCACCTGGTGTGGCACGGCGGCCGACTGGTCGCGCGCGACGGCGCGTTGCTAGGCGATGAGGCGCCGCGCCTGCGCCCGCCGCTGCCGCCGTCAGTGCGGGTGGAGTGGGAGCGCATCAGCTTCGAGCTCCCCGCCGGCGGCCGCCGCGCGCGCGTGCTGGGTCTCATCGCCGACCAGCTGGTGACGCGGCACCTCGTCGAGGACGTCGCCGTGCGCGACGGCTTCGCCGTCGCCGATCCCGCGCGCGACCTGCTGCGCATGACGGTGGTCGAGCGTCACCTCGGCAGCGGCCGCGCGGGCCACGGTTTCGTGCACGGCCTCGGGCTCCAGCGCGGCGCCATCGCCTCGACGGTGGCGCACGATCATCACAACCTCGTCGTCGCCGGTGTCGACGCAGTGTCGATGGCGAGCGCGGCCCGTCGCGCGGCGGCGCTCGGCGGCGGTCTGGTCGCGGCGCTGGGCGACGAGGTGCTCGCCGAAGTGCCGCTGCCTTACGCCGGCCTGATGAGCGATCGCCCGATCGAAGAGGTGCGTCGCGAGCTCGACGGCGCCATCGCCGCCGCCCACGCCCTCGGCTCGCCGCTGCGCGACCCGTTCATGGCACTGTCGTTCGCGGCGCTCGAGGTGATCCCCAGCCTCAAGCTCACCGACCGCGGCCTCGTCGACGTCGACCGCTTCGAGCTCGTGCCGTTGTGGGTCGACTGAACGCGGCGCGAGGGCGCGCTACGAATCCGCGCGCGACGTGCGGCGCGTACACTGGGCTGACCGCGGCGCCCGGTCTCGTCCCGTCGCGCCGCTGCCAAGGAGCTCCGATGATCCGCAACCACGCTCTACCGCGCTTTGCGTTCGCCATACCGGCGCTCGTCGCTGTGCTTTTGCTCGGCGCCGCCTGCTCGCCCGCCGGCGGCCAGGGCCAAGGCACCGCGACTGGCACCAAGGCCGTTGCCGGCGCGCCTGCTACTCCGGCCAATCCCCACCGCGCCGTCGCCACCTTCGCCATGGGCTGCTTCTGGTGCGCGGAAGATGCCTTCGAGGGACACGCGGGCGTGATCTCCGTCGTCTCCGGCTACACCGGCGGCAGCGAGAAGAACCCCACCTACGAACAGGTCTCCGCGCATCGCACCGGCCACTTCGAGTCGATCGAGGTCACCTACGACCCGGCGAAGGTGAGCTACGAGCAGCTCCTCGACGTCTTCTGGCACAACGTCGACCCCACCGACGGCGGCGGCCAGTTCTGCGACCAGGGGCCGCAGTACCGCTCGGCGATCTTCGTGCACGACGACGCGCAGCGCCGCGCCGCCGAGGCGAGCAAGGCGGCGGTTGCCGGCAAGCTCCGCAACGTCGCGACGCTCATCCTCCCCGCCGGGCCGTTCTACGCCGCCGAGGGTTACCACCAGGACTTCGCCAAGAACAACCCGCTGCGCTATCGCTTCTACAGCACCGGCTGCGGCCGCGCCGCGCGGCTGCGTCAGGTGTGGGGCGACGCGGCGGGCGGGCAGCACTGAGCGCGTCTACGGGAGTTCCCGTAGAGCGCTGCGCCGCCGCGGCCTGCTAACCTTTCGCGCATCTTGACCATCGTCGCCGGTGCAGCCGCGGCCGCGGTGGGTGCGGTCCCGCCGCGCAGCGCCTCTACGCGCGCCCACGGCGCCTTGCGCCGCGCGGGAGTGCGCCTGCTCGCCGCGGCGCTGTGGATGACGGTCATCAAGCTGCTGGGTACCTGGCTCTACGGCCTGCCGGTCGTCGCCCTCCTCGGCACCACGTCGGTGGGCTTCGTCACCGCCGCCGTGCTCTTCGGTTGGGAGGGCGTCGTCGCGGCGATCGTGGTGCAGCTCGCGTTCCTAGCCCTGCTGCAGGGGCTCGGCGGCGTCTACCCGTGGGCGAGCACCGCTTCGTACGCGCTTGCCGGCGTGCTGGCGTGGCTCGCCTTCCGCTACCCGCGCCACGTCGGGCGCGGCTTCCCCAACCTGCGCAGCCTCGGCTGGTACGTGGTGGCGGCCGGCATCGGCGGTCTCGTCTCGCCGATCGTCATCTCCATCACGGGCCACGAAGGCAACGTGCTCGACGCCATCGCCATCTGGTCGCGCAGCACGGTGGTGACGCTGTGGGTGTTCGCGCCGGCGCTGCTGGTGTTGGGCGACCGCCGCCTGCGGCGGCTGCTCGCCCCCATCCCCGACGAGGTGGCCGTGCAACCGCCGAAACGAGTGGCACTGGTGCGGCAGGGGCTCGGCGGCGAGGCGCTGCAGGTGGTCGGCGTCGACACGCGCGAGGAGCACTTCGGCCGCGTCGCCGCGATCGGCCTGCTGATCGTGGTGGCGATCACCGCCGTGCGGCTCGCCCTTCCCGGCGACTGGACGCACGGCGCCAACTGGCTCAACCTCTTCTACCTCTTTCCGATCTGGTGGATGGCGCAGCGGCTGCGGTTGCCCGGCGCGCTCGTCGCCAGCGCCTTCGTCGGCATGGCGCTCCTCGCCGGTTACGCTTCCTTGGGCGCCCGCGAGCTCAACTCGCCGCCGCTGGCGCTGTCGATCTACGCCCAGCTCCTCTCGTTCTGGCTCGTCGGCGCGCTGCTCGCGCGCGGTGCCGAGCGCGAAGGGCGGCTGCTCGAAGGCGTCGCCGAGCTGCACGGCCGGGTCGAGCAGGACCTGCAGCGCGTGGTGTGGGCGCTGACCGGCGCGGTCGAGGCGAAGGACCCCTACACCAGCGGCCACTTGCAGCGGGTCAATGCTTTCGCGCTCGAGCTGGGACGCCGGCTCGGTCTCTCCGCGCGCGACCTCGAGCTGCTGCAGATCGCCAGCACGCTGCACGACATCGGCAAGATCGGCATCCCGGAGTCGATCCTCAACAAGCCGGGCGCGCTCGCCGACGACGAGCGCACGGTGATGCAGCGCCACCCCGAGATCGGCGCGCGGTTGCTGATGCGCATCGAAGGGCTGCGCGAGGCGGCGCCGATGGTGCTCCACCACCAGGAGCGCTGGGACGGCCGCCGCGACGTCCAGTTCCCCGGCTACCCGCACGGACTTTCGGGCGAGGCGATCCCGCTCGGCGCCCGCATCATCGCCGTCGTCGACAGCTTCGACGCGATGACGACCGACCGCCCCTATCGCACGGCGTTGACGCCGCAGCGGGCGCGCGCCGAGCTCCAATCCGAGCGCGGCGCGCAGTTCGATCCTGTGGTGGTGGACGCTTTCCTGCGGTTGATCGACGAGCTGCCCTGGGAGTAGCGCGGCACAAGCTTGTGGCGCGGATCGCGGTGGCGCGAGACATGCGTCCGCTATCCTGAAAGCGGGCACGCCGCATTGCGATCTCGCGCGCCCGCGCAGGGCATACACGTGCGCAAACTGTTCCATTCGCTCGCTCTTCTCGCGCTCGCGTCGGCGTGCCTGGCTGCGCCGCGCGCGGCAAGGGCCGAAGACCTCTCGCCTTACGGCATCAACGTCCACGCGCCCGCGGGAGCGCAGCTCAACCCGCAGCTCGACCGTGTGGAGCGCGCCGGCATCGGCTGGGTGCGCATCGACTTCATCTGGGCCGCCATCGAGCCGCAGCGCGGCGTCTACGACTGGCGGCTCTACGACGCGCTGGTCGCGGCGGCGCAGCAGCACGGGCTCTCGGTGCTGGCCATCATCGCCTACACGCCGCAGTGGGCCACCGACGGCCCCGAGATCGCCGGCGTGCCGCGCGACGTCGCGGACTGGACGACCTTCTGCACCAAGGCCGCGAAGCGCTACCGCGGCCGCATCGCCGCCTGGGAGGTCTGGAACGAGCCCAACCTCACCAAGTTCTGGGCCGGCACGCGGCAGCAATACTGGCAGCAGATCCTCATTCCCGGCGCCGACGCTATCCACGCCGCCGATCCGCACGCGCTCGTCGCCGGACCGGCGCTCGCCCACGTCGGCTCGCGCGATTGGCACCACTGGCTGCTCGAGACGCTGCAGACGGCGGGCGATCGCATCGACGTGGTCACGCACCACCTCTACGACGGCGACGGCTCGCGCGACGTCACCACCAAGCTCGACGGCTCGACGCAGTTCGCCAACGACCCGGGGCTGTGGGACGTGGTGGCGCCGTCGGTGCGCGAGGTGTTGAAGGCCGCCAACGCGCGCGGCAAGCCGTTCTGGCTCACCGAGACGGGCTGGGAGAGCGCGGCGGTCGGCGAGGCAGGGCAGGGCGAGCAGTACCAAGGACTGCTCGGCGACTGGTTCACCGGCAGCTCGACGCGCAACTGGGTGCAGAAGGTCTTCTTCTACGAGCTGCAGGACGGCCCCGATTTCACCTGGGGAGTGCTGCGCGAGGACGGCTCGCCGAAGCCCGCCTACGGCGCCTTCCGCGGCTTCATCGCCGCGCACCCGATCGCACCGCCGCTGCAGTTGCAGGAGGACCGCTTCGAGGTGCAGGCGACCTGGCGCACGAGCGACGGCCGCACGGGCATCGGGAGGCCGTTGCCCTTCTCGCGCGAGAGCGGCCGCTTCTGGTTCTTCGGCGAAGGCAACACCGAGCTGGTGGTGAAGGTGCTCGACGGCGCGCCGGTCAACGGCTCGACGTGGGTGTTCTGGGGCGCACTCTCCGACGTCGAGTATTGGCTGACGGTGACCGACCGCGCGACCGGTGAGATCCGCCGCTACCACAACGCGCCGGGCACGCTCTGCGGCGGCGCCGACACCCGCGCGTTCGCCAGCTCGGGGGCGGCGAGCATGTCGGTCGAGCAGGCGGCGGTGGCGTGGCTGCCGCCTTGGGAGCTCGCGGGCGCGACGACGGCGTCGCAAATCTACGAGCCGCTCGTGGCGAGCTGCGTACCGGGCGCGCAGACGCTCTGCCTCGGCGGCAACCGCTTCCGCGTCGAGTCGACGTGGCGGCTGAAGAACGGCACCTCAGGCAGCGGCCACGCCGTCGCCGCCGACGCCGATTCGGGCTCGTTCTGGTTCTTCGGCCCCGACAACCTCGAGCTGACGGTGAAGGTGCTCGACGGCCGCCCGGTCAACGGCCACTTCTGGACCTTCTTCGGCGCCCTCTCCGACGTCGAGTACTGGGTCACCGTCACCGACACCACGATCGGCGTCGCGCGCACATACCACAACCCGCCGGGCACGCTCTGTGGGCAGGCGGACACCTCGGCGTTCTAGCGCGGCCACGGTGTAGCGTGCGGCCGGTGAGCGCCGCCGAGACGCACCCCGCCGGCTACTTCGACCGCGAGTACTTCCGCCTCCACCCGGGCCGCGAGCGCTACCTCGCGTGGCTGCTCGGGCTGCTGCGACGCCATCGCGTGCAGCACGGCCGCGTGCTGGACTTGGGCGCCGGTTACGGCTTCTGGCTAGCCGCGCTCGCGCAGGCCGGTTACCAGCCCGCCGGCGTCGAGCTCTCGCCCGAAGCCGCCGCGCAGGCGCACGAGCGTAGCGGCGCGCCGGTGGCGACCGGCAGCGCCGACGACCCGCTGCCGTACGACGACGCAAGCTTCGCCGCGGTGACCATGCTCGACGTCATCGAGCACCTGCCGCGCTACCCGGCGGCGCTGCTCGAATGCGCGCGCGTCCTCGCGCCCGGCGGCAAGCTGTTCGTCGTCACCCTCAACGCCGGCAGCCTCGCCCGCCCGCTCCTCGGCCGCCGCTGGAGCTTCTGGCTCGACCCCACGCACGTCCACATGTTCTCGGCCCGCCGCCTTCGCAACGCCTTCGCCGACGCCGGCCTCACCACCGAGCGCATGGCCACCATGTCCAACTTCGCCCTCGTCGGCGAAGGCAACCCGTTCCTCAGACCGCTGCGCAAGGTCATCGGCCGCGTCGTGGTGACGCCGTGGCTCGGCGACTCGCTGCTCGCCGTGGCGCGCAAGCCGTAGCCCGCGCGTCGATGAGACGCGTAGCGCGCACCCTTACTTCCAACCGCGGGTGTCCGCTGCGGCGGCGAGAAACTCCAGAGCGTCCGCTTCCGATCGCCGCCGACTCACGAGCAGCGATTGCCGCCGCGCTTCCTGCGTCAGATGCGTAGTGTGTCGCCCGCCCTTCGTGTTCGCCGTCACCGAACTACAGTACGACGCCTGCGACGCTTGGTCCATCGCGAAGGGAGGCATCCATGTTCCAAGGACTGCGAACCGCCATCTATCACGCTCCCGGGCTGGAGAAGGCGAGGCAGTGGTACGCGGAGGTGCTCGGCATCGCGCCGTACTTCGATCAGCCGTTCTACGTCGGGTTCAACGTCGGCGGCTACGAGCTCGGTCTGCATCCGGACACCGAGGCGGGGCAGCAGGGACTCGGCGGCGCGGTGCCTTATTGGGGCGTCGCGGACGCCGCCGCCGCGCACGCGCGGCTCGTCGAGCTCGGCGCTAAAAGCCTAGGCGCAGTTCAGGACGTTGGCGAGGGGATCCGCGTCGCCGTGCTCCAGGATCCGTTCGGCAACGCGCTCGGAATCATCGAGAACCCTCACTTCAAGCTTCCGGGCTAGCTTCGGGGGACGCGCGTGAGCAGCGATTGGCAGACGCACTCGAACTGCTCGGCGATGGTGTCGTAGTCGTACTCGGCAGCGCGGCCGCGCGCGGCGGCGGCGAGCCGAGCGCGGCGCGGCTCGTCGGTGAGCAGCGTCGCGATCGCCGCTGCGAGGCCGGCTGCGTCGGCGGGCGCAGCAACACCTTCGATGCCGTCGCGGACCAGCTCGGCGACGGCGCTCTCGCTCGACTCGCAGTGCACCACCGGCAGGCCGGCAGCCATCGCTTCGAGAGGGAAGAGGCCGAAGCCCTCGCGCGCCGAGGGCTGCACGGCGATGCGGGCGCGGCCGAGCTGGCGCCAGACCTCTTCGCTGGTGGCGACGTGGCCGCGGAAATGTATGAGGTCACGGACGCCCAGTTCGCGCGCAAGGGCTTCGAGGCGAGGGCGGTCGGGGCCTTCGCCGAAGACGGTGAGCAGCGGCGCCTCACCGCCGACCGCGGCGGCCACGTGCGGCAACGCCGCCAACAGCAAGTCGAACCGCTTGTGCTCTAGGAGGCGCCCGGCGAAGACCAGCGGTGGCGTGGGCTCGTCGCTCACGGCGCTGCTGGCTGCACCGATGTGCCTCGCCGTTCTGCCTTCGGCCGCCGCGGCTTTCACGCGCTCGACTTCGATCCCGCACGGCACCAGCTCCACCTTTCCGCGTCTATGCCGGCGCGGCGCCAGACGCTCCAGCGTCAGCTTGCTGCTGGCCGTCGCCGCGCTGCCGAGCTGCGCCGTGAGCCATTCGATCGCGCGATACACCGGCGCCTTTGCCGCTCCGACGTACCCGCGCCAGTACCCCGCCCAGTACTCGTACCAGCTCACCAGCAGCGGCTTGCCCGCGATCCGGCAGCGCAGCGCAAGTGGCAGCAGGTGCACGTACGGCATGTTGGCCGTCTCGACGACGTCGTACGGCGAGAGATCCATTCGTGCCACCGCCGCCGCGAAGCGCACGGCGGCGCGCGTGCTACGCCGGCCGCCGGCGTTGTAGAGCCGCGGGCTCGGTCCCAGCGGCAGCACGCGCACGTTCGGCGGCTCGCCCGGCAGCGGCGCGCAGAAGCCGGCCAGCGTCACCTCGTGCCCGCGCCGCCCGAGCGCGCGCCCGAGCTCCCAGTTGCGCGTCTCCACGCCGCCGATGCTGTCGGGGTAGACCGCCTCGTAGAGCAGCAGGATGCGCAAGCGGCGCGGCGTCAACGCCACGGGATCAACGCCGCGAGCTCCGCCGCCCGCCGGTTGATCGACGACAGCAGCACGCCGCAAGTCAACGACAGCGCGGCGAGGATGAAGAGCGCCGCCGAGAGCACCGCCAGCGGCAGCCGCGGCACGAGGCCGGTGCGCAGGAACTCGGTCACCACGACGGCGCCGCCGCCGAGCGACAGCAGCAACAGCACCGCCGCCAGCGTGCCGAAGAACGCCAGCGGCCGGTAGTCGCGGAAGAAGGTGAGGATGGCGAGCAGGATGCGCGTGCCGTCGCGATAGGTCTGCAGCTTCGACGGCGAGCTCGCCGGCCGCGCCCGGTAGCGGATCGGCACTTCGGCGATGGCGAAGCGGTGCGCCGCCGCCTGCAGCGACAGCTCGGCCTCGACCTCGAAGCCGCGCGCGATGAGCGGCGCGGTGGCGAGGAACCGCCGCGTCACCACGCGGTAGCCCGAGAACAGATCGCGCGTGCGCACGCCGAAGAGCCCGCGCACGAGCAGGATGAACAGGCGATTGCCGAGCGAATGCCCGGCGCGAAACGCGCCCGCCTCGAACTCCTTGAGCCGCGTGCCCACCACCATGTCGGCTCCCGCCGCGGCGGCCGCGAGCAGTTGGTGCGCGTCCTCGGCCGGGTAGGTGTCATCGCCGTCGACCATGACGAAGAAGTCGGCATCGCGCGCGGCGCGAAAGCCGGCCAGCAGGGCGAACCCCTTGCCCGGCCGCGGCTCGGCGACGACGCGGGCGCCGGCGGCCCGCGCCAGCTCGGCGGTGCCATCGGTCGAGGCGTTGTCGACCACCAGCACCTCGGCGCCCGGCAGCGCGGCGCGGAAGTCGCTCACCACCTTGGCGACGCTCGCCGCTTCGTTGTGGCAGGGGACGACGACGACGACGCGCGAAGCCGCGACCTCGGCGCCAGCGCCGGGGCCGGCCGCGACCGGCGCGGGAACGGGGGAGATGGCGCGCATCGGGCCCTAAGAGTATGACGCCTACAATCACTCCAGCGCGTCTGCCGCGCGGGAGGGACTCGCACCATGACCAGGCCTTGGAAATTCGCCATCGCCTTCTTCGCCGTCGGCGCGTTCATCATCGTCGCTGCTTTCGGCGTCCTCTTCTGGGCCGGCTGGCGCGAGTCGCGCGTGCCGGGGCGCACGGTGCTCGAGGTCGACCTCTCGGCGCCGTTCCTCGAGCAGCGGCCGGAGGGTCCGTTCGGAGCGGTGTTCGACAAGCGCATGCGGCTGCGCGACCTCGTCGAGGCGCTGCATGCCGCGGCCGCCGACAAGAAGGTGGTCGGCCTCGTCGCCCGCGTCTCGCCCGAAGGCACCGGCCTCGCCGGCATCGAGGAGCTGCGCGACGCCGTCGCCGCCTTCCGCGCCTCCGGCAAACCGGCGATCGCCTGGACCGACACCTTCGGTGAGGTGACTCCCGCCAACGGCGCCTACTACCTCGCCACCGCCTTCGACCAGATCTACATCCAGCCCAGCGGCGACGTCGGCTTGACCGGCCTCGAGCTCACCTCGCTCTTCCTGCGCGGCACGCTCGACAAGCTCGGCGTAGAGCCGCAGTTCGCCCAGCGCTACGAGTACAAGAACGCTCCCAACACCTTCACCGACACCGCCTTCACGCCGGCGCACCGCGAGTCGATGGACGAGCTCGCCGGCTCGATCTTCGATCACATGGTGGCGGAGATCTCGACAGCGCGGAAGATCGCGCCCGAGCAGCTGCGCGCGGCCATCGACCAGGGCCCGCTGCTCGGCGACGAGGCGGTGAAGGCGAAGCTCGTCGACGGCCTGCTCTACCGCGACGAGGTCTACACGCGGATCGAGCGACTCACCGGCAAGGGCGGCCAGCCGCAGCTCCTCTACCTGCGCAAGTACTGGGAACGCGTGCAGCACCCGTGGAGCCGCGGCGACAAAGCCATAGGCATCGTCTACGGCGTCGGCGACGTCATGCGCGGCAAGAGCGCCTCCGACCCGCTGACCGGCACCGTGACGATGGGCAGCGACACCGTGGCCGCCGCGCTGCGCGCGGCGAGCGAGGCGCCCGACGTCGCCGCCATCGTGCTACGCGTCGACAGCCCCGGCGGCTCCTACGTCGCCTCCGATTCCATCTGGCGCGAGGTTCAGCGGGCAAGGAAGCGCGGCACGCCGGTGATCGCCAGCTTTGGCGACGTCGCTGCATCGGGTGGCTACTTCGTCGCCATGGGTGCCGACAAGATCGTCGCGCACCCGACGACGATCACCGGCTCGATCGGCGTCTACGGCGGCAAGATGGTGACTCGCGAGCTGTGGAAGAAGCTCGGCATCACCTTCGACAGCGTCCAGCGCGGCGAGCACGCCGACATGTGGAGCGGCATCGCGCCGATGGACGAGGACGAGTGGGCGAAGTTCAACGGCTGGCTCGACCGCGTCTACGCCGACTTCACCACCAAAGCGGCGGAAGGCCGCCACCTGCCGCTGGCGCGCCTGCAGGAGCTGGCGAAGGGCCGCGTGTGGTCGGGCGTCGACGCGAAGAAGTGGGGCCTCGTCGACGAGCTCGGTGGTTATGACACCGCGCTGCGCTTGGCCAAGCGGGCAGCGCATCTGGCGCCCGATGCGCAGGTGGAAGTCCGCGAGTACCCGCGCCCACGCAACCCGTTCGAGGAGATCTTCGAGCAGGGCCGCGACAGCAGCGACGAGGAAGGTGCGCAGACTCTCGAGCGCGCGATCGTGGCGCTGCGGCCCGCGCTGCGGACGTTGCGCGAGGCGGGGCTGCTCGATCCGCAACCGCCACAGGTCTTGCGGGCCGCCGAGCTGTCGATCCGTTGACGAGGCTCGTCGGTTTTCAGCGAGTCGCGACGCGGCTCTAAGGCGTAGACCGCAACCGGTGAAGGGCCAGGAGTCCTAGCTCGTCGTACTGATCAACTGGGAGCTCACAGATGCAGACCACGCCCCAACTCTCTCGCCTGCTGCTCACGCTCGCTCTCGTCCCCGCGGTCCTCGCGTGCGTGGCCTGCGCATCGTCGGGGAACATCGCCGCTCCGGAGTGCGCTGCCTATGAGCCGACGCATGACGCCGGGGTGACGCCACCGAAGGTGGTGCATCGCGAGCGGCCTGCGGTGGGGCCGCTCGATGGCAGGCGCGCGGGTTATGCGTGCATCCTCGCCACCGTCACTACTGCGGGCACGCTCGCCGACATGGAAGTGGTCAAGACTGACAATCAGGTATTTGCCGAGCGCTTCGTCGCCGGGTTGGCCAAGTGGCGGTACGAGCCCGCGACCAAGGACGGCGTGGCGGTCGCATACCGGACCCTGATCTCGACTTCCTACATGAACTGAGCGCGGCGCGCACCGCCTCGTCGCGCCGCGCCAGCGCCGGGCCGTCGTCGACGCCGGCGGCGGCAGCAGGGGACTCGGCCCGGAGGAGATACCACTCGGCCCGCGCATGGGCGTCGGGTTGCCGTCGCGAAGGCATACTCCGCGACCGAAGCTGATGAGCCCAGATAGCAGCCAAGGACGCGCAGTGCGCATCGCGAGCGTGGGCCATGCGGTCTTCGCCGCGACCCTGGTCGGGCTCGGCGTCCTCGGCCTGATCAAGGGCGATTTCGACGCGACGTGGCCGTCCGTTCCGAAGAGCATGCCGGGGCGCGAAGCTCTCGCGTACCTGAGCGAGCTCGTCTATCTGGCCTGCGGCATCGGCCTGCTCTGGCGACGCGCGGCTGCCGTCGCTTCACGCCTGCTGCTCGGCTATCTCCTCGCCTGGCTGCTGCTCCTGAGCCTGCCCCAGGTCTTCCTGCTCCACCCCACGCTGCTCGCTGCCTGGGAGTTCGGGAAGACCGCCATGATGGTGGCGGCCGCCTGGGTCCTCTACGTCTGGCTCGCCGGCGATGGGGACCGCCGGCCCCTTCGCTTCGCGACTGGCGACAACGGTCTCCGCATCGCGAGGGTACTTTGCGGGCTCGCTGTGATCCCCTTCGGCCTGGCGCATTTCGTCTATCTCCAGGCAACCGTGGTGCTGGTGCCCGCTTGGCTGGGCTCGGCGGTCTTCTGGGCGTACCTGACCGGCGCGACCTTTGTCGCGGCGGGGGTGGCGATCCTCAGCGGTGTGGCGGCGCGGCTCGCAGCCACGCTCCTGACGCTGCAGATCGGCCTGCTCAGCCTCCTCGTCTGGGTACCCCGCGTCGCGGCAGGCAACCTCAACGCCTTTCAACAGGGCGAGGTCGTCGTCACTATCACGCTGACCGCGGCGGCTTGGGTGGTGGCGGACTCCTACCGCGGCCGCTCGAGTGCGCTACAACCTCCATGATTTGCGGCTAGCAGAGCTATCCTTGCGTCGAGCGAGGCCGTCCACCACCAAGTCGGCGCCACATCATGAATTGGCAGCAGCACATCACCGTCGACCCGGCCATCTGCCACGGCCAAGCCTGTGTTCGGGGCACACGCATTCCAGTTTCTGTAGTGCTGGACAACCTCGCCGTCGGTCGATCGCCGGATGAGATCCTTGCCAGCTACCCGACCCTGACGCCGGAGGCTATCCAGGCGTGCATCGGCTACGCCGCCGACCTCGCGCGCGAGCAGGTCGTCGGCCTGCCGGCTTAGCGGCCCATGCGGTTCAAGACCGACGAGAACCTCCCCGAGGAGGTAGCGGAGCTCTTTCGCGAGAACGGCTACGACTGTCCAACGGCGGTGAGCCAACAACTGGCGGGCCAACCGGACGGCGCAATCAGCGCTGTCTGCTCTCGAGAAGAGCGCATCCTCGTGACGCTGGACGTCGGCTTTGCCAACATTCGTGCCTACCCGCCCGCGGCATTCCCGGGATTCATCGTCTTTCGTCTTGGCAAGCAGGACACGCCGCACCTGCTTGCCGTTGCTGCGCGTCTGATCGCCGCCCTTCGCGATGCTCCCATCCAGCACGAGCTCTGGATCGTCGAAGAGGCCAACATCCGTCGACGCCGATGAGCGCCGGATCGAGGGTGCGGACCCTCACTGGCTAGTCGTAGCGCAGCGCCAGCGTCGGCGCGATCCTCGACGCGCGCAACGCCGGCACGTACGCGGCGAGCATCGTCACCGCGAGCATCGACGGCACCGCGACCAGGTACACGGCGACGTCGACGCCGCCGGAGCCGAAGATCGCCGTGCTCAGCACTCGCTCGATGCCGAAGGCGAGGACGAGGCCGATGGCGGTGCCGATGAGGACGAGGCAGAGGCCCTTGCCGATGACGAGTCGCAGCACCGCGCCTCTACCGGCGCCGATGGCCATGCGGATGCCGAGCTCGCGGGTGCGGCGGTTGACGTTGTAGGAGACCAGGCCGTAGAGGCCGGCCATCGCCAGCAGCACGCCGACGGCGCCCATCGTGCCGATCGTCTGGATGGCGATGCCGGGGCCCTCGACCGTGTGGTAGCGCACGAGGTTCTCGTAGGTCCGCATTTCGACGACCGGCATGTCGGGCGCCAGCGTGCGCGCGATGTCGCGCACCGGGTCGGCGAGCCGCAGCGGGTCGCCGGTGGTGCGCAATAGCAGGACGAGGCGCTCGCGCCGGTGCTGGGCGAGCGGCAGGTAGACGAAGTCCGTCGGCCGCTCGGTGGGCGCGCGGTACTTGATAGTGCGCGCGACGCCGACGATCTCCACCGGCGGGCCGCCGCGGTGGTCGAGGCGGATGCGTTTGCCGACCGCGTCCTGTCCCGGCCAGTAGCGCTCGGCGAGGCGCTCGTTGACGATGGCGACGCGGGGCGCCTCGGCGGTGTCGGCGCGCAGGAAGCCGCGGCCGCGCAGGATCGGCACGCCCATCGTGGCGAAGTACCCTTCGTCGACGGTGTCCATCGCGGAGGTGAAGCTCTCGCGGTCGCGCGGCATCTGGAAGCCCTCGGGCACGAAGGAGAGGGCCTCGAAGGCGTCGAGGGAGAGCGGCGGGCTCTCGGTGAGCGCCACGCTCGTCACGCCCGCCGCCGCGGCGGCGCGGCGCTCGAGCAGGTCGTAGAACTCCTTCGTCCGCACCGCGTCGTACTGCACGAGGCGGGAGTCGAAGCGCACCATCAGCAGGTGGTCCTTGGCGAAGCCGGTGGTGCCTAGCGCCGCCTGGCGGAAGTCGCGCGCCATGACGAAACAGGCGGTGATCAGCATCAGCGAGGTGGCAACCTGCGCCACCACCAGCGCGTTGCGGCCCCACAGCCGCTTGCGCCCGGGCGCGTCGACGTCGGAGCTCTTGAGGCCGTTGACCAGGTCGCCGCGCGTGCTCTGCAGCGCCGGCGCCAGCCCGCAGAGCAGCGCGCTCGAGCTCGCCACCACCAGGCTCGCGATCAGCACGCGCAGGTCGAACTGGAACGGCGGCACGACCGGAATGTCGGTGGGGATCTGGAAGGTGTTGATGAGGCCGATAGCGAAGTAGGCGATGGCGATGCCGCCCGCCGCGCCGAGCACCGCGAGCACCAGGCTCTCGGTGAGCAGCAGCCGCACCAGCCGCGAGCGCCCCGAGCCGAGCGCCAGGCGGATGGCGATCTCGCGCGTCCGCGTGCGGGCGCGGCTGAGCAGCAGCCCCGCCACGTTGGTGCACGCCACCAGCAGCACGGCGAGGCCGAGGAGCTGGCCGATGGCGATGAACTTCCACTCCTGGCGGTCGCCGCGGGTCTGCATCTCGCGCTGCGTCCGCACCGCTGCGCTGCGGTCGCGGTAAAGCGCCGGGTTCTCGCGCGCGAAGTCGCGGGCGAGGCCGGCGATCTCGGTGCGCGCCCGCGCCAGCGTGGCCGCCGGCGCCAGGCGCGCCTTGACCAGCAGCTCGCGGTCGTCGCGATCGGCGAAGAAGCTCTTCTGCGGGTCGGTCGAGAAGACGTGCGCCATCGCCAGCGGCAGGTAGACGTCGGGCCGCTGCCACTGCTGGATGCTGGGGAAGGACTCGGGTGCGACGCCGACGACGGTGAATTCGGTGCCGTTGACGCGCACCTTCTTGCCGACGACGGCGGGGTCGCTGGCGAACTCGCGCTTCCAGAAGTCGGGCCCGAGCACGGTCACCGCGTCGCGGCCGGGCGCCACGTCCTCGTCGGCGCGGAAGCCGCGGCCGACATGCGGTTCGACGCCGAGCACCGAGAAGAAGTTCGCCGACACCAGCATGCCGCCGCGCACCTGCGGCGTCGCTCCTCGGGCGCGGCTGAAGCCGATGGGCACCGTCGTCGTGTGCGCGACGACGCCGTCGTAGCTCTTCGCCTGCGCGCGCAGGTCGAGGTACTCGCGGTACGACCAGAAGTCGTAAGGGTTGTCGTGCGAGGTGCTCACCAGCGACACGACGTTGCGCGGGTGGGGCACCGGGTAGGGCCGGAAGACCAGGCCGTCGAGCATGCTGAACGGCGTCGACGTCATGCCGATGCCGAGCGCCAGCGTGACGACGACGAAGCCGGTCAACGCCGGCGTTCGCCGCAGGCTGCGCAGCGCGTAGCGGAAGTCGGCGACGAAGTCGGTCAGCCAGCTCACGCGGCGGGTGTCGCGCACCTCTTCCTTGCGCTGCTCGATGCCGCCCATGGCGAGCAGGGCGCGACGACGCGCCTCCGCCGGCGCCAGGCCCTGCGCGATGCCTTCCTCGACCAGGTGCTCGAGGTGGAACTGCAGCTCCTCGTCGAGCTCCTGCTCGACCTGCCGCCGCCGGAAGAGCGAACGCAGCCGCAGCGGTGCCGTGAACCACCAGTGTTCGATGCGCATCGGTTTCTAAGCCTCGGAGAGTCGGATGACTTGCGAGATGGCCGCCGAGAGCCGCTCCCAGTTGGCGGTCTCGGTCTCGAGCTGCTTCCTGCCCAGGCGCGTCAGCGCGTAGAACTTGGCGCGCCGGTTGTTCTCCGTCTGCTTCCACTCCGCCTGGATCCAGCCCTCCTGCTCGAGCTTGTGGAGGGCGGGGTAGAGCGAGCCTTCACTCACCTGCAGCACGTCGCCGGACATCGAGCGCAGGCGCTGGCCGATGGCCCAGCCGTGGAGCGGCTGGAGGGCGAGGATCTTGAGCAGCAGCAGGTCGAGGGTGCCGAGGACGAGATCGTTGGGTTTGCTCATATCGGTTACCGAGGGTAAGCATAAGGCAACTCCTCTCGGTAAGCAAGGGGAGCCGGCGTTTGCGAGGGTACGCGCGCCGGGATCGGGGTGCCTCGCCGAGGTGCGGCTTCGGTAGACTCGATGCGAGGAGGGCGTGTAGTGGCGAAGACAGGTCGCACGGTGATCGGGTTGGTGGCGGCCTTCGTGGCCGGCGCGGCGGTGGGCGTGCTGTGGGCGCCGGCGGCGGGCGTACGGACGCGGCGCAAGCTGGCCAAGAAGAGCGGCGAGCTGGCGAAGAAGGGCGGCCAGGTCGGTGGCGCCATCGGCGAGCGCGCGGCCGCCGCGTGGGGCACTGCCGGCGAGATCGTGGCGAAGGGGAAGCGCAGGCTCACGGCTTGAGCTGCTCGCCAAGCGCCTGCGCGCGACCGCGCCGTCGCGCGACGGCGCGAGTGCGAACCGCCCGGTGTTAGGCTGCCTCGGCATGATGCGCGCGCGAGCGAGCTCGCGTCGGCGGGCGCTGCTGGTCTTGACGAGTCTGCTCATCGCGGCGCCGCTCGTCGCCTGGGTGGCACCCGATCCCGCGCCGCCGCCCCCGCCGGAAGCCACCTTCGAGAGCGCGATCGACGTCTCGCTGTTCACCATGGTGGTGCGCGTCGTCGACAGCTGGGGCAATCCGGTGCTCGGGCTGCAGCCGCAGGACTTCCGGGTCCGCGTCGGGCCGCACGAGGTGCCGGTCGCGGCGCTCGATTGGATCTCTGCCGACGAGCCGGTGACAGGCGAAGGCGAAGAGCGGCGCGCCGATGAGATGATGACTGCGTCCCCGTCATCGAGCGACGAGGTCGCGCCGGATACCGCGGCCACAGCGTCGAGTCCGTCGCTCGGCGCGCTGCCTGCGACTCCGTCCGGCCGCCTCGTCGTCCTCTTCGTCCAGGCCGACCTGACGCCGGTCCGCATCAGCGGCCAGATGCGCCTGCGCCCCTACACGCGCGAGCTGCTCGCCACGCTCCACCCGCGCGACCGCGTCGCCGTCGTCTCCTTCGACTCGCACCTCAAGCTCTGGCAGGACTTCGCGAGCGACCTCGACGCGACGGCGGCCGCCGTCGACGAGGCGATGCTCTTCAACCCGGAGCGCCTGATCGAGCCCGCGCTGCCGCCCGCGCCCTCGCTCGCCGCACGCTTCGACCGCGCCGCCGCGCGGCAGGCCGCCTCGCCCGAGCGCGCCCTCGAGCTCGTCGCCCGCGCGCTCGAGCCGCTGCCCGGCGAGAAGACGCTGCTCTTCCTCGGCTGGGGCATGGGCCGCTTCGACCGCGGCGGCGTCAGCATGGCGCCCGGCTTCGCGCCGGCGGTGCGGGCGTTGCGCGACGCGCACGCCTCGGTGTTCGTGCTCGACACGACGAGCGCCGACTCTCATTCGCTCGCCGCCGGCCTCGAGCAGGTCGCCGAGGACACCGGCGGCGCCTACTTCAGCACCTTCCGCCTGCCGCAGCTCGCGACGCGCACGCTGGCGCGAGCGATCTCCGGCTACTACGTGCTGACGCTCGACGACGCGGCGCTGGGTCAGCCGGAGCGTGCGCAGGAGAGCAAGATCAAGGTGGAACTGCGCGGCAGGGCGGGCACAGTGCTGGCGCGGCCGCTCACCCTCAGCGCGTCGCCGCCCTCCTGACGGCATCGCGCTGGTCGCGAGGCGCCGCGCGCTCGAACCGCGGCCCGGTTGGTATCTACCCGCCGAGCTCTTCGGCGTGGCTCTTGCGCAGCAGCTTGCCCACCTTGGCGCCGCCGTTGCGCGCCGCACGTTCCTTGTCGAGGTCGGCGTGGATGGCGACGGCGGCCTTGACTCCTTCCGCCGCGGCGATCATCGCGAGCTGCACGTCCCGGCTCGCGTCGCCGGCGACGTAGACGCCCGGCACGCCGGCGTCCTGCATTCGCCCCGCCTGCACCATCCCCTTGTCGGTGAAGCGCACCCCGAGCGACGCCGCGAGGTCGCAGCTCTGCCGCGGCCGCGAGGCGAAGAAGAGCGCGAAGCGTGGTAGCGCCTCGCCGTCGGCAAAGCGCACGCGCGCGAGCCGCCCGCGCGCCGCCGCTCCCCGTCGACCACTGACCTCGAGCGCGGCGATGCGCTTGGCGATCACCCGCACGCCGGCGGCGGCGAGCGCCTCGCGATCGGCGGCGCGCAACCGCGTCGGCCCGTCGGTCAGGAGCACGAGATCGGCGCTCCAGCGCGTCAACGTCACCGCGTAACGCGCCGCGGCGCTGCCGCTGCCGTAGAGCGCGAGCGGCCGATCGCGCGTCTCCCAACCGTCGCAGTACGGGCAGTGGAAGACCGACTTGCCGTAGAGCGCGGCAAAGCCCGGCACGTCTGGCAGCGAATCGGCGACGCCGGTTGCCAGCAACAGCCGCCGGCAGCGCAGCCGCCCACCGCGCGCGAGTGTCAGCTCGAACCCGTCGCCGCGCCGCGCGATCGAGACCACCTCGCCTAGGCGAAAGATGACGCCGTACCGCCGCGCCTCGCGCTGCCCGCGCCGCCGCAGCTCGGCCGGCAACACGCCGTCGCTGCCGAGAAAGCCATGGACCCCCGGCGCCGCATGATTGCGCCCGCGCCCGCTGTCGACCACCAGCACGCGGAACCGGCAGCGCCCCAGCACCATCGCTCCCGATAGGCCGGCGGGCCCCCCGCCCACCACGATCACATCGAAGCTGTCCGTCATCCGCGCGCCGTCCCGCAAGGCCCGTGCCGCAAACCCGGAGCGGGCGGCGGGCGGAGCGGGCGCGCCGAGCGGAGGGCTCCCACCGCGCGCAGCTTGCGAGCACGGTGGGACACCGATCGGCTGGGCGGGGACCCGTGTAGCCCCGGCGTCCGCTCCGGCTTCCGCCACGACACCTTGAAATATAACTACTTGGTTGATAGGTTATAGCTGTCATGCGCCGCCACGCTCCCTTCGGCCCCGAGGCCCTCGCCCGTATCGCCCATCGGCTCAAGGCTTTGGCCGATCCCACCCGTCTGCAGATCCTGCAGCTCCTCGGTGACGGCGAGCTGTGCGTCAGCGACCTCGTCGAGCAGGTGGGAGGCACCCAGGCCAACGTCTCGAAGCACCTCTCGGTGCTGCGGGCGGCGGGCCTGGTGCGGCCGCGGCGCGAAGGGATGAACGTCTACTACGCCATGGAGGACGCCGCCGCGTTCGAAGTCTGCCGCCTGATGTGCGGCTGCGTCGAGCGCGAGGCCACGCGCGCCATGGCCGAGGTGGCGCGAGCCTGAACGACAAACCGGCAGCCGCCTTGCACGGGCGCTGCGCAAGGAGAGCGAACGATGAGCAAGCCGATCGAAGTCAGTGATCAGGAGTTCCACCACAAGGTCCTCGGCGCCGAGAAGCCGGTGCTGGTCGACTTCTGGGCGCCCTGGTGCGGCCCCTGCCGCATGGTGGCGCCGGTGCTCGAGGAGCTCGCCGGCCAGTACGCCGACCGCCTCACCATAGCCAAGGTCAACACCGACGAGAACCAGGAGCACGCGGGCCGGCTCGGCGTGCGCGGCATCCCGACGCTGATCCTCTTCCAGGGCGGCAAGGAGATCGACCGCATCGTCGGCGCGCTGCCCAAGGCGGCGCTGCAGTCGCGCCTCGACGCCGCGCTCGGCGCGCCGGTGTCGTAAGCGAGGGCCGACGGTTGCCACTTTACGAGTACCGCTGCCGCGGCTGCGGCGAGCGCTTCGAGGTGCTGCAGCGCCTCGGCGCGAGCGGCGACGACGTGCTCTGCCCGCGCTGCGGCGAGGAGCGACCCGAGCGCGTGCTGTCGACCTTCGCCGCCGGCGGCGCGCGCGAGGGTGCCGGCGCCGCGGCGATGGCGGCGGGAGGCGCGTGCTGCCGCCGGCCGGGCTTCTCGTGAGCGAGCTGAATCACGCGGCCGGTCGGCCGCGCTGCGAGGGGAGGCGGAGATGATCCTCGGCGCCCACGTCATCGTCTACAGCCGGGACGCCGAGGCCGACCGCGCATTCTTTCGCGACGTGCTCGGCTTCCCGTCGGTCGACGCCGGCCGGGGCTGGTCGATCTTCGGGCTGCCAGGCGGCGAGGTGGCATTCCATCCCGGCGAGGAGAACGACCGCCACGAGCTCTACCTGATGTGCGACGACCTCGCGGCGCTGATGGCGAAGCTCGGCGAAAGCGGAGTCGCTTGTAGCCCCGTGCACGAAGAGCGCTGGGGCAGTCTCACCAGCGTGACGCTGCCCGGCGGCGGCAAGCTCGGGATCTACCAGCCCAAGCATCCGGTGGCGGTGGGATTGGCGGCGATGCAGTCGTGACCGCGCCGCACCTGGTCGCCGCCGTCGTCGTCGGTGTCGGCGCCACGCTGGCGATGGACGTCTGGAACGCCTTCCTGAAGGGCGTTCGGGATCCCGTCGCTCAACTACTGCCTGCTCGGCAGGTGGCTTCTCCACATGCCCGAGGGGACGTTCTGGCATGCGAGCATCGCCACGGCGCGCAAGAAGCGCTTCGAGTGCTCGGTCGGTCCGGCCGCCCATTACGCGATCGGTATCGTGTTTGCCGTCGCGTTCGTTCTGCTGTCGGAAGGCTGGCTCGAGCGTCCCACTCTGGCGCCCGTCCTGCTCTACGGCATCGCCACCGTGGCGTTCCCGCTCTTCGTCATGCAGCCCGCGCTGGGGCTCGGCTTCGCCGCCGCGAAGACGCCGAAGCCGAATCAAGCCAGGCTCAAGAGCCTGATGACGCATACGATCTTCGGCGTCGGGCTGTTCGTTTGCGCCTGGGCCGTCAGCTTTGTGCTTCGCGGCTAGAACGCGAACGTATCCTTGCGCTCAGCGACTCGGCGGAGAATGCGCTGAGCTCGTGAGTCCCGAGCCTCCGCGGCGCGCGAGCAGCAGTGCCAGGTTGCGTTTCGCCTGCGGCTGCTCGGGATCGAGCGCGAGGGCGCGGCGCAGGTCGCGCTCGCCGTCCTCGGCGCGGCCGGCTTCGCCGACTGGCTTTACGACCGCTTCGCCGACGTGCC
>DASYQD010000043.1:0-2534 GCA_036005845.1 Thermoanaerobaculia bacterium | reverse complement strand
GCGTGTCCCCGGGAGGACCGCGCCCACCGCCGCCGCCGCCGCCATGCTGATCGACTTCTTCTTCACCCTCCGCGCCGCCAAGCTCAAGGTCTCGGTCAAGGAGTACCTGAGCCTGCTCGAGGCGATCAAGGCCGGCGTGATCGACGATCCCGAGGGCGGCAGCCCCACCGTCGACAGCTTCTACTACCTGTCGCGTGCTGCGCTCGTCAAGGACGAGGCGCAGTACGACAAGTTCGACCGTGCCTTCGCCGCCTACTTCAAGGGCGTCGAGATGCTCACCGACTTCACCCAGGACATCCCGCTCGAATGGCTGCAGAAGCGCCTCGAGCTCGAGCTCACGGCCGAGGAGACGGCGAAGATCGAGACGATGGGCTGGGACGAGCTCATGGAGACGCTGAAGAAGCGCTTCGAGGAGCAGAAGAAGCGCCACGAGGGCGGCAACAAGCTGATCGGCACCGGCGGCACCTCGCCCTTCGGCGCCTATGGCTACAACCCGCAGGGCATCCGGATCGGCCAGGACAAGGGCCGCAACAGGAGCGCGGTGAAGGTCTGGGACCAGCGCCAGTTCAAGGACTACGACGACTCGCTCGAGCTCGGCACGCGCAACATCAAGGTGGCGCTGCGGCGGCTGCGCCGCTTCGCCCGCGAGGGCGCGGAGGAGGAGCTCGACCTCGACGACACCATCCGCAAGACCGCCGCCAACGCCGGCTGGCTCGACATCAAGATGGTTCCCGAGCGGCACAACAAGGTGAAGGTGCTGCTGCTGATGGACGTGGGCGGCACGATGGACGAGCACATCCATCGCGTCGAAGAGCTGTTCTCGGCCGCCAAGAGCGAGTTCAAGCACCTCGAGTTCTATTACTTCCACAACTGCGTCTACGACTTCATGTGGAAGAACAACCGGCGGCGCTTCTCGGAAAAGTTCGCCACCTGGGACATCATCCGCAAGTACAACAAGGACTACAAGCTGATCCTCGTCGGCGACGCCACGATGAGTCCGTACGAAATCCTGCAGCCCGGCGGCAGCGTCGAATACAACAACGAGGAGGCCGGCGCCGAGTGGCTGCAGCGGCTGACCAACGCGTTTCCGAAGTTCGCGTGGATCAACCCCGAGCCGCAAGGCGTGTGGGGCTACCGCCAGAGCATCGCGGTGATCCAGCAACTGATGAATCAGCGCATGTTCCCGCTCACCTTGCCCGGGCTCGAAGGAGCCATGCGACTGCTCGTCAAATGACTCGGCGGGCCCCGGACCGACTCCGCGCGGGCCGGTTCGAGGTGGCCTGGGCCGCGACGCTGCTGCGCGCATTGGTCGGCTCGCTCGTCGCATTGGCGCTCGGTGGTTGCGCGATGCTGCCGTTCTTCGGCGACAAGGACGACGACGCGGAAATGGCCGAGCCGCTCGTCGCCCAGTACGACATCGAGATCGATGCGCCGGCGCCGCTGAAGACGCTGCTGCTCGAATACCTCGACGTCAGCCGCTTCCAGAAGGCGCCACGCTCCGAGGCCGTGACCTCGAGCGAGCTCGACCGCCTCGCCGCGGTCGTCCCGGCGCAGGCGAAGACGCTGCTCGAGACCGAGGGCTACTTCAGCGCCGATGTCACGATCGCGCGCAGCGATCCGCCGGGTGCGCTGCCGCTCTTGAAGATCACCGTCGTGCCCGGCCCACGCATCGAGGTCGCGCGCGTCGCGATCGACGCGACGGCGCCGCTCGCGCCGCATCAACCGTCGCGCGAGGAGCCGTGGGGCGATCGCCTCGACCACATCCGTTCCGTCTGGCCGCTCAAGCCCGGCCAGCCCTTCAGGCAGCCGGCGTGGAGCGCGGCCAAGACCTCGACGCTCGCTGCGATGCGTGCCGACGCCTATCCGACGGCGACGTGGAAGGAAACGCACGCGCTCGTCGATGCGACCGCGAACACCGCTGCGCTCGAGCTCACGCTCGAGCCCGGGCCGCTCTATCACCTCGGCGAGATCCGCGTCCAGGGAATCAGCCGGTTCGACGAGACTGCGGTGCGGCGGCTCGCGACCTTCTTTCCCGGTGCCCAGCACAGCGAGCGGCTGCTTCTCGACTACCAGGACCGGCTGCTCAAGCTCGGACTCTTCGAAGGCGCATCGGTCGAGGTCGACACGAGCGGGCCGCCTGACGCAGCACCGGTCATCGTCAAGGTCAAGGAGCTGACCCAGCACCAGGCCAACTTCGGCATCGGCTACAGCGCCAACACCGGCCCGCGCACGTCGGTCGAGCACTACGACCGCAAGGTGTTCGGGCTGCCGTGGGTCTCGCACTCGTCGTTGATCTACGGTCCCGACCAGAAGCTGCTCGGCATCGAGCTGACGTCGTACCCTCGCGAGGACATGTGGCGCAACCTCCTCGCCGCCAACATCGAGCAGCTGCGCGCCGCCGACGAGGAGCGCAACAGCAGCACGGCCCGCGTCGGCCGCTCGTTCGACTCGAACCGCTACGAACGGCTGGCCTATGCCGAGATCACGCAGGCCCGCGTCGACAACGCAGCGCTCACCGACAAGAGCGTCGCCGC
>DASYQD010000042.1:0-31999 GCA_036005845.1 Thermoanaerobaculia bacterium | reverse complement strand
TCACGCTACACGTATCCTGGCCCGCTCGTGGACACGAGTGCTCTGGCGTGCTTGGCAGGATCATCAACCCTACGATCCCAGCAAACACCGGGCGGCCGCGGCCCTGTCTGCCACCGGAGGTTGACACAGGGCATCTCGCTTTCTGAGACCTGCGAAGGGAGCGCTCGCCTTACCTGCAGGGCGCGCAGCAATGCCGCTGTCCCTCACCGTCCGCTCGAAGCGCCCTGCAGGAAGCCCCTGGGCGGCGCCCCTCGGCCACGCCGGTCGCACGCGCCTCCCTGGGTGGTCGTCGGCCGACCTGTTGGCAAGCTCGCGTGCCGCCGTGGTCGATGATGCGCATTACCTCGCGCTCTCTTGTGGAGGCGGGACTCGCGTCGTCGTGCCGCTAGTCACACCTCGTCGCCCCGACACCACATCGTGGCCCACTCGCGGCACGCTCGTGGTCGTCGGATTCACGTTCGTCTGCGGCGGCGAGAGCGAAGCGAATCGCCAGCTCCGACGACCATGGTGGAGCGCGAGTTGAGACGGCAGCTCGGCGGCGCGCATCCCGGCACCCGAGCGGCACGAGGACATCAGTGAGGAGTCGACAAACGAGCGCGAGGTGAGAGCGCCATATTCACCACGGCGACGATCGAGCTCGCCACCCGGGAGTTCGACGACCACGCGTGAAGGCGTTCGCGAGATCCGGTGCCGGAGGGCGTCGCCCAGGGGCTTCCGGCAGGGCGCTTGGCGTTGACGCCGCGTGACAACGAGTGCGCTGCGCGCCCTGCCGGTAAGGCGAGCGCTCCCCTCGCAGGCCTCAGAAAGCGAGCCGTGCCCCTGGGCGGCGCCCTCCGGCACCGGTCGCGAACGCCGGCCCGCGACCAGCAACCGCCGATCGACCACCGACGTTCCCTTCCCTTCCCCTCATCCGCCGCAAAAACAGGAACGGCGGCCAAAGACGGCCGCCGTTCCTTTCACGCGCAGCGATCGCCGCGCGCCGCGATCCGAGTGCTGACGACTACAGGTCCGCAGCCTTGAGGCTCGCCACCAGCTGCTGGATGACGGGCTTGAGAACCTTGTCGAACATCCGCTCGTCGTTGTCCACGCCGCCGCCGAAGCCGCCGACGCGCACGCGGGCGTTGCCCTCCTCGCCGCGGCCCTCGTCGGCCCACAGGATCTCGCCCGTCTCGGTGTCGATCACGCGCGCGTTCATCGCCGCCACGAACGAGTTCTTGCCGACGCTGACGCCCGGGATCCAGTGACCGCCGAGGCCGCCGCTGGGCGTGTCGACGCTGTGGCTGGTGTTGCCGTACTCCGTCACCGCGCCGGTGAGCAGGTAATCGACGCCCAGCAACTTGCCGGCGCGCACCGCGGTCTTCGGGTCGATGTCGCCCGACAGGCTGAGGTTCTTCTCCTGCATCAGCGCGGCGAGCTGCTCGCGCTCGATGACACGGAAGCGGCCGCTCTTCACCAGCTCGGTGACGAACACGTCCTGCGCCGCCTCGGCGCCGCCGTGATACCACCACTGGTTGTCGGCCTTGTTTTTGAACTCCAGCACCGCGATCTTCGGCTTGTTCGACGACGCTGCCTGCAAGCTCGCCACGGCGCCCACGAGCAGCGCGCAACACACGACTGCCACGACACTCTTTCGCACGTTCGAGTCCTCCTTCGGTGTACCGGTCATTGTACCCCCTCGCCCGCCGATTGCCGGGACCGGGGTTCTTCGTCGCTCGCTTAGGATCCGCCGATGATCGTCCGCCGCGACGGCGACCGCCTGCGCCTCGTCACGCAGCCCGATCACGCCGCCTTCGCCGCCGACCTCCTGTCGCTCTTCCGCCTCCCCGAGCTCGCCTTTCATCCTCGTCGCGCCGACTTGCTGCGCGCCGTGCGCCTGCACGACAACGGTTGGCGCGAGCTCGACGCCGCTCCGCCGGTCGATCCCGCGAGCGGCCTCCCCCACAGCTTCCTCGACCTGCCGCATCCACTCCGCCTCGAAATCTGGGAACGCGGCACGGTTCGTTACGCGGACTCCGATCCCTACGCCGCCCTCCTCGCCACCGAGCACGCCCTCACCCTGTTTGCCGACCAGCATCGGACCGACGGTTGGCGCGAGCTGCTCGCCCGCCTCGCCGAGCGCCGCAGCGAGCTGCTCGCCCGCTGCGGGCTCGAGCCTCGAGAGCTCGCCGCCGACTACCGCTGGCTCGAGCTCGCCGACCGGCTCTCCCTCGCCGTCTGCAACGACTGGCGCGAGCCCTTCGAACGCTGCGGCTTCGCCGGCGAGCTGGGAGAGGACGGCCTTGTCCTCTCCCCGTTTCCGCTCGCCGGCGCCACCACGTTCGAGGTCCCCTGCCGTTTCGTCGACGTCCGCCGCTACGCCGGCGACGGCGAGCTAGCCGTCGCCCTCGCCGGCGCGCGTTGGACGTCCTTTTCGATACGCGTGGTGCCCGGTTCGGCCGGCTCAGCCTCGCCGGTCAATCCTCGTCGAGCGTCACCTTGAGCTGCACCTCGCGGCCAGGAGTGCCTTCGAAGTCGAGGTCTTGCGCCTCGTAGCCGGGGCGCACCACCTCCAGCTTGTGACTGCCGGGGGCGACCACCAGCCCGGCGGAGAGCCCCTCGAGCTCCCCCGCCGTGCCCAGGAAGTTGCCGTCGAGGTAGATCGAGGCGTCGTTGGGTGTCACGTCGAGGCGCACGCGCGCCGCGCCGTCGCCGCCCGGCGGCGACGAGGCAGCACCGTCGCTTCCCGGTGCCGGTGCCGGTGCCGCCGGCGGCACGTCGGCTTCGTCCTGGCGCCGCCGCCACTCGTCGCGGCGGCGGGCCGCCTCCTCGCGCTCGGAGTCGCGGCGCAGCCGCTCGTCGCGGTTGACGGTCGACTTCGCGGGCAGGTCTTCGGGACGGACCGCTTGGCCGCGCTGCAGGCGATCTTCGACGTCGATCACCAAGCCGTCGTAGATCGAGTACTGGCGCGAGAGGGTCTGGAAGCCCGGCAGGTAGAAGACGACGTCGTAGGTGCCGCGCGGCAGCCAGAGGTAGCTCGGGAAGCCGTCGAAGTCGTCGGCGGTGCCCACGCGCTCGCCGTCGACCCAGATCTCGGTCTCGCCGGGCCAGACGTCGACGTCGAGCGCGCCATAGCCGCTGCCGCGACCACCGCCGCGGTTATAGCCGCCGTCGTAGATGACGCCGCCCGGGCCCCACGGCCACCACCAGGCGCCGCGCCAGCCCCAACCCCAGCCGTAGCCGTACGGGTAGCCGTAGTACCACGGGTCGTAGTAGCCGCCGCCGAGGAAGATGTTCCCGCCGCGATGGCGGAAGTCGCCGCGGCTGCCGCCGTGGCTCGGCTGGCGGCCGGCCACCTCGCCGCCGCCCGGGTTGGGCACGGCGGTGCGGCCGCTGTCATGCGAGCCGCGGGAGGCGCCGCCGTCGTCGCGCGACGGCTTGCTCGAACCGCCGCCGCTCGACCAGGAGCCGCGCGTCGACGCGCCCGAGCCGCTCGACCGGCTGCTCGATCCGCTGCTGGATCCCGAATGCGAGCTGGAGCCGCCGGCCGTCCCCCGGCTGGAGACGCCGCCGTCACTCCGCGTGGACGCCCCGCGGCCCGCCTGCGCCGTTTGCGGCACGGCGATCAGCAACGCGAACGTGCCCGCCGCGATCGCCAGCCCACTCCTCCCGCTCATCGCTAACCTCAGGCTGCCCATGGTCTTTCGTCTCCTCGTGGGGCACGCCGCCCATCCGTTCCCAGCCGCGCCGTAGCCCTCGGATGTAGTAGTGGCGGAGTGTGTCGTCCCACAGTGTAGGTGTGCGCACGGGAATATTTTGCAAGGCCCGAACCACGAGCTCGCGGCGCCGTTGCGAACGCAGCGGCGGCAGCGGCGGCGGTCCCTGCTCCGAGAGGCCGAGGAAGCCGCCCAGCTCCGGATGGAGGCGGTAGAAGACGACGGCCGACTCGCCCGCCTTCTCCTGGCGGCCGCAGAAGCGCGCGAAGTCGGTGGGGTGCAGGTGCGCCGTGCGCGCGCGCGGCTCGTAGACCATCGTCAGCCCGCGTGCGTGCAGGCGATAGGAGAGCTCGACGTCCTCCCACGCCGCGTGTGGGAAGCGGAGGTCGAACGGCTCGGCGAGCAGCAGCGCGCGCGGCAGCGAGACGTTGGAGGTGTAGAAGAAGTTGAACGGCACCTTCTCCGGCTCGTCGATGAGCGCGTAGCCGAACTGCAGGCCGTGCTCGTTGATGTAGCGCAGGAACGGCGTCGTGCGCATGCGCGGATGCCAGCCGGTGTAGCCGAGGACGGCGAGCGGCGCCCGCTCGCGGCGAGCGGCGTGCGCGGCAACGTGGGCCGCCAGCCAGCCTGGCTCCGGAACGGTGTCGTCGCCGAGGAAGGCGACGAGCTCGCCGCGCGCCGCGGCGACGCCGGCATTGCGGGCGGCGGCGGGGCCGCGGTTCTCCTGCCGCAGGACGGCGAGCGCGAGCGGGCCGGCGTAGCGGGCGAGGAAGTCCGGCGTCGCGTCGCGCGAGCCGTCGTCGACGACCACCACCTCGAAGTCCGGCGCCCCGCGCTGCGCGGCGAGGCCGGCGAGCACCTCGGGCAGCACGTCGAGACGCTCGTAGGTGGGGATCACCACCGAGATCGCGGGCACGGCATCCAGAGTAGGGCCGGCCCGGCGAGGGGTCAAGGTCGTGCGAAGCGATCGAGCCCGCAGGGCAGGTTTCGGTGCGGCAGCGGAGGCAGGCGGAATTTCCGCCGCCACCCCCGCGTAGGAGATGATCCGTGAACACCGCCATGGCCCTCTCCCCGTTAGCCTCCCTCGCGGCCGCCGGCGGCGACGCGCCCGCCCTCGTCGAGCGCCACGGCCCGGCGAGCGACCCCGCCGAGCGCGAGCTCGTGCGCCGCGCCCGCGCCGGAGACGACGCGGCGCGCGAGGAGCTGGCAGTGGCTCACCGCCGCGCCGCCTACCTGCTCGCTCTGCAGCTATTGGGCAACCGCGACGACGCGCTCGACGCGGCGCAGGACGCGCTGCTGCGCTTCTTCTCGACCCTCGACCGCTTCCGGCCCGAGCAGCCGGTGCGGCCCTGGCTCTACAGCATCGTGCGCAACCGTTGCCGCGACCTGATGCGCCGCGGCCGCGTCCGCCGCGCCGAGCCGCTCGACGCCGAGCCGGAGCGCTGGCGGCCGGAGCTCGTCGACAGCAGCGCCGACCCCGAGCTCGACGCCGAGCGCGCCGAGCTGCGGCGCCGCGTCTTCACCGCCCTCGGCCGCCTGGGGCGCGAGCACCGCGAGATCCTCGTGCTGCGCGACTACCAGGACCTCTCGTACGAGGAGATCGCCAAGGTGCTGCGCGTGCCGCGCGGCACCGTGATGTCGCGCCTCCACCGCGCCCGCAAGGCGCTCGGCGTGGCGCTGCGCGCGCCGGGCGGGTCGCCCGCCGGCGCCGGGGCCATGGAGGGCCGCTCGTGACGAAGTCTGCATGCGGCCGGCGGTTCGACGAGGCGCTGCTGTCGGGCTACCTCGACGGCGCGCTCACGCAGCAGGAGCGGCAGCAGGTGTCGCTCCACCTCGAGGGCTGCCCCAGCTGCCGCGCCGAGGTCGACGATCTGTCGGCGCTGCGCGCCGCGGCGCGCGGCACCGCCTTCGCGCTGCCCGCCGACGGCGAGTGGGGCGAGCTGCCGCGCACGGCCGGCACCCGCGCGCTGCGGCTGGGCGGCTGGACGCTGCTGCTGGTGTGGCTGGCCGTCGTCGTCGGCAGCGGTCTCGTCGAGCTGATGCGCGCGGCGGTGCCGGCGTGGGAGCGGGTGGCGGTCGCCGGCATCGTCGCCGGCTTGGTGCTGCTGCTGCTGTCGGTGCTCCTCGACCGGCTGCGCGAGCTGCGTCACGACCGCTACCGGCGGATCCAGAAGTGAGGCCGGGCCAAGTGCTAGTCGTCACCACCGAGACCATCGCCGGCAAACGCATCACCAAGACGCTGGGCCTCGTGCGCGGCGGCAGCGTGCGCGCACGCGACGTCGGCAAGGACGTCACCGCCTTCATGCGCAACCTGGTGGGTGGAGAGGTGCCCGAGTACACCAAGCTCTTCGCCGAGGCGCGCGAACAGGCGCTCGACCGGCTGGTCGAGGACGCGGAGGCGATCGGCGCCCACGCCGTCGTCGGCGTGCGCTTCCAGACCAGCGAGATGATGGAGGGCGCCGCGGAGCTGCTCGCCTACGGCACGGCGGTGCTGCTCGCCGACGACCCTCGATCCTGAGCGGCTAACCCCACTCCATCACTTCGGCGAGGCTCGCTTCGACGAGCGGCACGTCGGCGGGCAGCCAGCTGCGAAAGCCCGGCGAGGCGAAGAGCGCATCGTCGCCCGGATAGGTGGGCACCACCCAGAGCGGGAAGCGGGCGAGGATCTCGCGGTCGGGCACCTTGCGCGCCGCTTGGACACTGGCGCGGCGCTCGGCGGCGCCGTCGAGGTTGCCGAGCAGCGACGAGAGGGCCTGCAGCTGCGCCACCGTGCGCTCGTCGGTGAGCTGGGGCGCCTGGGCACCAAATGAAGCGGAGTGAGCCTCATCATGTAACGCGGCGGTGAGAGCGAGCGCGAGCCTGCTGCGCACGCTGCGCCAAGCGCCCGCCAGGTCTCCCCGGCGGAGGTTGCCGAAGCGCCGGGGCTCAGCGGGGCTGGCGTGCACGGCAACGGGCGACGGCGCAGAGTGACGGCTCCCGTCGCCGGCGTACGGGTCGGCGGCGAGCAGCCCGCCGCCGGGATTCGCGTGGGTCAACAGATGTTGACCTCGGGCGAGGAGCGTCAACATGACGACCGGCATCAGCCGCGGCCACAGCTCGTCGTCGAGGTTCTTGTGCACGGTGAGGAAGGCGTTTCTCTCGAAGAGGAAGCCGCGGCGGTAGAGGCCGAGCAGGTCGCTGGTGGCGCCGGAGCGGTGGTGCACGACGGCGGCGGGCGCGGCGAGCACACGCTGGCCGCTCGCCCACAGCCGCCAGCCGAGGTCGACGTCCTCGTAGTAGGCGAAGTAGGCGGCGTCGAAGCCGCCCGCGGCGAGGAAGCGATCGCGGCGCACGAGCAAGTTGCCGCCGCAGGCGAAGGGCAGCTCCTCGCCCGCTTTCGGCACTCGCGCCCTGGCGAGCGGCCGCCGGTAGTCGAGCTGAAAGGCGTGGCCGTCGAAGGTGACGACGCCGCGGCCGAAGTCGAGCCGCTCGCCCTCCCAGTCGAGGATACAGCCCGAGACGGCGGCAACGTCCGGCGGCGCTGCGGCGAGCGGCCCGACCAGCTCTCCCAGCCACTCGCGGCGCGGCCGCGTGTCGTTGTTGAGGAAGGCGACGAGCTCGGCATCTGCCGCCGCCTCCACGAGCCGGTTCACGCCGGCGGCGAAGCCGAGGTTGCGGTCGCTTCTCACCACGTGCACGCGCGGCTGTGCGCGCGACCGCCATTCGCGCTCGAGCCACTCCGCCGTGCCGTCGCTCGAGCCGTTGTCGAGCACCCACACGTCCCACGGCACGCCGGGATCGTGCTGCTCGGCGAGCGCGGCGAGGCAGGTCTCGAGGTGGGCGCGGCCGTTCCAGCTCGGGATGAGCACGGCAACACTGGGTCTGTTGTCACCCCTGACCCCCCCTCCCCCTGCCCCTCCCGGGGCAGGGGGAGCCCCCTCCCGCGCCTCTCTTGTGGGTCCCCCCTCCATCAGCCTTCCCCAGCCCGCGCGCGCTTCAGGCGGCGGCGCAGCCGGAAGCCGAGCGGGTCCGCCGGCGCTACCGTGTCGGGTTTGAATGCAAAGCGATCGCGCGTGGAGTCGCGCCACGGGCGCTCGCAGAACGCCACGAGCGGCGCCAGCACGCGCTCCCAGGCAAAGCGCGAGGCGAGCCCGCGACCGGCAGCGCGGCGCCGCTCGCGCTCGCCCTCGTCGCCGAGCGCGGTCACCAGCGTGGCGGCGAGCGCCGCCGCGTCCGCCGCCGGCACCACCCATCCCGCCTCCTGCTCGCGCACGAGGCGCGCCACCGCGCCGCCTTCGGTGACGACCACCGGGCAGCCCGCCGCCAACGCATCGAGGAACCGCGTGCGCAGCGACAGCCGCGTCTCGAGCGACGGATGGTGCGGCGAGCAGAGGAGGTCGACGTCGCGCAGGAGGTCGAAGCGGCGCTCCGCCGGCACCCAGTCCAGGGTGCGCACCCGCTCGCCCCACCAGCCGCGGGCGCGGCAGCGCGCCTCCACCTGGCCGAGCAGCGACTGCGGCGTCACCTCGGCATTGGGGTTGCGCACGAAGTAGAGCTCCCAGTCGAGCTCGGGCAGCCGCTCCAGCGCGGCGAGCAGCGTGAACGGGTCGTACCAATCGTAGAGGCCGCCGAAGAGGATGCGTTTCCTGTTGTCATTCTCGGATTGACCACGCCGCGCCGGCAGCAGCGGCGCGTGAGGTGGCAACTCCGCCGGTACCCCGAACGGAACCTCGACCAGCAACCGCGTCAGATCGGGATCGCTGTGCAGCCGCTCCGGGTTGACGCGCCCGAGCGCCGTGAGGAAGCCGGCGTAGTAGTGCCGTTGCTCCTCGGACGCGCACAGAAAAAGGTCGCCGCGCGAGAGCTGCAGCACCCACGTCGCATGGTCGTTGCGCCAAGGGTCGAGGCCCAGCGTCGGCAGGTAGTGTGCGTTCTCCACCAGCCAGGGATCGTAGAGGTCGATGGCGGTGGGCAGCTCGGGACAGGCGAGCACGAGGTCGTTGGCCAGCTGCCCCTGCGCGACGGCAGCGTCGCAGTCGGCGAGCAACTCGCGCACGCGCGCGGGATCGAAGGTACGCACCTCGCCGGGCACCGGCGGCACGTCGGCGGCGGGTGCCGGCGAGATCAGCACCACGTCGACGCCGGGCCGCGGCAGCCGCCGCGCCAGCTCGAGATAGCGGATGCCGATCCCCGCCATGCGCTCGCGCACCGGCTCGCTCGAGAGCAGCGCGATCCGCGTCATCGGCCGCGCCTGAAGCGCTGCAGGCGCTCGTGCGTGCGCCAGGCGCGCGTCGAGCGCATCTCGTCGAGCAGCCGGTTGAGACGCGCGATCTCGGCGTAGGTACGGCCCAGGTGGGCGTCCTGGTCGCCGAGGAGGCCGCGCAGCTCCGCCTCCACCCTGAACAGGCGCTGCAGCTCCTCGCCCTGATCGGCGACCGCCGCGCGGAGACGCGCGTTCTCCTCGCCCACCGCCACTGCCTCGCCGTGATGGCGGTGCATCTGCTCCTCGGCGGCGAGGCGCGCGCGCTCGGCCGCGTCGCGAGCCCGCTCGGCGGCGGCGTGCGCGCGGTCGGCGGCGGCGCGGGCGGCGCCCTCTTCGCGCGCCGAGCGCTGCGCCGCGGCGGCCGCCTCCGCCGCATCCACCGCCTCACTACGCAGGCGATCGACGGCGCGTGCCAGCGCTTCCGGCGTCAGCCGCTGCCGGTGACGTTCCAGCACGCGCTGCTTCATGGCCAGGAAATCCGGCCGCTCGCGCGGCCGCTCGCCGAGCACGTGACCGCCACCGCGGAAGTGCCGGTACTCGCAGGTGACTTGCGGCAGGTGGTGAAACGGCGCCAGCGCGGCCATGCGGATGAGCAGGTCCCAGTCCTCGAAGAACGGCAACTCGGGGTCGAACGCGCCGGCGGCGCGCCACATCTCGCGCTCGGCGAGCATCGTGTGCAGCGGCAGGTAGTTGTCGAGCAGCAGCACGTCGGCGTCGAAGTCGCGGCTGTAGGGAAGCCGGCGCTCGACCTCGCGCCAGCCGCCGCCGTCGCCCGCCAGTTCGTAGATGACGACCGCCGCGTCGCTGTAGGCGGCGCGCACCCCTGCGGCGCCGAGCGCGCCGACGAGCGTCGCCAGGTGCTCGGGCTCGAGCAGGTCGTCGTCGTCGAGGAAGCCGAGCAGCGCGCCGGTCGCGGCCTCGACGCCGGCGTTGGCGGCGCCGGCCCGGCCGCGCCGCGGCACGAGGTCGACGCGGCGCACGGGGAACGGGAAGCCGTCGGGCACCACAGCCGCGCCGCCGCCGTCAACGACAAGCACTACCTCGACACGTCGGTAGGTCGACGCGGCGATGGACGCCAGCGCCTCGGCGAGCAGCGCCGGGCGCTCGCAAGTGCGCACGACGAGCGACACCAGCGGGCCCTCCCGCACCTCGAGCAGCTCGGGAACGCCGCCGAGGTCGCGCACCAGCCGCGCCTGGCCGCGGGTGGTGAAGTCCGTCATCGCCAGCCGGGTGTACGCCTCGGCGGCGGCAACCGTCGGGGGCAGCGACAGGGCGCGGTAGCGACGCAGGCCGACGGCGGCGGCGAGGTAGTCGTGGCGCTCCTGCTGGCTCGGGTAGGCGGCCATGGCGCGCTCGAGCACCGGCAGATCGGCGGTCGTGTCGACGAGCAGATTCGGGTAACCGGGGTGGTTGACCTCGTAGAGCAGCACTTGCGCCGAGCCGAGCGCGGCGTGCAGCCGATCGCCCGTCCGCAGCGGCGAGAGGACGCGGAAGAGCGCCGCGAAGGCGGCCTGATGGTCGCTCGTCGACTCGAGCGGCGAGGGTGCGAGCACGAGGTCCGGCTTCTGAGTCTCCAGCGCGCGGCGAATCGCCGCCGCCATCTCGTCGATGCGGCGATCGAGCTGGCCGTCGGGAAGGCCGAGGTGCTCGGCGCCTGCGACGCCCAGCGCCGCCAGCGCCGCATCCGACTCGGCGCGGCGTCGCGCCGCGTAGGCGGCGCGGTCCGCCACCTCCTCGACTCCGCCGCTGCCGTCGGAGAGGAACAGCACGCGCACAGCGGCACCGGCTTGCGCCAGCTGCGCGAGCAGCCCGGCGCAGCCGAGCACCTCGTCGTCGTAGTGCGGCGCCAGCACGAGCACACGCTCGGCGCGCAGCGACTCCGTCACGCCCGGCGGCAGTCTGCCGCTCATCCGGCGTAGCCCAGGGCCCAAAGCTGCTGCCGACGCCGCAGCGCGCGAGCGCCGGGTGCGGCGGCGTGAAACGGCCTCGTTTCTCTTGGCGATTGTCGCAACGCGGTTTACCTGTCGAATCCTACATCCGGCACGCGATCGGCCTCGCTGCTCAGAAGAGGTCGCTGTCGCCCATCGTGTAGTAGAGCCGCGCTCGCATCAGCTCGCCGGGGTCGACCTCGAAAGGAACGAAGACGATTCCGAGGCCCTGCGGCTCCGGCCGCTCCGCGAAGCCGACGGAGCGCAGCAGCGGACGCCACCAGGCGGGCCGCGCCGTCGCCCAGGTCTCGACGTGCGTAACGCCGCCGTGCTCCGGCTGCGCGAGCGCGTGGGCGAGCAGCCGCCCCACCGCCTGCGGCGCGCGCGGGTCGAAGAGCGCGTCCCCCCAGAAGAGGGCGTCGCCGCGCCGCCGAACGACACTCCAGCCGACGAGGCGATCGCGGCGCGAGCAGGCATAGACGCGGTACTCGCCGCCAGGCTGGCGCCGGTAGCGCCAGTCGAGGTAGCGGGCGTCGCGCTCCACCAGCATGCCGTAGTCGCCGGCGACGCGCGCGAAGAGCTCGTCGAACCGCGCATCGAAGGACTCGACGCGCTCGCAGCGCCAGCCGTGGAGGCCCGTCGGCAGCCAGCGCTGCAGCGGCCCATCGGTCGCCGCGAGCGCCGGCGCCGGCAGGGGCAGCACGTGGAACGGCAGGTCCTCGAGCCGCTGCGCGCCGACGAAGGCCATCGAGAAGCGCTGGATGTTGCCGGTGTTGAAGCCGTAGTTGAAGGCGACGCGGCCACTGCAGAAGCGGGCGTAGAAGTGGCGCACGGTGCGGCCGAGGAGGCTCGTCGGGCCGCGCCCGACGTGGCGCACGCCCGGCAGGGTCATGGTGTCGCCGACGTGCAGGGCGATCACCGGCTCGGCGCGCCCGGGCAGGCGGAAGCGTACCGGGAAGCCGGCGTAGTGGGCGACGAGCTGGCCGTCCTCGGCGAACGCCTCGCTGATACAGAGGTTGCCGTAGGGGTTCTCGCGATACTCCCAGCTCCAGCGCTCGCGGCTGCGCGGCACGAAGAAGCTGCCTTCGAAGATGGGCAGGATCTGCGACTCGTCTCCGGGTTGATACTCGCGCACGCGGAAGGCCTCGCGCCGGGCCGTCCACAGCTCGCGCGCCAGCGCGCCGCCGTTGTCGTCGAGCGGCTCCTGCCGCAACACGACGAAACCGTGCTCCGAGAGCGCGATGGTGAGCGCGCGCGGATCCGTGGTGCCGGCAGCCGCCGTGGTCCCCAACTCCGCGGCGATGGCGAGCTGGCCGCGTTCAGCCATCGCCGCGCGGAGCGGCTCGAGCTGCGGCGCGAGGAGGGCGGCGGCGTCGTGGCCGCAGGCGAGCAGCAGGACCGCCTCCCAACCTTGATCCGACGGCGCTCGCGGCAGCTGCGTGGCCGTCGCGGTGCCAAGGCTCGCGGCGGCGGTCGCCGCCGCCGTAAAACCGCGCGCCGCGAGCCCGTCGGCCAAGGCCTCGGCCCCCGGCGCCACCAGCATCAGCCGCGCGACCGCGGCCGGCAGCAGCGAAGCGAGCCGATCGATCAGCGGCTCGCCCGCGGCGGCCGTCACGCCCGCCCGTCGCCCCGCGGCGATCGATCCGCGATCCCTCTTTCCTTCACGCTGGGCATAGTACAGGCTCACCCGCCGATGCTCCGCCGGCCCTCCACCGTGTGGCTCCTCGCCGCTCCCGCCGTGGCGCTCGCCGCTTACGCGGCGCTGCTCGGCCGCGGCTTCACCAGCGAGGACTTCCTGCTCATCCGCTTTCTCGGCGAGCACCCGCCGTGGCACGACCTCGGCGCGCAATTCACCGCGCCGTGGCTGGGCATCGCCGGCATCCGCTTCCTGCGGCCCCTGTCGACGACGCTCTACGCCGCCGAGATCGCCCTCTTCGGCACCCACGCCACGGGATACGACTGCGTGCACGTGATCGTCCATGCCGCGAACGCGCTCCTCGTCGCCGGCGTGCTGCGCGAGCTGGTGGGACGCGAGCGCGACGGCACCCGTGCCGCGGTGGCGGGCGGCGTGCTGTTCGCGCTCCACCCGCTCCACCCCAATGCGGTCGTCTTCTCGGCGAGCTTCGCCACCCTCTTCGGCGCCGCCTTCGTCTTCGCGGCGCTGCTCGCCTATCTGCGTTACCGCGAGAGCGGCTGCCGCCGGTGGTGGTTCCTGGCCTTCGCTGCCTTCCTCTGCGCGCTGCTTTCGTACGAGGCCGCCGCGGTCCTGCCGCTGTGGCTGGCGGCGGCCGATCACCTGGCAAGGCCAGGGCCACCGCGATCGCAGCTGCGTCGCGCCGGCGGCTGGCTGCCGTTCGTCGCGCTGCTTGCCGTATACCTCGGCTGGCGGCGGTGGGTCTTCGGCGTCGTCCTCGGCGGCTACGACGCGACCAGCCAGCGGCTGCTGGGCTCGAGAGCGCTCGACCTCGCGGTGGCGATCGCCCGCGCGGTGCGACGGCTTCTGCTGCCGTACTACGGGGCCACCCTGGGGACGCCGGCGCTCGCCACCGCGACCGTCGTGCTCGTGGTAGGGCCTGCGCTGTGGCTGCTCCGCCGGCGCGACCGGCGCGCGATGGGCCGCTGGCTGGTCGGCTGGGTGTGGCTGGTCAGCGGCCTGGCGCCGTTCGGCTTCGAGGCGATGGTGCCGGGCAACGGCCGCTACGCCTACCTCGCCGCCGCCGGCGTGGCGCTCGTCGCGGCGGCGCTGCTCGCGCCGGCGGCAACGACGGTCGCGGTGACCGACGGGCGACCGCCCGCGCCGCGCCTGCTGCCGTGGATCGCGGTCGCGGCGGTGGCGGCGCTCTGGAGCTTCCTCCTCGCCGGCAACCTGCGAGCCTGCGCGCGCGCCGCGCAGACCGCCCAGCGCGTGCAACGGGCGCTGCTCACCAGCTGCGATCAGGCGCCGGCCGCGCCGCGCTTCGTCACCGGCTATCCCTACTTCCTCTACGCCAGCAACGGCGATCCCGCCGCGCAGGTCTTCCACTACGGGCTGCGCGATGCGGTGAATCCACCCTTCGCGCGCCCGGGCGCGGACGCGCTGCCACTGCCGCCGCTCGCAGGGGACGAGCTCGTGCCCGTGGTGCTGGGCGCCGGCGCCAGCCGCGTCTGGGAGTGGAACGCGGGCGGCGAGCTGCGGCGCGTGCCGGTGGCGGGCAGCGGCTCGCTCTTAGAGCTCGCGGCCGAGGCCGTTCCCACCAACGGTGCCGCTCCGGTGTTCCTGGTCCGGCTGCCCACCGGCCCCTTCCGCCGCTTCCGCCTCCTCGTCTCGGCACCGATCAACGGCGCCGTCTTCGACGTGCCGGCGCCGGCGGCGGGCAGCGACGCGCTGCGCGTCGAGATGCCGCGCGATTTCCTGCGCACCAACGCCGCGCTCTACGGCCCGAGCACCGTCTACTGGTGGCTCGAGGCGCGCGACGAGACGGGCGCCTTGCGCGGCTACACGCGGCTGCGGCCGTTGACCCCGGCCGCGTCCGCCGCCGGCGCCGGCGCCTCGACGCGCTGAGCCGGCGGCTTGTGCCGCCGGAAGCGCACGCGCAGCACGTCGCGCAGCATCTGCGGCGCGTCCGCCCACGGGCGCACCCGCGACACCGGCGAGTCGCGCCAGGCGACGCCCACCTCGGCGATCCCCCAGCCGCGGCGCTGTGCCTCCCACACCAGCTCGACGTCGTAGGCGAAGCGCTCGATGGTGAGCTCGGGGAACAGCTCGCGCGCCGCGGCGCCGTCCATCAGCTTGAAGCCGCACTGGGTGTCGCGGAAGTTGCCGAAGCCGAGGGCGCGGATGAGCAGGTTGAACACCTTTCCCATCAGCTCGCGGTGCCACGGCTGATGAAGCTCGACGCGGGCGTCCTCGACGTCGCGGCTGCCGAGCACCAGGCGCGCGCCGTCGAGCTTCGGCTCGAGGCGCTCGAGCTCCTCGATCGGCGTCGACAGGTCGGCATCGCAGAGCAGCACTTTGCGACCGCTCGACGCCACCACGCCGTGACGCAGCGCCGCGCCCTTGCCGCGGTTGCGCGCCAGCTCGAGCACCCAGACGCCGCGGTGCGCGTACTGCCGCGCCACGTCGGCGGTGGTGTCGGCACTGCCGTCGTCGACGACCATCACCTCGAACGGCTTCTGGCGCTGCTCCAGGTAGGGGAGCAGTTGCTCGAGGCTGTCGCCCAGGCGCGACGCCTCGTTGAAGGCGGGGATGACGACGCTGAGGTCGATCTCCTTGGCGGGGGCTGCCGGCGGCGCGCCGGCCGTCGGGCGGGGCTCGGTCATCAGGCGCGCATTGTAGGCTGCCAGGCGTAAGGACCCAGGAGCTCCCGCGGTGCGACGCCTACCAGGGTCAGCGCGCCGCGGCCGGAGGCGGCGCAGAAGCCACGCGCCGCTTCGTCAACGGACGAGCCCGCCTCGACGAGCGCAGCCGGGAAACCGGCGGGAGACGGCGACAGCAGCCAACGGTTGGCGCGCTCGGCGACAGCGGGCGTCCACGCCGCCGCGACCGGCAAGCGACGTCGCACGCGCAGGACTCGCTCGCCCCGCCAGCCGAAGCTGCGTCGGTAGAAGCGGCGCTGCGAGGCCGCGAAGCGCTCCTCCCAGACGTCAGGCGCCGCCGAGTGCCCCCAGCGATGCACGGCGGGCGCTCGCGGCACGACGGCGAGCCTCGCGCCCTGGCTGCGGGCGCGGCGCAGCCAGTCGGTCTCCTCAAAGTAGAGGAAGTACTCCTCGTCCCAAGGGCCGAGGCGCGCCGACAGCGCGCGACGGAAGGCGAGCAGGGCGCCGGAGAGCGCCGGCACCTCGACCGGCGCCGCCGCGCTCCACACGCGGTCCCAGGCGTGCAGCTCGCGGCGCAGGTGGCGCTCCCACGCGCGGCGGCTGCGGCCGGCCAAGCGGCGGCGCAGCTCTCGGAGGGGTGTCTGCGGCTCAGCCGGCGGGAAGAGCACCGTCGCCAGCCGCAGCTGCGGGCCCGCCACGTCGCAGTCGCCGTCGAGCGAAGCGAGCAGTGGCCGGAGGCTGCCGCTGAGCAGCTCGACGTCGGGGTTGCCCACCAGCAGCCGCGCGCCGCGCGCCGCGGCGAGGCCGGCGTTGACGCCCGCCGCATAGCCGCGGTTCGGCCGCGGCAGCAGCAGGTCGGGCACGGCTGCCGCCGCGCGCTCGGTCTCGACAGCATCTTCCGAGTGCTCGACGACCACCACTTCGGCGGCGAGGCCCAGCGCCGCCGCCTCGCGCCGGAAGCTCCGCACCGCCGCCGGCAGCACCTCCGACGAGCGATGCGCGACGAGCACCAGCGAGACGTCGGGCGCGTCAGCCATCCGGGACATCACGGGCGCGTCATCAACAGCGAACGGAAGCGTACCGTATGATCTCCGGCCCTCTCCCTGGCGCCCCGCAATCCGGCGGATCCGGCGGGCGCCCAATCGAACCCATGCCGCGGCCCACGATCGACCTCGTCAAGCTCGAGACCGCCGCCGACGCCGCCTCGCCGGAGGCCCAGTACCTCCTGAGCTGGGTCGTGGCGCAGGCGCGCCAGGTGTGGGCGGAGGTGACCCTGCGCCGGCAAGCGCCCGAGGCGCCGCTCGCGGCCCCCGCGGACGGCGGCGACCTGTTGCTGCTCGGCACCGGCAACGTGCTGGTGGCGGCGCGCTCGCTCGCGGCGATGGCGGAACGCCGCGCCGGCGGCACGTCCGTCGTCGTGCCGATGGCGCTGGAGTGCGTCACGAGGCCCGACGACGAGCCGCTTTACTCGCTGCGCGGCTTCGAGCGCCTGGAGTCGCGATGGCTCGCCGAGCCGTTCGAGACGACGGAGCCGGCGCGGTTGCTGCCGATCTCGCTGCTCTCCGCGGACGCCGTCGAGCGCTGCTCGCCGGCGTTGCCGTTGCCCGCGGACGACGTCGCTCGCGCCGGCATCTACCATCAGTTCGTCGACTACTACGGCGAAGCGCGCGAAGACGTCCTGCCCTTCGTGCCGCCGCACGCCCACGACGTGCTCGAGGTCGGTTGCGGCAACGGCGCCACCGGACGTCTGCTGCAAGATCGGCTCGGCTGCCGCGTCACCGGCGTCGAGCTCAACCCCGCCGCCGCGGCCGCCGCCGCGCGCCACCTCCATCGCGTCGTCTGCGGCGACGTCGCCGAGGTGGCGCTCGACGGCGATTTCGACGCGATAGTCGCCTGCGAGCTCTTCGAGCACCTGCCCGAAGGCGAGGCGGTCCTGCGCCGGCTCGCCGACCACCTGCGGCCGGGCGGCCGCATCGTGCTGTCCGTGCCCAACGTCGGCCACCACTCGGTGGTCGCCGACCTCCTCGCCGGCCGCTGGGACTACCTGCCGATCGGCCTCCTCTGCTACACCCACTACCGCTTCTTCACCCGCCGCACGCTCGAGGACTGGATGCGGCGGCTGGGCTTCGGCAAGGTCGAGCTGGTGGCGCAGCGCACCGAGCTGCCGGCGCAACTCGCGGCTCTCGCCGCGCAGGGCGGTCTCGAAGTGGACGCCGAGAGCCTGTCGACCAAGGGCTTCTACGTGCTGATCGAGGCCTGAGACCGGTCAGATGCGCATCTCCTATCTCCTCCCCTTCCCCGAGCTCAACGGCGGCAACAAGGTCATCTTTCAGCACGCGCAGCTGCTGGTCGAGCGCGGGCACGAGGTGACGGTGCTCGGCGAGGGCCCGTGGCCGCGCTGGGCGCACATCGAGCGCTGGATCGACCTCACGCGCGAGGCGCCGGCCCTGCCGCCGCAGGACCTCGTCATCGCCACCTTCTGGACGACGCTCGAGCGCGCGCCGCAGCTCGCGCTCGGGCCGCTGGCGCACTTCTGCCAGGGCTACGAGGGCGCGCTGCCGCACAACGCGCGCGACCTGCCGCGTATCGAGGCGGCCTACGCGCGGCCGGTGCCGACGCTGGTCGTCTCACCGCATCTGGCGCCGATGCTGGCCGAGCGCTTCGGCCGCGAGTGCCGCGCCGTGCCGCCGCCGCTCGATCCACTCTTCCGGCCGGCGGCGCGCGAGCGGCCGCACCGCGCGCCGTGGATCGCCGTGCCGGGGATCTTCGAGTCGGAGGTCAAGGACGTGCCCACGGCGCTCGAGGCCATCCGCCTGCTGCGCGACGGCGGCATCCCCTGCCGCCTGCTGCGCTTCTCCATCTTCCCGCTCTCCGACGCCGAGCGCGCGCTGCTGCCGCCCGACCGTTACCTGCACGCCGTCGAGCCGCAGGAGCTCGCCGATGCGCTGCGCGAGTGCGATCTGCTCATCCTGCCCTCGCGCGAAGCGGAGGGCTTCGGGCTGCCGCTGCTCGAGGCGATGGCGTCGGGCGTCCCGGCCGTCGCCTCGCGCATCCCGTCGGTGGAGATCATCGCCGACGGCGCGGCACGGCTGGTCGACGCGCGCGACGCCGCGGTGTTCGCCGGCGCCTGCCGCGAGCTGCTCGACGATGCGGCGCACTGGCGCGGCCAGCGCGACCGCGGCCTCGTGCGCGCCCGCGACTACGCCGCCGCCGTGGTGGCGCCGGTGCTCGAGGAGGCGGTGACGTGGGCCGCCGAGCGCGCCGCGCATCCCGTCGACGGAGCCCCGAATCGTCCGTATAGAGTGCGCGGCGAAAGACCGCGCGAGGAGCGACGAGTGGAACTCAAAGCGAACCCCGCCGAGCTGCGCCCGCAGTACCAGGGAGCGAGCCCGTTCCCGCACATCGCCCTCGACGGCCTCTTCGCCGACGAGCTGCTCGAGGAGCTGCTCGCCGCTTTCCCGCGCCCCGACGACATCCCCTGGCAGCGCTTCGAGAGCGCCACCGAGAAGAAGCTCGGCTGGGTGCACACTGCCCCGCTGCGGCCGGCGATGCGCGAGTTCCTCTGGCAGATGAGCGCGCCGCCGGTGCTGCAGTTCCTCGAGGCGCTCACCGGCATCGAGGGTTTGATCCCCGATCCCTACTTCGGCGGCGCCGGCCCGCACCAGATCCTGCCCGGCGGCTTCCTCAAGGTGCACGCCGACTTCAACTGGCACCCACTGCTCAGGCTCGACCGCCGGCTCAACCTGCTCGTCTATCTCAACAAGGACTGGCGCGAGGAGTACGGCGGCCACCTCGAGCTGTGGGACCGCGAGATGAAGGCCGCCGAGCGCTGCATACTGCCCCTCTTCAACCGCACCGTCGTGTTCAGCACCACGGACTTCTCGTACCACGGCCACCCACGGCCGCTCGCCTGCCCCGAGGGGATGACGCGCAAGTCGGTGTCGTTCTACTACTACACCAACGGGCGGCCCGACGAGGAGCGCTCGGCGCCGCACGACACGCTGTTCCGCAAGACTCACGAAGGCGACTGGTAGCCGCGGCGAGATCAGCGGCGCGGGCGCGACCAGCGCTGCGTCGCGGCGCGCGTGAGGTCGACGCGCAGCAGCGGCGAGTAGGTGGTCCAGCCGCTGGGCGCGTCGTAGCGCAAGTACAGCGGCAGCTCGGTAGGGCCGTGGAGGTGGAAGCCGCCGCGGCGCGGCACCGGGAAGGCGCTCTGGCCGTCGCGCAGCACGAACGTCCAGCGGCCGTCCTCGTACGGACCGAGGCGCCAGTGCAACACGCCGTGTTCGGCGCGGAAGCTCGCCTCGAGTGGCTCCGCTGCTTGCCGTGTGCCGCAGCGCTCGGCGCGCAGGCTCACCAACCGCGCCGTCTCGTCGACGAGGCGCTGGCGGCGCGGGTCGTACTCCCACAGCCGGCGGACTTCCGTGCCGTGTAGGCAGAGGTAGAGGTCATCGAAGAACCAGCCGGCGGCGGCGGGGAGGCCGAGACGCTCACGACCGTAGCGCTGCGCCTCGTCGAGGGAGGCAGGAAGCATGGCGGGTTGCCGCAGCACCTCGCCGGGCGCGAGCCGCAGCAGCGCCTGGTTCTCGACAGAGGCGCGTGTGGCGCGAGCCATCTCGCGCTGCCAGGTGACGCGGTTGGCGACGAGGAGCGTCACCGCCACCGCCGCGGCGAGCCAGGCGCCGCGCCGAAGCCGGCGCGCCGAGCAGGCGAAGGCGACTACGATCACCGTCCAGGGCAGCGCCGCATAGCGCGCCTTGACCTCGGCCGCGACCGGCACGAGCGGCAGCAGGGCGAGCAGGACGGCGAGGCCGAGCAGGAGCGCCGCGCGCCGCGTGCGCACGCCCAACGCGATGCCGGCGAGCAGTACGACGAGCGCGATCCACGCCGCGGCCGAAGGCGCGCCGAGCAGCTCGCGCCCGATGCGCAACGGCAGCATCGCGAGGGTGCGCGGCCAGTCCTCGCGCTCGACCACCCACCCGTAGCCGCCCACTAGCGCGCCCATGAGGAAGCGGCGGTAGACGACGTAAACGGCGAGCGCCACGCCGTGCGGAGCGAGGCGACGCAGCCGTATCGCGAACGTGCCCGCCGGCACGAGCGGCAGCAGGAGCAGCAACGGAACGGCGATCTCCTTCGCCAGGGAAGCGGCGAACCAGAGCACGGCGGAGACCATGCTCCACCACCCGCTCGCGCCGGCGTTCGGCGCCCGCAGCGAGCGCATCCAGGCGACGCCGGCGAGGAAGATGAGCGCCAGGCACTCGAGGTAGTGCCGCGCCATGATCGAGGTGGCGAGGTTGGCGAGCGGCGCGCCGGCGACGAACGTCGCCGCGGCGAAGAGCGCCCACCGCGGCTCGATCCACGCGCGCAGCAACGCGTAGAGCGCCACCGCCGCGAGCACCAGCGCCGCCAGCTGGTGGAAGTAGAACGCGCGCGGCGCCGCTCCGAAGGCAGTGAGGTCGGCGTCGTAGGAGACGAAGAGCAGCGGCGTCAGCATGCGAAACGGCAGGCTCTGCCACACCGCCGGGTCGAGGCAGTAGTCGCGCGGCGAGAAGGCGCGCACGAAGCGCAGGTTGAAGAAGTCGTCGTCGAGCCACCAGAGGCGCGTTGCGCCGCCGTAGAGCGCCCAGGTCAGCGCCAGGAGCGACAGCGGCGGCCATGCGGCGGCCGCGGCTTCAATGAGTCGCCGCTGCCATGCCGCCGCCGCGCCGCTGCGAGACTGCGCGGGAGCTTCTTCGCCGCCGCGCGCGCTCAGCGCGTCCGCGCGAAGATGCACTTGCGGCACATGAAGTCGGCCGGCGCCTCTTCGAGGCCGTAGACCCAGCGGCGCAGGCGCGCGATCTCGGGCCCGGCGAGCACCTCGGCGACGGTGCTGACGTTGAGGTCGCCCACCACGTGCTGCTCGTCGTAGTCCTCGCAGCAGAGCAGGCACTTGCCGTGCGGCGTGATGTGCAGGTGCTGCAGCGGGCGCGAGCCGACGTTCTCGCAGCCGCACAGCCGCGCGTGCGGCCGCGGCGGGCGGGCGCCGATCTGCATCAGGCCGGCGCGATCCATCACCCGGTGTTTGCTGACGTCGAAGCGGGTGCCGGCGAAGCGGGCGTGGATGGCCGCGAAGTCGCGCTGGTGCGCCTCGTCGCCGGTGCCGAGCACGATGACGTCCATCTTCTCGGCGAGCGGCTTGTCGGCCACGTAGTCGAGGTTCTTGAGCACCAGCTCGAGGTGGTCGCCGCCGCGCGTCTCGCTGTAGCGCGCGCGGTCCACCGTCGACAGGTTGATCGACAGGAAGCGCAGGCCGCCGAGCGCGAGCAGCTCGTCGACGCGGCGCGGCGTCAAGCCGGTGGCGTTGGTGAGCACCGCCGGCGGCAGGCCGGCGGCGCGGATCGCGGCCACCTGCTCGACGAAGCGCTTGTCGGCGGTGGGCTCGTTGTAATTGATCATGAACACCGCTTCGATGGTGTCGCGCCAGGCGCCGAGCTGGCCGAGGATGCCGCGGTACAGCTCCATCGGCATGAAGTGCGCTTCGCGCGGCGCCACCGACACCGGGCAGAAGTAACAGGCCTGGTTGCAGACGGTGTGCGCCTCGAGCGAGACGTACTTGAGGCGGAAGCGGCGCGAGGCGTCCTCGGCGGCCTCCTGCAGCCAGCCGTCGGCCAAGAGGCCCGCCAGCGTCACCGCCGGCAGCGCCTCCGCGGCGGCGCCGGCGAGCACCTCGCGCAGCTCGGCGTAGCCCGCGTCGCCCTCGCGCAACATGCGGTCGCTCAACGGGTTGTAGACGCGGTCGCGGCCGACGTGCAGGAACGAGCCGGCGACGAACGCCGAGGGGGCGAGGGCGGTGCGCGACGGGCTCTCCAGGCTCACACTCATCCACCACTCTCCTGCCGGGCGCTCGCCATCGTCGCCGCGATTATGGGTTGGCGGGAAACCTCGGTCAAACCAGCGGACCGCTGCGGCGCCGGCGGCGGCTCCCAGTCGTGCTCCACCGTCACCACGCCGGTGCGGTAGCCGGGGCTCTCGACGCGGAAGGCGGCATGGATGACCTGCTGATCGTAGACATGCAGCCCCTCCTCGTCGAGCAGGAATACGTACAGCGCGAGCTCGCCGTTTACGATCGGCAGCGACGGCACGCGCAGCCGCAGGCGCTGCCGGCCGCCGCCGCGGACTGGCGGCAGCCCGTCCTGGTGGGTGGCGAAGCTGCAGACCTGGACGCCGTCGGCGCGGTCGAGGCCGATCGCGAGATGAAAGGCGCGAGCGGCGTCGTCGGTCTGCCACTCCACCTCCAGGCCCCAGGGCTCGCCGTGCCCGAAGGTGCGCATGCCGGCCTGCAGCAGGCTGCCGTCGTCGAGCCAACGCAGGGCGAGGAGGCGCGCCGGCCGCCTCTCTTCGTCGGTCGGCGGCTGCGCGGCCGCCGCGGGCTCGACGGCCGCGCGCCGCGACGCCAGGTGCTCCTCGTAGGCGTGCACCACGTCGAGCGCCGGGCCGAACCTCTCGACGCGCCCGGCGCGCAGCCACAGCGCGTGGCGGCAGAGCGAGCTGACGTAGTACATGGCGTGCGAGCAGAAGAGCACGGTGCCGCCGCCGCGGATGAAGGCGAGCATGCGGTCCATGCACTTCTTCTGGAAATAGCCGTCGCCGACCGACAGCGCCTCGTCGACGATCAGCACCTCGGGCTCGACGTGGGTGGCGATCGAGAAGGCCAGGCGCATCGCCATGCCGGTCGAGTAGGTCTTGACCGGCCGGTCGATGAAGTCGCCGAGCTCGCTGAAGTCGACGATGCGCGGCAGCGCGGCGTCGACCTCGCCCTCGGAGAGGCCGAGCAGCGCGGCATTGAGCACGGCGTTCTGGCGCCCGGTGAACTCGGGATGGAAGCCGGCGCCGAGCTCGAGGATCGCCGCCACGCGGCCGTCGACGCTCAGCGTGCCGGCGCTCGCTCGCGTGACCCCGCAGAGGATCTTGAGCAGCGTGCTCTTGCCGGCGCCGTTCTCGCCGATGACGCCGAGCCCTTCGCCCTTGGGCAGCACGAAGCTCACGTCGTCGAGCGCGCGCAGCTCGCTGTGGCGCGGGCGGCGCAGCAGCGCCTCCCACAGCCGGTCGGCGGGCCGTGGGTAGGAGCGGTAGACCTTGGTCAGACCGTCGGCGACGATGGCCGGGGAGGGCATGAAGAGCGATGGAGGCGGGAGCGACGGCCCCTGCCGCCGGGCGGCGACAGGGGCGCGTCGATCAGGGAGCGGTCAGGGGCGGAGCTGGCCCAGGTTGAAGGCGGGATCGTTGGTCCCCTTGTTGAGCACCTGGGCGCCCGAGTAGAGCTGCCCGGCGTTCACCTTGACCTCCACCGTGAAGGCGCCGGAGAAGCTCTTCGGCAGGCCCTTGTTGACGCGGGCAGCAACCTGCACGGCCTTGCCGGCGCCGACGTTGACCACCAGCCGGCTCAGCACCGTGCCGTCGAGCTTGCGGAAGGTGAGCTCGGCGGAGGCCGGGGTCCCGGCCGGGTTGTGGAGCCACATCGTCGACTTGTAGAGCTTGTCCTCCTGCAGGCCGATGAGCACCTGCGTGCGGCCGGCGGTGGCGGCGTCGCGATCGTCGACGCTCGGCACCACCTGCCCGAAGCGGCTGGAGCCCGCCTTGTTGTAGGTGTCGCCGAGCACCACCGGATAGACGCCGCCGACACCGGGGCTGTCGACGACGACGATGCCGGCGCCCGTCTTCACCTTGAACTCGCTGTTGAGGACGTCGACGACGCGCAGCGTCTGGCCCGCCTGCAGGGTCTTGCTGCGCGGCGCCGGCGACTTGCCGCCGAGCGCGTTGACGAAGGAGAGCGTCACCGCCATCGGCTGGTCCGTGGGGTTGGCGAGCACGGCGTCGGAGGACCACTGCGTCTGCTTGCCGCCGGAGCCGTTGAACAGGCCGAGCAGGTACTGGCGCGGCCGGCCGCCTTCGGGCCGCGCCGTCACCAGGTCGGTGTCGTCCGAGCTCGCCCACCTGGTGGCGGCGAACGGGAAGATGTTGCCGCCGTCGACCTCGACCTCGACGCGATAGTCGTCGTCGTTGTTGACGCCCAGCGTCTGCTGCGCGTCGCGGTCGAGCTGCTCCTGGCTGTTGCCGGCGAGCGCCGTCGACGGCCGCGAGCCGAGCTCGATGCCGTCCCTGTCGAAGAAGCGCAGCGAGTAGCTGGACGAGGTGAAGCCGGCGTTGGTGGCGCCGAAGGTGGTGCCGCGATCGGTGGTGTCGTGGAGGCCGATCAGGTGGTACACGGTCCGGCCGCCGGGCGTGCTGGACAAGGTGAAGCCCGGCAGCACCTGGCCGAAGCGCCGGCTGCCGTCGAAGCTCTGGTGGAAGCCCACCGCCATCGGCTGCGGCTCACCGTCCGCCGCCAGGACCGACAGGAAGCCCGAGGTGTTGTCGACGCTGAACTGGCCGAGCAGCGCCAGCACCTGCAGGGTCGCGCCGGCGGCCAGCGTGCGCTGCATCGGCGGCGGGTTGGAGGTGCCCGCGCCGCGGTTGTGGTAGGTGAGGGTGAGGTGCGTCTCCTGCGGCCCCGGGTTGTAGAGATAGAGGTCGCTGAGCTCGACGTCGCTGGTGTTGCTCTGGATCACCCAGGGCAGGACCGCCATCTTGCCGACGGGTGCTGCCGACACGGTGTACGTCTTGTGCACCGACTTGGTCTCGCTGCCGCGGGTGATGGTGAGCGTCACCACGTACGAGCCCGCCGCGCTCCACGCGTGGCTGGCCGCGGCGCCGCTCGCCGAGGAGCCGTCGCCGAAGGTCCACGACTGGCCGGTGGGATCGCCGGTCGAGGTCGAGGTCATGGCGATCGTCTGGCCGGCGACGGCGCTGCAGGTGTCACCGCCGCAGGCCGGGCTGGTGGTGAAGCTCGCCACCAGCGGCGGCAGCGCCGGACCGCTGATCTGCAAGAGGCGCGAGAAGCTGGACGTGCTGGTGCCGTTGCCGGCGGTGAGGATGACGTTGCGGGCGCCGGGCGCGCTCCAGGTGTGGCTCACCTGCGAGCCGGTGGCGCTGGTGCCGTCGTCGAAGCTCCAGTTGAAGGTGTTGGCTCCCGTGCCGGTGTAGTTGAAGCTCACGGGCTGCCCGACCTCCGCGTCGCAGTGGGTGCCGGTGATGTCGGCCGAGCAGGGCGCGCTGGTGTCGAACGTCGCCGTCACCTGCTGCCCGGCCACCACCACCGTCTTGGTGAGCGAAGCCTGGCTGTTGCAGACGCCGGCCAAGCAGTCCTTGGAGACCGTCAGCTTCACCGAGTAGGTGCCCACGTTGGCATAGGTGTGGCTGGTGGTGGCGCTCAGTGCCGTGCCGCCGTCGCTGAACTCGAAGACGAAGACCTGCGGGCTGCCGCCGGTCGAGGTGGCGTCGAAGCTCACCGGCTGGCCCGGCTGCGGGCTGGACGGCGAGAAGGTGAAGGCCGGCGTCAGGCCGCCGCCGTTGTTGCCGCCGCCGCTGCTGATGCTGATGCTGGCGGACCCCGTCGGGCAGTTGCCGCTGCTCGCCGACACCGTCTTGGTGCCCGCCGAAGTCCAGGTGATCGACACCGTCGAGCCGTCACCGGAGACCGTGCCGCCGCCGCCGTTCCACGCCCACGTCGCCCCCGGCGTGCAGTTGCTGCCGCTCGCCGAGAAGCTGTAGGCGGTGTTGATCTGGCCGCTGCCGGGGCCCGACACCGACGTGCTCGCGGGCGCCGGCGTGCCGATGTTGATCGCCACCGGATGAGCCAGCGACACCGTCTCGATCCCACGATGGACGCGGACCACCGGCGTGTACAACGCCACCGCCGTGTAGGTGTGGGTGAAGCAAGTGGCGTCGGGATCGGCCTGCGCCGGGCAGGTGGTCGGAGCGGCGTTGGGCTGCTCGAAGGTGCCGTCCCCGTTCCAGTCGAAGTCGTAGGAGGTTGGGCCGCCGATCACCTTGAGAGCGAAGGCGACCGCCTGGTTGACCTGGAAGTCGCAGAAGATCTGGCAGCCGACGGCCGTGAACAGCTGGATCTCGAGCGGCTGCACGCTGGTCACGTGGACCGCCAGGAGGGAGCTGCCGACGCCGTTGGGCTCGCCCTGGACGCAGTTCTTGACGTAGACCTTGACGTTGTAGTCGCCGATCTGCGTGTAGGTGTGCGTCGGGTTGGGCCCGGCCACCGGATCCGTGGTCCACACCTGCGCCGTGCCGTCGCCGAAGTCCCACTTCCACGCGGTCGCACCGGCGACGGCGACGTGGAAGTTCACGGTGCCGGCGGCGAAGGCGTCGTTGGTGGGTGCGAAGGTGCCGTCGGCCGGCAGCAGCGGCAGCCCGCCGAGCACGAAAGCCTTCGAGTTGGTGGCGTCGGGGTACCCCGCCTTCGACACCGTCACGGTCGCCGAGTAGTTCCCTTGGGGCTGACCGGCCGAGTTCCAGGTGAACGGATTGCCGCTACCCGTGGCCACCGGGCTGTTGATGGCGTTGAAAACCGTCCAGCTGACGTTCAGTGGCGGCTTACCCGTCACGTTGTTGGCCGTGAAGGTCACCGGTTGGCAGGTCAGCGGTGCCAGCGGAGAGAGGTCGACGGTTCCAATCGCCGGCGCCGGGTCGATCACCGTCACCGTCTGCGTCTTGGTGTCGCTCTGCGAGGAGGCGTTGGTGACCGTCAGCGTCACCGTCTTGGTGCCCGGCGAGGTGAACGCCGTCTGCACCGAGCTGGCGGCGCCGGAGGACGGGCTGCCGTCCGCGAAGCTCCACGAATAGGCGGTCGGCGCGCCGCTCGACGTGCTGGTGAAGGTGACCGTGTCGCCGACGTAGACCGTCGCCGGGCTCCAGGTGAAGTTCGCCACCGGCGGCCCGGCGGTGCCGGTGAGGTGGTGGATGTCGAACATCGTCATGGCCGTGCGGTAGAAGTAGCTGCCGTTGAACTTCCCGCTGTGGCCCGCGAGCTGGCTGAACCCGCGCGTGAAGTCGGAGTAGTACCAGCTCCAGTAGTCGACGTTGACGCCGAGGTCGTCGATCGTCTGCGTCGGCATGACGTCCCGGGGCGAAGCCGGATTGCTCATGTCGAAGAGGTACTCGGTGTGGCCCGGAGGCTTGCCCTGGCGGCACACGGCTTCGTTGCCGAGGTAGATGAAAGGCGTGCCAGAGCCGCTGCGCGAGAAGGTGACGTTGAGCCACTGGCTGGAGTCGTTGCCGGGCTTGACGGTCTGGCTGAAGACCTGGTGGCTGCCGATGTCGGAGCAGCCCGTCGTCAAGCAGCTGGTGACGTCGAAGACGTTGACCTGCTCGTTGCGCCGGGCGACCAGGTAGTGGTGGCTGTTCTGCGTGAACATGGCGACACCGTGGGTGTAGCCGTAGGGAGTGAAGCCGACGAAGTCCTGGACCACCTGGACGGGCGCCTGCGGATTGGTGACGTCCCAGATGCGCACGCCGGAGCTCGAGCCGGTGCTGCCGCCGGAGACGACGACGAAGTGCCGGCTGCCGACGGTGAGACCGTGGACGTATTTCACGTCGGCCGAGGGGCCGATCTTGCCGAGGTAGACGCCGGGGCAGCTGATCTGCCCGTCGCCGCTCTTCTCGACGCAGGCATTGAAGCTCCGCGCCGCCGTCATGTCGTAGAGGTAGAGGCCGCCGCGGTCCTGGAATCCCGCCGCGAAGGCGTAATCCCGTCCACCGATGCGGTCGGCATAGACCTGGTAGACGAAGGGATGGCCCCAGTCCTTGTAGAGCTGGTGCGGCGACGTCTTGTTCGTGGTGTCCCAGATCTGCAGCCCGAACACCGGCTGACCGCCGACCGCCATGATCGAGTCCACGCCTTCGGGAGCGTCGATGGACCAGATGATCTGGGTGAACTCGCCCGCCGGGACCGTATTGGGGATGCCGCCTTCCCACCAGCCGAGCTGGACCGTTTTCGTCGGATCGGCCGGGTTGGAACGTCCGTCCCAGATCGCGATGCCGCCCAGGTAGGTCTCGAACACCCAGCCGTTCTCGACGTCGACCGCGGTCGAGATCGGGTAGGTGCTCGTGGCCAGCTGTGAGCCGGTCCAATTGGTGGCGTTCTGGAGCACTTTCGTGGGCTCGAGCTCTCCCCACAGGGTCGCCGGCGGCTGCGGGCTCTGACCGGGCAGGCTCTCCGAACAGCCCTTGGCCAGCAGCCGCAGCGGCAACGCCGCCGTGAGGGCGATCAGGAGGGCGGCGGCAAGGCGCCGGCGTCCGGCGGTCGACTCGAAGGAGGAATGATCCATCGTGACGTGCTCCTCAGTTGCGGGTGGATTCCCTCTCCACCACCACGGACGACGGTGCGCCAGCGTCAGCCGGTGGCCATTGCATAAGGTCGAGAAACTCGAGCTGCTCTGCACTGCCTCGCGATCAAGAGGGACACTGCGGAGCGGCCCGGCAGGAAGGAAAAGAGAAGAAACCGGGCGGGCCCTTTGGACGGGCCCGCCCGGCGCAGGACTGACTACGGAATGAAGACAACGTTGCGCGGAGCGCAAGCGCTGTCGAGCTGGATCGCGTCGAAGCCGACGCTGAACCGGCCATCCGCATCCATCACCGTCGTCACCCAGTTCTGCATGATCGAAGGATCAACAGCCGGGTAGTTGACGCCGGAGACGGCGCTGTTCAGGTTGAGGTAAATCCACCCGAACGGCGACGGCGGGACCGGGTCTGCACCGATCACGTTGCCGCCCGAGAGCGACACGCGCTGGGCCTCGAGGGGGAAGCAGGTCTCGGCGCCACCCAGCGGCGGAGAGATCACGTCACCCGTGAAGCACAGATCGGTCGGGTTCTCGGTCTCGTCGAAGGCCACCACGTCGGTCTGGTTCAGCGGGAACCAGGGCGGGGTCGTGGCGCAGCTGTGCGGACCGTTGGCACCGGTCGGGATCGTCTTCGAATCGCGCCAGACGATCAGGTCGGTGCCGCCGTTGAAGAGGCCGCCGTTGATGTAACGCGAAGCGAAGGTGGTCGAGAGCGGCTCGCGCTGATCTTGACCGGCCACCGCAGCGTAACGGCCGTAGAAGGTGTACTGACCGGGGGCGAACGGGCAGTGGCCCGCGCCGTTGCCGACGAAGCCGATGAAGCCGTCACCCGGGATGCACGACTCGACGTGGACCAGCGTCTCGCCCTGGGCGAAGTTCTGCGACGAGTTCACGTAGAAGTAGTCACCCCACAGGATGTTGCGGGTGTCGGCGATGCCGCCCGAGAAGTAGGTGGCCGAGCTCGGGAACAGCAGGTTGCACTGCGTCACCGAGTCCACGGTCACGTAGCCGCGGGCGATGTTGTCCCCGTAGTTGGCGCCCATGCAGCCACCGTACGCCGGAGCGTTGTGGCCGGTGTGCGCCGCCTGCAGGTTGCTGATGCGCGTCGCGTCGAGCACCGGGTTGGTGTACGCCGCCACGCAGGGACCCGAGCTGCCGCCGAAGTCGAACTCGGTGGGCACACCCGGGGTGAACGGACCCGTGAACGGGTTGACGTTCGCAGCCTGAGTCGCGCCGGGCGGCGGGCTCGGGCTGAAGGCATCGCCGACGTCAGCGCCCCGGTCCGCGGTGCGCGGCAGGTTGCCGAAGTGGAAGATGTCGTACAGGTTGATGGTCTGCACGTCGTAACCCGTGAGATAGACGTCGAAGTCGAGGGTCGGGATCGACTGGTCCGTCCACACGGTGACGTGGGCGACCGCCGCGGCCGCCGACGCGTTGTTGATCGAGAACAGAGTCTGGACGCCGTTCTGGCTGTCCAGATCCACCTCGAAGTAGGGCAGGAGCAGGGTCGCCGCCGGCACGTCATCGATCGTGCAGATCTCGGCGAAGGCCCGGCCGCCCATCGCCAGCAACGCGGCCAGCGAGAAGCAAACGAGTACCTTTTTCATCTCGGAGAATCTCCTCAATCTCCACAAACGTTGGGATCGATTCGCCCTTGGAGTGAGACTCCGCGGGGCAGGTCGAACGGAGAGCGCTGAATCTTCCAGAGGGATTTCCAGAATCTCCGCCAACCTCACGTCACTGTCGAAGCTCTTTGGCTTCCGAGGGTACCCATCACCTCCCGTTCAAAGACTCGCTAGCCGGACGTAAGCATCGAAAAGGCCTTGACCGTCGAACTCGTCTCGTCTCTTGACCGGTTTATGCTGTCGCACTATAAGACCGCCCTGGCAGGATGTCAACCCCCGATTTCGAGCTCGAGGGCCGCCGTCGGTCGCCTGCAAAGGAACGAGGATGGTCGCACATCGTCGGCGGTGTAGCAAGAGACTGATTTCACGTGGGCTACGGAGCTGGCCTCAGTTGCCGATGAAGATGACGTTGCGCGGCGCGCAGGCGCTGTCGAGCTGGATGGCGTCGAAGCCGACGCCGAACCGGCCCTCGGCATCCATCAGCGTCGTCACCCAGTTCTGCATGATCGAGGGATCGGCAGCCGGGTAGGAGACGCCCGCCACCGCGCTGTTCAGGTTGAGGTAGATCCACCCGAACGCGGCCGGCGGTGTGGGATCCGAGCCGATGACGTTGCCGCCCGACAGATGCACGCGCTGCGTCTCCAGCGGGAAGCAGGTCTCGGCGCCACCGAGCGGCGGCGAGATCACGTCGCCGGTGAAGCACAGGTCGGTCGGGTTCTCGGTCTCGTCGAAGGCCACCACGTCGGTCTGGTTGAGCGGGAACCAGCTCGGCGTCGTAGCGCAGCTGTGCGGGCCGTTGGCGCCGGTCGGGATCGTCTTGCTGTCGCGCCAGACCACGAGGTCCGTGCCGCCGTCGAACAGGCCGCCGTTGATGTAGCGCGTGGCGAAGGTGGTCGACAGCGGTTCGCGCTGATCCTGGCCGGCGACGGAAGCGTAGCGGCCGTAGAAGGTGTAGTCGCCGGGCACGAACGGGCAGTTGCCCGCGCCGCCGACGACGCCCTTCGGCGGCAGCAGCCCGATGCCGCAGGACTCCACGTGCACCAGCGTCTCGCCCGCCGCCAGGTTCTGCATCTCGTTGACGTAGAAGTAGTCGCCCCAGAGGATGTTGCGATTGTCGGCGATGCCGCCCGAGAAGTACGTCGCCGAGCTGGGGAACAGCAGGTTGCACTGCGTCACCGAATCGATGGTGACGTAGCCGCGCGCGATGTTGTCGCCGTAGTTGGCGCCCAGGCAGCCGCCGTAGGCGGGCGCGTTCTTGCCGGTGTGTGCCGCGCGCAGGTTGGCGAGCCGCGTCGCGTCGAGCACCGGGTTGGTGTACGCCGCCACGCAGGGTCCCGAGCTGCCCGGGAAGTTGATGTCCTGCGACAGAGCGCCTTGCGGGCTGATGAGGTCGGTCGGATCGGCACCATCGTCGGCGGTGCGCGGCAGGTTGCCGTAGGCGAAGATGTCGTAGAGGTTGATCGTCTGCACGTCGTAGCCGGTCAGGTAGACGTCGAAGTCGAGCGTCGGGATCGATTCGTCGGTCCACAGCGTGACGTGAGCCACCGCCGCGACGTCGGACGCGTTGTTGATCGAGAACAGCGTGTGCTTGCCCCAGCCGACCGGCGCGTCGAGGCTGACCTCGAAGTACGGCAACAGCAGGGTCGCCGCCGGCACGTCGTCGATGGTGCAGATCTCCGCCGCGCCCGGTGCTGCCGCCAGCGCCAGCGCCGCGAGCAGCGCGAAGGTGGTCCTCTTCATGTGTCTCTCCTCCCAAGGTGAAGACTGGGGAAGAGCGTACGGTGTCGGAGAGACACCGTCAAATGAGGGCTTTTTGGGGAATGCGGGCGGGTGGGAGAAGCGAAGCCGGGTGGGCCCGTGGCGTGAGACCACGAGCCCACCCGGCGAAGGGTCAGGCTACGGAATGAAGATGACGTTGCGCGGAGCGCAAGCGCTGTCGAGCTGGATCGCGTCGAAGCCGACGCTGAACCGGCCATCCGCATCCATCACCGTCGTCACCCAGTTC